>DBFWPL010000032.1:0-31432 GCA_048463395.1 Alphaproteobacteria bacterium | reverse complement strand
CGGATGTGCTGTCGGATACACCGATGTCGATAATTGTTCTTGGAAATGCATGTTCTCTAAAATCATGCCGAAATAACTAAAACAAACTAAATCTAGGAGAAAGATTATGACTGATAATTGTAGAAATATATGGGGAGTTAGCCTTTCAATACTCGCTTTCTCCTTTGCCGCCTCAACAGCTTCCGCTCAAACCTGCTCATCTCAACCAACTTGCAAAGAACTGGGGTATGTTTACGGAGCTTCGGACTGCAAAGATATTCCGACCCTTACCTGCCCTTTTGACTCTTATTATAAATATTGTGCTTCTCCTTCCTGCCCGGAGGGATACACCAGAAACGAAACTCCTTGGGCAGATGCAATAGGTGCTTGTACCGGAAGCAGAAACACAACATGTAAAATATGCGGAGAAGGTCCGACTGACGGCAGCTCTTTAGTTTCCGAGCTCATAAACAAATGTCCTAAAGAAAATGACTTAAATGTATTTGAACAATCCTTAGGTAAAATAGGAAACTATGACATTCCTGGTTACGCCGGTGCCGGACACTATGACGCCGCACAGGGAAATCAGATTATTATATTATCCGGACCTTACTGCGGTGCAAATGAAGCCTTCGTTTCAACAACCAACAATAGCGGATATATCACTGTCGATGTCGGACCTTATGCCACTTACTGCAATTCAAATAATTCTACATTTAACAATAAATTTATGGATATTAATTTAAACGGGAGTTCAACCAGTGCCGAACAAAAAACAATCGGTACAGGAGATTTCATAGCAATCACTATTCAAAAAGGAAAAATTGTATCTGTGATAAAGGAGAGCTGTGATAATATGAATGGTGGCTCAGCCGTACAAGCATATATATATGATTTTAAGTGGATGTAATAAAAAAATCCCCTCAAACAGAGGGGATTTTTTTAATTTATCAGTTCCAAAATCTCATCAATCATATTGCGGGTTCCTTCCCGAATATCTTTGATTGACTTTCCAAGCATATAACACGGTGTAGTAACAATCCGGTTTTCTTCATCAACGCAAACTTCCGTCGCTTCCTTATCCTCATGGAAAGCTCCCATTTTATTAATTCCGGCAGCAATAGCCTTATCTTTGCCGATTGTAACCGTAATTTTATTTTTACCGAGCACTCTGGCAATAACTGTTGGAGCAATACACATGGCGGCAATAACAATTCTTTCCTGATAAGCGTCTTTTATCGCCCGTTCAACTTCGGTATTCACTTCACAGGCAGGACCTTTAACGGCAAAATCACTCAAATTCATTGCCGCACCAAAGCCGCCCGGAAAAATAATCGCATCAAAATCTTTGGCATCAAAGGTTGACAAGTCTTTTATGTCCCCTCTGGCAATGCGGGCCGATTCCGCCAACACGTTCCGGTTTTCGTCATCACCGGCCAACGCCGTCGCATTTCCGGTAAAATGGTCAACCGTTTTTGCTTGCCATGTGTTCGGAGCAAAACATTGATACTTGCAGCCGGTTTCATCAATCGCCAAAAGCGTCATGACCGCTTCATGGATTTCCGAACCGTCAAACACGCCGCAACCGGAAAGAACAACTGCAAATTTCGGAGCATCATCTATCATTTTTCTTCCTTTCTAAATTTTATTTGTTTATATTATTAGATAATATTTTGAAAGATTACAACAAGATTTAGGATTATAACTTTATGGATGCACAAATCAGCACGCTGAAAAACGGCTTAAGAATTATTACCTCCTCTCGCCCACAAACCGAAACGGTTTCCTTAGGCATTTGGGTCAACACCGGTTCCGCTTTTGAAACGGAAGACATGAACGGTATTTCTCACTTTTTGGAACACATGGTTTTCAAAGGAACGCAAAAACGCAATTACTTGCAAATTTCCGAAGAATTTGAAGATGTCGGCGGACAGAGCAACGCCTACACCTCCCGTGAGTTCACTGCTTTTTTTGCCAAAATGCTCAAAAATGATGCGGAACTGGCGATTGACATTCTAGCTGATTTGGTTGCCGCTCCGACTTTTCCGGAAGAAGAACTGATTAAGGAACGCGAAGTCGTCATTCAGGAAATCAAACAAACTATCGATACACCGGACGACATTATTTTTGACTATTTGCAGGAAAAAGCTTTTCCGAACCAGCCGCTCGGACGCACCATCCTCGGCCCCGAGGAAAAAATCCGTTCTTTCGGCAAAGAAACCTTACAGGCTTATATGAAAAACAACTACGCAGCCGAAAACATGGTTGTTTGTGCGGTCGGTAACATTGAACACCAAAGCTTTGTTAATATGGTGGAAAAACGCTTAAGCCAAATCCAGCCCAAAAACAAAATCATCACGGAACGGCAACATTACGAAGGCGGTTTCTACGCCGAAAACAGAGATATAGAACAAGCTCACATGGTTTTGGGCTTCAAAGGCATTAAATATTCCGACGACAACTATTATCCGGGGCTGATTTTCTCCACTATTTTCGGCGGTGGCATGACTTCCCGCCTGTTTTTGGAAGTTCGTGAAAAAAGAGGGCTGGTCTACACGGTTTACAGCTTTACCAACTCTCACATTCAAGACGGTTTGTTCGGAATTTATGCCGGAACAACCAGCGAAGAGCTCAAACAGCTAATGCCGGTTATCGGAGACGAAATCAAAAAAATCTGCAACGAAAACGTTTCGGAAACCGAGCTCAAAAGAGCCAAAACCCAACTTAAAGCCAGCATGCTCATGACCTTGGAAAGTTCTTCCTCCTCTGCTGAAATTCTGGCTCGGCAACTGCTCTTGTTTAATCGAATTATTCCGGTTGAAGAAATGGTTGAAAAAATTGAAAATGTTACGCAGGAAGATATTCGTACCATTGCCCAAAACATTTTTTCTTCCGCCCCGACTTACACCCTGCTCGGCTCCATTGACGGACACCCTGACTATGACAGCGTTACAAAAATGATAAAGGCTTGATCCATGGATATTTATCTTGCCGAACCAAGGGGATTCTGTGCCGGTGTCCGACGGGCAATTACCATTGTCGAACAAGCTCTGCAACAATACGGAGCTCCGGTTTATGTCCGCCACGAAATCGTGCACAACCGTCATGTCATTGAAGAATTAAAACAAAAAGGCGTTATTTTTATTGAAGAACTTTCCGAGGCTGATCCTGCTCGTCCGGTGATTTTCTCCGCCCACGGTGTTGGAAAAAATGTTGAAAAAGAAGCCCGAATTCTTGGTCTGAATGTGATTGACGCCACCTGTCCACTGGTTAGCAAAGTTCACAACCAAATCAAAAAATTTGACTTTGAAGACATGGAAATTTTGGTTATCGGCAAAAAGAACCATCCGGAAATCATCGGCACTGTCGGACAATTGGAGAACACCAAACGCGTCCACATCATTACTACACTTGAAGAAGCCAAAAGCTTAAGCTTTACCACGGGACAAAAAGTCGGCTTTGTTACCCAAACCACCCTTTCAAGCGATGATACCAAAGAGATTATGGATTATCTGAAAAGCAAGTTTCAAGATATGAAAGGTCTGGAAAAAGACGACATCTGTTATGCGACCAACAACCGCCAAAAAGCAATCAAGGAACTGGTTAAACAAACAGACACGATTATTGTCCTCGGTTCAAAAAACTCCTCCAATTCCAAACAATTGAAAGAAGTCGCCCTCAAAAACGGAGCCAAACAGGCTTTTCTGATTGACGACTATAAAGAATTAGACTGGAATGTTTTGGATGGATGTCCTTCAGTAGGTATCAGTGCCGGAGCCTCCGCACCGGAGTATCTGGTCGAGGAACTGGTAAATCAACTAAAAATGCGTTATAATAAAATTAATATTCATCATGTAATCTTTGTAAAAGAAAATGTAAATTTCAAATTATAAAGGATGATTCCATGTCCCGTGCCGAAGACATATTTCAAAAGCTCGTTTATTTCGGAGAAGATGCTATTGACGAATTCATCGTCAACCTGCAGACGGAAGAGCTGTTCTTAGACTTCAAACAGGCAGTTTCTGTTAAAAGCAACAACAACAGCTTGCACAGAGACGACCGGAAAAATCTGGCCAAAGGCATTTCCGCATTCGGAAACTCCGAAGGCGGCGTCATTGTCTGGGGTGTGGAATGTTCCCGAGATATGGAAATCGGCGATGTTGCCAAAGCCAAAGTCAAGGTTAAAAACGTACACCGTTTTTTAAGCTGGCTGGAAAATGCCATTTCCGGCTGCACGATTCCGAGCCACAACAAAGTCCGCAACCACATCATCAGTATTGACGAAAACGGAGACGGCTTTGTCGCCACGTACATTCCCAAATGCGATATTGCCCCACTGATGACTACCGTCGGCAGCACCATTTACATCCGCTCCGGCTCAAACAATGTTCCCGCTCCTTACTCGGTTATTGCCGGAATGTTCGGACGCCGCCCGCAGCCTAATCTGGAACTCATTATGGGCGATAAAACCCTTGAGGTGCTGTATAATGCAGATGAAGATATTCTTTACCCGAACAGCATTGACAATCCGCCGGAAAAATACATTAAAATCTCCTTTTCCATCCGCGGAGAAAACGACAGCAATGTGATTGCCCGAGAACTTTATCTTTCCTGTTCCACGGTTTCCACCGGAAGTGAATACAACAAAGTTCGTTTCTTGAATTATAACCAAATGGACTCTATCCCCGGCATTGACGGGCAGCTTAACATCATCACCCGTCCGGAACTTCGGTTGCCACCTCGGGGAATAATTAAGTTTACAACGGTTAACATCATCCTTTCTCCATACAGTGATGAAGACTTTTTGCTCAACGGCGTTATCGGTGCGGAAAACACGGCTCCGAAAGAATTCAGAATTTCCGTTCCTAAAAACAAATTACGTTCTTTCGTGGCAAAATGTATGCGGGAGGAAGAAGATTCCGCCCTTCTTCTCAATGAGTTTTTCAATGAATTTTTCTTAAGTGAGTAACCATGGCCAGAATTGAAATATTTACTGACGGAGCCTGCTCCGGTAATCCTGGAAAAGGCGGTTGGGGAGCCATTCTCCGCTATAAGGAAACAGAAAAAGAACTCAACGGAGCTGAAGCGGAAACTACTAATAACCGTATGGAGCTGACCGCCGTTATTGAAGCCTTAAAAGCCCTCAAAACCACTTGTGTCATAACTCTTTACACCGACAGCCGCTATGTGATGGACGGCATTAACCAGTGGCTCCCGAATTGGAAAAAAAACAACTGGAAAACTACCAATAAAAAATCTGAGGTCAAAAACATTGATTTATGGCAACAGCTTGATGAACTGGTGCAACAACACGAAATCAAATGGATATGGGTCAAAGGTCATGCCGGACATCCCGAAAACGAACGGGTGGATAAACTGGCTCGCGACGCAATCAAAACCCTTCTCTAGCTTTCAAAAAATATATTCGATTTATTGACAACTCATTTGATGGTTGCTATCGTGTCAAAAAAAGAAAGGATAGTAAAAAATGGATATTGTTTTAACGGGTGATCGCCCTACCGGAAAATTACACTTGGGACATTATGTCGGTTCATTAAAACGTCGGGTTGAAATGCAAAACAGCGGGCAATATAAAAATATGTTCGTAATGATTGCGGATGCTCAGGCATTAACGGATAACGCCGATAACATCAATAAAGTCAAAAACAACATCGCCGAAGTGGCGTTGGATTATCTTGCCTGCGGTCTGGATCCAAAGAAAGTAACCATCTTTATCCAATCTCAAATTTCCGAACTGTTTGAGTTGACGGCATATTACATGAATTTGGTAACAGTTTCCCGCTTACAAAGAAACCCTACCGTTAAAAACGAAATCCAGATGAGAGGATTTAAGCAAAGTATTCCTGTTGGCTTTTTCACCTACCCGATCAGTCAGGCTGCCGACATTACGGCATTTAAAGCCAATCTTGTACCTGTCGGAGAAGACCAATTGCCAATGATAGAGCAGACGAGAGAAATTGTTCGTTCTTTTAACACCTTATATAAAAACATCTTGGTAGAACCTCAAGCTTTGCTGCCGGATAATTCTGTTTGCTCCCGATTACCGGGGCTGGACGGTGCTGCAAAAATGAGTAAATCTCTGGGAAACTGCATCTATCTGTCTGATTCGTCAAATGATATAAAGAAAAAAGTGCAAAGTATGTTCACAGATCCAACCCATCTTCGGGTCGAAGATCCGGGACACACTGAAAACAACCCGGTATTCATCTACTTGGATGCTTTTTGCAGAGACGAACACTTCGCAGCCTTCCTGCCGACTTATAATAATTTGGAAGAAATGAAAGCTCACTACCAAAAAGGCGGTTTGGGCGACGGAACCGTAAAGAAGTTTTTGAATGAAATCTTGCAAAATGAGTTAAAAGACATCAGAGAAAAACGCGAACTTCTTGCCCAAGACATTGGAGAAATTATGCACATGCTTGAAGAAGGCAGCAACAAAGCCAAACAAGTAGCAGCACAAACACTTCATGAAGTCAAAACGGCAATGGGAATAAGCTATTTCAAATAAATCCGCCTTTTGCAAAAGCCCGCTTAAATAAGCGGGCTTTTTGTGTAAGACGGTTAATCAATTAATTCAATTTTGATTTTCTTTTTATAAAAGGCCAACAATTTTTTTATACTGACAGGGATGATGGCTTTCCCCAGTTCTATGCGGTCAACCAGTTCCGGTGCAAGCCCCGTCTGTACTCGTATTGTGTTCAGGCGGGTGCCTTTTTTCTGGCGTTCTGCCCACAGAGCCGCTCCTAACTGGCGGCCGATAATTTTATCAAGATTTGTACATTTGTTCATTTTTTCAAACTCCTTATTTTGTTTCGTTAAAACAAAACCCACCTTAGTTTTTAAGGTGGGGGAACGCTAAGTAAAAAAGCAATGTTATTGCTTTTTTATCTGCAAGTTCTTTGGAACATCTTAATGAGTGAGAGAAATGACAATGAACGAAACGAATTTAGATGCCAAAGGAGAAACTGTGAAAAAAGCCTTATATCCTCCCTTAGGAGGAGTAGTTTGTTTGTTATAATGGAGCTTCCACACTCCGCAGTCCACCTCTGAACTGCAAAAAGGATGATAAGACATAAAGATTAATTTGCAATTAAAATTCTATGGCACTAACTTTCAGCACGCACATTGATACTAACAGGGTGTTATGACACATTGTCAAAACAGCTAACTTTTGCCTCACCCGCCGGGTGTGCCGGCTCGGCACCGCCGACTATCCGCTCCGAACTACGTTCAAATCGAAAGAGTTTCCTCATTTACACCAACCCCCTCTTTTACAGAGGGGTATATTTTACTTTACAATTCTCTTAATAAGGACACCCTAGACGATTGGGTACTCCCGCAAGCGGGTCCTCCTCGCGTCGTAAGGCTCAAACTTCTTTTCATTCGTTTTCGCCGACTATCCGCTCCGAACTACGTTCAAATCGAAAGGGCTTCCTCATTTACACCAAACCCCTCTTTTACAGAGGGGTTTGGTGTAAATGGCGCGCCCTAGACGATTCGAACGTCTGACCCACAGCTTAGAAGGCTGTTGCTCTATCCAGCTGAGCTAAGGGCGCATCTGATATTTTAATACAAAAAAACAGGTTTAACTTTCGTTCCCTGTTCCTACTGTCGGTTAGCTGTTCCTTTTTTTCAAACCGGAAACCAACGCTGGAAAATGTTGGTCGGGGCAGCAGGATTCGAACCTACGACATCTTGCTCCCAAAGCAAGCGCTCTACCAGACTGAGCTATGCCCCGATTCCGTCTTCGCTCTCTAAATTATCGGATTTTTTTTATTTTGCAAGCATTTTTTATAAAAAAAATCCACTTCTCATACCCAATAAGATAACCGGTTAATAAACTTAAAGAATTCCTTTTTCCAAAAAACTGAATTCCCCGTACTTGCTGATGATAAAATGGTCTAAAAGTTTTATTTCTACCATCTCTCCGGCCTCTTTTATCTTTTTGGTAATTGAAATATCCGCTTGTGAAGGAGTAACATCCCCGGACGGATGATTATGAACCAGAATAATCCCCTTAGCTCCTTTCTCCAAAGCCGAACGAATAACTTCTCTCGGATGGATAGACACGCAATCTACCGTTCCTCTCTGTTGAACTTCCTCTCCGATAAGATGATATTTCTTATCCACAAACAAAATTTTGAATTCTTCAACCGTATTATAAGCCATACTCGAGCGGCAATAATCCACCATCGCATCCCAATTGCCGATAACAGGTTCATCAGAGTTTTTCAAATTTTGCCACGACATCCGCAACGCCGCTTCCTTAACAATTTTCAAAACAGCAATCGTTGTCTCTTTCACACCTTCAATCGCAGACAAGGCCTCGGGAGAAGCATTAAGCACACCGGCAAAACTCTTGAAGTTTTTAATCAATTCTTTTGCCAAAGGTTTAACATCCCGACGAGGAATGGCAATCGTCAGTAAAAGTTCCAATAACTCATAATCAGGCATATCTTTTCCGCCGCCGGCAAGAAATCTTTCTCTTAACCTTTGCCTGTGTCCGACATAATGCGGTTTTTCCGAATGTGTAGTCCCTGTCATATCTTACTCGGTTTTATAAGGAGGACGATCCAAACCCTTTGCCGAGAAAGTAAACACTTCACAGCCGTCTTTGGTAACCCCCATGGAATGTTCAAACTGAGCAGACAAAGACTTGTCTCTGGTAACCGAAGTCCAACCGTCTTTCAAAATAATGCCGTCCGGACGACCGACATTAATCATCGGCTCAATCGTAAAAAACATTCCTTCTTCCAGAACCGTACCTGTTCCTTTTCTGCCCACATGCATCACATTCGGCAAATCATGGAACACCCGTCCCAAGCCATGTCCGCAGAACATATCAACCACCGAATAACCAAACTTATGGGCATATTCTTCAATGACGGCCCCAATATCCCCGAGCCTTGCTCCCGGCTTAACCACATCAATCGCCCGCATCATACATTCATAGGTAACATCACACAAACGGGTTGCCTTCAACTTTGGTTTTCCGGCATAATACATCCGGCTCGTATCACCATACCAACCGTCAACAATAGCCGTAACGTCAATATTCAAAATATCTCCGTCGGCAAGCTTGCGTTCATGATCGGGAATACCGTGGCAAATAACATGGTTAATGGAAATACAAGTCGATTTCGGATACCCTTTATACCCCAAACAAGCCGGCACGGCTCCTCTTGAAATCATGTACTCCCGCATCAAATCATCCAACTCTCCGGTTGAAACACCAACCTTGACATAAGGGGTAATATAATCCAGCGTATCAGCCGCAACTTGCCCGGCCACTCTCATTTTTTCAAACTCAGAAGCATCATGAAGCATGATGCCGTCACGTCTTTTTATTGCCACCGCAAAACTCCCGTATTTAATACAATATCTTTATCTTTTTTGATATTGTTACACTTCTTTCATCAATATTGCAACCATAACAAAAGAAATTTAACCCGTTTTTTGCTTCATCAAAAATTTTTGCCGCGGCAATCTGATCCAAACTCCACACAAATTTAACACCCAGACAGTCCATTCTCGGTACAATCAACACCACCGCCGTTTCATGCCCTTTTTTCCGTAATTGGCGAAGCTCTTCAAACATCTCCATTTCATAAAAACTGATATAAGAAGGAAACACCACGTTAGGACCGATTTTGTTGCTGATGCCGACCAGATAAACATAACACTTTTTATTTCTGCCTTTGGAAAATTCAAAGTTAGCCCGAACTACGCTTTCGCCGTATTCAATCTTCCGCAAATCCGTATACTCGGAAAAATCACTCAACACACCTGCATGAAAAGCCTCCACAAACAAACCTTCAATATAACACGGATTAACCAATATCGGACCGTCGCCTTTGTTTATGAGTTGGATTTCATATTTCAAACGCCGCTGCGGATGAGAAACCTGACTTACCCAGACCTCCCCTCCTTTGGTATACAAGTTATTTATATAATCAATTTCCGGACAAAAAGCCGGCACCACCGTATCATCCGGAAGTTTCACGTCTATAATGACTTCTTTATAAATATCGGCAATAACCCCTTTTATAAGATTGTCCGGCAAATTCAAAATTCGGTTCTCCTTTCTGCCTCCGAAAAAATTATAAATCAACGGCCGGAATTTCTTCTGGCATCGGCAATTTTTCGATCTCTTGCTTTAATATCATATTTCTTTTCAGATTTCTTCTTTTTTTTCGGATCAGACGCTTTATTCCGAATTTTTTCCACAGATTGAAATTCATCGGCCGTCTCCAAAATCTTTTTATACTTCGGCTTCAATTCGCTCCTTGAGCCGTTACCGCTGCGAGACGGTTCCGTATATTCACCGATTCGCCTGACAAAATTTCCGGATGGAGAGATAACGTCAAAATAAGTTACCGTTCGTCCGTCCTGAGCCACCTCGCTGAAAGCTCCGACAAATTTCAGTTTTGATTTGTCAAAATCCAATAACGGACTGATTCCCGATTCCGCAAACAAATACGCTCCGTTATCACACGTCGTGATATTTCTGGTTACCCGTTTAATTACATTCATGGCAAAACGGCGTTGAACGCGGCTTCCGTGCTCCGGCACAACCATCACGTTCGGATTGGCTTCATATATCGTCTGCAAAACCTGTTCCAGTTCTCCCGGATAACAGTGCCCGCTTTCCTGCATATATGCCGAGATATACTTGTTCCCTTCCGCTTCGTTTTCAATAATCACACATCCGGCAGCATTGGCCTTTTCTTTTCCGGCAGCCACATGCCCCTCCGGATCAACTTCCCGAATTTCTCTCTGTCCGTGAATAAAAGTAACATTTTTCCCCAAAGAAATATGCTGATCCACACCATCTGTAATATTAATGTATTGGGAATTCATATTTCTGCCGTCACTGCGAAGCTTTTTATCCCCGAAAGCCCCGCTGACAAATATTGCCTGCTTTCCTAATGGCTGAGCAACAAAATTGGCAAAATTTCCTCCGTAAACTTTACGGCGAATATTGTTCCACAAGCTTCTTTGTTCCTCGGCATTTTTTCCTTTACAGAAGAAAACCGAACGCTGGGTTGCGTCAAAAGCTTTTCCCTGTACATCCCCTCGAATAAAAACCTCTCGTCCGGCATTTCCGGCCGCCAGAACATACATGCACAAGAGTTCGTTGCTTCGGGAAATAACCGGAAAAATCAATTGGTTTTCAGACTGACTTTTGATAACTTCTTCAATATTTTTAATCAACTCTTCCGGTTCTTTCCCTCGTTCTTTTTTAGACATTAAAGAAGTTGAATCGGTGAAAAACACCGTTACTTTGTTTTCATTAACAAAACGATAAAATTCTTCCTGATTAAAACCTTCTCCGATAAGAACTTTACGGGTATGAAAATCCCCCAAATCCAACAACCCCTGATCAAATCTGCCGTCAACATATGAAGCAATATAAAACCCCAGAGAATCACTGGCCGTATGAGAAACATTCAGGGCTTTGACTTTCATGCTGTGGTTTAATTCAAGCATCCCCTCGTCTCCGGTTTTCATAATCTTCACTTCCGGAAAAGCAGAACGCCCCAATCCCGTTTCATACATAAACTTTTCTAAAAGAGCCTTAGTATACCCGCCGGTATAAATTGTCGGAAGACGATATCCCATTTTAAAAAAGTTAAGCAAACCATCAATATGGTCGGCATGAGCATGAGTCAAGAAAACAGCATCCAAGGGTTTAGACGCTTTAACGCCGTCCTTGTCCAAAAAACTGCTGATATCTGCCTGCGTCGTGTCATATTTCCCCGCATTGGAAAGTTTTACCCCGGAATCAACCATAATCCGGCAGCAGCTTCCGTCGGAATTCAACACTTCGATAACTTTGCAGTTGGCACCGATACCGTCTTTATTACAGCCGCCTAAAATATAGACTCTGGTTCCGACTTCTCTTCCCTGCAGCTTTTTTCTGTTCTTTTTCATTCCGTATCATATCCTCATTAAAGGGAAAAATCATTTCTACCTTTACCAAACTTTGAGAATGTCTTTCGAGCCTGAGCCTTATCAGCCTCTTTTCCGAAACGTTCGGCTTCTTCTTTGGTTGCACGTCCCTTTTGAATTCGAATTTCTTTTGATGCAAACGGAGAAAGCATATTGTAAATTTCCACTGTCTGTCCATACTCGTCTGGGTATTGAACAGCTTCAACCCTGTCTAACACAAGTGTCCGACCGAAAGGTTGTCCGGCAATTTTCTCCTGT
Organism: Alphaproteobacteria bacterium; assembly: GCA_048463395.1. Lineage (GTDB taxonomy): Bacteria > Pseudomonadota > Alphaproteobacteria > RF32 > CAG-239 > JAGAJR01. The sequence goes on along the minus strand of DBFWPL010000032.1, from coordinate 19,222 downwards.
CTGGTTCCGATAAGCCCGTAATTGATTTTATCGGTTTTTTCGGTTTCACCCTGCTCCAAGCGTAAAACATCACCATTCTCGACAAACACCGTTTTAAAGCCCATTTCCTCGGCGACGGCCTGTCCTTTCTGACGTTGTCCCGTATCACCGTGAGCAGAAATAACCACAATATCCCTGTCTTGATGTTGAGATAAGAATTCCGTATATTCTTCTTTATTCATGTGCCCGCTTGGCTGAAAAGGAAGGATGACGGAATTTGAAACCATTCTGATATCCGACGGATTCTCATAAATCTTGGCTCCGTCACGGGCTATTTTGTTATAAACCCGTTTCATTCCGTTCTGATTAATTCCCGGAGAGTGAACCCTCTCTCCGTCTTCATTCTCCACCCAAACACCGCCGACACATTTTTGCGAAACAATAACAACATCATGACTTTTATCGTCATCGCTTTCGGCATAAACCACCAATCCGGACTTTCCGGCACCTTCTTTAACATAATCACCGGCACCATCGGCAAACGGACCGGATAAAATAACCACCCTCTTATTGAACGGAACTGATTTTTCAAACTCTTCACGGGTTCCGCCGGCAATAACATCCTTATATTTTTTCAAATCTCCTCTCAGTTCGGCAATTCTGGCACTGAAACTCAATCCCGGAGCATCAATAAAGACCTTTCTTCCGCTTTGCATGGCTGCCTCAAATATCGGAGCGGCATTTTCCAAACTTCCCGAAATAACCGAGGTAACAATTCTGCTGTCTTCATTTTCATCCATTACCGTCCGGTAAGAGGCAACTTTTTCTTCATTGGTAATAACCGCCGTATTTGACGCATTGGACGTTGAGTCGGAAATCAAATGTGTAACAAATTCACTTTTAAGCAATGCCTGATAAGCTTCTTTATCAAAGCTGTGTCCGACCATGGCCTCACGCATAGTTCCGTCTCCGGTAAAAATAATGCCGGCTTCGTTATTGCCCATAACCTTGGACAAGACATGGTACCCCAAGGAGTTGTGAGCCGTGTGGGAAAAGGCAATCGGTGTTACAAAAACATGACCGCCCTCAACCGGGAAACGCCCGTTTTGAATATCTTTAGCCTTGACAACAACTCCGTCATTCCCGTCGCCGAAAACAATCCTGTCCCCCGGCTCCACGGCAACCACTTTAGGACGATATTCGGCCGGAATACCGGATTGAGACATTTTACCTTCCATAAACAAGGCTCCGTACGGGCTGGCATAAATCGTCGGGCTCTTGATTCTCGAACCGTCTTCATATTGAGCCGCAATCACATCAAGCAAAGCCTGCAAATGGTCAAAATGAGTATGTGTAATAAATATTCCGTCTATCGGTTCCTGAGATTTTTTTCTGTCCGTATCAAAATATTTAAGCAAATCCGTAAACACAGCCTCATATGTCCGGTCGCATTCCGCCGGCTTAAAACCAAAATCCACAAGCAGACGCACAATGTCCTGATCCGTATCCACATTGGTAACCGTATAACTTGATCCGCCGACGCCGGTTTCTCCGCAGGAACCGTTAATCGTAAGAGTAGTGCCGATAGGTTTACGATCCTCAAAATGCCTTGCCATGTCCGTTTCTCCTTCAGGAATTAAAGTTACCTAATAAAATACATATTTTTGACAAAAAATCAACTTATTTTTAGTCTAAGAATGCATTATTTTGTCAAAATAAATTCATTACCTTGAAAAATTACGATGGAATCATATTTTTTTATAGAAAAACAAAAACGATGGAGAGAAAAATGACCAATGTGAAAAAAATGCTCTACAGTATTCTGGTCGTTGTTTCAACGGCATTTTTTTGCAGTTATTTCACAAAATTCGGAATTAACGGCTGGTATCAGGGAATTGAGAAAACATCATTAACCCCTCCCGATTCTGTTTTTCCGATAGTTTGGAACATTCTGTATGTTCTGATGATTATTGCGTTTTACTTAATTCTAAAATCACCAAGACATAAAGAATACAAAACCGCAAAAACACTCTTTTTAAGCCAACTTGTTCTCCAGATTATCTGGTGCTTTTTATTTTTCTATAACGGTTTTATAGGACTGGCATTGGGCATCATCTTTCTGTTAGACTTTATCGTCTGGAAAACCATGTTCTTGTTCAGAAAAATAAACCCAACGGCATATTACCTGATGCTTCCGTATTTTATATGGCTGTGCTTTGCCTCCCTGCTTAATTTTTCCTTCATTGTATCTCAGGGATTAATTGTTGTCTTTTAGCAAAATTTTACTAGACTCTGCTCCCAAAATATTCTAAAAATGCAAGGTTATTAAAATTAAAATTTTGGGAAGTAAAAATGACAACGACATTAAAAGACATAAGAAGTACTTATCTGAATTTCTTTGAAAAGAACGGACATAAAGTTATCCCGTCCTCTTCTCTTGTCCCTGACAATGATCCGACCCTGATGTTTACCAACTCGGGCATGGTACAGTTTAAAAATATTTTTACAGGCAACGAAACCCGCGATTACAAACGAGCGACCACTTCCCAAAAATCCGTTCGTGCCGGCGGCAAACACAATGACTTGGACAATGTCGGCTATACCGTCCGCCACCACACGTTCTTTGAAATGCTCGGCAACTTTTCTTTCGGTGATTATTTTAAGGAAGAAGCCATTGCTTGGGCTTGGGAGTTGGTAACCAAAGAATTTGCCTTGCCGAAAGACCGCTTGGCCGTAACCCATTATCATACCGACGATCAGGCCCGTGAAATCTGGAAAAAAGTTTCCGGTCTGCCGGATGACCGCATTATTCCGATTGCCACTAAAGACAACTTCTGGCAAATGGGTGATACCGGCCCTTGCGGCCCCTGCTCCGAAATCTTCTACGACCACGGACCCGAGGTCTGGGGCGGACTGCCGGGAACACCGGAAGAAGACGGAGACCGCTGGATTGAAATCTGGAATCTTGTTTTTGACCAATTTGAAGATCTTCCTGACGGCACCCGTATTCCGTTGAAACACCCGTCCATTGATACCGGCATGGGCTTGGAACGTATTTCTGCGATTTTACAAGGCGTTCACTCCAACTATGATATTGACCTTTTCCGCAACCTGATTAAAGACATTGCCGATTTGGCCAATTCTGACCCAAACGGTCCGCTGAAAGCCTCTCATAACGTTATCGCCGACCACTTGCGTTCAACCTGTTTCTTAATTGCCGACGGCGTCTTGCCGTCCAATGAAGGCCGCGGCTACGTTCTGCGTCGCATTATGCGTCGGGCAATGCGTCATGCCCAGCTATTAGGCGTTAAAGAACCGATGATGTATAAACTTCTCCCGTCCCTGCAAAGAGAAATGGGTGAAGCTTATCCTGAACTTTATCGTGCCGAAGCCCTGATTACCGAAACAATCAAATCAGAAGAAACCCGTTTTATCAAAACCTTGGAGAAAGGTCTGCGTATTCTTGACGATGCCACTTCCGGATTCAAAGACGGAGACACTCTTGACGGCGAAACCGCATTCAAATTATATGACACTTACGGTTTCCCTCTTGATTTGACACAGGATGCTTTAAGAAACAAAAACATCGGCGTCGACACCAAAGGTTTTGACGAAGCCATGGCCAAACAAAAAGCCGAAGCCCGTAAGAATTGGGCTGGCTCCGGTGATGCCGGAACTGAAAAAATCTGGTTTGAAATTCAGGAAAAAATGGGAACAACCGAATTTCTCGGATACAATACCTTAAAATCCGACTGTTTGGTACAAGCTTTGATTGTCGACGGCAAAGAAGTTCCTGTCGTCAACTCTGGAGAATTTTATTTGGTTGCCAACCAATCTCCTTTCTATGCCGAAATGGGCGGACAATGCGGCGATATCGGACGCATTTACAATGCCAATACCGAAATAGAAGTCTTTGACGTCAAAAAGAAACTGGACGGAGTTTCCGTTCATTGCTGTCGCATTGTTAAAGGCGAAGTCAAAACCGGAGAATCTCTCACTTTTGAAGTCAACGAAAAGAACCGTGGCGACATTTGTGCCAATCACTCGGTTACACACCTTGTTCACCGTGCTTTACGCGATATTCTCGGGGCTCACGTAACCCAAAAGGGTTCCTCCGTTAATGCCGACAGAATGCGTTTTGACATTTCCCATCCAAAGCAGATTACCGCTGAAGAACTTCGCAAAGCTGAAGACATTGTGAACAATGCTATCCGTAAAAACTACAAAGTAGTAACAACTTTAATGTCTCAGGATGAAGCCATAAAAACCGGAGCTATGGCCCTCTTTGGGGAAAAATACGGCGAAGAAGTTCGTGTCGTCAGCATGGAAAAAGACGGAGAAGTATTCTCTCGCGAGCTCTGCGGCGGTACACACGTTAAATCGACCGGAGACATCGGTTACTTTAACATTGTTTCAGAAAGTGCCGTAGCTGCCGGTGTCAGACGTATTGAATGCGTTACCGGACACGGAGCTGAAAAATACGTTCAAGATATCGAAGAAAAGCTTCATCAGGTCAGCCAGTTGCTTAAATCTGATTTCAACAATTTAGAAAAAAGAATTAACCAGCTGCTTGAAGAAAAGAAAAAACTGGAAGCTGATATGTTTGAACTGAAAAAAACTTTCGCCAATGCCAAATCAGCCGATAATCAGGACAAGTTTGAAACAATCAACGGTATTAAATTTGTCGGCCGTGTAATTCCGAACGTCCACCCTAAAGAACTAAAAGCATTCATTGACGAGATTAATCAATATCTTGGTTCGGGAATTGTCGTTTTGGCCACGGACAAAGACGGCAAAGCCTCTATTGTTGTCGGCGTAACCAAAGACCTGACATCCAAATATTCGGCAGTGGATTTGGTTAAAATCGCCTCAAACACCGTCGGCGGACAAGGCGGCGGAGGCCGTCCCGACATGGCTCAAGCCGGCGGACCGGATGCGGGTAAACTTGCAGAAGCCTTAGACGAAATCAGAAAAGCAATATAAAAAAATAACCTCCTGAAATCGGGAGGTTATTTTTTTTCAACACCCCTTAGGCTTTATACAAAAAAAGATTGCTTTATTAATTTTTGATAATATATTTTTCAAAAAGTTCAATCAATAATAGAGAGGAAAATATGAACTCGTTCATCGCCAAACGCCTGCTCCCGTTCTTTATATTTACAGTCGCCGTTGAAACCGTATTTATTTGTTTTGAATTCATAAACAACTATCAGGTTCTGGACTTTTCGTTCCTCTCTGTTTTAAAGACTTTGGGCGTCCGTATGCTGACAACGACCGTGGCTTTTCTTTTCGCCATAATGCCTTATATGCTTTATCTGCTTTTTCTGCCTCAAAATAAAGTCAATTCCAAAGCCGATAAAATCATAACGACAACCATGTACTCCGTTTTTGTTTTCATTTCCTTGTTCAATGCGGCAGCCTCCGTTGTTTTCTGGGAAGAATTTCAATCCGCATTCAACTTCATTGCCGTTGACTATCTTATCTATACAAACGAAGTTATCGCCAACATCCGACAATCTTATCCGGTTATTTCTGTAATCTCGGCCATTGTCGCTTTAAGTGGTGTTGTTATATATTTTTCACATAAATATTTGTTCATGGCCGAAAATGCCCCACGTTTCATCAAACGCTTTTTCTATACAGCTACTTATATCTGCATTTGCTTTTTATCTTATGCCAATATTGACATTTCAAATCTGGAAATCAGCCCAAACCGTTACAACAATGAACTGGGCAAAGAAGGCTTTTACAGTTTGTTCAGTGCCTTTTTGAAAAATGAAATCATTTATGATGATTTCTACCTCACTCAGGATACCGCAGAAAATCTGACTCTCTTGCAGAAGAAATACCAAGGAAACAATATTACCTTTCTTTCTCCTAAGAAAAACATTGCCCGCCAGATAAGCTCCTTCCGACCGGAAAGCCGGGCTAACGTCATTATTGTTTTGATGGAGAGCATGAGTGCCAAATATATGGATGAAAACCATCCTCAAGCTCCGTCCATTACGCCGAATTTAAGTAAACTCGCACAAGAAGGCTTATATTTCAGCAACACTTATGCCATCGGAACCCGTTCTGTAAGAGGTATTGAGGCTCTAACCTTGTCCATGCCGCCCCTGCCCGGAATGTCTATCGTCCGCAGAAGAAACAACGAAAATCTGCATGGCCTCGGTTCTATTTTTCACGAAAAAGGTTACGACAATAAATGGATTTACGGCGGATATGGTTATTTTGACAATATGAACTACTTCATGGAAAACAATGGGTTCAAAGTTATTGACCGTACCGACTGGGACAAAAGCGAAATCACTTTTGTCAATGCCTGGGGAGCCGCCGACGAAGATACTTTTAAAAAAATCATCAAAGAAGCGGACAAATCTTTTGCCGAAGACAAACCGTTTTTAACGGTTACACTCACAATCTCCAACCACCGTCCATACACCTTTCCTGAAGGGCGTATTGATATGCCTTCGGAAAAAGGCGGACGAATTGCCGGTGTCAAATATGCCGACTACGCGATTGGAAAATTCATGGAAGATGCCAAGCAGAAACCTTGGTTTGATAACACGATTTTTGTCTTTATTGCCGATCATACGGCAGGAGCTTCCGGAAAAGAAGAAATAAACCTTGAAGGACACCACATTCCTTTCATTATTTATGCCCCGAAATTCGTGAAAGCTCAAAGAATTAACACACCGGTCAGCCAGATTGACGCATTGCCTACCCTGCTCGGAATTCTCAACTTTAACTACGAGAGCCACTTTTTCGGACAAGACATCTTGCTTCCAAACTATGAATCAAGACTTTTTGTCAGCAATTATCAAAAAATCGGTTACGTTAAAGACGGAATTAACATCATTCTCAAACCGGTTAAAGAATATTCCGTTTTTCCGGAAAACGCAGATAAAACATTTGTAGAGCAAAATCTGAAAGAAGCTGTTGCCTACTATCAACAAGCCTCTGACTGGGAGAACCAGCTGAAAGCGATTGCCGCAGAATGAGACTGAAATTTTATCTGACCGGAGGAACCCTCCTTCTAACCGCCGTATTGCTTTTGGAATATTATACCGACATAGACATTTTACTGCAAAATTATTTCTATGATGCCGCTAATCGTCAATGGATGATAAATCCTGAAAAACACAAACAACTCAGCCTTGTTTTTTACAAAGGATTAAAAAATATCCTCATTGCTTCCGGTATATTCAGTCTGCTATACTTAACATGCTCTTTTAGATATGAAAAACTGAGAAAATATCAAAAACAGACATTAATGTTTTTGCTCAGCATCATTTTTGTTCCGTTGATTGTTGCCGGAGCCAAATACATAACCAATGTCTATTGCCCGTACCAATTAGATATTTATAACGGAAATTACCCTTTTGTCCGCATTATCGCCGACTATCCCGAAAACTTCATCCAACCCAAGCCGGGACGCTGCTTTCCCGCCGGACACGCCACTGCCGGCTTTGCATTTATGGCTTTATTTTACTGTTTTCATAAAACCAGATATAAGATTGCCGGATTGCTTCTGGGAATAACCTTAGGCTGGACAGCCGGAATCTACCAAATGATGAGAGGTCAGCACTTTCTTTCCCACACATTGTTCAGCATGATCGCCTCTTTTATGGTAATTATGCTGATCAATACCTTGTTAAACCGATTCCCGTTTTATAAGCACCAACAACCATAATAAGTTATTGTTTACTTTATTTCAGATTAATGATATTTATCTAAACATTCTGATATTGCATAGGAAAAAACGATGCTGAAACCGTTTAAGATAAAAAAGTCCGACTTAAGCTTTAAGCTGAGAAGACCCAAATGGAGAATGAAAATTCGCCACCCGAACTTAAACGGAATAGCCCATAATCTGCATATTGATATTAACAAATCTTTCAAAAAAGAACTGTACCGGAAATCCATTCATCTGAGTTCTTTATGGATTCCCGCCCTGATTTATTTTTTGCATCCGGGATTATCTATCATCATCTTTTCAACACTGTTTGTCGGCGATGCTTTGCTTGAATACGGAAACTACAAAAAATGGCCTTGGGCTCGAAAAACCTTCGGAGTCTTGTTTTTCAAAACTCTTCGCAATAAGGAATTAAAACGAAACAAATTCCAGGTCAGCGGTTCACTATATGTCTTCCTTGCCGCAATTGCCTGTACCTTTTTGTTCACCAAAGCCATTGCCGTGGTTTCCCTTACCATCATGCTGATTTCAGACACCTGTGCCGCCTTGTTCGGAAAAGCTTACGGAACCCGCAGATTGAGAGCGTCAAAATCATTGGAAGGAACTGTAGCGTTTTTCCTCAGTGCTTTGCTCATCATGGTTTTATATAACCCGATACTTCCGGTAACTTATGCCGGCATTATCGCTGCTCTGATTGCCACCCTAACGGAAATGTACGAAGACAAAATCGAAATTGACGATAATTTATCGATTCCTTTGTTCGTCGGAATTACTCTTTCGATTTTAGGATAATTGATTTTCATCCCAAGCTCCGCTAAAAAAATGCGAAAAATCAAACAACAAACGATAAAATCACAATTTATACAAAAATTTTGTCATTTTATACTTGATTTTGGTCTAAAAATGTGTTTATATATGTTCATTCCATTTAAGAATTTTGTGAACTAAACAGTATAATTGTAAAATCGCCGCAAGGCATCAAAACATTTTAATCATGTGTAAGAAGAATAAAATCGCAGTTGAAAAACTCTCCGCTGACACCGTAGCTAACAAGACAAAAGTAGCTTTCCAGCGTATGTATACCGTTACCCTGCTTGCTCCCGTCCTCGGCAACGACCCCGCCTCTCTCTCCAAGAAGAAAGACGCTCCGTTCAAAGCCGGCATCCCCTATCTCGTATGGGCCACAGACATCAATCAGGCAACTGTTACCATCCGTCAAGTCTCTGGAGGCAAGACCGCGACTATCGACAAAAGCAATCTCTCCATCACTCTGGCCCGCTCTCCGGAGATCAACGGCCTCCAATATCAGGAGAAAAAAATCAACGGGGTATATCACTACCTCCGTAAATAATCTTTTGTTCCCTTAACCTAATCTAACCATGAACCGACACCCCGTCCTTTTTTGAAAAAAAGACGGGGTGTTTTTTATTCAACCGCCGCAAAAAAGCCCTCGATCAGAGGGCTTTTCAGATTAAACGGCAACTTTTCCTTCAAGTTTTCCATGACACTGATAATCAACCAGTTCAAAATCTTCATACTTGAAATCATTAATGTCTTTAACATTCGGATTAATTTTCATTCTTGGCAAAGGCAAAGGCTCACGGCTGAGTTGTTCCTTAACCTGCTCAAAATGATTGTGATAAATATGCGTATCTCCCAAGGTATGAACAAACTCTCCCAATTCCAATCCGCAAACTTGAGCCAACATCATCGTCAACAAAGCATAAGAAGCAATATTAAACGGAACGCCCAAAAACATATCGCAGCTGCGTTGGTAAAGCATACATGACAACTTGTTGTTCGCAACATAAAACTGAAACATCATGTGGCAAGGAGGAAGCTTCATTTCCGGAATTTTGGAGACATTCCAAGCCGAAACGATAATACGCCGGTCATTGGGATTATTTTTCAGTTTGTTGACAACCTCAGCGAGTTGGTCAATTCCCTCTCCGTTCCAGTTACGCCATTGCGAACCGTAAACGGGACCTAAATCTCCGTTTTCATCAGCCCATTCATTCCAGATACGAACACCGTTTTCCTGCAGATATTTTACATTTGTATCGCCTTTGATAAACCACAAAAGCTCATGAATAATACTTTTCAGATGAACTTTTTTAGTTGTTACCAAAGGAAAACCCTTGTTCAAATCAAAACGCATCTGCCGCCCGAAAACCGAACGGGTTCCCGTTCCGGTACGATCCATTTTATCAACGCCGTTTTCCATAATATCACGCAACAAATCAAGATATTGCTTCATTTATTCTTCTCCTGCTTCAATGGCTTGAATAATTCTTTTAAGAACAGACTGCTCGACAAAATCGCCTTTTTTAACATGAACCGTGGTAATCACGCCATCTTGCTCATAGTCTTTTGAAACTTGGCGATATTGCTTATTCATAATGTCAATACAAGGGGTTATATCCACTTTTTGTCCTGTCAGATTAGGATTAAGCTCCCCCGTATACATACTGTCAACAATAATATCGGGCATCAACTTGGCTCCGCCGGTCATAAATAACTTATAAATACTGGCTCCGCCGGAAATATACAAATCTTCTTCAAAATCCTTCAAAAGCTTAACATCCGACACCACAAAATGATTCTCGGGATCAGAAACTTCATAATCCGCATCAAAAGTCAAAACCGCGATTTTTCGGTTTGGAAGCGTCCGATTCGGAAAGCTCTCATATGTCGTCTGCCCGGCCACGAGGCACTGCCCCTCCGTAATCCGGCGAAAACGCTTAAAATCGGATGAAATCCGCCATGGAATATTGGGTCCGACACCGATAACATTGTCATTCTGATGACGACACCAAACTGCAACTTTAGTCATTTGCTTTTGCCCTTATTGTTATAATGCTTAAAAATATCATTACGATACTTTTTGACAAGTTCTGATTGGCAGTTATCAAGCCTTAAATAAACCCCAATCATAACTATTGAAAATAAGGATTTTATGAATATAATAAACAGGTCAGACAACTGACTACGGCACTAGAGGCGGTACGAAATAGATATTTTGGACCTGGGGGCAGTACCCAGCACCTCCACCAATCTTCATAAGAATTTTACGGGGGTGAAACAGGATAGACAGGATATAGTAAAGGTATTTTAGCTGTGCTCGGTGAGATACCACCGTTATCGGTTCAAATTTAAATGAATGCTAACGATAATAACGTAGCACCTGTTGCAATCGCTGCTTAGTGAACGCAACAAACGCAAATTCTCATAACTTTGGTTAGTTTTGAGTGGGGTATGGGCCGCCCAGCAACAGAACGGCCCGCTTAATTTTCTGATTGAAAGAATGAAAGATGACAGATTTTTTGACCGAAATTAATTATGATAAACTAATTGAAAAAGCTTTGAAAAACGTGGTTATTGAAGCTTTAAAAATTGCCGAACGCCAAGGGCTTCCGGGAGAAAACCATTTTTACATCACATTCAAAACCAATCATCCTTTAACTAAGATATCCGGACAACTGAGAAGTCAGTACCCGACAGAAATGACTATCGTCATTCAACATCAGTTCTCCAACCTTTTTGTTGAAGATAAGCAGTTCTCTATTGATTTAAGCTTCAGCGGTGTTCCGCAAACGCTTACCATTCCTTATGAAGCCATCACTTACTTTGCTGATCCTTATGCTAAATTCGGATTAAGTTTTAATATCAACGACGGCGAAGCTCAGGAAACACAAAACGAAGGAAACGTTTTTGAAGAAGAACCTAAAAAAGCATCCAACGGCATTGCCTCCGTTGTTTCCATCGACGCTTTCCGCAAAAAATAAACATGATGAAAAAATCCGTTGTCATAGCCGGGAGGCACGAAACCAGCATTTCATTGGAAAAGGAATTTTTTGAGGAGCTAATCCTTATTTGCAAAGAAAAAAAACTCAGTATCAACCAGTTGGTTACGCAAATTGACTCAGAACGTAAACACGAAAACCTTTCCGGTGCAATACGAATTTATATTCTCAAATACCTAAAAGAAAAAAACCGTTCTTGATTTTAAGAACGGTTTTTTGATTATTCCTCAGTATCCATATCCTCGGTATCATTTTCCAAAAGCAGTGTTTCCTGCTCTTGAATCTCCACTTTTTTGCGGCGGCCGCGGCGTTTTTTCTGCGGAGCTTTTTTCTGCATAGCTCCGATAACATAATTTCCCGCAATTTTATACAAATCAACCAAATGATTATTATACATGTGATCTCCGTCCTCAATCTGGGCAAAATCCACCTGAACATTCTTTTGCGTATTCAAACGTTTTGCCAAAGTAGCCACGGACGATGGACTGACAATCTCATCCGCACCGCCTTGAATAACCAAACCGGAAGTCGGACACGGAGCCAAAAATGTAAAATCTTTTTCATTTGCCGGAGGAGAAACAGCAATAAAGTTATTAATATCCGGACGACGCATTAACAATTGCAAACCAATCCAGGCACCAAACGAATATCCGGCAATCCAGCACTGTCTGGCTTCGGGATTAACCGATTGCAGCCAGTCCAAAGCCACCGTAGCGTCTGAAAGCTCACCCGGCCCGTCTTCAAACTCCCCCTGAGAACGCCCGACACTGCGAAAGTTAAAACGCAGAACCGAAAAACCCAGATTTTGAAAACAGCTAAATAAAGTATACACAACTTTGTTGTTCATTGTTCCGCCATATTGCGGATGCGGATGCAATATAAGAGCAATCGGAGCCCCCGGCTTATCACTCTGATGATAACGTCCTTCTAAACGTCCGGCATGTCCGTTGAATAATACTTCTGTCATTTGATATCTCTTTAATTAAATTTACTAACAATTAAATATAATCTACTAATATTGTATAAATTATTAATTTTTCACAAAGGTTTATCATAAAATGAAATCAAATTACAAGTTTATTTTGCAAGACATTGACGCAGTTCTTGCCAGAGACCCCGCCACAAAAAGCCGAAGCGAAGCCCTGCTTTGCTGTTCGGGGCTTCAGGCTGTCTTGTTTTATCGTTTCAGCCACTGGCTCTGGAAAAACGGCTTCAGATTAACCGGACGCCTCGTTTCGCAATTTGCCCGTTTTCTGACCGGAGTGGAAATTCATCCCGGAGCCCGAGTCGGAACAGGATTCTTCATTGATCACGGCATGGGTGTTGTCATCGGTGAAACCACAGAAATCGGCAACAACGTTACATTATATCACGACGTTACCCTCGGCGGAACAACCGTATTTGATAAAAACGGCAAAATAACCACCAAACGCCACCCTACCATCGGCGATAACGTCATTATCGGTTCCGGAGCCCAAGTCCTTGGTCCGATAAAAATCGGCAATAATGTAAAAATCGGCTCCAACGCAATCGTAACCAAAGATGTAGAAGCCGACACGACCGTTGTGGGCATGGCCGCTCACAAAGTGGAAGCCTTGAAAAAAGAAAAATCATGCTTTCACGCTTACGGCCTCAACAACAATATTAAAGACCCTTTGGAAGAAAAAATCGAAAAACTTTGCAACGAAATTGAACGCTTAAAAGAAGAACTTAAAAATGTCCGTAAATAGCCTGGGAATTGCCAAGCCCGAAAACCAAACCCGAGTTTGTGTAGCCATGTCCGGCGGCGTTGACAGTTCCGCCGCAGCTTATTTGCTCAAAAAACAGGGATATGACGTTTTCGGATTAACGATGGATTTACTTTCTCCGCCTTACCTGCCGCAAACTTCTTCCGTCTCTGACGCCGCGGCTGTCGCCAAGCAGCTGGAAATAGAACATCATTTTTTAGACTTAAAAAAAGAGTTTGCCGAAAAAGTTGTCGGCTACTTTACCTCTTCTTATTTAAAAGGGCTGACCCCTTCTCCCTGCATTATGTGTAATAAATACATCAAACTCGGTGTCTTGGCTGAAAAAGCCAAATCTTTAGGTGCCGACATCATTGTTACCGGACATTATGCCGATATCAGAACAACCCCAAACGGTGTTGAACTCCATCAGGCAAAAGACTTGATTAAAGATCAGAGTTATTTCCTCTTTGCCGTTACCAAAGATACTTTGCAAATGCTTCGCTGCCCTCTTGCTTCAATGAGCAAAGACGAGACAAGAGAGATCGCCAAAGAGGCCGGACTTTCCGTCTACAAAAAATCCGACAGTCAGGATATCTGCTTCGTTTCCGAGGGAAAATACGCCGAACTCATCTGCAACATAAACGGTAAAGACGTCAACCGCCCCGGAGATATTGTCAACACGACAGGAAAAGTTCTGGGAACACACAAAGGAATTATCAACTATACGGTCGGACAACGCCGCGGATTGGGCATTGGTGGCGGAGATATTCTTTATGTCTTAAAAATAGATGCCGATAACAATAAAGTAATTGTCGGTAAAAAAGAAGAGCTGGTTAAGCAAAAACTAACCATTGACCAAATAAACTGGTTAGGAGAAGAACATCCTCAGGAGATAAAACTGAACGTCAAACTCCGTTCCAGACAAGAAGCCGTTCCCGCTTTGGTAAGATTTACAGGAGCACAAACGGCAGAAGTAATCCTTGATGACGACTTTTACGGGATTGCTCCCGGACAGGGTTGTTGTTTTTATGACAAAACCAGAGTCTTGGGCGGCGGTTTTATTTGCAAATAGAACTGTTATTTGCAACAATATTGTAACTATTATTTTTTGTTTTTTTATAGTATGATAAAAGAAGATGGAGAAATATGGAGGCGGTTATGAAAAAATATCTGTATATTCTTACGGCTGTTGCAGGCGGTATAGCCCTTGCATCAGCAGCCTTTGCACAATTACCGGCCAATCCGTGGCAGGCACAGCCGCCTAAACCGAACAGCGGTTACTTCGGAGACAATGTCGCAGACAAGAGTCCGGCAGCCGTTCCTGATGCTCCTGTTTACGGAAACGGTGTAACCGAAGGAGCTGTTCTCCCTGTTGACCCATGGGCCAGAGCCCGCGACAGAACCGGAACTCAAACCTGGCGTGGCAGCGGTAATCACGGACGTTTGAATTACGTTGGCGAAGCAACAACCTATACTGATGCTCAGGGACAAGAAATGATTGCACCGGAAGTCAACCGTCACAATATGATTATTGCCACTGAACATTTAAGAAAAATGGGCTATAAAATTCCGAAAAGCTATGACGAAAAAATTAAAAATATGCCTCAGGCTTACGCAGAAAAGCTAAGAGAAGCATACAGTGATGTCTTTACCTTAAACGATCCGTTAAGCAAATCTTTCTCCCAAATGATGACGGATGTTGAGAACGGCACCGGCTTAGACTTCGAAAATCTGCTGTTTAACAGTATTGATATTTTATCAACTGATTAACGGGAGATAATAAATGTTAAAAAAACTTGCCCTGACTGCTGGAGTATTGCTGTTTTGTTGCTGCAATGCAAATGCAGATGAAATTGACGACGAAATCAATAATCTCAACGAAATTCCGATTGAGAAAAAAATTGAATTGCGTAAACCGTCCAATAAAAAAATCAATTATAAAGTAAATAACTACACTCCGGGAACACTCAGCGACATTGTCAAATTCACCAATCAAATCAAAACCAAAAACGCCATTGACAGCAAAAAAAGAGTTCCTTCTCCCGAAAGAATTAACGTTAACAACAAAAAAGCCATAACAAACTTTATGAAAGATCAGATAGACACCGATCTTGACGGGCCAAACTTTTTTGACGGAAAAGAATATTAAATCAACAAGGTAAAACATGCAAAAACAACCGATTGTTATTTTAGTTCAGCCGCAATTGGCTGAAAACATGGGAATGACTGCTCGTGCCATGATGAACTGCGGACTTTATCAGCTCCGTTTGGTTTCTCCCAGAGAAAACCACCTATCTGACAAAGCTGTTTCAGCTTCCTCCGGAGCTGATGAAATTTTAAGAAACGCTGTTGTCTGTGCAACCACCAAAGAAGCCGTTGCCGATTTACAACAAATATATGCCACAACAGCCAGACATCGCGACCAAATCAAGATTGTTCACAACGCCGCTTCTGCAGCAAAAAGCATCACCAAACAATGCCTGAATGACATTAAATGCGGCATACTGTTCGGACCGGAAAGAACCGGTTTGAATAATGATGACGTCGCCTTAAGCGATGCTGTCATTGAAATTCCGCTCAATCCCAAACATTGCTCGCTTAATTTGTCTCAAGCCGTTTTATTGGTTGGATATGAATGGTATAAACAGCAAATTAATACAACGGACACTTACCTTTCCACTAACGGAACGGAAATTGCCGACAAAGATAAATTATTTAAGTTCTTTGAATTTATGGAAGACAAACTGCAAAACAACAAAAATTACCAAGATGACGAAAAACGTCCGAGAATGATTAGAAACCTGCACAACATTTTTCAACGCAGTCAAATTACCACTCAGGAACTCAACACCTTATACGGTATTATCAATCATTTGACCGAACATCCCTCCGAAAAATAATCCCCCTCTGTTTTTTCATAAAAAAGTGAATATCTTTACTAAATATTCGCAATTTGTTTTTACAATTAAGTGGGATTTTTATATAAGGAGTTAAAGAATGCACGCAGCAGGACTACCCCACGTACCGAACGTTATTTTCGGTTTGGACCCGATGATTCTGTCCACAGCGATTCTGGTCATAAGCTATATCATTTTATTTACCGAAAAACTAAACAGAGCTGTTGTCGCTCTGCTTGGTGCCACGGTCATGATTTTTGCCGGAATTCTCACTCAGGAAAGGGCTCTCGCCGGAATCGACTTCAATACGCTGGCCCTTTTAATCGGAATGATGACAATCGTCGGCATTGCCGAAAAATCGGGAATGTTTCAGTTTGTCGCCGTCTGGTCAGCAAAAAAGGTAAAAGCCAGTCCCAGAGGGTTAATGGTTGTCTTGGCTGTCGTAACAGCAGTTTTCTCTGCTTTGCTGGACAACGTAACGACAGTACTGCTTGTTGCTCCGGTTACATTTCAGATTACACGGAAACTCAAAATCAATCCGTATCCTTACCTGATTTTAGAAATTTTTGCCTCCAATATCGGCGGTACGGCCACCCTGATTGGCGACCCTCCTAACATTTTGATCGGTTCTGCCTTGAACTTATCTTTCATGGATTTTGTTTATGAGTTAACACCGGTTGTCGCTATCACGATGTTTGTTCTCATTTCGGCATTTGACCTCATCTGGGGAAAAAATATGATTACATCCGAGAAAAACAAAAAAGCCGTCATGAGCATTTCCGCCATAGACTGCATTACCGACTGGAGTCTTCTCAGAAAATCTTTGTTTGTGCTGTTAGCCGTTATCGGCGGCTTTATGGCTGCAGAACACCTACATATCGCCAACGGAACAATTGCTATTTTCGGAGCCTCTGTGCTTCTCCTTCTTTATACTTTCGGAAACAGTCATGATGATCGCGACCGCAAAATTGAAGAAGCTTTCGGCCTGGTTGACTGGACAACGATTTTCTTTTTTGCCGGTCTGTTTGCCATCGTTTACGGATTGGAAGAAGCCGGAGTCTTATCCATGTTGGGTAACAAATTTGTTGAAATTACCGACGGCAGCATTGAAAAAGCAGCCATGCTCGTTGTTTGGATATCCGCTTTTGTTTCCACAGCTATCGACAACATTCCGTTTGTAGCAACCATGATTCCGATGATTAAATCCATGGAACCGTCCATGGGCGGAAGAGAAGCCATGATGCCGGTTTGGTGGGCCTTGTCCTTAGGAGCCTGCTTCGGCGGAAACGGTTCTCTGATTGCGGCATCGGCTAATGTTATTGTTGCCGGCATGGCTCAAAGAGAAGGACACCCGATTCACTTTATGAAGTTTTTAATCTGGTCAATCCCGGTCATGCTCATAAGTGTCGGCATTTCGGCAGTTTACCTGCATATCATTCATTTTATGTAACAAAAAAGCTCCCGCGAGGGAGTTTTTTTTGTTAATTAAAAATTAGGAAGTACGGGCTACAAATGTATAGTGTATATTCTTAAATTAAAATAAGAGGAAATAAACCATGCAGGTCTCAGACTTAGCACAAACAGCAAACCTTATTTTGGGCTTTGATCCTAAGGTTATCGCCACGGCGGTTGTTGTTATTTGCTATATCATTTTATTTACCGAAAAACTAAACCGGGCTGTTGTCGCTTTGTTGGGTGCAACGACAATGATTTTTACCGGAATCTTAACTCAGGAAACGGCTCTCAAAGGTATTGACTTTAATACGATTGCTTTGCTTGTCGGGATGATGACAATTGTCGGCATTTCGGAAAAATCCGGAATGTTCCAGTTCGTCGCCGTCTGGGGAGCAAAGAAAGTAAAAGCCAACCCGAGAGGATTATTGGTTGTTCTGGCCATTGTAACAGCTGTCTTTTCAGCATTTTTGGACAATGTAACCACTGTATTGCTGATTGCTCCGGTTACATTTCAGATTACCAGAAAACTCAAAATCAACCCTTATCCATATTTGATTTTAGAGATTTTTTCTTCCAATATCGGCGGAACATCAACCCTCATCGGCGACCCGCCTAACATTTTGATTGGTTCCGCATTAAACTTGTCTTTCATGGATTTCTTAAAAGAACTGGGACCAATTGTTGTCGTTACCATGATAGTTTTGATCCTCGGTTTCGACATGATTTGGGGAAAACAGCTCATCACCACGGATAAAAATAAACAAGCCGTCATGAAAATCAGTGCCGTAGACTGTATTACCGACTGGAAACTCTTGGTTAAATCCTTGCTGGTTTTGACATTAGTAATTGCCGGATTCATCTCTGCCGAACATTTACACATTGCCAACGGAACAATTGCAATCTGCGGAGCTGCCGTATTATTACTGCTTTATACTTTCGGAAACATGCATGATGAACGTGACCGTAAAGTAGAAGAAGTTTTCGGCCTTGTGGATTGGACAACAATTTTCTTCTTCTCCGGCTTATTTGTTATCGTTTACGGATTGGAAGAAACCGGAGTCTTAAAAATGCTCGGACAAATGTTTGTCGACTTGACCGAAGGCAGCATCGAAAAAAGCGTTATTCTCATTATTTGGGTATCTGCAATCTTATCCAGTGCTATCGACAACATTCCGTTTGTAGCAACCATGATTCCGATGATTAAATCCATGGAACCGTCCATGGGCGGAAGAGAAGCCATGATGCCGGTTTGGTGGGCCTTGTCTTTAGGTGCCTGCTTCGGCGGAAACGGAACATTAATCGGAGCATCGGCCAACGTGATTGTTGCCGGCATGGCTCAAAGAGAAGGACACCCGATTCATTTTATGAAGTTTTTAATCTGGTCAATCCCGGTTATGCTCATAAGTGTCGGGATTGCCACCGTATATTTATACATTCAATACTTCTAAAACTTCAACCCTCTCGAAAGAGAGGGTTTTCTTTTACAATATTTTCTCCTCCCGAAATGTAACAGAAATATGAAATTGCGTTTAAAACGCATAGGCTGACACACTTTTTTGTTGCAAAAAAAAAAAACAGCTTAGTATAGATAGTATATAGGCTTCGTGTCTAATATTATAGGGGTGTGTGTAATGAAAAATATATATGTCGGCCTTTTGGCCGCAG
>DBFWPL010000031.1:0-55300 GCA_048463395.1 Alphaproteobacteria bacterium | reverse complement strand
CTGCGGCCAAAAGGCCGACATATATATTTTTCATTACACACACCCCTATAATATTAGACACGAAGCCTATATACTATCTATACTAAGCTGTTTTTTTTTTTTGCAACAAAAAAGTGTGTGCACCCACGCATTTTAAATAAGATTTCACATTTCTGTTACATTTCGGGAAGGGGAAAATAATGTAAAAGAAAACCCTCTCTTTCAAGAGGGCTGAAGTTTTATTCTTTAGTGCTGTGTTTAAGAGCATAATTCCGGTAAGTGTTTAATTCTTCTTCCAGAAAGTTGGTTGCCAATTTTTTCTGATGGGCTTGGGCAATGGCTCTTGTCCGGTTATAACAAAGCCGGTTAAGAGAATTGGAGCTTATTCCCTCTGAGAGTGGAAGCGGCATGACATCATATTTATTTTCAGCATTTTTGATTGTTTCAAAAGAATTTTCCAAATAGAATTTTTGCATAGAATTTCCCTGCTTATTGGCTGACCCAAACGATTCGATTGACCAGAGCGATGTTTTGAATGGTAATAGAACTTTCAATATCTTTATTCAGCAAATCACAAACTTCCAAAGTGGATGAGGTTCTGCGGATAAATTCATTGATAAGAACACGTCCGTCCTTAAGCATAATAACGATTCGGTCTCCTTGGCGGATTTCAGAATTTTGACTGATAATAAGCGTTGTATTTCTGCGATAAAAAGGTTCAAAAAAATCGACATCCACCTCAACGGAATAAATATTACAGGTTGTATCGGGGAAATGGATTTTTCCCCATTGGTCGGTAACGACTTTTGCATCTTCAATAGGGTTATTGGCAATTTTTGAGAACTTGATATACGGAACAAAAGTTTGTGTTTCGGATCCGGAAGAGTTTTCATTTGTCAGATTATAAAATTGCTCAAAAGTCATATTGCAGACTTCTAAAATTTTATTGATGCTGTCCAGAGAAGGCCATCTTTTTTTTCCGTCCGGTCGGATTCTCTTGCTCTTGTTAAAAGTAGTAGAATCCAGGCCGGCTTTTTTTGCGAGTCCGGAAGGGGACAGGCCGTTAATTTTTGCTAACTTATCAACAGCACCCCATACATTTTCGTACTTCATGTTCCCTCTCTATTACTTAAGCTTTGGCGATAATAACATCATAAAACATTCTTATTTAGGAATCAATTCTTTTTTTATATTGAAATTCCTACAACCTTATGTATAAATTCAAATTATTAATAAATAGTTAAAGTGGTTTGATGCAACTTTATGGAGAGTAATAATGAGCGAGGAATATGAACCGTTTGACAATGTGGAAGAGGTTTGGTTTTGGTTCTGCGGCTGTTTGATTGCCAGAGGAGACGGCGGCCGAGGATGTAAGGATTATGTTGGCAAACTCAGAAACTGCGAAATCGGTGATATATATAGGATTATCAAGAGAATGAAATTCTTGCACCAAATAAGTAACCGACATTTACGGATAATGGTTAAGTGGGGGAATTTATATTGTCCGCCATATTATGACCGTCGTGCCAAACGCAGCGAAATCCGCCTTTGGGATGAAGGAATGAAGGTTTTGGAAGGGTACTTGAAAGAAAAAAGGATAATCTTATGAATGTTGAACTCTCCGGATTAAAATATTTCCCGAAAGCTTATGTTGTTTTTGTTGACAATACAAGCCTTTGGTGGTTGAAAATACTGAAAAAGGGCTTTAGGCATTGTTATGTTTTGTTTGAGGTTGACGAAAAAGGAAACTGGTTGGAATTGAATCCTATGTCTAATCAAATTTTGATAAATATGTATGAATATAATCCTGAGTTTGATTATATTTCCTATCTGGCTTCACAAAAACAAGCTCTTTGCGTACCGGTAAATATAGCTTGTTCTCCGCTAAAGCCGGCTCCGATTATGGCTTTTACCTGTGTTGAATTTGTGAAAAGGATACTTGGAATTCATGACCGAAAGGTATTTACTCCTCATCAATTGTATAAAAAAATACAAGTTGTAGGAAAAAAGTCTTGACAAATGGTTTTTTTTATGCTACACATTCACTCATGCCACTTGCCAGTAGTGTATCTAAAATAAATAAAATTAATCTTAACGACGTTAATTGAAACAAGGCCCCGAGACAGGGTCTTTTTTTTATGGAGTTTTTAATGACAAGTAAGAAAATAAAAACTCTGAAAGCTCTCAAAAATCGTTTGAAAAAAACACTGCCGGAAAAAATATCGGAAGTCATTGCCAGTTACGAAGTGTTTTCGGAACATCCCGTTCCAGAAGATGCCAAAGGGTTCGGAGCTCATCACACGGCCTGTAAAGCCGCGGTTGTTCATGCCGAAACGCTTTTGAAATTGGCTAAATGGACAGATGATGAAAAAACGGCGGAAACAAAAACGAATGAAGATATTTTGGAGATGATTGCCCAAGCCAGAAACGAGTTGAGCCAAGACGATGATGAAGATTGAGTTTTTTGAGTTTGTTTATGTCTGGTTCCGGCTTCAGGGATTGAATGTTCCGAAACATCAGCGGAAAATGGCGAAATGGCTTTCCGGCCTTTATGTCGAAGATAACGGGAAACAGGCTCTTTTAATGGCTTTTCGCAATTCCGGAAAGTCAACAATTGTCGGGTTGTTTTGTGCTTGGGCGTTATATCGGGACAATGCTTGCCGGATTTTGGTAATGGCCGCCGATTACGCCTTGGCAAAGAAAATGGTCAGAAATGTAAAACGAATTATTGAAAAGCACCCTTTGACCGGAAATTTAAAGCCTTCCAAATTGGAGCAATGGGCTTCAGACCAGTTTACGATTAATCGCTCTTTGGAATTAAGAGATCCGTCTATGCTTGCCAAAGGCCTGGATGCCAATATTACCGGTCTGCGGGCGGATTTGATTATTTGCGATGATGTGGAAGTCCCCAAAAATTGCGATACGCCGCTCAAACGTCAGGAGATGAGAGAAAAACTCAAAGAGTTGGACTATATTCTAACGCCGGGAGGCATTCAGCTCTATATCGGCACGCCGCATACGTTTTATACGATTTACCAAACGGCGGCAGAGAAGGAGAAACCGGAGCCTTTTCTTTTGAATTTTTCAAAATTGGAAATTCCGATTTTGAATAAAGAAGGAAAGAGCAACTGGCCGGAACGTTTTTCGGAGGAAAAAATCGCTTCAATCCGCCAACGCTCCGGTGAAAATAAGTTTATGTCGCAGATGATGCTGAAACCGGTAAATATCAGAAACAGCGTTCTCAATCCGGATCGCCTGAACCCGTATCGGGAAGAATTGCTCCTCACGTTTGCCAACGGAAAAACAATTCTGAAAATCGGCGGGAGAAGAATGTTGTCGGCCTCTGCCTGGTGGGATCCGTCCTTTGCTGCGGCAACAAGCGACAGCAGTGTTGTCGCTTGTGTTTTTACGGACGAAGAAGGACAGTATTGGCTTCATGATTTGGAATATATTCGAATTGAGAAAAAAGACGAAGATAAAGCCGCCTCGCTTCAGTGTGAAAAAATTGCAGATTTTATTGAAAGAAATCATCTTCCGTCGCTTCGGATAGAAGTAAACGGTATCGGAAAGTTCTTGCCCGGAATTTTGAAACAGACGCTTAAACGTCGAAAAATTCGGGCTGCTGTTTTGGAGGTTTATTCCAACAGCAACAAGGAAAAACGAATATTGGAAGCTTTTGAGGTGTTGTTGGCAGAAAGGGCATTAAATGTCCATACTCGTATTTGGCAGACACAGTTTATTGAAGAAATGCGGGAATGGTCGCCGCTTGGTTCGGTGAAAGACGATGCTTTGGATGCCGTAGCCGGCTGCCTGCGTTCCGAACCGCTTCGTTTTCCGCCGGATATCTTATCGGAAGGGAGCTTGAACGGAGCAAAATGGCAGGGCGGCGGGCAAGCCTTTTATGCCAAATCTGATTTTGAAATTTAAGAAGGAAACAACAATGTTTAACGAATATTACAGCTGGGCGGCAATGATTGAGATTCCGCTCTTTGCCGCTTTGTTCAGAATGCTGATAAAGCAGAAAAAGGAATATGAAACGGATATTGTTCAGTGTCGGGAAGCGTTATCGGAGTTCAAACTTCACGTCGCCAGAAATTACGTGTCTGTCAATTATTTAAAAGATGTTGAAAACCGTCTGACCAATCACCTGTTGCGAATAGAGAAAAAACTCGATGATGTGGGGAGGGCAAGATAATGGATAAAGATACGGATATTTTAGCCCGTACAATTTACGGGGAAGCAAGAGGCGAGAGCATTTCCGGACAGGAAGCAATCGCCTCTGTTGTTTTAAACCGGTTGGAATTTTCCCGAAAGAGAGGACGCTATTGGTGGGGAAACAATATAGAAAGTATTTGTAAACATCCCTTCCAATTTTCCTGCTGGAACAGGAATGATCCGAATTTTGCTTTGCTGAATAAAGTGGATGAAGGAGACATAAACTTTTGTATCTGCAAACGGATTGCCATGCGGGCAGTATCCGGTCTGCTTGAAGACAAAACCGGCGGAGCAACACATTATCATGTCAAAAATCTTCGTCCCCGCTGGTCGGTGGGAAAAATTCCCTGTGCGGAGATTGGGCGTCATGTCTTCTATAACGACATAGAGAAATAACCATGCGGTTGAAACATTGGAAAAAAATCGGGACTTTGTTGCTCGGAACCAGAACTGCCGGAGAAACCGAAATGGGACAAAGCGGTTTTGAGAGACTGTGGAGGCCGTTGTTCGGTTATTGCGTCTCGTTAACCTGGGTTGTCTACATTTTCACAATTT
Organism: Alphaproteobacteria bacterium; assembly: GCA_048463395.1. GTDB lineage: Bacteria > Pseudomonadota > Alphaproteobacteria > RF32 > CAG-239 > JAGAJR01. The sequence continues at coordinate 50,551 of DBFWPL010000031.1, read as the reverse complement.
GTTGGACGGCTCTGCGTAAAAACACCTGTACGGCTGAGGTCGTCAATGCCTTGATGGAAGCTGCGTCTTTATGGAGTATGGCTCTTGGCGTTATGGGGGTCTCTGTCGTGAGAGGAACGGTTCGAAAACCGGAAACAAATTCAAAACCCGAAACGAATATTAACCAACAACACAAACATTGAGAAAGGAAAAAACATGGGAGGAGTATTTAGATTTAGTGCCCCGTCGTCATCAACGCCGATTATTGTCGATAATTCTGCGGAAATTGCCAAACAGCAGGCGGAAGAAGAGCGTAAGAAAGCATTGGAACGCCAAAGAAGAGGCTGGGAAGGAAATATCAAAACCTCTTACGCCGGTTTGCTGGGAGAGAAAGAAAACAATCTTCAGCGTAAGAAACTGCTTGGAGAATAATCATGGAAAACAAAACGGAAAAACTGGTCGAACGCTATAAAAAAGCGGCGGAAAGAAAGCAATATTGGGAACCGCATTGGCAGGAATGTTATGAATATGCGTTTCCGCAGAGAGAAAATGTCAGCCATTCCGTTCAACAAAACGATTACGGAGCCAAGAAAAATATTCATCTGTTTGACGGTACGGCTCCCGATGCGGTTGATCAATTGGCTTCTTCGTTATTGGCGGAGTTGACTCCGTCTTGGGCAAAATGGTTTGGTCTGCGAGCCGGAAACGAATTGAACGATTCCGAAAAAGAACAAATTTCCGGCTTGTTGGAACAAACCTCGGATATTATGCTGCAAAACTTTGAGCATTCAAATTTTGCCGTAGAAATCCATCAGTGTTATCTGGACTTGATAATTGCCGGTACGGCTTGCCTGATGTTTGAAGAAGCCCCTTTGGGAGAGGCGACGGCATTCAGATTTTATGCTGTTCCGCTGCGGGAGATTGCCATGGAAGAAAGTACCGACGGAAGAATAGATACGACTTTTCGTCGTTCACAGATAACCTTGGACGGAATAAAAATGCGTTTTCCAGAAGCGGAAGTTCCTCCGGAGGTTATGGAACGCAGTTGGGAAGACAGAAGCTTTAAGTTTAATCTCATAGAAGCCGTTATGCCTCGCAATTATGCCGGAGGAGCCATGGGATATGACTACACGGCGTTTATTATGAATGAAGATAATCCGGGGACGGAAAGTTGGATTTTAAAAGAAGGGGTTTTTGAAACGTCTCCTTTTATTAATTTCCGCTGGCTGAAAGCTCCGGGGGAAATTTACGGACGCTCTCCGGTAATGAAAGCACTTCCTGACATCAAAACCGCCAATAAGGTTGTGGAACTGATTTTGAAAAACGCGTCAATTTCGGTAACCGGAATTTGGCAGGCGGATGATGACGGGATTCTAAATCCGGCCAACATAAAACTTGTTCCCGGAGCGATTATTCCCAAGGCGGTGGGTTCCAAAGGCCTGACCCCTCTGGAGGCTCCCGGAAAATTTGATATATCCCAACTGGTATTGGAAGATTTGCGGAAACGCATCAACCATGCCCTGTTGGCAGACAGACTTGCTCAGGTTGAAAGCCCGTCAATGACCGCGACCGAGGTTTTGGAACGGTCGGCGGAAATGGCCCGTATTTTGGGAGCCAGTTTCGGAAGACTTCAAACTGAGCTTTTAACCCCGCTTCTGAAAAGAGCTTTTCATATTTTGAGAAGACGGGGAGACATCAAGAATTTTGACCTTGACGGCAAAATTGTTGATCTGCAGTACAAATCGCCTTTGGCTTTGGTACAGGCACGCAAAGATGTGGGAAACATATCAGAGTGGATAAACTTAGTGGCAACGCTTGGCGAGCAGGGAATGTCCGCCGTCAATCTTTTTGAGGCGGCAAAATGGCTCGGCAAGACTTTAAATGTTCCCGCTAACTTGATTGTTGAAACCAAACCGGAGGCGACAAATGCAGGGGCTGTATGATACAAGCAAAATGACGGATGAAGAAATCAAAACGTCGTTTGTCAAATGTTTTGGCAGCCGGGAAGGACGCATTGTCCTTTCATTTTTAAAAAGAATAACCATGGAGCGGTATCTCGGACCGGATTGCACCACGGATGAATTAAGACATCTGGAAGGGCAGCGGAACTTAATAGGTTATATTTTTTCGCTCCTGAATAATCATCAATAATTTTTTAGAAAGGAAAATTTATGAACGAGAACAAAACGGAAAATCTGTTGGAACGTCCGGACGGCAAACAGCCTTCCTCTCTCCGCAGATATAACCTGCCGGAGAAATTTTATGACGCCTCTACCGGAGAAGTGAAGGTGGAGGAACTGGCTGCGGCTTATAATGAACTGGCCGCCGGAGACAGTAATCTGGTTGAAGGAAATGTCAGAAACATTCCGGAAAGTTATGACAAATATGAAATCAAAATTCCAAATCCGGTTTTGGGAAGGGATGATGAAATTTTGAAAAGATTTCATCAATGCGGTTTCAGCAATGAGCAGGCACAGTTGGTTTATGACCTTGCCAATGAACGGGTGATTCCGGTCATCGACCAATTGACGGTTAATTTTGAAGCTCAGAAACAGTTGGAAAAACTGGTAAGATATTTCGGCGGACAGGAACGTTTCAACGAAATTTCCCGTCAGATTTCAACTTGGGCGAAAAGCAATCTTCGTCCGGAACTTTATGATGCTTTAGGGACAACTTCCGAAGGCGTGATTGCCCTCTATAAGATGATGTCATCCAATGAACCGGGATTGGGTAAAGACGGTTTTGCGGAGGAAGAACTGAGTGAAGACAAGCTCCGCAAGATGATGGAAGATCCGAGATATTGGCGGGATAAGGACAAATCCTACATCGCCAAAATCACCAACGGTTTTGAGAAATTATACCCTGAGAAGTAAATCCTCGGGGTTTTTTATTATAAAAATTTATCAATGGAGAAATAAATATGTCTACAAAAGTAAGTGAATCTTTTATCAAACAATTTGAGGCCGATGTCCATCTGGCTTATCAACAATCCGGTTCCAAACTCAGGGATACCGTTCGTTACAAAAACGATGTCAAAGGCTCATCCACCGTCTTCCAGAAAGTGGGTAAGGGCATTGCTTCACAAAAAGCCCGCCACGGTCTGGTTCCGGTCATGAGCTTGGACCATACACCGGTAGAATGCGAGTTGCAGGATTACTACGCCGGCGATTGGGTTGACGCTTTGGATGAATTAAAAATCAGCATTGATGAAAGAAGAGTGATTGCCAATTCTGGTGCCTATGCTCTGGGCAGAAAAACCGACGAGTTGATTATCGGTGCATTGGCAAAAGCTTCATCCGGAAATGATGTCGGTGATTATACCAAAGTCATGTCTAAAAAAGACATTTTAGACGCTTTTGCCAAGTTAAACGAAAACAATGTGCCGGATGACGGACAGCGTTTCGGTTTGGTCGGTCCGCATCAGTGGAATGCTTTGTTGAATATTCCGGAATTTTCAAGTTCTGATTACGCCGGAGACAATCTTCCGTTTTTAAAGGGAACGGAATGCCGCAAATGGCTTAGAATTAACTGGATTATGCATACGGGATTGCCTTTGAACGGAACACAGAGGGATTGCTTTATTTTTCATAAAACGGCAGTCGGTCATGCGTCCGGACAGGATGTCAAAACCGACATCACATGGCATGGCGACCATGCGGCACACTTCATTAACAATATGATGAGCCAGGGGGCTTGTCTGATTGATGAAAGCGGTGTTGTCCGCATTAAGTGCAAAGAAGCCGCAGCCGTAACGGCATAATTTTACAGAAAGGAGAAAACAATGGCTTTTAATAGTAAGAATTTTAGCGTAATGGCCTATGCCAACGGTTTCACATTATGGAACTATGCTTCGGCTGATGCTTTATCCTCAATCGAGGAAACGGGATATTTTAACGATACTGCTCCGTTTGTCCGCAAAGGGGATATGATTTTAATCGTTGCCAATAACGAGGCGGCGATTGAAAACGGCATTTTTAGTGTCGGAAATGTTGAAGACGGAGTTGTTTCCGTCAGCAATATGACGGCGTCTGCTTCTGCCGGAGCATAATTTTTTTATTGATATATCTATTGGAATTTGGCAAGGGGCTGTCTTTGGCAGCCCCGTTTTTTATGATTGGAAAAATTAAATGAATTATACGGATTTAAGTATTTGCTCCAATGCGTTGCTCAAACTCGGAGCGGAGAGTATAACGTCTTACGGAGACGGAACCGCCGAGGCGGAAATTGCGTCGGCATTATATCCGTTGGTGCGAGACAGTCTTTTATCGTCTTATCCGTGGAAATTTGCCGTGGCTCAGAAAAAGTTGCAGCGTTTGGCAGATAAGCCGGTAGCCGATTACAGCTATGCCTATCTTCTCCCGAATGATTTTTTAAGGGTGATTTCTGCCGGTGAAGGCGGACGGGGGCAGGGAATAGAATATGCGATAAATGAAAATCGTCTGCATACAAACAAAAGTGAAGTTGTTCTGACTTATATTTTTCGTCCGGCGGAAAGTCTGTTTCCGCCCTTTTTCTGTGAGGCGTTGGTTGCCAAACTTGCTGCAGAGTTTTGCCTGCCGCTGACGGAGAGTACCAGCCGGGCGGAAATGCTTGCCAAAATCAGCGATGATTTGATTGCCAAGGCCCGCTTAACCGATGCTCAACAGGCGACGCCGTCGTGCTTTGAAGACTATACTTTGGTGGAGGCCAGACGATGAATAATATGGTTTCTGTCAAAACAAACTTTACTTCCGGTCAGGTGTCGGAAAATCTGTTCGGCCGCGGTGATTTGAAAATTTTTGAGAATGGAGCGTCCCGTCTGGAAAATGTGATTATTCAGCCGACCGGGGGCGTCTCCAGAAGATATGGCACCCGTTTTGTGGAAGAATTGCCCATGCCGGCAAAGTTGATTCCTTTTGAGTTTAATACCGAGCAGATTTATTTGATATGTGTTATGGATTCTAAGATAAGAGTTTATAAAAACGATGAGTGTATTGCCGAATTGGCGGCACCGTGGAAAGAAGAACATCTCAGCCGTCTGAATTGGACGCAGAGTGCAGATACGTTGCTGATTGTAACACCGGATGTTCCGCCGCAACAGATAAGCCGGAATAAAGACGATACGTGGGAAATTGACGAATGGCAGTTTTATACGGAAAACGGTTTTGTTTACTGTCCTTACTATAATTTTTTCAAATATAAGGAAAAAATAAACACCAGCGGTTCTTCCGGAACGATAAATATTACGGCAGCCAACGAGATTTTTGATGAAGATTATGTCGGCAGCCTGATAAAAATCAACGGCGGGTTGGTGGAGGTAACGCAATATACGAATGCCAGAACGCTAAGCGGTGTTGTCAAAAAAACGCTCACGTCCGTAAAAGAGACGGAAGATTGGGAGGAAAGTTCCTTTTCAAAAAAGAGGGGCTATCCGTCTTCGGTAACATTTCATCAGGACAGAATGGTTATCGGCGGATCAAAAAGTCTGCCCAATCGCTTGTGGCTGTCAAAGTCGTCGGATTTGTTTAATTTTGACTTAGGCGAGGGAAAAGATGACGAGGCAATAGAATTTGCCATTCTGTCCGATCAGGTTAACGCTGTCAAAGCCGTTGTCTCAAGCCGCCACCTCCAGGTCTTTACCACCGGAGCGGAATGGATGGTCAGCGGTGATCCTCTTACCCCGTCCAGCATTCAATTGCATCGTCAGACCAGTATCGGAATTTATTCCGAAAAAAATCTTCCGCCGCAGCCGATCGGCGGAGCGACGCTTTTTGTGTCATACAACGGAAAACAGCTGCGGGAATTTTTATATACGGATTTGGAACAGGCTTATCAGGCCAAGGATTTGACTCTGATGAGTTCGGATATGCTCAGCCGTCCGACAGATATTGTTTTTAATCCGGACGAAGCGGTTTTATACGTCCTTCAAGAAGACGGAAGTGCTTCTTGCCTGACCACATACCGGTCGGAGGAAGTCAACGCTTGGAGCCGGATAAAAACAAACGGAAAATTTTTGTTTGCGGCAGTTATCGGGGAGAATGTTTATGTCTGTGTGCTTAGAAACGACCGTTATTTTTTGGAGAAGTTTGATAAAACAATCTATTCGGATTGTACTTTGGTTTTGAATTCTGAAACACCCCGAAAAGAATGGAATGGCTTGGATGTTTTGGAAGGAAGTGAAGTCACGATTATGGCCGATGGCTTCAGTGTCGGTAAGCAGGTTGTCTGCGACGGCAAAATTACTTTGCTGGATGAAGCGGAAAATATTGTCGTGGGAATGCCTTATCAGCACATAATAGAACCGCTTCCTTTTATGTTGGATGCCCCGCGTCCTTATGCTCCGTCAGCGTTACGGATTATTGCGGGAATGTTTCGAGTGATCAATACCAGAGCTTTCTGCATTGATATCGGCTGCGGATATTTTCAGGTTCCGCTCAAGCGTGTTCATCGGGATGTTATACTGGATTCTCCTCCGACATATTATTCGGGGGATGTATGTTTGCGATCAATAGGGTGGAAACGTGAAATGAAAAAGCCGCTGTGGAGCATTAAAAGTGATGAACCGCTGGAGTTCACTTTGCTTTCGGCAGCGTTGGAAATTAAAGTTAAAGGATAAGAAAGGAGACTAAAATGGGAGGCTTGTCATCAATAGCGTCAAGCAGTGTCGGAGATGCCGTGAAAAAAACAATAAAAACGGGAGGAATGGCGGCACCGCTGATTCCGACGGCATTCGTCGGTAAGCAGCTGACACAATTGTCGGATAACAAAAATATGCTCAATAAGCAGTTGATTTCCCTGAAAAACAGTCAGGAGATAAACCGAAGAAACAAAAAGAATATCCTTGAAGAGCAGTTGTCTTCAAGAAGAGCCCGTTTGAGCGGCATGGGAATATCCGTCGGCGGTTCTGCGGTTGCCCAGCAGCAAGGACTGGCCCGAAAGGCTTATGAAGATATTGCTCAGGATGATACCAAATATGAGGAGCGTTATTCCGATATTTACGAGGATTATCAGAAACGTTTGCGGCAGCAACTGCTGAATACGGTTGATTCTGCGGCCAAGGTTATTAAGTAAGGGAGATAAAAATGCCGAGACAAAAACTGACTTATGCGGAAAAACGGCGTCGGGCTTTTGAAAAAGAACTACCCGTCGGCGAACAGCTGGATGCGATTTTAAAAGCTTTTGACATGGTTTTGCAGGAAGGCGGAGAACTTCCCTATGACTTGATTAACGTCATTGAAAAATGGCAGGAAATAAAATTTCGTTATCCTCAATAAGATACTCCCCCTGTTAAGGCAGGGGGAGATATTTTTTATTTTAAAGGAATGATTTATCGCAATTTATTCACGCAAAACTTAACTCCATTTTAATTTTTTTTATTTATGTATGAAGGCGAAAACAAATAAGAAAGTTTTATGCCATGAAGTATGAGATAAGCGAAGAAGTCGCCCATGTTAACGGTCATCCGGAAAAATTGGTAATATTTCTGCACGGGTATATTGACAGCGATACATCTGTTGACAGAAGGCTGTTTTATTTAATTGATCATCTGGACAACACGGCAATTCATATTCCGCAGGCTCCGATGCAGTGTGAGATTCACGAACGCAAACGCCAGTGGTATTCCATGCACCGTTTTGATCCGGATGATTCCCGCAAAACCGTTGCCACCATGGAAGAATGTGCCGATTTTTATAATCGGATGGGCGATGGTTTCAATGAAGCGTTCATGTATTTGAACCCGTATATCGACCAGTGCCTGAATGAATATCAATTAGAGGATAAGGATTTATATATCTGCGGATTTTCACAAGGGGCAATGTTGGCGATTTATACTTCGCTGAGCCGTGAAGAACAAATTGGCGGCTGCATCAGCTTTAGCGGTATTTTAGCCCCGCATGGTTATTTGATGAAACATCATAACGCCACGCCGGATATGTTGTTGATACACGGCGATGCCGATACATTGGTTCGTTATGAAGCAATGGAGTTCAGCCGTTCCCGTCTGGAGCAGATAGGATGTTCTGTAATCACCCATACGGTTGTCGGCGGACAGCATACCATCAGCGAAGAAGGTTTAAAACAGGCGGTGAATTTTATTAAAAAACACTCTATAAGAAAGGTTGCGGTCTGATAAGTCCGCCGTCTTTCATCAGCTTGTTTTCTTTGCGTTCCATTCCGAGCTCGGAATCTTTGCCGAGGTTTCTTTCATAAATTTCTCCGAAATTACCTGTTTCGGCAAGAGCCTTTCTGACCCAGTCCGGCTTCAGTCCGAACTTATTCCATAATTCAGGATTGTCGCCCAGCAGGTTTCTGGTAGAAGTTTCTTTTGTACCGATGAAAACTTTAATATTCTGGGAAGTTGCCTCTTTGTCTTCAGCCAACTGAAGAGCGTTGATAATCCATTTGCTGATGATTCGGAGTGTAACGTTGTCTTTGGCAACATAAGCGTAAACAGGGTTGACGGCGATTGTTTCCGGCAATAGGAGAACATCGTCTTTTCCGGCATAATTTTTTGTAAGGACGCTTTTCAGATACACGGCGTTTCCGGTAAGTATCTGACAGCGGTTGAGCAGAAACGCTTCTCTGGCTTTGTTCTCGGAACGAAACAGCAAAGGGTTAAAGTCTAGTTTGTACTTGTCGCTGTATTCCTGAAGACGGCTTAAATCTTCGGAATTTGTAACCGTGCAGACCTTGCTTCCCCTGTAAGCTTCCATAGAGTCTGCTCCGTCGATTTTTTTTGCCAGAAACATCTGCCGGTCATAATATAAAACAGCGGCGGGAGAGGCTTTGCCGGAAAGTTCCGTGCTTGCGGAATAAGGCATTCCGCCGAGCATAATGTCAATCTTATTGGTTTTTAGGGCCTTGTCGGCTCCGGAAGAAGAAACATTAACCATTTCAAATCTGTCGCTTCTGCCGAATACGGCTAAAGAAAAAGCTTTGCAGAAATCAACATCAATTCCGCTCCAGATTCCGTCTTCGTCTTTTTTTGCATATGAATCGGAAGACAAATCCGTTCCGCAGCGGACAATTCCACGGGTGGTAATGTAGCGAAGTCCTGCGTCGGCAGCCTCCGCAGTTTGAGAAACGAGCACGGATAAAAAGCAGCAGATAAGAAATTTAAGTTTCATTTTATTAACCAATTTTGTATTATAATAACCAAAAGTTTTCTACAATATAGGGCAAATTTTATGAAAAGTAACTATTTTTTGCGACTTATCATCGGGTGTTTTATGCTGCTGGGAGCGGGAAGTGCTTCTGCCGCCCCGATAAGCGGTGCCGAAGCCAAAAGCTGGGCGGATGAAAAAGGACAAATGCTTTTGGAAAGCTTTTCCGAACCGGATATGGCAAAACGCTATGAGAAGCTGGATGAGTTGTTTCTGAATTATGTTGATTTGGAATACATCGGAAAATTTGTCATGGGCAAATACTGGCGGCAAATGACACCGGAACAGCAGACTTTTTATCAGGAGCTTTTCCGTCGTTATGCTTTGGCGATATATAAGGGCTTTCCGTTAAATTTTGATGCCTCAAAAATCAAATACGAACTCGGCGGGGCCCGACCGGGACCGTCATATACCGATGTAACCGCGAATATATTGTTTGAAACGAGTCTGAAAAAAGGTCAATCGGAAATAGAGAGAATTTTGATTGAATTTCGCCTGCATCGGGTAAACGGGGAGATTCGTCTGATTGACCTGAAGCTGGCCGAAAGCAGCCTGATTCTCTCTTATCGCAGCCGCTTTGCCGAGATGATAATGAAGAATGACGGCGATATCGGCTGGTTCCTTGAAGATTTGGAAATGATAACCGCCTCGGCAGAGCAGACAAACGAAGAAAAACTGCTGGCTGAGGAATACTGAAAATATTATAAAAACTCCTTGAATTTATAGCGATAAGCTTATATTATCCACGTTAGTTTGTTTAAAATTGACGTGGATTTTTGTTATGAGTGAAATTAAAGTAAGATTTGCCCCGAGCCCGACCGGATTTATGCACATCGGCAATACCAGAACTGCATTGTTCAACTGGCTTTTGGCCAAAAAGCTCGGCGGAAAGTTTATGCTGCGGATTGACGATACCGATTTGCTGCGTTCCAAAAAAGAATATGAAGATGCCATCCGCGATATTTTGACTTGGCTGGGACTGGATTGGACGGAAGAAGCCAGACAAACGGCCCGTTTTGCCCGCTATAATGAAGTTACCGAAAAACTCAAAAAAGCAGGCCGGATTTATGCCTGTTATGAAACGCCGGAAGAATTGGAGTTTATGCGTAAACGCCTGATGAACAAAGGGCTGCCTCCGATTTATGATCGAACTTCTTTGAATTTGACCGAAGAGCAGATAAAAAAATACGAGGCCGAAGGACGCAAACCGCACTATCGCTTCAAACTGGTTGACGGCGACATCGTCTGGAACGACATGGTGCGGGGAGAGTGTAAATATACGGCTCAAAATTTGAGCGACCCGATTATCATCCGCGAAGACGGCAGCTTTTTGTATCATCTGCCGTCTGTGATTGACGATGTTGATTTCGGCATTACCCATATCGTCCGCGGGGAAGACCATGTTACCAATACCGCTTCACAAGTACAGATGTTTGAGGCTGTCGGCGGAAAAGTCCCGACCTTTGCCCACTTGCCGCTTTTAACCGGAAAAGAAGGCAAACTTTCCAAACGTTTGGGAAGCTTGGGCGTAAGAGAATTGCGTGCCGAAGGTGTGGAAGCCATGGCGATTTGTTCTTTTCTGGCTAAACTCGGCACCTCTGAAGCGATTGAACCGTTTTATTCTCTGGAAGACTTGGCCGCTTCGCTGGATTTGAGCAAAATCGGCAGAGCCCAGCCAAAATTTGATGAGGAAGAACTGAAGCATTTCAACACCAAGCTTGTTCATGGTATGCCTTATGAAAATGTCAAAGACAGAGTTAACGTCGATGAAGAATTTTGGATGGCGGTCAGACCGAATTTAACCGTGGTTGACGATGTCAAAACATGGGTTGAAATTTGCCGTCAAAAAGTTAACCCTGTGCTTGAAGATGAAGGGGTAACTCAAATAGCTGCCGAGGTTTTGCCGCAAGAGCCGTTTGATGAAAATACGTTTAACGTTTGGCTGAATGAAGTAAAAAACAAGAGCGGAAAAAAAGGAAGAGAGCTTTTCCATCCGCTGCGTAAAGCTTTGACCGCTCAGGAAAACGGACCGGAATTAAAAATTCTTTTGCCGCTTATCGGTCGCGAAAAAGCTTATAAAAGACTTAAAGGCATTGCCGCCTGATAAACACCACTTAGAGAAAGGAATTAAAAATGCAGGATATATATTTGAGCAATACGCTGACTCGCCGAAAAGAAAAATTCGAGCCGATTGACTGCCGTAATGTGAGAATGTATGTCTGCGGTCCGACGGTTTATGACCGGGCTCATCTGGGCAATGGTAAAACACCGGTGTCTTATGACGTTTTGTATCGCTTGCTTCGTTATGTCTACGGGGCGGAACACGTTACTTATGTTTCCAACATTACCGATGTCGATGACAAAATTCTGAATAAGCATAAGGAAACCGGAAAGCCCATCCGTGAGATTACCGAAGAAACTTATAACTGGTATATTGCCGATATGAAAAAACTCGGTAATCTGGAACCGAACGCCCGTCCGCGTGCCACGGATTATATCGCCGATATGATTGAACTGGTAAAACGTCTTCTTGATAACGGCCATGCTTACGAGGCTGAAGGACATGTTTTGTTTGATGTTGATTCCGCACCTGCATACGGCAGCCTTTCCGGCCGCTCAATGAAGGAGATGCTGGCCGGAGCCCGTATTGAAGTTGCCGATTATAAGAAAAATCCGGCAGACTTTGTTTTGTGGAAACCGTCTGACGCCGATGAACCGGGGTGGGACAGCCCGTGGGGATATGGCCGTCCGGGGTGGCATTTGGAATGTTCTGCCATGAGCTCCAAACTTCTGGGCAATGATTTTGACATCCACGGCGGCGGAAACGACTTGATTTTCCCTCACCATGAGAACGAATGTGCTCAGTCTTGCTGTGCTTTTGAGGGGTCTCGTTTTGCCCGCTATTGGGTGCATGCCGGAATGTTGATGGTAGACGGTGTGAAAATGTCTAAATCTTTGGGCAATTTTTATACCTTGGATGAGGTTTTGGCAAAAGCTCCGGCGGAAGCTCTGCGGTTGTTGTTCCTTTCCGCTCATTATCATCAGCCGTTTAATTTTACTTTTGAGGGGTTAAATCAGGCAAAGCAAACGCTGGATAAATTCTATAATGCCTTGCTTAAAAATGTTGATGTAAAGGTTGAAAAAGTTGAGCCAAGTGAAGAATTAATCAAGGCTTTGGCAGATGACTTGAACACACCTTTGGCAATCAGCTTTTTGCATGAAAACGTTAATAACCTGAATAAAGCGGAAAGCTTGGAGGATAAAATCAAATATAAATCTCAGCTTTTGGCAAACGCTTATATGCTGGGTCTGCTTTGGCAGGATCCTGAAACTTGGTTTAAGGGTGATGCCGGCGGAGATGACGCTGAAATCGAAGCCAAGATTCAAGCCCGTCTGGAGGCCAAAAAGAATAAGGATTGGGCAACCGCGGACGCTATTCGTAATGAACTGAAAGAACAGGGAATTATCTTAGAAGACGGTCCAACCGGAACCACTTGGAAAAGAGCATAAAGAAACATAGAAAGCCCGCTTTTTAGCGGGCTTTGCTTTTATTCATTATTTTTAGAAATGAAACCGGCGTAGACATGAAGTCCGTAATAATCCGCCAGTTTTTGAATGAGCGGCCAGTTGACCGCCTCCCGACCGATTTCCACATTATCCAAATCCCGTTGCTTGATGTGCAAGTCCATACAGATAACAGAGGAATTTATCTTCCTTTTCTGCCTGATGTGAAATAAGTGCATCCCTAAAGACCGTTGTATGGCTTTGGAAACAGACTTGTTATTAGATTGGTAGAAAAAGTTGGTTTTGATTTTATGTTCAGTCATCATTTTTCAAACTCCTTAATTTTGTTTTAGTTAAACAAAACCGCCTTAAAAAATTTAAGGCGGTGGAGCTCAAAAACTGCACAAAAACAGTCCTGCTTCTTCGACCCTAAGGGCTTATACCGCAGACTCCACCAGAGTGGAAAATTTTTTGTGAGATGTTTTTGAGACACCGCAGTCCACCTCTGAACTGCAAAAAGGATGATAAAGCATAAAGATTAATTTGCAATTAAAATTCTAGGGCACTAACTTTCAGCACGCACATTGATACTAACAGGGAGTCAAGGCACATAGCTAAAACAGCTAACTTCTGCCGGGTGTCGCCGACCACCAGCTAATTGAGGCGATCAAACTGGCTCAGTTTGGCCTCACCCGCCGGGTGTCGCCGACCACTAAACAAATTCGTCAACTTCTTCAATGATTTCATTTTTTTCATAAAAGTGCTTAAGATAAGAATGTCCGTTGCGGTCGTCATCATCTTCTTTGATAATGGATTGGTTATTGCCGTAAACGTCAACCTGACTGGGGGTACGGCGTTTTTCCGCTGCGGGCATATTTTCATACACCCCGCTGGCAGCTAAAGCCTCAATAGCACTGGGAATATAAGTCGCTCCCGATAGGAGTTTATTTTTTTCATCTTGCATATCACGTTTATTAAACGCCTGTTGATTAGCGTCATTTCCTTCGCGATTTTCATCCCTGACAAAAACATTGTTGGTCGTATCAATATTCTCAACAAAAGGGTGCTCTTCCACTCCGGCAACATAACGTTCGGATCTCTTGGCCGGAGCTGAAGTATTTGATACTTTTCTGGTAGCTGAAATACTCATTGCAATTCTCCAATGACAATATAATTACATCCTGTAACCCATAATCTACTATTATGTTACCATAATAAAATTTTAAAAGCTATAATTATCTGATTTTGTGGAAAATTGTAACAAAAAAGCCACAAAAGACTTTGTGGCTTTGTAAAGAAAGAGATATAAAGAAGATTAAAATTTAAGGTCTTCCTCCGTAATTTCTTCGTTTTCTTCTTTTTTGGCTTCTTCGGCTTTGCGGGCCGCTGCTTCTTCTCTGGCTGTTTTTTGTTGTTCTTTGACTTCATTGATTTTATTTTCGACTTCAACTTTTTTCTTTTTGGCTTCATCGACGGCAAGTTTGAGCTTTTCTTCTGCCATTGCTCTCAATTCAGGAAGTTTTCCTGCACCAAAGATAACGGCAACGATAACAACAACGAGGAACCAGCCCCAAAATCCTGAAAACATATTTTATTCTCCTTGTTTGTGTTTCAGCTGATGCAAAACTTCCGTTGCATCATAGGTTTCAATGTATTTTTCCGCCTTTCCGGCCAAACGGTCATATTCGGCCTCAATTTTAGAAAAATCAATTGTATATTTATTTGTATTGTTAATGATGTTTTTTATTTTTGCAAACCTTATCATCGATTTATCCGACATAATGCGGACATTGTCGCAAACTTCCCTCATTTCGGCAAAATCTCCCAGACAATAGCAAACGGCATCACATCCGGCAGCAAGGGAAGTCCGGGCTTTTTCTCCGAGAGAACCGTTTAAGGCTTTCATGTCAATAGCGTCCGAAATCAGAAAACCGTCAAAGCCGATAATTCCGCGGATAAGCGTTTGAACAGCCTTGGCGGATTGTGTAACCGGAAGGCTCGGATCAATCTCTGGAATAAGAATGTGTGCAGTCATACCCGCCGGAGCATCTTTTAATTGTTGGAAAGGATAAAAATCTTTTTCCAAATCTTTCAATGAATAGTTCAAGACAGGAAGCTGCAAATGCGGGTCGACGGAAACCCTTCCGTGTCCGGGAATATGTTTAATGCACGGGCATATTCCGTTTTGAATATATGCTTCAACCATGACTTTGCCGAGGAGTGCGGCTTTTTTTTCATCACTTCCGAAACAGCGGCTGAGCAAAACTTCCGAAGTATCAGGAAAAGCAAGGTCCAAAACCGGAGCATAGTTCCAGTTAATACCGAGTTCTTTGCAATCACGACTTATGAGAGTTGCATGAAAGCGGCAGGCCTTGACAGCCTCATCCTCATTTAAGGAACCCAGATTTTTTTGCGAGAGATATGACCTGAATTCCGGTTCCGCCAAACGACGAACTCTTCCGCCTTCCTGATCAACGGCGATTAAAACATCTTCTCTGCCGATAACTTCTTTGATGGAAGATATTAACTTTTTGAGCTGCTCTTTGTCATGAATATTTCTGCCAAAAAGGGTAACGCCGACAGGATTATAACGGGAAAACAAATATTTTTCGTTATCGTTAAGCTCTGTTGACGAACAGGAAAGCATTGCGGCAAGAATAGGTTTTTCCATAAAAGCCCCTTAGACCAGAAAAGAAATCAAAAGTTTAGAAAAACGAACGACAGACATCCCGAAAAGATTGAAGTTCAATCCCAGACTTCTGCCGATTTCAGGGAGAATAAATGCCAAGAGGACAATGACGGCAATGCCGGTTCTGTCCGCATTAACATATTTAACTGCCCAAGGTTTGTCCAACCAGCCGAACAAGATTTTTGAACCGTCCAAAGGCGGAATAGGTAAGGCGTTGAATACGGACAGAAAAACATTGAAAACAATCATGTTCAGTAAGAACAGACCGATAATCCCCTGAGTGAACGGGTGAGAAATATACGGCGTAAAGTGAAGCAAAACGGCAGAAATGGCAGCCAACACAAGATTCATGATAATTCCGGCCGCCGAAACCAAAATGATGTCTCTTTTCGGATTTTTTAATGCCTGAAAATTAACCGGAACAGGTTTGGCCCATCCGAAAATAAAACCCGCCTTGGAAAAAATCAACAAGGCAGGCAAAATAATCGTGCCGAAATAATCAACATGTTTAATCGGATTAAGAGATAATCTCCCCTGCCTTTTGGCTGTATCATCCCCGAGTAGAAACGCCGTATAACCGTGAGCAATTTCATGCAGTAAAATTGCAATCAATACAGGTACGAAATTAACAATTAATCCGATGAACGTATCCATGTTATTTCTTCTTTACAATGCAGGAACCACCCAATGCTTTGATGTCTTTACACAACTGGTCGGCTCCGGTTCTGTCTCTGAATGCCCCGGCTTTCAGGCGGTAGAAGATTCCGTCAAAGCCCAAGTCTGCTTCTTCAATTTCATGCGGTTGGTCTTTCAAAACGCTGTATTTCTTTGACAAGCTTTCCCATGATTTGCTGACGGCAGCTTTGTTTTTTGAAGACATCAGCTGAATTTGCCATGAACCGACAGGAATGTCTTTGAGAACAACCGCCGGTTTAGGAGCTTCTTTCGGAGTTTCCGGCTTAGCCTCTTTTACCGGCTCCGGTTTAACTTCTTTTACAGGTTCCGGTTTAGGAGCTTCCACAACAACTTCTTTGGAGGCTTCGGCAATGCTGACAACTTTTTCCGCAGGTTCTTCTTTAACGGCAACCGCTTCTTTTACCTCGACGATTTGCTTAGCTTCGGTAATAACCTCGTCTTTTTGAGCTTCGGCAATAATTTTATCAATAGTCGGATTGTCTTGGACGGTTGGCGTCGGTACCGGAGTCGGAAGTTCAAATTCCGAAACCAAAGGCTGTGGTTGAATAACCGGCATTTTAGGAGCTTCAGGCGGAGGCAGCAGGTTTTCGACAATAGGTTCGCCGCCGGATTTCTTTTCGATAATTTCATAAACGGATTTGTCCTGATTCAAAATCTCCATCCCGCCCGGTTCGCTCGGTTGAACTTTGATAGCCGTTTGCGGCCTGCGAATAACCGGAATTTCAATATTTGTATTCTGAGCATACTGGGGAGAGAGAACAAACCATCCGACGATACCGGCTAAAGCGACACCTGATACCGCTCCGATAAAGACACTTTTGGAACGTTTCATTTCATTGCGTCTTTCTTCAAAAGCAGATGTGTCCTGAGTAGAAATTTTCTGACGAAATTCATTTAAAAAATCATCATTTCTATTATCGTCTGGAAATTCTTGAAACATGTTAATCTCCCGTATATTGAAATATTTTTATCCCACTATAAGCGATAAAACTTTATAATCCTTTAACAAAAGCCTTTCAACGCCTTAAAATCTGGTGTGCGGGTCAAAAAGACGACGGTGTTCCTCAATGGCAATCATGTCGGTCATTCCGGCAATGTATTCGCATACCAGATTATAAAGCTCTTCATCAGAGGAAAACTTGTCAATTACCGGACGATATTCCATTGGCAGAAGCTTGTAGTCGGAGACATATACCTGAAACAGTTCTTCAACGATTCTGGTAGATTTCATATCCATTCGGGCGACATTGGTGTGCGTGTAAAAATATTGCTTCAAAAACCGGCGGAGAAGTTTAATCCTTTCCTGCATTTCCGGAGAAAAATCGACGACAAAAGATTTTTGTCTGCGAGTGTCGTCCGGATGAGCAATGTTAAACTTCTGAATGTTTTCTTTGGTGTTTTTCAGAATGTCAAAAATCATTTGAGTAATGGTGTTGCGGGTAACGGCATAAATCCGGAGATTATCGTCCGCATCCGGATGCTCTTTGTCAAATTGGCAGAGAATTTTATCAATAAACGGCAGTTGACGGAGCTGTTCAATCGTAAAAAATCCCGCCCGAAAACCATCGTCAATATCGTGATTATTGTATGCAATGTCGTCCGCCGCCGCTCCGATCTGTCCCTCAAGGGAAGGATAATTTTTTAAATCCAAGTCGAATTTTTTATTAAATTCCTTGAGGTATGAATTAGAAATTTTTTCAACGGGGCCGTTATGCTTGACGGTTCCTTCCAACGTTTCCCAGGTCAGATTTAAACCGTTAAATTCCGGATAATGGACTTCAAGCTTGGTCATGATTTTAAGCGACTGAATATTGTGGTCAAATCCGCCGTATTTTTTCATGGCGTTTTGCAGACCGCGTTCTCCGGCGTGTCCGAACGGAGAGTGTCCGAGGTCGTGAGCAAGGGCAATCGCTTCTCCGAGTTCCTCGTTAAGATTTAAGCTTTTGCAAATGGTTCGGGTAATTTGAGCGACTTCAATACTGTGGGTCAAACGGGTACGGTAGTTTTTACCTTCATGGTAGGCAAAAACCTGCGTTTTCCCGTCAAGCTTACGAAAAGCGGACGAGTGGATTAAGCGGTCTCTGTCGCGTTGAAACGGAGAACGGATGATATTTGTAAAATCAGGATACAGGCGTCCGCGGCTTTGCTCCGGATGAATGGCGTATTTTGCAAGTTCCATATTTTTAGCTTTCAATAATTTTATTTTCAGATACAATACACTGAAATTAACAATAAAGGTATAAAATGAAAATAGCGACTTATAATGTAAATTCCGTTAACGCCCGAATGGAAAATTTGACGGACTGGCTGCAAAAATCCAATCCCGATGTTGTCTTGCTGCAGGAAATCAAAACGGAGTTTAATTCTTTTCCTTTTTTTGACTTTCAGCTTTTAGGGTATGACGCAAAAATTCTGGGGCAGAAAAGCTATAACGGAGTTGCTGTTTTAAGCCGTTATAAAATGACGCTCGTCCGCGAGGGTTTGCCTGGGTTTGAGGATGAAAATTCTCGTTATTTGGAAGTTTTGGTCAACGTAAAAGGAGAAAATTTCCGTGTTGCCTCGATTTATATGCCTAACGGAAACCCGCCTTATAATAATCCTGACGATAATTCAAAATTTGAATATAAATTAAAATGGATGGAAGCCTTTTACAAGCATGCCGAATATCTGATGACGCTTCGGGAACCGGTTATCCTCGGTGGCGATTTTAATGTGATTATGACGGATAATGATGTTTATGATAAAAGTCTTTTTATTAATAACGCCCTGTTTCGGGAAGAAGTGAAACAACGCTTAAAAGCCGTTGAGTATTTGGGCTTTTATGATGCGTACCGTTCCTTGCATCCCAAAGCGACAGGTTATACCTATTGGGATTATGCCGGTAATGCGTTTCAGTTGGATTTCGGACTGCGGATAGACTACCTGTTTATGTCTCCGTCCGCAACGGACAGATTACTGGCTTGCGATGTCGATAAAACGCCGCGGCAGGGAAACAAGCCTTCTGATCATACGGCTTTGGTTGCGGAATTGAAATAAATATGAAAAAAAATAAAATAAAAAAGCAAGGCCTCCTACCGGAAAACTGCCTGTTGGAAATTAACGGAGAAAGCGGTTTCGGAGATTTAACCGCGGTAACATCCTCTCGGGAGGATAATCCGCAGGGATATAAAATTTATGTTCTGGAAAACAGAAAAATTAAACCGGCGTTGCAAACCGGCGATAAGTTTCTGGCAAAATTAATCTTCAAAAAAGGAGCTTGGTGGGCAAAGCCGATTGCCCGAACAGCCATGTCCGGCGGACAGACGGAAAAAATATACGGCGTGATTGAAAAACGAAACGGCAAATATTTTCTCAAATCATCAGAAAAAAATACCCGTATGGATTATCTGTTGGACAATGTCGGCAAAGCCAAAGAGGGGGATTTTGTCAGCGTTATGCTGAGCGGGGAGCGGAAGTTTAAAGAGGCTCGCATTCTCAAAAATTTCGGTTCGTTCAACTTAAGCAAAGCTTCTTCGGTTTTGATATTGGAAAAATATGGGATTCCGGATGTTTTCTCTGATAAGGTGCTGAAAGAGGCGGAACAATCTCCCGAGTTTTCAAAACAAGAACGGGAAGACATTACAACTCTTCCGCTGGTAACAATAGATGGAGATGATTCCAAGGATTTTGATGACGCTGTTTTTGCGGAAAAAACGGAAGAAGGTTTCAATCTGGTTGTGGCAATTGCCGATGTGGCGTTTTATGTCCCGTATTTCAGCGAGTTGGACAGAGAAGCGTACAAAAGGGGAAATTCGGTATATTTGCCAAACATGGTTATTCCGATGCTGCCGGAAAAACTCTCCAATGATTTATGCTCTCTGCGACCGAAAGTGGAAAGAGCCTGTCTGGCATGCTTTATGAAGATAGACAAAGACGGAAACTTGAAAAGTTATGATTTCAAGCGAGCGGTGATGAAGTCGGCGGCACGTTTGACTTATCGAGAAGTTCAGGAGGCCATTGACGGCAAATTCAACAATAATACCGTCGGTATTTTCAAAACGGTTATCCAGCCGTTGTATGAGGCTTATTTTACGTTGGATAAGGCTCGCAAAAAGCGAGGTTCGCTGGAAATCGAGCCGAATGAAATTACCGTAAAAGTGGATAAAAATGGTAATGTGAAATCCGTGGAAAAGGCGGAAGATTTCACCAGCTGCCGGATTATCGAAGAATTTATGATTGCGGCCAATGTTGCCGCCGCCAAAGCGTTAGAAAAAACCAAACTTCCGGTAATGTATCGGGTGCATGAAAAGCCTCTGGAAGAGAAACTGGCAGAACTGGAACCGTTGCTGTTTGATTTGCATATGAAACTCCCTGATTATCCGGCTTTAAAACCGGAGCATTTAAATAAAGTTTTGGAAAGCTGCCGAAGCAAGGAATACGGAGCCGGAATCAGTGATTTAATTTTGCGGTTGCAGTGTCAGGCAAAATATACGCCTCATAATATCGGGCATTTCGGGCTGGCGTTAACGGATTATGTGCATTTTACCTCGCCGATACGCCGTTATTCCGATTTGCTGATACACCGGGCATTGATAAAGGCTTGTAAAATGCCCGAAGCGGGAGCTTTGGATGAGGGAGCGACTGAAAAGCAATTTGAAGAAATCGGCGAACATTTGTGCGTAACCGAAAGAAGAGCCGTTAATGCCGAGAGAGATATGGTCGCCCGTTTTCTTTCCGCTTATCTGGAGCCTTCCGTTGGTGGTGATTTTGATGTGAAAATCAGCGGACTGACGACCGCTGGAATTTTTGTTCAGGTTGAAAACCTCGGGGCGGAAGGCTTGATACCGATGCGTTCGCTCCCTGACGACGATTATGTTTTGGAAGCCGGAGGCAGCCGGATGAAAGGGACAATCAACGGCCGTTATTTTATCTTTGGAGATAAAATTAAAGCCCGCCTGCTTGAAGCCTCGCCAATAACTGGTGGATTAATTTTTAAATTTGTAGATGAAACGGAAGGCGTCGACTATTATGAAAAAGGCAGCGGGAAAATGTTTTCTGTTCCCAAACCGCAAAAACCTAAACTTCCGAAACCGGAACGAAAGAAAAAGCTTAAAGGAAAAAATAACCAAAAGAACAACAAAGAAAAGATAAAGACCAAGAAAAAATGAGATTAACCGGATACATATTTTTATCAATGTTGTTTTTCGCATTTTCCGCTCAAGCCGGAGACGGTGCCTTGCTGCGTCAAATCTATCAAACGGTTGCGGATGAATATATCGAACCTGTTTCCGTCGGGGATTTTGCCCCATTGTGCTTGAAGGGCTTAAACACTATGGATAAAAAACTGCGGGTAGCCGATGACAACAGTCGGATTTCCGTATATTACGGAACAAAATTTGTTAAAGGTATCATTAAACCGGACGACAAAAAAGATATGGATGCCTGGGTAAAGTTAAGTTTGGATGTGATGGCCGCCGCCCGCAAGGCTTCTCCGCAAATAGAACACCGCAATTTTGAAATGGTGGATTATATGATGCTCAAAGGTTTTCCCTCTTTGGATGCCGATTCTAAATATTATCCGGATTTAGACATTGCCGGAGAAACATCAAAAAAAGTAAAACGTTATTTTTATGATCGGATGATTGATAACGTTTTATATATCAAAGCCGGAGTCATTAATCAGTATACCGGAAAAAATATTGAAGACAGCTTAAAGAAAAACAAAAATGTTTCCGGATTGATTTTGGATTTAAGGGGAAGTCCGGGCGGAATGCTGAGTGAGGCCATAAAAATTGCCGGTTTGTTTTTAGACGAGGGGATAATCGTTTCTACTCAGGGAAGGAACGGCGACAGCACTAAGTTTTACAATGCCGAGGCGGGAGATGTGTTGGACGGTCGGCCGATTGTGGTGTTGATTGACGGACAGACGGCATCTTCGGCGGAGGTTATCGCTTCCAGTATGAAAGAGCAGGGAAGGGCAAAGCTTATCGGAACGCAGAGCTTTGGCAAAGGAACCGTTCAAATGTTGAAAAAATTTGACAACGACAGCGAAGCAGCCTTGACCAATGCGTATTTTTATACGCCGTCCGGCAATAAAATTGATAAAACCGGTGTTTATCCCGATTTGTGTATAGCCGGAGCTCTGGAAACAACTCCTTTGGAAAAGATTTTGCCTAAGTTAGGGCTTTATGAAACTTGTGAACAAGAAAGTCGCGAAAATATGAATATTGATGTTGACGCAGCGGTGGCGTTAATTCAACAAAATACGCTTTAAAAAGCGAAAAGCCCGGGTCTTTGTTTTGACCGGGGCTTTTCTCTGTTGAGAGTTTTTTTATTCGCTTTCTTTCATCCAGTAGTATAATCTGCGGCAGATCAGTGCGACAATGCCGACGATGAAGATACGGAAGATCATCCAGCCGCCGTGTGCGGGCAGGTCTTCCATTTGGATGCCGGAGCAGATTTCCGTCAAGATGAATGAACCGACATATCCGGCAATGTAGAACATCATAAACGAGAGGAAGAGGGCTCCCCATGCGACTTTCTTGAGTTGCTTCATGATGAAGTTTCCTGCGGCTGCTGCGTAAGGTGCACAGAAGCGGAGGAACTTCTTGATGATGACTACGGTGTTGGATACGAGGTCGTTCTTGCTGATTTTTGCGGTTGTCATTGGTGTCATTGTTATATTTTTTTAGTTGTTTGACGTGCTTGCAAAAGATCTGTACCGGAAGAGAAAAACTCTTTTTTTACATTTAGTAGGCACAATAATCTTTGAAACTGAGATAAACTATATCATAAAAAGATTATTTCTGCAATGGACAAAATTATGAAAATTTTGTAACAAAATGCAAAATATTGAATAATTGCTGTTAAAATATGGTTGACAATCCGCTGAAAAAATGTATATTACGCCTAAATGTTTAAATGATAACCTAAATTAAAGAGTATAAAAAAATGGCAAAAGCAGTAAAAGTTAAAGTAAAATTGGAAAGTACAGCCGGTACGGGAACATTTTATCTTGCTGAAAAGAATCCTAGAACTCATCCGGAAAAATTGTCTTTGAAAAAATATGACAAGAAATCTAAAAAACATGAAGAGTTCGTAGAAAAGAAATTGAAGTAATAGATTCTTCTCAAGTGCACGATTTACAAAGGTACCGGTTTTCGGTACCTTTTTTGTTTACTTTAAAAGCGTCAGACAGGCAATGCGGAAAGTTATGTTTTAAGCCGGTACGCCGTTTGAGCGGAATTTTAACTGTCAAGGATTTTTGCCTTTTCGTATTCTTTGTGCAGTTTTTCAATTTGAACATCGGTATATCGCTGGGTGGTGGTTAGGGACGCATGCCCCAGCAGTTCCTGAATGGAACGCAGATCGGTCCCTTCAGCTAACAGGTGGGTTGCAAAAGAATGCCGCAGAGCATGAGGCGTTAAGTTGTCAGGAAGGCCTAAATATACCCGGATTTTTTGCATCTGCCTTTGAATAATTCGTGGACTTAAACGCTCGCCTCGTGCCCCCAGAAACAAAGCGTCGCCATTTTTCAAATGATAAGGGCATTCGTTAAGGTAAGCATTGATATTTTCAATAATGACCGGCAATAAAGGCACAATTCTTGTTTTATTACCTTTACCTTTGATACGCATGAAGTCGTTATTGTCTATATCGCCAATATTTAAGGAGAGGGCTTCGGAAATACGCAGACCACACCCGTACAAAAGGGTGAAAATGGCTTTATCCCGAAGTCCTTGCCACGTTTTCTTTTCCCATAGTTCAGATTCGTTCAAAAGCTTAAACGCATCGTCCACTTCCATAGCCTTGGGCAGAACCTTTGGTCGTCTTGGTGATGAAATAACCGAGATGGCAGAGTTTTTCACATGATTATTGTTGTCCAGCCATTTAAAAAAGTTTTTAACGGCGGAAATTCCTCTCGCTATGGATGATTTTTCAATATATTTTCCGGCTCGATAACTGAGATAACTGCGAAAATTGCGAACATCAATCTTTCCTAAGTCGGAAACGGAAAGTTTTTCATTATTGAAGAAGTTAAAAAACTCGGATAAATCCCGAAAATAAGCATCCAGCGTGTGAACCGAATACCGCCGTTCGTTTTTCAGCCAGCTTTGCCATTGGCGGATTAACTCCTGTACGTCTGTCCCGGCAATATATCTGATTTCCTGCTTCATAATTCCATAATAAACAAATTTTATTTAAAATTGGTATATAACCTGTGTGTTATTTTCTGAAGATGTTTGTCCTTTGGGAGTTTGGCTGTTATGATTGGGCAAATTTTAACGGGGATGTTTTATTGAGCAATATTGTCGGAGTTATGTTGCCGCTGCCTTTTAATGAACCTTTTGACTACAAGGTCGAGGGAGATGTTCCTGTCGGAACAATTGTGAGAGTCCCTTGGGGCAGGGAAGAGCAGGTCGGCGTCGTCTGGAAGCATGGAAAATCCGCCGATATTGCCGAAAGCAAGATTAAGCCGATACTTGAGAAATATAATTACCCGCCTTTATCCAAAGAATTAATAAAATTCATCAACTGGGTTGCTTCATATAACTTGGCTTTTGTCGGCTTGGTACTGAAAATGGTTATCAGCGTCAAAGCGGCGTTTGATGACCCGAGAATGACAGCTCTTTACACTTTGTCGGGAAAAACTTTGGCGGAAGCCAAACTGAAAAATTCCGATGCTCGTTGGCGGGTAATGGATTTGTTGAAACATTATCCTTATACCAGGCAGGAGATTGCCAAAGGAGCAGGTGTCGGTCAGCAAGTTATCAAAACCATGATTGACGCCGGTGTCCTAAAACCGATATTTGTTGAAAATAAGCGTGAATTTCTGGAGCCGGTGGGAGAATATCAAAAAGTAAATCTGACCGGAGAACAACAGAGTGCCGCAAACACGCTGGTGTCTAAAATCGGCGGCGGTTTTTCGGTAACGCTTCTTGACGGGGTTACCGGTTCCGGTAAAACGGAAGTTTATTTTGAAGCAGTGGCCGAAACTTTGAAACAAAATAAGCAAGTATTGATTCTTGTGCCGGAAATTGCCTTAACCACGCAATGGCTGTCCCGTTTTGAAAAACGTTTTGGCGTTAAACCGGCCAAGTGGCATTCCGGCCTGGGAATTAAAGAAAGAACAGACACTTGGAAAGCTGTTATTGAAGGAAGAGTTAAAGTTTTGGTCGGAGCCCGCTCGGCATTGTTTCTGCCTTATTCGGATTTGGGCTTGATAGTAATTGACGAAAGCCACGATCATTCCTTTAAGCAGGAAGATATTGTGAATTATCAGGGACGGGATATGGCAATCGTTCGGGCCAAGTTTGAAAATTTTCCGATTATTCTTTCAACTGCCACGCCGGATTTGGAAACCGTCTGCAATGTGGAAGACGGAAAATATGATGTGGTAAAACTGGCGTCTCGTTTTGCAGCGGCGGAATTGCCTGAAATAAAAATCATTGATTTGAAAAAAGATAAACCCAAAAAAGAAAGCTGGGGCGTAACCTGGCTTAGCCCGTCTTTGGTGGAAGCATTAAAACAAAATCTGGAGAAATGCGAACAATCCATGCTGTTTTTGAACCGGAGGGGATATGCTCCGTTGACAATTTGCCGTGATTGCGGACACCGGATACAATGCCCGAATTGTACGGCATGGATGACGGAACATCGTAAAGCAAAATCTTTAATCTGCCACCATTGCGGACATACGATACCGATTCCCAAAGTATGTCCTGAATGCGGTTCCGAAGACGGATTGACTGCCTGCGGACCGGGGGTTGAAAGAATTGCCGAAGAAGTGAAAAAACGTTTTCCCGATGCCAGAATTGAAATTATTTCCAGTGATATAACCTCTTCGCTGAACGAGGTCTCCGCCGTGATTCATAAAATGGAGCAGGGGGAGGTGGATATTTTAATCGGAACGCAAATTTTGGCGAAAGGCCATCACTTTCCGAGTTTGACACTGGTTGGTATCGTTGATGCCGATTTAGGCCTGATGGGGAGTGATTTGCGGGCGTCGGAACAAACCTTTCAGTTGTTGTCTCAGGTTTCGGGAAGAGCCGGCCGCGGCGAAAAAAAAGGCACGGTGTATTTACAAACGCTTTATCCGGAAAATGCGGTTTTGAAAGCTTTGCTGGAAAATGACAGAGAACAGTTCCTCAAACTGGAAAAGAAAACCCGTAAGATTCTGAAAATGCCGCCTTTCGGCAAACTGGCTGCCGTTATCGTTTCCGGAAGCAATCAGGAAACGACGGAAAAAACAGCCGTTTGGCTGGGGCAAACCGCTCCGAATAATGAATATGTGTCAACACTGGGACCTGCTCCGGCACCGATTTATATGCTGAGAGGAAAATATCGTTTTCGTCTGCTTCTGAAAACGGCAAAGAATATAAAAATTCAAGAAGTTGTTAGAGAATGGATGACAAAAATCAACATTCCGTCATCAGTGCGGGTGGAGGTGGATATTGATCCGTACAGTTTTATGTAAAAGTTAGAATGTATTAATAAATTAGAAACCAATTATTCTTTAAAATGTGCAACAGTTAATCAATAAGAAAACAGAGTTTAAAATTGAAAAAAATTTCAAAGTCAAAAATAGCTTCTACTTATGCTTTAGCCTTGTATGAAGGGGCTGAAGAGAAAAAAGCCGTTGATAATGTTTTTGCTGACGTGGAAAAGCTTTTGTCTGCGGTAAAAGAGGATTCCAGCATTGTTAAATATCTGGCTAATCCGGTTTGGGATGTCGAGGCTAAAAAAACAGCAATCAGAGAAGTTGCTTCTAAAATTCATTTGTGTAAAGAAACAATGAATTGCATGGATGTTATTGCTGACAATAAACGTTTTGCAGAGTTTCAGCAGATTCTGGAAGGTTTTATTCATTTGTATCATCAAAAGAATAACATCGTTGAGGTGGAAGTCCAGACGGTAAAGAAACTGGAAACGGTTCAGGATAAAAAGCTGAAAGAAAATCTGGAAAAGGTTTTGAATAAAAAAGTTATGGTTAAGTATGATGTTAAGCCTGATTTGTTGGGCGGCTTAATTATAAAATTCGGTTCTTCAATGATTGATGACTCAATCAGGGGAAAATTAAATCGTTTAGAATTAATAATGAAAGGTGGACGCTAATGTCTATGGTTGCCAGCGAAATATCTTCCATTATCAAGGAAAAAATCGCCAATTCCGATATCAATGTCGATGTTTCGGAAGTCGGGCGGGTTTTGTCTGTCGGTGATGGTATTGCCCGTGTCTATGGCTTGGATAAGGTTCAAGCTAACGAAATGGTCGAATTTGAATCCGGAGTTAAGGGAATGGCTCTTAACTTGGAAGAGGATAACGTCGGTGTCGTTATTTTTGGTTCTGACCAGGAAATCAAAGAAGGGGACGTTGTTAAGCGTACGGATAAAATCGTGAGTGTTCCCGTCGGAAAAGAATTGCTCGGACGTGTTGTTGATGCCCTGGGTGAGCCGATCGACGGGAAAGGCCCGGTAAAGACGACGGAATACAGTAACTCTGAAGTTAAAGCTCCGGGTATCATTCCGAGAAAAAGCGTTCATGAACCGGTTCAAACAGGCCTGAAAATCATTGATTCTCTGATTCCTATTGGACGTGGTCAGCGTGAATTGATTATCGGCGACCGCCAGACCGGAAAAACTGCCATTATTCTGGATACGATTATTAACCAGAAAACGGTTAACGATCAGGCAAAATCCGAAAAAGACAAAATGTATTGCATTTACGTTGCAATCGGGCAAAAGCGTTCTACGGTGGCACAGGTGGTTAAAACCTTAAAAGACCACGGTGCGATGGATTATACCATCGTTGTTGCCGCAACTGCTTCCGATCCAGCTCCGATGCAGTTTATCGCTCCGTATTCCGGTTGTGCTATGGGTGAGTTCTTCAGAGACAACGGAATGCATGCGACAATCTTTTATGATGACTTGTCCAAACAGGCAACGGCTTACAGACAAATGTCTTTGCTTCTCCGTCGTCCGCCTGGACGTGAAGCTTATCCGGGTGATGTGTTCTATCTGCACTCTCGTTTGCTGGAGCGTGCCGCAAAGATGAACGATGCCGAAGGTGCCGGTTCTTTGACGGCGTTGCCGGTCATTGAAACTCAGGCCGGAGACGTTTCTGCTTATATTCCGACCAACGTGATTTCTATTACGGACGGTCAGATATTCTTGGAAACCAGCTTGTTCTATCAGGGTGTCCGTCCGGCGGTCAATGTGGGTATTTCCGTATCCCGTGTGGGTTCCGCCGCTCAGATTAAAGCAATGAAACAAGTTGCCGGAAAAATCAAACTGGAATTGGCTCAGTATCGCGAAATGGCGGCATTTGCCCAATTTGCTTCTGATATGGATGTTTCTACCAAAAACCTTCTGGCTCGCGGTGAACGCCTGACCGAACTTTTGAAGCAGCCGGTTTATCACCCGATGCCGGTTGAGGACGAAGTTGTCAGCATCTTCTCCGGGGTGAGAGGCTTCTTGGATAAAATTCCGGTAAACAGGGTAAAAGAGTTTGAAAGCAAATCTCTGGCTGCAATTAAGGCAAACCACCCTGAATATCTGAAACAGATTCGTAAAGAAAAAGTAATTTCTGATGAGTTGGATGCAAAACTGACTGAATTTTATGAAAGCTTTTTGAGCGAATTTATTGGTGAAGAAAAAGCAGCGTAAGGAAAGACGATGGCAGGCTTAAAAGAGTTAAGAACTCGTATTGAGACGATAAAATCGACGCAGAAAATCACTTCGGCAATGAAGATGGTTGCTGCGTCCCGCCTTCGCCGTTCCCAAGGCTTGATAAGCAAATGTTCTTTTTATCACAACAATCTGCTTTCTTGTGCCAGTCGGGTAATGTTTGAACTTCAAGAAGAGGAAAACATTACCGGAGCAGCCGTTAATTATCCGAAGCTGATAACCGGCACGGGCAAAGACAAAACTTATCTTTTGCTGGTGTTCACCTCAGACCGCGGATTGTGCGGAAGCTACAATGCCAATGTGGCTAAAGTCGCAATTTCCCGTATTGAGGAACTTCTGGCTCAGGATAAAGAGGTTAAGGTGGTTTGCATCGGCAAAAAAGGACGTGATATTATCAAACGTAAATATGCGGATTTGATTGTCAATACGATAGAAGGTGTGGCCAAAAAAGGGGCAAAATACTACGAAGGAACGGATATTGCTTATCCTGTTCTTGAAGCATATGAAAAGGGCGAAATTGATGTCTGCGAAGTGATTGTCAGTTATTTTCGTTCTGCAATCAACCGCGAAGTGAAATGTCAACAGCTCTTGCCGATGAAAATGGAGAACTTTGATGATAATAAACGGTTGAGCTTTCGTACAAATGTTGTCAGAGGTGCTTTTTATGAATATGAACCGGGCAAGTTGGAACTTTTGTCGGGAATGCTTCCGCTGATTTTCAGAGAAAGTGTTTTTCAGGCGATTGTCCATTCTCAGGCTTCTGAACACGGTGCCCGCATGACGTCTATGGACAATGCAACCCGCAACGCTAAAGACATGATATCTAAGTTGACCTTAAAATATAACGGAATTCGCCAATCCGCCATTACGACGGAACTGATTGAAATTATTTCAGGTGCGGAAGCACTCTAAGATAAGATGATAAGGAGATAAAAATGACCGAGAAAAAAACAACGAAAAAAGCACCTGCCAAGGCTGCCGCTAAAAAAACGGAAGTCAAAAAAACTTCTGTTAAAAAAGCCGCTGTAAAAAAGACAGAGAGTGTTACCGAGTTTGATAAAAAAGCCATTAAAGAGATGAATGCGGATGAAAAGAAAGCCGTAAAAAAGATTAAGGCTGTTGAGAAAAAAGAAAAGAATACAAACGCTTTGGGACACATTTCTCAGGTAATGGGTGCGGTTGTTGACGTTAAATTTGAAAATGTTGATGAACTGCCGAACATTTTAACCGCTTTGGAATGTGATAACCACGGTAAGAAATTGGTTTTGGAAGTGGCTCAACACTTAGGCGAGAGCGTAGTTCGTACAATTGCCATGGATACGACCGATGGTCTGGTCCGCGGATTGGAAGTTGTTAATACCGGACACCCGATTGAAGTTCCGGTCGGTCCGGAGTTGTTGGGACGTATCGTTAACGTTATCGGCGAACCGGTAGACGGCCGCGGTCCGATAAAATCCAAAACAGAATTCCCGATTCACCGTCCGGCTCCTTCATTCGTTGACCAGTCAACCGAAACGGAAGTGCTGACAACCGGTATTAAAGTGATTGACTTGTTGGAACCATATTCCAAAGGTGGTAAAATTGGTTTGTTCGGCGGTGCCGGTGTGGGCAAAACCGTTTTGATTATGGAATTGATTAACAATATTGCTAAGGGACATGGCGGTTATTCAGTGTTTGCCGGCGTAGGGGAAAGAACCCGTGAAGGAAACGACCTCTACCACGAGATGATTGAATCCGGCGTTATTGATTTGAAAGGCGACAAATCTAAAACCGTGCTTGTTTACGGACAGATGAACGAACCTCCTGGAGCCCGTGCCCGTGTTGCTTTGACCGGTTTGACACAGGCTGAATATTTCCGTGATGAAGAACATCAAGATGTGCTGTTTTTCGTGGATAATATTTTCCGTTTCACACAGGCCGGTTCCGAAGTGTCTGCTCTGTTGGGGCGTATTCCTTCCGCCGTGGGT
Source organism: Alphaproteobacteria bacterium (assembly GCA_048463395.1). Taxonomy (GTDB): domain Bacteria; phylum Pseudomonadota; class Alphaproteobacteria; order RF32; family CAG-239; genus JAGAJR01. Next base: position 19,908 of record DBFWPL010000031.1, on the reverse strand, counting down.
TATCAGCCGACTTTGGGAACGGATATGGGGGCCATGCAGGAACGTATTACCTCAACCAAGAACGGATCCATTACTTCCGTTCAGGCCGTATATGTTCCGGCCGATGACCTGACCGATCCGGCTCCGGCAACTACCTTTGCTCACTTGGACGCAACAACCGTTTTGTCTCGTAAGATTTCCGAGTTGGGTATTTATCCGGCGGTTGACCCGTTGGATTCCACCAGCCGTATTTTGGACCCGACAATTGTTGGCGATGAACACTATCAAGTTGCCCGTCAGGTACAGGAAATTTTGCAGAAATATAACTCTTTGCAGGATATTATCGCCATCTTGGGTATGGATGAGTTGTCTGAAGAAGATAAACTGACGGTTGCCCGTGCCCGTAAGATTCAAAAATTCCTGTCTCAGCCGTTCCATGTTGCGGAAGTCTTTACCGGAACTCCGGGTGTGTTTGTTAAATTGGAAGACACGATTAAAGGCTTTAAGGGAATTCTGGAAGGGCAGTATGACAATATTCCGGAACAAGCTTTCTACATGGTGGGAACCATTGAGGATGTTTTGGAAAAAGCCAAGAAGATGGAAGCAGAGGCTGCATAAGCCGTTCAAAATAAAGGACAGACAATGGAAAGAGGCATTATATTCAGAATATCCCGTCCGTATAAAATCTATAGGACAATGTTGGCTCAAAAGATTGTTGTTCCGGGTGTCAACGGTGATTTGACCGTTTTGAGAGACCGGGCTCCGACACTGATTTTGCTCCGCAACGGCATCCTTCAGGTTTTGGACGCAGCCAATAATCCGGTGGAACGTTATTACGTTAAAGGCGGGATAGCGGATATTGCCAGAAACCGTTGTGCCGTATCAACGGAAAAAGTAGTTGCCTGTGAAAATATGACGCTTGAAAAGGCGACCGAAAAGCGGGATACCGCCATTCATCAGGAAGATAAAGACTTCTATCAGATGATTATAAACGACATTACCGTCTTCGGAAATAAATAAAAACAAAGCCCGCTATTTAGCGGGCTTAAATTTTAATTGCAAATTAATTTATATGATTTATCATTTCTCTTGCAGTTCAGAGGTGAATTGCGGAGTGTCAGAGCTCCATTAATACAAAATTACAACTCCTTCATTAGGGGGAGCTGCAGGTATAAGCATATTTATATGTCGAAGAATGCAGACTGAGTATTAACAGTTCTGAACTCCCTCACCTTATTTTTTAATAAGGTGAGTTTTGTTTAACTAAAACAAAATTAAGGAGTTTGAAAAATGAGTATGAATTTAGATAAAATAATCTCTAAGCAGTTAGGCTTTGCTCTTTGGGAAGAGCGGCAAAAAAAAGGATTACGTCTTGCCTCTTTGCAACATCAAACCGGATTATCGCAAAATTTGATAGACCGGATAGAACTCGGGAAGGCCGTTCCGCCTTCATATGTCAAAAAACTACTGGAGTTTTATAAGAAAAATATCAAAGTCGAATTGACTGACTAAATTAGGCACTTATTCTCCATTGGTACTTAGATACCAACGGGGTGTCAAAGCACATACTCAAAACGGCTAATTTCCGCCGGTGGTCGCCGACCACTCTTCCAGAACTTGTTTTTTCAAAGTTACGTTATCCGCTTTACCTGTTGCAAAAACCGGAAGTTGGTCTTTATAAAGAATAACCCTCGGCAGATAGAGTTCGGACATGCCGTTGCTTTTAATATAGTTATGCAGAACTTCCTGCTCGACTTGGCGGTTGTTGGTAACCAAAACGATTTGCTCGCCTTTGCTCTCGTGCGGAATGGCAACCACGCCGTATTGGAACTCGGCCCCCATCCATTCATAAGCCTTGCAGACCATTTCCTGAACAGCGTTAAGAGACACCATTTCTCCGCCGATTTTTGCAAAACGTTTAATGCGGTCTTTAATGTATACGAAACCGATTTCATCAATCTCGACCACGTCGCCGGTATGATACCAGCCGTCTTCCAACGGAACCAAAACCCCCGGATTGTCAGGCAGAATATAACCCAGCATGACGTTTGGCCCTTTAATAACCAGTTCGCCGCCTTTTTCAATACCGTCAATCGGTTCTATTTTATACTTAATGGCCGGCATAAGCTTTCCGATAGAGCCAAAACGGTTGAAAATGCGGTTGTTAGCGGTAATAACCGGAGAACATTCCGTTGAACCGTAGCCTTCCATGACACGAATACCCAGACGTTCCATCCACATGTTGCGGGTATCCGGCTTAACGGCTTCGGCACCGCCAAACATGAAACGGACGTTATGGAAGTCAAACGGGTGAGCAATTTTTGCATAACCGCGGAAGAAAGTATCCGTTCCAAACATGATAGTAGCTCCGATTTCATACACAATCTCGGCCACGACACGATAATGCAGCGGAGAAGGGTAGAGGAAGAGCTTGGCACCTTCCAGCAACGGAAACAGCGTTCCCGCCGTTAAACCGAAACTGTGGAACATCGGCAGAGCGTTAAACAGCGTGTCTGTGATATTAATGGTTTCAATCGCGGAAATTTGTTTGATGTTGGAAATAATGTTGGCATGGCTTAAAACTACGGCTTTAGGAGCCCCTTCCGAGCCGGAGGTAAACAGAATGACAGCCTTTTTATTACCACCGTCTTTATGCGGAACGCGTTTGATTTTATAACGCAGAAAGGCGTTGATTTTATCCCAAAGACCGATTTCTTTGCGGAGAGATTCCAAAAAGACGATTTCAACGCCATTGGCTTTGAGCACGTCAACCACCTGTTCCATTTTGGCATTCTTAATAAAAGCCAAAGAGGTAATCACTTTTTTCACTTCGGCAGTACGGCACATGGAAGCCATGTTTTTTGCCCCGACGGAGAAATTCAGCATAACCGGAATACGCTCATAAGCCGAAAGACCGAAGAAGGTGCAGACGGCGGCGATTGTGTTAGGCAATAAGATAGCCACATGTTCACCCGGCAGGGTTTTTCTCTTGAAATACTTTCCGAGAACAAAAGACTTGATAATAATGTCTTTGTAGGAATTTGGCTGCCGTTGAATGTCTTCTACAAAATGCGGACGTTTCAGCAAACCTTTTTTGGAGTGAACCTTGGCGGTTTTCATTAACTGAGCAAACAGGGAAATGTTCGGGTTATAATTAACTTCAAAACACATCTCACGAAGGATTTGATAAACTTCGTTGCTGATGTGGTCTCTTTGCCGGCGGAGTTCATCCTTTAATTTAAAGGCTCGCGGTTTGCCGACGGTAATTTTTACTTTTGGCAACGGACGGTGCGGAAGCTTTCCTTTTGTTTTGGAAAAATAACCGTATTGCGGCCCGTTAATCCATACTGGAATAAGCGGAGCATGGGATTTATCGGCCAACAGCCCCGGAGCTTCGTAAATTTTCATCAGTCCGCCGTTTTCCGTCATTCTTCCTTCGGCAAAAATAACACACAAACGTCCTTCGGAAACTTTGGAAATCAAACTTTTCAAATCCCCCGGTTCAATAGGGTTAAAAAGAACAATATCGGCAGTTTTCATCAAAAAACGTATCCATCTTTTGCGATAAAGGTGCCCGTTCAAGGCAAAAATCGGATTTCCGGGAAGAAAAGCAAACAATAAAACAGGGTCGAGATATGAAACGTGATTAGATACATAAACCCCTTTTTTGGGAAGATTTTTATCTTTAAATTCAATAGAACATCTGACTTTGAAAAATCTGAAAATCAACCTCAAACAAAATCGGACGAAGTCTCTCAAAATTAGTCTCCGGTAGTTACAAAATATAAGAAATTCTAAACAAATTATTAACTCTTTGTAAAGAAATAAAATCCACCGCCGCTCCGCGAGACCTGTCGATCAGGGTAAGAAATTGAATTATAGGAAAATTTTTCACTTTTCAAAAGGGGATAAAATCGGGTATTGTTATTTGAAAAGGAATGTAACATAATACTTTCGGCGATAATATTTTGAAATAAGAGGAATTTATGGAGAAAAAAGATTCAAAAACAACGTTGCTTTACAGTGCTCTGAAAGAATTTGCCCAAAACGGGTTCTGGGGTGCCACGACCAGAGATATCGCCAATCGTGCCAATATTAATATTTCTTCCATTTTGTATTATTTCGGCGGAAAGAAAGGGATTTATACCGCTGCCTTGAAAAATATTGTCGAAACGGTTAATGCCAAAACCCAAAATCTGACTTTAAGATATGAAGAAGTGATAAAACATCCCGAAGATTATCAAGGAGCCAGAGAACTGTTGAAAGATTCTTTTAATCTTTTTTTGGAACTTATCTGCGGGGAAGAACTTTCTAAAGATATGAAAACGGTGTTTTTGAGCGAATATTCCCGCCCGACGGAGGATTTTAACATTTTATACGACGGATTAATTCTGCCGTTTCATAAAAGAATGTCTGATTTGATGGTTCAGGCTGGACAGGGCAAAATCAGCCTGCAGGACGCCTATCTGTATACTTTTCCGATTTTCGCCCAGCTTTTTGTGTTCAGTTCCCGCAAAGAGACGATTTGCAAATTTATGAATTGGACGGAATATACACAGGAGGAAATTAAGCGTCTGCAGAGCTATATGCAAGGGCAGATAGAGGCTTTGCTGGATAGGTAAAGAGACCGAAATTTCTAATTCAATCAATTGATTGACATCCGTAAATTTTTGTATTATAAGCCTTTTTGTTTCTTGTATAAACAACAGAAAGACTATTTTATGAACAAATTTTTAACTTTGACCGCAATCGGAACCATCATGTTTGCCGCAGGCAATGCCCAAGCCGCCGGTTTCTTGTTGCGTGAACAATCCGTTGCCGGAATGGGCAATGCTTTCGCCGGAGCCACGGCCGGAGCGGAAGATCCTTCTTACTCTTTTTACAATCCGGCAGGTTTGACAATGCACTACGGAACAAAATTGTCCGCTAACGCCACTGCCATTGTCGGTAATGTTGAAGGATATGACGCCGTTGGTCCCAATGGGGCTTATACATCCCAAATGCATCATCCGGTGGACAAAGCCGTCTTGCCGTCAGTTGCCGTTGCTCACCAGATTAACAGCCGCTTGTCTGCCGGTTTGTCTTTGAATGCTCCGTTCGGATTGATTACGGATTACAGCCAAAACTGGGCTGGTGCCAACCATGGTACGGAATCAAAACTCAATACTTATGACTTAACACCGATGTTGGCTTACCGTGCCACTTGCAATCTGTCCTTTGGTGCCGGTCTGGTTGTCCAATATGTAAGTGCTACTCTTAAAAACGGTTCCGGTTACCATATGTCTCCGGCTTATTCAAATGTCAAGCTCAAAGGCGATACGACGGACATCGGATATACTGTCGGTGCCTTGTATGAACTGACAGATAATACCAGATTTGGTATTTCTTATCGAAGCCAGATTAATCATAAGCTCAAAGGAGACATCACTTTTGCAAATCCTTTGTTTAGCGGTATGAATCAAAGTATTTCCGCCAAATTGACAACACCGGCGTTGTTAAGTATGGGTGCTTATCATGACATTAATGACAAATGGTCAGTTATGGCTGAAATGCAAAAAACTTATTGGTCTTCTTTTGATGATTTGACAATCAAAGGTAAAAAAACAGGCCTTCTCAGCCGTACGGAAGAAAGCTGGAAAGATGTATGGTTCTATTCAATCGGTGCCAGCTATCGGGTTAACGACCAGTGGAAACTGAGAGCCGGTTTGGCATTCGACCAAACTCCGGTAAATAACTATACCCGTACACCGCGTATTCCGGATTCAGACCGTATCTGGTATTCCGGCGGCGTGGAATATAAATATGATGATTCATGGACATTTAATGCCGGATACACTTACATTCGAGCTGAAAACAGCAGAGTTAATCTGCAGGCTGTAGGTTGGGATGCAAGCCGTGGTGCATTGTCTGCCAAATATAAAGGTAATATCCATCTGTTTGGTTTGGGTCTGAACTACAATTTCTAATATTGTCAAACAACTCCCTCCGTAAAAGGTGGGAGTTGTTTGTTAAGATATAGGTAATACTTTTATTCAAAGAACAAAAGGGATTTCAGATAGAATTGACCGATTTAGAGTAAGGTAACCGTAAAACGGATACTGAATTTTCAGTATCCGTTTTTTACTTTATTAAGATACATTAAACGGGATAGCATATTTTTTAATAATGTATTTTCATCATTTTCAGCCAAATGGTAAGCCATTGTACCACATTTTCCCAGACAATATTTATTCTGGTTATAAATAGTGTCATAAAATCGAAAAACAGATTTTCTGGCATTGTCTAATGTTTCTAACATTATCTTTTGTTCATTGGCCTCAAAACCGGCAATAATCTGTTCTTTTATGGCGGAATAAAGGCATTCGTTTACGGTGTTTCCATTTAAACAATTTTGAGTAATTTCATCAATTTTATCTTTAATATCTTCAAAGATTTGAGTCTGTGATTGTTCTTTTATAGTAGGAAAAACGGATCTGAATTGTGATATTTTATTTTTTTAGCATCAGTACATCCTACGATATAAGCAAGATTTTCATAATTGTTATCATTTGTTTTTACATAAACATAAGCAATATCTTTTTCGTTATTATTGATAGAAAGCACATAATAATCACTTTTGGGAACTTGTTTGAATGAAACATTTTGGATGATTTCCGACTGAGCCTCTGAATTGGAACATAATTCGCAATAATTTATAATTTCAGAATTTTTTTTCAAAAACTGAACGGACTTTTGAGCAGCTTGAGAGCTGACATAAAAGCAAACATCAGCCCAAACAAGTTTGATGTTTAACAATAAATTCAAAATTAAAAGAAATAAAAGTTTTTTCATTATTTATTTTCCTGATTATTATTTACCAAGCTTGGATTTCAGGTATTTCGCCGTATAGCTTTTGGTGGATTTTGCCACTTCTTCCGGTGTTCCCTGTGCAACGATTGTTCCGCCGCCGTCGCCGCCTTCCGGTCCCATGTCAATAATATAATCGGCTGTTTTAATCACGTCGAGATTATGCTCAATGACAATAACCGAGTTGCCGTTGTCAACCAGAGTATGCAAAACTTTCAACAGTTTATTGATGTCTTCAAAATGCAGACCGGTGGTTGGCTCGTCCAGAATATACAGGGTTTTGCCTGTTGCTTTTTTGGAGAGTTCCTTAGAGAGTTTAATACGCTGAGCTTCGCCGCCGGAAAGGGTTGTGGCCTGTTGCCCGAGTTTGATATAACCAAGGCCGACTTTTCTGAGCAACTCCAAACGGTTTTTGATAGACGGGATGGCGTCAAAAAAGTGATATGCCTCATCCACGGTCATATCCAACACATCGGCAATGGATTTGTCTTTATATTTAACTTCCAAAGTTTCACGGTTAAAACGCTTTCCTTTACAAACATCACATTCAACATAAACATCCGGCAGAAAGTGCATTTCGATTTTGGTAACGCCGTCGCCTTTGCAGGCCTCACAACGTCCGCCCGCTACGTTAAAAGAGAAACGTCCGGCATTGTAACCGCGGGCTTTAGCCTCCGGCAGATTGGCAAACCAGTCTCGAATATAAGTAAACAAACCAGTATAAGTCGCCGGATTGGAACGAGGCGTACGACCGATTGGGGATTGGTCGATGTCAATGATTTTATCAATATTTTCAATTCCGATAAGTTCATCATATTTTCCAGCCGGAACACGTGAACCGTTGAGTTCTTTGTTCAGGGCGTTGGAAAGGGTTTCCAAAATGAGGGAAGATTTTCCGCCGCCGGAAACGCCGGTAATGCAAGTCATCATTCCGAGCGGAATCTTAACCGTAACATTTTTGAGGTTATTAGTGCGAACACCTTTTAAGCCGATGAATTTTCCGGTGCCTTTGCGGCGTTTTTTCGGAACGGGAATAGTCTTTTCTCCGTTGAGGTATTGAGCGGTCAAACTGTTTTTGTTTTTCAAAACTTCTTCAACCGTCCCCTTGGCGGTAATTTGTCCGCCCAAATCGCCTGCCGCCGGACCCATATCGACAAGATAGTCGGCGGCACGAATAGCATCTTCGTCATGCTCGACCACAATCACCGTGTTGCCGATGTCTCTTAAGCGGGTAAGGGTTTCCAGCAAGCGGTCATTGTCCCTCTGGTGCAAACCGATGGACGGTTCGTCAAGAACATACATAACGCCGGTCAGACCAGAACCGATTTGCGAGGCCAAACGGATACGTTGTGATTCTCCGCCGGACAAGGTTCCCGATTGGCGGGAAAGGGAGAGATAATCCAAACCGACATTATTGAGAAAGGTAAGGCGGTCAACGATTTCTTTAAGAATTTTGTGTGCGATTTCTGCCTTTTTTGGTGTAAGCTGTTCTTCCACTTTCATAAACCAGTCGCGGGCTTTGCGGATAGACATTTCGGAAGCTTCCATAATGTCCAGACCGCATATTTTAACGGCCAAAGCTTCAGGTTTAAGACGTTTGCCGCCGCAGAACTCGCAAGGAGCCGCTGATTGATAATGTGAAAACTCTTCCCGTACCCAAGAAGATTCCGTTTCCAAAAATCTCCGTTCCATATTCGGAATAACGCCTTCAAAAGGTTTGTCGGTCATAAAACGGGAATAAACCATCGGAACACAGACATTTCCGGAACCGTAAAGAATAACGTGTTTGGCTTCTTCTGATAAATCCTTCCATTTAGTGCTTGGACGAATGCCCAAAAACTCGCAGAGGGAGTTGATTGTCTGGCTGTAAAAAGCCGACTTTCCTGAGTTCCAAGGAGCGATGGCTCCCTGACTCAAAGAAAGATTAGGGTTTGGCACAATCAGGTCAGGATCCATGTAAAGGCGGGCTCCGATACCGTCGCAGTGCGGACAAGCCCCGTAAGGATTGTTAAAAGAGAACAGCCTCGGTTCAATCTCCTCAATGGTAAAGCCGGAAACCGGACAGGCGAATTTTGAGGAGAAAACGGTACGTTTCTTTGAAACGGTGTCTTCGGCATAAACAATACCCTCTCCGAGCTTTAAGGCTGTTTCAAAAGATTGTGCCAACCGCTCGGAAATTCCTTCTTTGACGACAATACGATCAACAACAACTTCAATATCGTGTTTTTGGTTTTTGTTGAGTTCCGGAAGTTCTTCAATGCCGTAAACTTCTCCGTCAATGTTTAATCTCTGGTATCCTTGTTTTTGAAGAGATTCAAATTCTTTCTTAAACTCGCCTTTTTTACCCCGGGCGATGGGAGCCAAAAGCATGAGTTTGGTTCCGAACGGCATTTCCATAATTCGGTCAACCATCTGAGAAACGGTTTGGGATTCAATCGGTAATCCTGTTGCCGGAGAGTAAGGGGTTCCCGCCCGTGCCCACAGCAGACGCATATAGTCGTAAATTTCCGTAATCGTACCGACGGTAGAACGCGGATTATGGGAAGTGGTTTTTTGCTCAATGGAAATGGCCGGAGAAAGTCCTTCAATGGAATCCACATCCGGTTTTTTCATCAGTTCAAGAAATTGGCGTGCGTAAGAAGACAGGCTTTCGACATAGCGTCTTTGTCCCTCGGCATAAATGGTGTCAAAAGCCAGAGAAGATTTTCCCGAACCGGAAAGTCCGGTAATAACGGTCAGTTTGTCTTTGGGAATATTAATGTCAATATTCTTTAGGTTATGTTCTCTGGCACCTTTGATTTCGATAAATTTATTTTCAGCCATTTTTTATCTCCTTCAGCGAAGATAATATAGTGAGGAGAAGGGGGAAAGGCAATAGAAATTTTAGCTAAAAACGAGGCCTACAAAAAACTTGCTTTTTTTTCAAATAAGGCTAATATGCGACGAAGTTAATTAACAACAATAGTATTGAATGCTGAAGCTGTATAAAAAAATAATCCCTGTCGTGAGTTTACTTGCCGCAGGAGCTGCGTATGCCGGCGTTAATATCGCCGTGATAGCTCCAAAGGAAGGAGAACATCAAAAATCCGGTTATGAATTGATTTCCGGAGTAACGACGGCCGTTGAGGAAATTAATTCTCAGGGCGGATTAAACGGGGAGAAAATCAACCTGATAACTGTCGATGACCAATGTGATGACCGCTTGGCCGTGTCAACGGCACAAATGATGGCCGTTAATGCAAACCGGAAAGATAAAATGTCTCTGGTTATCGGTCCTTATTGCAGCAATTCTTTTGATAATGTCGCTAATATCTATGCCAAGGCCAATATTTTCCAAATTGTACCGATAGCCTTGTCGGAAAGCGAAGCCAGGGAAAGCCATAAAGGTTTGGTTAAAATGGTCGGCTATAAAGATAATCAGGCCAAAGACTTTTTTAAGTATTACAGTCAGGCGTTTGAAGGCCAAAAGGTGGCAATTATTTATGACAGTGATGTTCGCAGTATTGTCGAGCTGGCCGCTTCCGTTCAGAGCGAGTTTCGCAAAGCGGGAGTTTCGCCTCTGCTGAAAGCTTTTAACTTTAGAAATTACGCGGATAATTATGATGAAATGGTCGAAGACATTACCCGCAACAATATCCATATCGCTTATATTCTCGGCAAGCCGAAAAATATTTCCAAAATCTCAAAGAAACTAAAAAACGAAGAGCGTGATTTTGTAATTTTTACCAATAAATATCAGGCAGGGGATGATTTCAGCAAAATAATGGGATCTGCCGCCGAAAACACTTATCTGATAGCTTTGCCGAGTTTGAAGGACAGTCCTGATTTTGCAGAAACCTTAGTGCAGCTGCGTCTGCACGGTGTGGAACTGGAAGGTTTGGGCGTGTATGGGTATTCTGCCGTCAAATTGTGGGAAGAAATCGTCAATAAAGCGGATTCTTTCAAATATGACAAATTGGCGAAAGCTTTGGAGGAAGACAAAATAGAAACTGGTTGGGGAGAAGTGATGTTTACCAACGGAAATCCTCAAAATTCAATCAATTACGGCATTTATAAATTCTCCGGCGGCGAATATACACAGGTCTATTGATTTTCTGTTTTATTCTCTTTTATTTCAGATATAATCATTGCCAGTTTTAATTCATTTATAAGGTAAAATAACTATGGTTGGAAGTATCAATAAAGTAATTCTGGTCGGCAATCTCGGAGCAGACCCAAAAGTAAGTAATACCCAAAACGGTTCCAAAATTGTCAATTTAAATATCGCAACTTCAGATAGCTGGAAAGATAAACTCTCCGGTGAAAGAAAAGAAAGAACGGAATGGCACCGCGTAGTTATTTTTAACCCGCAGTTGGCCGATGTTGCCGAAAGATATTTGAGAAAAGGTTCCAAAGTTTATTTGGAAGGGCAGCTTCAAACCCGTAAGTGGGAAGATAATAACGGTCAGGAAAGATATACAACAGAAATCGTCCTGCAAAACTTCAGCGGCAATATGGTTCTGTTAGACGGCCGCGGCGATGGCGTTCCTGCCGGCGGAAATGATGTCTTCTCCGCTTCTTCCGGCGGTTGGGATAATTCTTCTGCGGCAGCTCCGGCAGACTTGGATGACGATATTCCTTTCTAGGAATAAATTCCTTGACATTTAAAGGAAAATATTATATATAGTTTTTGTGCCACTTGGAAGAAGTCTGTCCGAGTGGCATTTTTTGTGTTAACTCTAAGATGAATTTTGATAGAAAATGATAAAACGGGAACAATATGTAAAATTAGGCAAAAGTATTCTGAAAATTTTATTGGGAATAGCTTTTGTGTATATTTTGACGAAGATAATTGTCATTACTTCACTCGTTGAAGTAATGCAAAATATCAGCGAAGAAGAAATGAAATCTTTTTTGAAGAATATTGATAAAGAAATTTTTTCTTCATTAGTGAAACTTTACATCATTAGTTATGTTTTGTTTCACTTTTTTCCTGATAAAATCAGAAAAAAAGACTGGTATTTTCGGATAATATATTTTTTAGTGTTTTATTTTTGTAATATTGTGATTTATCTTTGGATATAAAATTTCAAAAGCCACTCAATTGAGTGGTTTTTCTTTTTTAGGAGAATGATATGTATGATAAAATATTAAAAGGAATATATAAATATGGAAAAAAATATGTAAAACGTAAAATGATACAAGAAACAGTAGAACAAGGGGCTAGGGCAGCTAGTGAAAATGTGGATGATTTTGCTAGAGATTGGTTAGATATAGATTTATTAAATGAAGGAGAAGACGAATATATGAATGCTCGAAATGAAGCATATAAAAAAGGTCGTCCCTTTCCGGATAGAAAACCAAATCCACATCCTCTCTATAGACATGTAGGAAGTTGGAATGATGAAGATTTGCAAGAAGTCATGAAATCAAAAAAATATCAATATGATAAGTATACACAAAAGAAGGTTCAGCAATATTTTGAATTAAAATATCCAGGAAAACAAAAATTGGACGCAACAGGTAGACCTTATTAAAAAACATAATTCAGGTGTCTTTGTTTTGGGTATAAAATCTCAAAAACCACTAGTATAAAAGATATAGTTTTATATACTGAAATTCTTATTAACTTTCACGGGATGGAAAAAATGGAATTTATCAAAAGGCATCTGAATTATATTAAAAAAGCCGTGATTTTTATTTTAGGCTCTTGGGTCTTTTGTATGGTATCTGCCATGTTAGCATATTGGTTTGCGGAAAAATATCCTGAAACTTTGGAGTGTAAGCAAATTGAGCTCGGACCGGATGCGTTTATTGAATTAGTGAAATCGTTTTCCAAACTCTTTTTGGTTACTTATGTTTTGTTTGCCTGCTTGCCGGACAAAGTTCGTAAGGCGAAATGGTGGGCGAGGGTGGTGTATTTCACATTATTTTACGTTTTTTGCTGTTTAGTTTACCTCTGGATTTAGACCGCCGTTTTTTTGCCGTAGCGTTAACTTTTTAGTTTTTAATTTTTCCAAAATCGATTTTAAGGCTGTTTTTTTGCCCATAGAGAAGAAAACAGCCTTTTTTAATGGGTATAAGTTTGATAATTGGCTGGTGTCAAAACCGTAATTTTGCTAATCTCAATCCAGTTAAAATATAAAAAAGGAATAAAAAGTGACTGATGAAATTGAAATCATAGACGCTCCGAAGAATATGGACGGTGTTTTGCCGGTCGAAATCTCGGAAGAAATGCGTCGTTCTTACCTTGACTATGCGATGAGCGTTATCGTGTCCCGTGCGTTGCCGGATGTCCGCGATGGTCTGAAACCGGTTCACCGCCGTATTGTCTACGGAATGTATGAAAACGGTTATGACTATAACCGTCCGTATCGTAAATCAGCCCGTATCGTCGGCGATGTCATGGGTAAATATCACCCGCACGGCGACAGCTCCATTTACGAAGCCATGGTTCGTATGGCACAGCCTTTTTCAATGCGTCTGCCTTTGGTTGACGGACAGGGAAACTTCGGTTCCATGGATGGCGACAGTGCCGCCGCCATGCGTTATACCGAAGCCCGTTTGGAAAAAGTTGCCCATGCTTTAATTGAAGATATTGACAAAGACACGGTTGACTTTATTCCGAACTATGATGAAACCCTTCAGGAACCGTCTGTTCTTCCGGCCAGATATCCGAACTTGCTGATTAACGGTGCGAACGGTATTGCCGTCGGTATGGCGACCAATATTCCGCCGCACAACCTCGGCGAAGTTTTGGACGCTTGCTGTGCCTATGTTGATAATCCGGAAATTTCCATTGAAGATATGATTAATATCGTCCCTGGGCCGGATTTCCCGACCGGAGGCTTGATTTTGGGTTACAGCGGTGCAAAATCCGCTTATCTGACCGGTCGCGGTTCGGTAATGATGCGTGCAAAATGCACAATTGAAGAACTGCGTAAAGACAAAGACGCCATTATTGTCCACGAAATCCCTTATCAGGTCAACAAAGCAGCTTTGATTACCCGTATCGCCGAACTGGTTAAGGAGAAGAAAATTGACGGTATTTCGGAAATCCGCGATGAATCGGACCGTCAGGGTGTCCGTGTTGTGATTGAAATCAAACGTGACTTTCAGGCTGATGTGATTTTGAACCAGCTTTATAAATACACGCCGTTGCAAACCAGTTTTGGGATGAATATGCTGGCAATTAACGGCGGTCGTCCGATGATGATGAATTTGAAAGACATCATTTCCGCCTTTGTCGAATTCAGAGAGGAAGTTATCCGTCGTCGTACGATTTATGAATTAAACAAAGCCCGCGACAGAGCTCATACCTTGGTCGGTTTGGCAATTGCCGTTGAAAATCTGGATCCTGTCATTGATTTAATCCGCACCTCTCCAAACCCTCAGGAAGCTAAGGATGCCTTATTGGCTAAAGCATGGCCGGCCGGAGATGTCGAACCTCTGGTTATTCTGATTGACGAACCGGATCGTAAAGTTGAAAACGGTTTCTACCATTTGTCCGAAAATCAGGCTAAAGCGATTTTGGACTTGAAATTGCAACGCTTAACCGGTCTGGAAAGAGATAAAATTCACGAAGAATTAATGTCCATCGGAGAAGAAATCAAAGAGTGCCTGTCTATCTTGGCCAGCCGTGAAAAACTTTATAGCATTATGCGTGATGAGTTCGTTGCCATTAAAGACGAATACGCAACCCCGCGTCGTACCAAGATTGAAGACATTGAATACGATACCGACATTGAATCTCTGATTCAAAGGGAAGAAATGGTTGTTACCGTAACTGAAGCCGGTTATATCAAACGTGTTCCGCTGAATGCTTATAAGGCTCAGAAACGTGGTGGTAAAGGCAAGTCCGGTATGTCAACCAAAGACGAGGATTTCGTAACTCGCTTGTTTGTGGCTTCCACCCATACGCCAGTATTGTTCTTCTCTTCCAAAGGTCTGGTTTATAAGATGAAAGTTTATAAACTGCCTCTCGGTTCTCCAACATCCAAAGGCAAACCGTTCATCAACCTGTTACCGTTGGATGAAGGCGAAACCATCACAACGATTATGAAACTTCCGGAAAATGAGGAAGAGTGCCGGAATATGTCCATTATGTTTGCAACCTCACAGGGTAATGTCAGACGCAACTCATTAACGGACTTTGTAAACGTTCAGTCTAACGGTAAAATCGCCATGAAACTGGATGACGGCGACAAACTGATTAACGTCCGTATTTGTCATGAAGACAATGATATTATGTTGGCGGCCAAGAGCGGTAAATGTATCCGCTTCCCGGTAACGGATGTTCGTGTCTTTGTCGGCAGAAACTCAACCGGTGTCCGCGGTATCAAAATGGCGGCGGAGGATGAGGTCATTTCCATGTCTATTTTGAAACACAGCGACGCCACTACCGAGGAACGCGACGAGTACGCCAAAGTCAATTCCGCAATCAAACGCCTTGAAGCCGAACGCGGCGGGGACGCTTGTGTCGCTCCGGAAGAAACCGGATTGCTGAATGTTTTGACAACGGAAAAATATCTGGAGATGAAAGAGAAGGAAGAGTTTATTCTCTCTGTAACCTCCACCGGTTACGGCAAGCGTTCATCTTCTTATGAATATCGTGTAACCGGCCGCGGCGGTCAGGGTATTGCCAACATGGAAATGTCAGCCCGCAATAAGGAAATCGTAAGTTCCTTCCCGATTGAGGACGACAACCAGATTATGATGGTAACCGACGGTGGTAAGCTGATTCGTATGCCTGTGGCAGACATCCGCATTGCCGGACGTAAGACTCAGGGTGTTATCCTGTTCAGAACCGCCGAAAACGAAAAAGTCGTTTCCGTTACATGGCTGGATGCCGATGACGGTGATGATGAGGAAATCGAGGAGGAAACCGGATCTGAAGTTCTGGGAGAAACAATCTCGGAATATGAGGATACGGAACCGGATACGGTCAGTGAACCGGAAACCGATAGTATCGAAGACTAAAATAAAGCCCCTGAAAAGGGGCTTTATCTTTTTAATGTTCAAATTGGTTTAGCAAAAAGCGTTCTGTTTCAATATAGTCAGCCTGAGGAATACCGTTGTAAAACGACAAAGCTTTAGGCTGAACCTTTTTTTCGCCGCGGATATATTGCAGATAGGTTTCAAAATCCTGAAAACCGCAAGTTGCATGGCAAAGGGAATTATCAGAATTGAAACGGATATTATCGTTTTTATCCCTGAGAACAAATTTGTGAAAAACCATTCGATCGCCGTTTCCGCCGATACATCTGTGAAAAGGGCGGAATTTTTCATCATCGGGGCAACAAACAGCGGTTTTCAGTTCATTAAGGTAGAACAAACAAACTCTTTTTTCATCTAAAGGGAGCGTATCGTCTTTTAATCTCTGACGAAAAAACTGAATGGTATAGTCTAATTGATTTTGTTCTTTGGACATATTTAACTCCTTTGCGGCTAATATGTGATATTTTTGTCTAAAAATCAATATAAATAATCTTTGAAATTCAAAAAAAGATGATTTATGTTAAAGAAAACAAAATATCAAAGGAGAAAAGAATGCCGTTTTTAATCATTAACAGCAATGCCAAACTGGCACAGGAACAAATTGACAATCTGGTTGTCGAGGGGGCGGAGTTGGTTGCCTCTGAACTGCACAAACCGATAAGTTATGTGATTGTGGACTATCGTTATAATCCGAATATGTCTTTTGGCGGAAAAAAGGAGAATATCGGCGTGTTAGCGAAAATGAAATCAATCGGCTTCGGGAATAAAGCGGGATTGGCAAAAATCCTGACCGAATTTTTGTATGACCGCTTAAAAGCCGATTTGCATAATATTAATATCGAATTTGTCGATATGCCGGCATCAACAGTGGCTATCGGCGGAAACCTTTTGGGCTAGAAAAAGAGCAAAAAACATCCTCGAAAATAATCGAGGATGTTTTTTGTGTGAGGGAATGTTCTTTTATTAAAGAGAGACAATTCCTCTCAAGAAGGCGTAAACCGCCCAAACTGCGATAAGAATCAAAGCCCATGCAAAGACCAGTTCTCCGCTTGAAAACGCGTCTTTTTCAGGGGCGTTTTGCCGACGGGCCCAGATGTAAACCGGAATACCCAAGGCAACGATAACAACCGCCATCAAAAGATAGTTCAAGCCGGCGGCATAAATGAGCCATAAGGCGTATAATGAACCGAGAACAGCGGTAATCAACGCTGCGGAACGCTTAACCGGAATATTGTTCGGGTATTCTCCGTCTTCGCAGATTTTCCACAAATAAGCACAGGATGCCAAGTAAGCCGGAAGAACCATAACTCCGGTAATGCTCAACATGGTGTTCCATGCGTTGTTTGAGAAATAAACCAACAGAATGAACAACTGCATCATAATTGATGTTACCCACAAAGAAACGGAAGGGGAACCATTTTTGTTGACGGTTGCGAACTGCTTCGGGAACGTTCCGTTTTGAGCGGCGGCATGAGGAATTTCGGCGGTAACCATTGTCCAAGCCAGCCAGCTGGTCAGAACGGAAACTAATAAGCCGATATTCATCAGCCAGGAACCCCATGGTCCGACGATTTTTTCCAAAATACCGGCCGTAGACGGATTTGGAACAGCAGCAAGTTCTGCCTGAGACATAAAACCGAACGGCAGCAGCGACAAGAGAATATATATTGCCAAACATCCCAAAAAACCGAGCAGGGTGGCTGTTCCGACATCATTCGGTGTCCTTGCCCGATTAGACATCACCACGGCTCCCTCAATACCGATGAAGGCCCACAAGGTAACCAACATGGTGCTTTTGATCTGGGTGCTTAATCCGCCGATTTTTGCCTGAGTGGCCAAATTTTCTCCCCAAAAATCAAAATCAAATTTTGAAGAAGAAAAAACGAAGGCAATGATGAGAATAAACAAAAGCAGCGGAACAATTTTAACAATTGTGCCGATCATGTTTACAATTGTTGCCTGACGAATGCCTTTCAGTACCAGAAAGTTAAATCCCCAGATGATGAGTGAACCGCCGATAATGGACAAGAGGTTGTTTCCTCCGGCAAAATAAGGCGGGAAGAAGTAGTTTAAGGCGTCCATGGTAATCACGGCGTAACCGACGTTTCCGCATACCTGACACAACCAGTATGACCAACCGATGGTAAATCCGGTATAAGGTCCGAACCCCTCGCGGCTGTACATGTAAATACCGGCGGTAAGGTCAGGTTTGGCAGTTGAAAGAATGCGAAAAGTGTTGGCAATGAAATAAATACCGATACCGGTAATCAGCCAAGCCAAAAGAACAGCACCGGCAGAAGCTCCTGCGGCCATATTCTGAGGCAGGCTGTAAATTCCGCCGCCGATCATCGAACTGACGACAATACTGGCCAAGGCAAACACGCCCAAACCGTTTGGATTGCCCTTTGCGACGGCGGATGACTTTGTCTGTTGTTTATCAGCCATAATCTTAATCCTTGTAATATGATAAAAACAAACAGAGGTTCAGCCTGTTGAGAGCTGAGCCTCTGCCGGTTAAAATGTTATGCCTGAGCAGGATCTGCATGCTCAAAGTTCAAGAAGCCCATGGCAGTCAGACTGTAACCAAACTGTTGGGTGATGTTGACATAGTTGTGCCACATCTGGAATTCGGAGTGTTTTTCAACACCGCGGATGGACAATTCGTGATTCAAAGATTTGTTCAACCACATTTCGGCATGACCTTTGGCGATTTCATCGTCAATCTGAGTATCGAAGAATTCAACATATTCAGCAGCCCATCCGCCGATAAGCTCGCCGTTTTTGTCTTTGCCCCAGCAAACGCCGAGACCGGTGGCGATGGCTTTGTGTTCATCACGGCTTGCACCATGACCGGCCATAATCACTTCCAAAACGGCACCGTGTTTGAATTGGCTGACGATTTTGTCGTTAATCGGCAGGATTTTGCCGTATAATTCTTTAGGCAAAACGGAAGTGTAAGGAACAACGTTGAAGTTTTCAATTCTGGCTTGCAGCAAAGCGGAGTCATAACAGAAAGTTTCAAACGGCTGCGGCGGAATACCGTCATCGGCTTGTCCGGCACCGCCGGTAATAAAAGCGAAAGTAGGATAACGAACACCTTGAGTTGTCATTTTAATTCTCCTTTTTTGATTTATGATTTTCATTAGTGCACGTCATATAACTAATTTCAGGATGAACATTTTCAATAATTCTTCAGATAGACTTAAGGTTAAGATTTATTGGAAACAAACACCCCCTTTGAATATTTCTTCAAAGGGGGATTTTTGTACAAGATTGATGTTAAAGTTAAAAAGCCAGGACCGGGCGGACGTAGAGATCGTGATTCTTATTGTAGGTGTAGTAGGAACTATTATACATGTCCAATAGCCAAGAACCGTAACTACTTTTCTCGGTAGACGACCAATACAATCCTGCCGAGAGTGATGACTTATCAAGCATATTCAAAGCTGCATTTATCTCACTTTTTGCATTGTAAATACTTTTCAGCTCGGCATAGCTCGGCAAATGCCAATCCCCGGCAACGGTTCCCTCGGTTTTATAATTATAGCAATACTCGGCAGCCGGATAAGAGATGTTATTTGCCTTTCCGTAAGCGATAATTGCCGTCGTATTCGCTTTACCGTCCGTACCGCAGGATAATGGTTCGCTCGTACAATTCTCCAGTGTCGGAATATCCTTTCCGTATCCGTATCCGCCCCATGTCAATTTACTTGATGATTGTGTCAAAGCTATCGCAAGCCGCTTATAGGCGTCAAAGACGACGGCAATCGGTGTCTTACCTGTTACAATACCGCTTGTAACCGTCATATCCGAATATAATATCGGTAATGGTGTAGAAATAGTAACACAGTCTTTTTGGCAGGTGCGTCCGTAGTAAGTAACCGCCGTACCGGTTTGTCCGCTCGGGCAGGCGTCTACATAACCACCGGCAGTACACTGCGGCTGGTAACAATCTTTTTGACAGATTCTACCGTAATAAGCAACCGCTGTACCGGTTTGTCCGCTCGGGCAGGCATCTACATAACCACCGGCAGTACACTGCGGCTGATAACAGTCTTTTTGGCAGGTTCTGCCATAGTAAGAAACAGATGTACATAAGTTATTTGT
>DBFWPL010000030.1:0-34185 GCA_048463395.1 Alphaproteobacteria bacterium | reverse complement strand
GACGAAAAAAGGGACTTCGTCTCAGTTCTCTGGAGAAACGGGCGGAGATTCCCCAAAAAGTGCTTGACCGGATAGAACTCGGAAGATCTGTTCCGCCTTCATATGTCAAAAAACTACTGCTTTTTTACAAGAAAAATATCAAAGTCGAATTGACTGACTAAATTAGGCACTTATTCTCCATCGGTACTCAGATACCAACGGAGAGTTATGGCACATAGCCAAAACAGCAATTGATGCCGATGGCTGCCAGCCACAAAGCCCGCAAAAGCGGGCTTTGTTACTATTTGATTTTGATACCGGTATAAATCTTACTGCCTTCGGGGATTTCTGCCCCAATTCCTTGTTTTAAGATTTTGGCTTTAACAAACCCCATATCGCCGTTATCCAGCATAACCCTAAACCACTGTTTGTCCGGCGTATAACCCGTTACCCGAACCGTTGTTCGTGATTTGAGTTTTTTCAAGACATCAAAGTCCTCATCCGGACCGTACATCACATTAGAAGCTTCAGTCAGATGATAGAGCATATTCAGATCATCAGTATTGGCCGGAATGTTAAGTATCTTCGACACCACCACATCATCCACGGTTCGGCCGCCGGTACGGAATTTGACTTCCTGATAATAATTTATTCCTTCCGGTTTTTCGGCAAAATAGCGGTTCAGTTCGCTATTCGTCAACACCTTTGAGGAAAACGGCATAAGCAACAACAGGACAATAATTGCCGGAATAACCAGTTGCAAATATTTCAGAAGATTAAAATTCCAGACCGGAAGCTTTATCTGCGGGTGAACATCCAGTGAGGACATAAAACGTTTTAACAACTCCTGCTGATATGGATTAGCGTAGCTCAACGCCTGACTGGCGGACAAATACGCCTCATTGTCTTTTTTGTCCTGATGGTAAGCGTAGGCATTATGAATCAAAAGAGTCAGATTTTCCTGCGTGTTTTTATTAATCCCCTTAAAGTTGGAAATCAACGCGTCAATATTATGCGGGATGGCTTTGACACTCCACCAACCGAGAAACAGATTTATCAGCGAGTTTTTCAAAACTTCGGTTTGAGCTTCCTTAAAATTGCAAATTTCCAAGTTCATCTCATCGGAATATTTAATCAATTTTCCGACCACCTGCCTTAAACTCAACGCCCGAACGCCGAGGTCTTCTTTTCCCTTTTTGTTTTTATACACCTTCAAGGCAAACATATCGGGAAATTTTTCTTTCGGGTATGCCTGAGCCAAGAGGTCATACATCAGTCTGGTCTTTTCGTCTTTTAAGATATCATACGCCACTGAAATTTTCTGGAACTTTTCCAAAGCTTCTTCACTCGTATTGTGGTCCGGGTGCCAATATTTGGCTTTTTCCCGATAGCTTTGTTTAATCACATCCTCGTCGGCAGTGTTGCTTACTTCAAGTTCGGCATAGTATCCCAGCGGGTCGGTTGTATAAGTTTTTGCTTCTGTTTTCATCATATAAAGATACCGTCTTTTAATTCATTATTTATGTTATCTTCACATACTTTTATAAAATTTTCTTTAAGATTAACATACACATTGCCGACATAACCGACATCATTCAGTGTTTTTTTGAAAATACGCACGACATTTGAACAAAAATCGTCTTCAAAATATTTTTCCGTACGAATAATCAGGTCAAAACGTTTCTCGTCCTTAATGGAAAATCCGTCAAACTGAAAACTCCCCAACCGTGAAAAAGTCGTATCCAACACAAATCTGGTAGCTCCTTTGGGTTTAGCAGAATTTTTGTTTTGCTCGTCATCCGGTTGCATTTTTTTGACGGCAATTCTGATTTTGCTCATATTTTCTCCGGCGTAAAACGGCACGTCGATAATCCGCCATTGCACGGTATCTGTTTTTTGGGCGGTAAAAAGTTCACCAAGTTTGGAGAGAACTTCTCTTCCTTCAACACCGCCGCTTTTCAGTTGTTCCGTCAAGTCTTTTCCCAGCCACGCGGTTACATCGTTGTTTCCGGCAGCTTTAACGTAAGTGACCAGATTAGAAAGCATTTTAGCGTTCGGAGCCGGTATTTTTGCGATAACCTGTTGAAACAACTCTTTTTGTCCGCTTTGCTCCAACGGTTTCAAGACATCAAGAATCGAAGACAGAATATTATGCGGAGCTCCGTTCAGACCTTTTTCCGCCAAACTCGTTGTTAAAACACTTCCAAGTTCGGATATATCTCTTTTTTCCGGAATAATAATATCTTTAACCGCAAACAAAAACTTTGTATTTTCCGGCAGACGAATGTTCTTGTCCGGATAAACATCTCCCAAAGGCGTGCGGACAACCGGTTGTTTATTCTCCCCGATGAATTTTAATTCCCCTTCTATCTGCAATTGCGGATATTTGGCAAAAACTTCTTTGATTTCCTGAAAAGGGAGCGGTTCGCCTTTAGTCATCCCCGTTTGATGATTTTGGAGAATGGTTTTCAGTTCAGACAGCAATAACGACGGCAATTCGTTTTTACCAAGCACGGAATTTTGACTTTCCGGAAAAATATCATTTAATCCCAAAACGGTTTTAATGTTTCCCAACTGTTTGGCAATTTCGTTTTCTTTTTCCGGCGGAAGGTTAAGTTCCCTCACAAGAGTTGCGGTAACTTTTTCCAAATTCCCGTTACTAAAGTCCAGTGTTTGTTTTATGTTTCCCAAGTCTTTGATAACGGCATTTTCCGGCAGCGGCGTTTTAGCAACATCCGTTTTTAACAAAAAATTTTCCGGCTTTTCACCATTTACGCTCAATAATCTGATTTGCAGGCCGTTATCTGTTTTTCCGGTAATTTTTACATTAACCACACTCTCCGTAGGCAGGCTCACATCCTTATCAATTTTCACATTCAGCGGTTGTTTCAGTGTCTCTTCATTGACAATCGCATTTACTTTCAAACCGGATGACGTGTTCATCAGCACTTGAAGCATTATGCTGTCGCCCGTTTTAATTTCCGTCTGAACCGGCAGGCTTTCCATTACGCCGTCAATAACCTTGTCCGCCAAAGACGGCGTTATTATCGGCGTGGTTATCTGCGAGACGGACGTGTTCATTTCTAAATCAGCTTTTTGGCTATGGCAATCACGTCTTCGGCAGCTTCCGAAGTCGGATAACGGTTAATTAACGGAGCCTGATTGCGGATGGAATCCCGCACTCTGGTATCTCTTCTGATAATACCTAATAACGGCGGGGAAATTTTCAAGAAATTACGGCAGGCTTTCAGCAACGTATCGTATGTTCGCTGCCCCTCGCGGACAGAATTGGCCTGATTAATCACCACATTTAAATCACATTTCGGGTACTGCATCGACATAATCTTGATAAAAGCATAAGCATCCGTTAAAGAGGTCGGTTCATCCGTACACAAGACAATGATTTTTTCCGCCATACCGGACAATATCCGTATCGGCTTTTCCACGCCCGCACCCATATCCAATATAACCTTATGGTATGATGACGCCAACAAGGACAAATCCTCGCCCAAAATCTGCAGGCGGCCTATCGGCATGGAAGCCAACCCCGCCGAGCCGGAACGACCGGCAATCACGTCAAAATGCGTTTTTTCGCAATGATGAACAACCTGATTCAACGTCATACCGCCGCCGATGACGCTGCCCAAGTCATTCCGCACCATCAAGCCCAGTTGAATGTCAATATTCGCCAGCCCCAAATCGCCGTCGAACAAAAGCGTTTTCTGCCGCAAACCGCTCAGAGCATGAGCCAAAGTGATGGAAAACCAGGTTTTCCCCACCCCGCCTTTTCCGGAGGCGACCGCAATCATATTCCGCCCTTTGCGAAGGCTTTTCGGCATTTCGCCCCTTGGCATTATTTTGAGTTCTTCGGATTTTGTATTTTCCATTTTTCCCTCTTTTCAACTAGGATAAAATCAGCTTGGCAAGCGATTTGTTATCAATACGGGCCAGTCCCTGAGCAATTTTTGAGCTGACACTCGCCGCACAAAAACTTAAGTTGCAACAATTGGCGACCGACAGCAATGTCCCGATACGACGGGTCAAATCCAGACGCGTCGGCAACAGGTGTTTTACACCGATACCGGTAAAGATATCAGCAATTTCGACAGCTTCACAAGTATTTTTTCCGGCATCCATGGTTAAAATCATCTCACTTTTAACCACTTCTGCCAGAGCAGAAAGCTTTTCAACCTCATCTTTTTGAAACGGATTAATTCCCGGCGTGTCTATTAAAACCAGCGGATAAACTTCTCCTGCCTTTCGGCTTGTTTCATACAATGATCGTTCGCCTTTGCAAAACAGGAAATCCGTTTCCAAAATATTGGCAAAAGCTTCCAATTGCTTATTGGCTCCGGCTCGGACATTATCCGTACTGACAATGCAGCTTCTTATGCCCTTTAACTTGGCTTGTGTCGCCACTTTGGCAATAGCCGTCGACTTTCCGCTGCCGGGAACACCCATAAACATTTTGAACGGATTTTGCAAATCCAGAACATCAGAATAGCTGAACAAACCGGCCAAACTCTTCTCCAACAAAAGCTTGTCATCATATATTCGCTGTTCGGAACTTATGCGGCGGACAGTTGCCAGAATGCGTCCCGCCACCTCATCCAAAACACCGTGATACTCCAAGCTTTCGCGGATTTGAGCATCATTAAACGAGGCTTGTCGGCTGATGACTTCAACTTTATCTTCTACGTCAAAACGGATTTCATCTTCTTCAATCGCGGCGGTAATATTAAAATTTCCGTCTTTGCCTTCCGTGCTGGAAATGATAACCGCGTCATCTCCCAGCTCTTCTTTAACCAGAGCCATCGCCTGAGCCATTGTCGGAGCTGAAAAGTTCTTTATCTTCATTTTTCAACCGCTCCTAAATCTGACCAACCGTCTTAATTTTTGCTTTCGGATGAATTTCATTCTGCGACATGACAACCGTCATCGGACGGAAACGCTCAATAATCGAGCGGACAAACGGGCGAATCCCCGGACTGGTCAGCAACACAGCACTTTCTCCTTTGATTGCCAAGCCTTCCATCGTATCACGCACTTTGGTTATGAAGGCTTGCAAGGCTGTCGGAGCCATAGCCAGTTGGCGATCGTCCCCTTCGCCGACAATGGATTCCGCAAAAGCATGTTCCCATTCTGGAGAAAGCGTTACCAAAGGGATAATTCCCAGTTCATTGGCATAGGCATTTGAAAGCTGACGGGCTAAACGGGCACGAACATGTTCGGTAATCATCATCAGGCTGCGGGTTGAGCTGACTGCCTCGGAAATTCCCTCCAGAATAGACGGCAAATCACGGATTGAAACTCGCTCCTGCAGCAGATTTTGCAAAATTCTCTGGACAGCTCCGAGGCTGACTTTGCTCGGAATAAGTTCTTTAATGAGTTTTTGGTGTTCCTTATCCATTTCATCGAGAAGTTTTTGCGTTTCGGCATAAGACAACAGTTCCGGCATATTATCCTTAACCAGTTCGGTAATATGCGTGGTTACCACCGTAGCCGGATCAACAACCGTATAACCTCGGAACATGGCTTCTTCGCGGTAAGAAGGGTCTACCCACATGGCTTTCAAGCCAAAAGTCGGCTCGGTGGTCTTTTCTCCCGGAAGCGAAATCGGTTCTCCCCGGGGATCCATTACCAATAATTGGGTCGGACGGAGTTCGCCTCTGCCGGATTTGACCTCTTTGATGTAAATATTGTATTCATTGGCTTCCAACTGCATATTATCCTGAATGCGGATAGACGGCATGACAAACCCCAAATCGGATGCCAATGCCCGCCGCAGAGCCTTAATCTGGTCAGTAAGCTTACGGTTGCTGTCATCATTAATCAACGGTAACAGTCCATAACCAATTTCCAAACGAATCAAATCTATTCTTAAAGCATTGGCTATCGGTTCTTCCGCCGCTTTGGCCGATTTTCCCTGTTTCTGCTCCTGTTCCATAACCTCTTGAGCTCTTGCCTGAGCCAATTTTTGCTGCTTATCCAGATAATAAGCGGTAACTCCCGTTAAAACGGCTAATAAAACAAAAGGAACAGCCGGCGTTCCCGGAAGCATGCCCAGTGCCAATGCCATGAAAGCACTCATTCCCAAAGCTTTAGGGTAGTTGGAAACCTGTTCAAATAAAACTTTATCCGTCGAATCGGTCATACCGGCTTTTGAAACCAAAATACCGGCAGCAACGGAAATAATCAGAGCAGGAACCTGAGAGACCAATCCGTCACCAACCGTCAAGCGGGTATAGGTTTCTCCGGCGGCGGCAAAGCTCATGTCGTTTTGAACCATACCGATAATAATACCGGCAACGATATTGATGAAAGTAATAATCAAACCGGCAATGGCATCACCGCGGACAAACTTGGACGCACCGTCCATCGCTCCGTAGAAAGAGCTTTCTTTGGCTAAATCCTCACGGCGGGCACGAGCTTCCTCTTCCGTAATCAAGCCGGAAGACAAGTCGGCATCAATCGCCATCTGTTTACCGGGCATGGCATCCAAAGCAAAACGGGCGGCAACTTCGGCAATACGTCCGGAACCTTTGGTAATAACCACAAAGTTTACCAAAACCAAAATCGCAAACACGATAACACCGATGACAAAGTTATTGCCCATAATAAATCCGCCGAAGGCTTTAATGACCTGACCGGCAGCATCCGGACCCAGATAGCCGTTCGCCAAAATCAGACGGGTGGATGCGAGGTTAAGCGACAAACGGTACATGGTAGTAATCAACAATACTAAAGGAAACGCACTAAACTCCGTCGGCTTTTCAATAAAAATCGCCGTCATTAAAACCAGACATGACAGGGTAATGGAAAAAGCCAACGCAATATCCAACAGCCAAGCCGGCATCGGCATAATCAAGATAACCAGCATTAAAATAATGGCCAACGCAAAGAAAATGTCGCCTCTTTTGGTAGAGGAGACCAGCAGCTCTTTGAAAGATTTTCCGCCGAATATCGCAGCGTTATTTACCGGTTGCTTTGCCATGTGTCAGTTTATTGTCCCCGTGGGATGTCTACCCCTTCCTCCTGATATTGTTTCAGCTTGTTTCGCAAGGTGCGGATGGATATGCCCAAAATGTTTGCTGCAGTTGTCCGGTTGCCCATTGTGTGTTTAAGCGTATCTATAATCAAATTGCGTTCGGCATCAGCCAGCGTATTGCCGACAAACTCCGCCCCGCTCATAACCTCATCCTCTTTATTAATGACGGAATTTTCATCATCCAGAATAATCGCGGAAACATCTATCTCTTCCCCCGTACTCAGCAAAACCGCCCGATGAACAGTGTTTTCCAGCTCACGGACATTTCCCGGCCACAGGTAGTTTAACAACTTCTGCTCGGCTTCTTTGCTAATCGGTTTTAACGGAATGTTATTTAATTCTGAATATTTCTTAGCAAAGTGTTTCGCCAAAACAATAATATCTTCCGGACGCTCCCGCAAAGCCGGAATATTAATGTTTACAACATTCAGACGATAATATAAATCTTGCCTAAAAGTTCCGTTTTTAACCGCTTCATCCAAGTTGCGGTTAGATGTAGCGATAATGCGGGTATTAACTTTAATCGGAGCTTTGCCGCCGATACGGTCGATTTCTTTCTCCTGAATGGCACGCAGCAATTTTGCCTGAATTTTAATATCCATTTCGGAAATTTCATCCAAAAGCAATGTCCCGTCGCTCGCTTCTTCAAATTTTCCGATACGACGAGCCACGGCTCCGGTAAAGGCCCCTTTCTCATAACCGAACAACTCGGATTCAAGCAGCGTTTCCGGAATGGCAGCACAGTTAACGGCAACAAATTTCTTATTGGCTCTTTTGGAATTATCATGCACAAAACGGGAGAAAATTTCTTTACCGGTTCCGGACTCGCCCGTCAGCAGGATATTGGCTTCCGACGGAGCGATTTGTTTAGCCATTTTCAAAACGGCTTCTGTCTTTTTATCTCCGTAAATCAGGGCATGATTTTCTCTGGTGGCGGCAGCCAAAACCGCCCCGATTAATTCAGGATCCGGCGGCAACGGAATATATTCTTTCGCTCCCGCTTTGATTGCCTTGACCGCCAAAGACGGATCATTCGCCACACCGCAGGCAACCACCAAAACATTAATTCGTTCATTTTCCAGAGCCGAGATAAACTTATAAACATCCAGCTTAACGTCTATCATCACCAATTCGACAGATTTACCCGAACGCAGAATGTCCAAAGCTTTTTCCTCGGTATCCGCAACGGAAACGCTGCCGCCGTTTTGAATAGCGATTTTACTGGCCGCCCCGATTTGTCCGTTTAATGTTCCGACTATCAGCAATTCCATTTCGGCAACACCTACTTAGCTGCAGACTTCACAATCTCTGTCATGGTAATTCCGAGCTTATCGTCCACAACCACGACTTCGCCACGGGCTACGAGATTGTTGTTAACATAAATGTCTATTGCTTCCCCGACTTTGCGGTCTAATTCAATAATGGCTCCGCGGTTAAGTTTCAAAAGCTGACTGACTTTCATTTTGGTTTTTCCCAAAATAGCGGAAACCTTAACCGGAATCTCATAAACAGCTTCCAAATCACTGGCCGAACTCGGAATGTCAAAATCATCCATTCCGTTATCTTTTCTCAGAACCGGTTCATCATCCAAAACGGAGCTTTCGCTTAACTCGTCTAATTCCAAATCTTTATTCATTTTGTTTTCTCCAGTTTAAAACTTAGTTCTGTTTTGCTTCCAGCATTGTTTCAATTTTATCAACCAAACGTCCGGCATTTCTTTCCACTCCGCCATTTTCCCATTCTATACGGCAATCGCTTACTCCCAAAGAATTATCCTTATGGAGAGCTATTTTTCCTTCAAAGTCATGGCGGTTAGCCAGCTTGGCAATGTTTTCCTGCACACATGATATAATATCCGGATGAATATAGAAAGACAATTTTGATTCATTCTTAAAATTGTTGAAATTATCAGCAATAAATTTATTTACAATATTTTTTGCCTCATCTGCCAGCAAGGACGGAATAAGTTTACGAACAACGCTCAATATCAAATCAAGCGACTGTTTTTCCATCTCCGAATTTTGTTTTTGTTCATCCGTTATCAGTTGCAAAAGACGACTGTTGATCTCATTTAACACGTTGACCGAAGCCGCATCTATACTGCACTGAGAACTCTTAAACCCCTTCTCATATCCGTTTTGTTCGGCAATGCGAACCTGCTCGGCCAATTCTTCTTCCGTATAAGTTTTAACAGGCTCCGGTTCCGGTTCGGGTTCAACAACTTCCTCATAAACGGTCTCCCGAACTTCTTCAACTTCCGGCTCCGGTTCTGCAATATCTTCAGGAACAGGCGTCTCAACAACTTCAGCCACATCCTCCTCAATCTTTTCTTTAGGATCCTCAACAATGAAGTTGTCAAACATAAACTTTTTAAATTCCGCCATTCCCCATACCCCGACTTAGTAAATAAGCTCGTCGTTATCTTTGCCTTCAGAAATGACAATTTCTCCGGAATTGGACAATTCTTTTGTCGTGGTAACGATATACTGCTGAGCCTCTTCAACATCACGCAGGCGAACAGGCCCCATAGCTTCCATATCTTCTTTGATAATCTTTCCGGCACGGGAAGACATATTGTTGAAGAACAGGTCTTTAATTGTATCCGAAGCACCCTTCAATGCAATTGCCAATTTATCTTTGTCGACATTACGCAGCAAGATTTGAATACCCTGAGAATCAACACGAACCAAATCCTCAAATGTAAACATCAAAGACTTGACGCGTTCCGCACTCTCGCGATTGCGTTCTTCCAAAGCATCCATCAAGCGGGTTTCCGTATTGCGGTCCAAAGAGTTAAAAATATCGGCGATAAGCTCATGAGAATCACGACGGGTAGACTTGGACAAGTTGCTCATGAACTCCTTACGTAAAGTTTTTTCCAATCCGTCCAAAACTTCTTTCTGAACAGAATCCATACGAATCATACGCATAACGATTTCCATGGCGAAGTTTTCAGGGAAAAGAGCAATAACTTTAGCCGCATGTTCAGCCTTAATCTTTGACAAGATAACGGCAATCGTTTGCGGATATTCGTTTTTGAGGTAGTTCGCCAAAACGTGTTCGTTCACATTACCCAGTTTATCCCACATTGTACGTCCTGCCGGTCCGCGGATTTCTTCCATAATAACGGAGACGCGGTCTTTATCCAAAGCTTTTGCCAACAGACGTTCCGTACTTTCATACGTTCCTATCAGCGTGCCCGTATTAGAGGTCTTTTCCACGAACTCCGCAAATATCTGTTCCACCACATTAGAGTTTACCTTACCCAGACTAGCCATAATAACGGACAATTCTTTAATTTCCTCATCATCCATTAACGAGAAAATGGAAGCCGAGCGTTCCTCATTTAGCGACATCATCAGAATCGCGGCCTTCTGCTGGCCGGAAAGCAGATTGTAGTCGTCTAATACATTTTGTTTCATTACAGCCACTTTAACTTCCCCAAATTAATTATCGTTATACAACCAGCCACGGATAATATTGACAGCGGTTTCAGGGTTCTTTTCGACAATATCGTTAATTCGTTTTAAAGATGCCACTTTTATTCTTCCGTCAACTTTATTCATATTCATCAGTTCTTCAATCTCACCGTCTTCATCATTCAAGAAGTTTGACAGCAGAAGATTGTCATCGTCCGAATCTCCCAACAATTTTGCATCTCCGCCACTTTGAGTATCAAACGCATTATTAATCAGCGGTCTAATAACCAATAATATAACCAGTATTGCAACAATTGCGACACCCACACCTTCGGCAATCCGAATCAATTCGGCCTTTGTAAAGCCTAAAATCAACGGTTCTTCGATAGCAGGGGCTTCATCCAACATTCCGACAAAACGCAGATTTTCAACATCAACCATGTCTCCGCGATTGGCATCATATCCGACAGCACTTCTGACCAACGCCGTAATTTGTTCCATTTCTTCAGGAGAACGGCTCTTGTAAACAATTTTACCGTTGGCATCACGTTCATAAATGCCGTCAATCATAACGGCAACCGTCAAACGTTTTATCGTACCGGAATTTTTGATCTTATTGCGGACAATTTTTGAAATTTCATAATTAATCGTTTCTTCCGTCCGTGAAGAACGAGAAAAAGTTCCCTGAGAATCAGTAATTGTGTCGCCATTCGGAATATTCTGAGAAACGGTTACCGGAGATTCCTGAACCGTATTGGCACCTTCCTCGGTAATGGTGGCCTGAGAGCGGGCAACCTGACTGTCAGGATCATAGAGTTCCTCATTGGTAACAACCTGATCAAAGTCCATTTCCAGATTTACCTGAGCCCGAACTTTACCTTCTCCGACAATTTTCTCCAACATATTTTGAACATTTGCGGCTATTTTACGTTCATTTTCCAAACGCAAGACTTCATTCTCGGCATTGGTAATCCGTTCTTCCTCTTCATAATTTCTGGTTAACAAATTTCCCGCCGTATCAACGATCGCCACATTTTTTATATCCAGTTTGGGAACTGCCGCCGCAATCATCTTTTGAATAGACTGAATGCTTTGAAGACTAAGCTTGCCATTAACCGTTTTAATCACGACGGAAGCAGAAGGAGCCTGTTCTTCTCTTGAAAACATTTCTCTTTTCGGCAACACCAAATGGACTCTTGCGGATTTAATATTATCAACAGAGCGAATCGTTCTGGCCAATTCACCTTCCAACGCCCTGATTAAATTAACATTCTGCACAAAATTGGTGGAACCCAAAGCATCCGTGTGGTCAAAAATCTCATATCCGACATTGGAACCTTTGGAAGCCATAGCCAATTCTGCCGTATCCACACGCATTTTATTGACCTGATCCAACGGAACCAGAACTTCCGTTCCGTTTTTGCTCAACTTATATTTAACATTGGCACTTTCCAAGCGGGAAACAATTTGTTTGGCATCTTCCAACTCCAAATCCGTATACAACACGGCATACTCCGTGGAGTTCATCTGCATTGCAATATAAACGAAAAAACTAACTAAAAAGACAATGATTGCCGCAATAGAAACCAAACGTCCGGGCGACAAGTTCTTGATACTTTGTATAAAATTATTCACTAGATTCCCCAATCTATTCAGTATTTGGCGAGAAAACCCGCCTAATTTATAAAAATATTCCCCTTTAGCTATTAATTACCCCAATTTTTTTAATAATAAAATATTTTATACAATCTATTCACAGGCACCCGAGAGGAAATATCCGACAGATGTTTTTACACAAAAAAAAAGCCCTGCCTTTTCAGGCAGGGCGACTTTAGGACTTTAGGGTTTATGTTATGCCGACTATGTCATACGGGTTAATTCATCAAGCATTTCGTCAGCGGTCGTGATGATCTTGGTTGCTGCCGAATAAGCTCTCTGAGTTACAATCATATTTGAAAACTCGGTTGCCAAGTCAACGTTGGAACTTTCCAAAGAGTTGGAGGCGATTTCTCCGGCACCGTTGGTTCCGGCTCTTTTTAACAAAGCCTGACCCGAAGCATCGGTTTCAATCCAGGAGTTACCGGTCAAAGCTTCCATTCCGTTCGGGTTGGCAAAAGTTGCCAAAGGCAGAATGGCAATCGGACGAGTTTCCCCATTGTCAAACAAAGCGGTTACAACACCGGATTCATCAATGCTTACGCCGCTGTAACTTCCGAACTTCGCACCATCCTGTTTGATATAGTTGGTCGTAAAGCTTCCGGAAAGGTTGGTCAGACCGTCATTGGTTCCGACATTACCCATGCTGATTTTAATAGACGTACCGTTGTTCGGGTCATTGTCCATATTCTCGGCACCGTTAGCCCAAGTGATGAACATGTCATC
This sequence comes from Alphaproteobacteria bacterium, assembly GCA_048463395.1. GTDB lineage: Bacteria > Pseudomonadota > Alphaproteobacteria > RF32 > CAG-239 > JAGAJR01. The sequence continues at coordinate 21,357 of DBFWPL010000030.1, read as the reverse complement.
CACATAAAACTGTTTAGGCGTACCGTCAGAGTTGAAACGAACTGCCGGAACGATAGAACCTTCCTGAATTTCAGTCGTATTGACGATAAACTGCTTTGACAACGTAAATTCGGTATTGCCGCCGCCAAGAGTAATCCAGCCGTCTTCACTGTCACGGGCTACACCGTTGACACCGGCAACAATTCCGGCAAAATCTACCGTAATATCAGCACCGGTCGCAGAAGGAAGAATCTCCAAACTTGTACCGCTGGCAACAAAACGATTTGGTTCGTCAATTGTATTTTTCAATACATTCTGCAAAGCTTCCACAACCTTTGCCGGATCTACGTTTCCGGCTCCGTCCAAAGCATCGGCGATATTAACGTTATTTTCATCACCGTCCTGTTTGCCGTTGCGGAAAGTATATGTTCTGCCGTTAATAACCACGGTTTTATTCAAATAAGTTGCTTCGGATGTTGAAGTAAAGTCAATGCGGGCACAGTTTTTAATTGCATCATCAATTGCCGGAATTGTAAATTTACCGGTAGGGATGCCCGTATCAGGCAACGGATTGACAGCACTTTGAACACAAGCCAAGGTTTTGCTTGCATCAATCTGCAGTTCGGAACCGGCCGTTGATTGGACAATTTGAACACTGTCGCCGTCGGCGGTAAAACGTCCGGATGACGGCATTACGCTCTGAATTTTTTCAGCAAAAGCAGAAGTAAAATCACTTACGGAAACAATGCTTCCGGCAATATTAACGGCAATATTCTTAACGTCAGCCGTATCTGCCGGAATATTTGCCGTTCCGTTCGTGAAGATAAAGTTATAAGTTATATTGTTTCCGGCATCGGTAATGGCAATGGATGAACCGTTCTGCGGAATGGAAGTAAATTCCAGTTGTCCGGCTGCCGCATAAACATCGGCATCAATATCGGCTCCCACTTCCGTGCTTCCTTTAAGAACAACCGTTGCAGCTCCGCTCGGAACACTGGTTGACATTGCCCAGCCGTTTGAACTTGTTTTGGTGTAAGTTAAGCTCAGGTTGCTTGCGTTACCCAAACTGTCATAAATCAATGCGGAAATTTTCTGGCGTCCGCCGGCTTCGGCATTGGTCGGATCAAAAATAGGATCACTGGACGGCAGGTTTGCACCATAACTTAACTGCTGTGTCGGAGTTGCCGTTCCGCCGATGGTGGAAAGGTTAATCGGACGCAGGTTTCGACCGTCAATAATATTGTCATTAATATAAATCGTACTGCCGTCCGTATCATAATATGCCTTCATATAATTGATACCGCCGACATTTACAACCTGTGCATTGGGATTACCGTCCCAAGGCAGCAAAGACCAGCCTTGAGCATAGAAACCACCGGTATTTTTCAAATAACCGTTTTCATCGACACCGAAGTCTCCGGCACGGGTATAAGCCCATAAATCACCATCTCCCGGATTAGCGGCCTGGTTGACGACAAAATATCCGTTGCCGCTGATGGCCACTGCCGTTGACGAAGATACAGAAGATAACAAACCTTGTGCATTAATTCCCTGCTTGGTAACCGGTTGTACACCGCCCGGGGAATATCTGCTGGAAGAGGTTTGTTTTGTTACCAATGTTTGGAACGCTACATTTGTAGTCTTATATCCAACGGTATTTACGTTGACGATATTGTCAGATACGGCACCCATTGCACTGGACTGGGCGGCCAAACCTGAAATACCTGACTGTAAAGCACCAAATATACTCATTTTTGTTCTCCTAAAGTCTTATTAAATTAATCCGAAAGAGGCGGCACGCATTGCATCTCCTGCGATTTCTGCCAATGTATCGACTACATCCGATACTACATTCTTCTCCTCTTCTGACGAAGAAGTTTTATCATTATTTTCGCCACTTTCCGAAGATGACGTATTTTTATCAAAATAATCATCGTTTCTTACGGTCAGAATGTCGCTTAAGTTAGCCGTTACGGCATCACCCAAACCGACATACACGCCATTGTCATCACTGGCTACCCCGGTAACTTTTCCGAAGACCGTTGTCATAACGCTGGCGGAAGTTTCTCCCGTCGGAACATTTGTACTGACCACAATCTGATAAGCTCCGTCTTCAAGCTGATTACCGTTCGAATCCTTACCATCCCATGTAAACTCATGTGTTCCGGCCGTAATTTTACCTTGTTCGGAATAAACAATCTTGCCGTTAATGTCTTTAACGCTGATTGTTGTCGTCGTTACATTTTTATCCAATGTATAAGTGGCTTTGGCTTGGCCGTTTTCCAGAGGCATAACATCTCCCAAGACCTGAGCGACTTTTCCGATATAAGAAACAGCCTGAGCTCCGAGGTTAGACATATTCATCGACAAGAGCTTATCTAACTTAGAGTTGGTTTGAATTGACTGTTCAACAGCAGAATATTGAACCAACTGATTGGTAAACTCTGCTGTATCCATCGGATCCAACGGATCTTGGTATCTCAATTGCGTTGTCAGCAAAGTTAAAAACGTATTCATATCAGCGGACAACTGCTGGCTGGCTGCCGTGGTGCTCGTTGTCGTCCCCGTCTGCGTATAACCGTTAATTGAATTAACATCTGCCATTTTCGTTCTCCTTTATTCTAAACTCTAATATTAAGACCGTTTGCAGCGAAGCCTGACAGGTATTCATCGTCGGCAATCTGCTCCTGAGCAGTTTCCTGTTCAAAAACATTGCCGATAAACTGTCTTAACTCATCATCACGTTCCTGCCCGTTTTGAGAATTGCTTTCACGGAAAGAAAAGCTCAGACTTCCTTCATCCATTCGGAAACCGGCGTCGCTGAAAGCTTTCTCAAGGCTGGCGACTTCTTTTTGAAGAATATCCATTGTTTCCGGACGCCCGGAGATAATATGAGCCTGGAGTTTTCCGTCTTTGCCGATTTGCATTTTAACTTCAACACGGCCCAAATCTTCCGGTTTTAATTGAATCTGAATCTTATCAATACCTTTAACTGCCGATTTGGTAATATTTACCTTAATCTGGTCTATTGTTTCGCGGCTCAACCCCTTGTAAACATCACGAAAAGATGTTTTATCATCATTAGCCGCAACCATTTTGCCTTGATTTAAAACCTCATTACTTTGAGCTCCGGCATTAGCCAACGAAACAGGTGCCGGTTCCGAAGAAACCGCAGATACGGTTCCGGCATTTTCTGCCATCGTCTGCATTGAAGAGACGGCAGCGGCTACGGGAGTCTGAGACACTTGAGCGGTTTGTTGACTGTTAACCGAAGATATTGAAGAGATTTCTTCTGAGGAAGATACAAATTCACCATCTTCAACAACATTTTCTTCAGCAGGGAGTAAAGTAACCGTTATATCTTTTGCAGAGCGATAGGAAAAGTCTTCCTTTTCAACATTAACCTCAATTTTTACCTTTCTGCCGTTATCAAGATGTTCGGCAATTTGTTTAGCCTGCTTGTCAACCTCAGAGACTGGAGCTGCAACTTCTTCCGTGATGTTTTCCATATCCGGGAGTTCAATTTTTCCGTTATTTTCAGAAATTTGTTCAGCTTGTTTTTTGCCACTATTTTCAGCCTCATTTTCAGAAAAGAGCAACTCGTCAACCAGTTCTTCTCCATTTACAGACACTTCCTCCGGCAATACGACTGCTTCTTCGGTAACAGTGTTAACATCCTGACCGTTATCCATGTACATAATCATCGCATCGGAAAATTCTCCGGCGGCCAATTTTTCAGCCAATTCAACTCCCGTCATCTGAAAACTTTCTCGCGTAATAGGATTAAAAACGCTGACAACATCCAAAGACGCAACAAAATCCAACGGCAGCTTATAAGTTTCAGCCGTAACTTCTTCAATCACACCGTCATTTTCAACTACCGGAGTTTCTGCCACAGTTCCGGCAACAGCCTCATTTTCTTCCGAGATACCGACTTTTTCCGTTTTCTGCTTAACCGGTTCACTCTCCTCAGCAACTCCGGAATTATTATTTTGAATCTCCGTTTTCTTATAATCATCGGATGTGTTTTTTACTTTTTCTTTTTTCTCTGTTTTATTTTTAGCCGGAGCCGTTTCTTTTTTTGCTTCTTTATCCGCAGGATTTGCCTTATAAGACATATTTTTAGAAGGCACGGAACTTCTTACCTCGGAAGAAAGCTCCGTCTCAGGGGCAATCTTTACATCGGCAGAAGCAAGAAGCTCTGCAAATCCCTGCCCCGAAACAGCAGAATTAACCATATTCTGCCTTCCTTGGAGGAGCAACGCTGCCACACTGTTATTATTTACTTCGTTCATATCCATATTTTGAAATCCTCAGCTCAAATTTTAATCTAAGGAAATACATGCAAACAGTGTGCCAATTTTAAGATTATTTAAAAGAAAAGGCTCTGATTAAGAGCCTTTAAGGAAAAATCCGTTCTGTCTTATTTTTGTTCGGCGGAAGCTTCTTCATGAGCAGCCAACCCTTTAGCAATATTCATATTTATATTAATCAGAACATTCAAATCCTCCGCTTTGGGTTCTGCCAAAGTATGGATAGTTCTTTGAAAAACAAACAACGCCAGATTCATAATATTTTTGCGGACTTCCACCGGCTGCGGACAAGTATCTTCCCCTACCGCCGAAGCCAAAATCGTCCACAAACGACGGTTCTTTTCCAAAGCTTCGGGGAGCTCTTCTTTTTTATCCTCCCAATTTTCCTTAATATTGCTCAAAGCCGCCGCAGTTCTTATCAAAGCCCTGCTTTCAAGCTCCACTTGCCCCATTGAGGAAAGTTCGGTTTTAGAATATTGTTGAGATACATTCATTTGCTTCACTCACAAAAATTAAAATCTAAAATCTTTTTTAACATAATTTAGTTAAAATATTATATATGTCAATTTGCAATTAAACAATTTATTTCAGGCGGACAAACATGACAAAAATTTTAAAGACAATATTCTGCATCGCACTAAGCTTTTTATTCACTACAGAAACCCTTGCTCTGGTTGAAATGAAAAATGACAAAAACACTTTAAGCAAAGAGCTCAAGGCGACATCTTTTATCGACTATCCGCCGTTCGGCTATATCAAAAATCCACATAACCGAACAACCTTCACAACAATTTTTCAGGAATTTTTGGACGATTATGTAAAAGAAAACTATTTCACGCCGGAATATATCATTAATAAAAACTACGAAACACTTATCCGCGACGTCCGCCGAGGAGAAATCGACATTTTGCTCGGAATGTATTTCGAAACAAAAATCTATAACGGCTTGGAAATTATTTACCCTTCCGTCATCAACAACCCGATGACCGTTATCATGCTGCCGTCCCGCATCGGCGAAATAAAATCCACGGCCGACCTCAAAAAGCTAAAAGGCGGCTTTAACAAAAGCGAACACATCAGTGATTATGCAAAAGACCAAATGTCTCTTTATCAGATTACCGAGTTTACCAATTCCAACGATATGTTTGAAAAGCTTTTTACCGGAGAAATAGACTTTGTATTTACCAGTTATTATTTCGGAATTTTCGAGACTTCCCGCTTAGGTCTTCGCAACCAAGTCAGCTTTTCCAAACAGACTTTGTGGGACATGCCTTTATTCATCGGAGTATCAAAAACTTCCCGTTACAGAAAACTTTTAGTTAAAACTTTAACCAGAATGTCTGAGAATCCGGAAACCAAGAAAAAAATGAACGCATATCTCATCAAAATAATCAACGAGATAGAAAATGCCAACCGCGGCGTGGTTCCGCCGGCTTATACCAAACAACCGCAAAAATAAAATATGCAACGTATAAGTTAAACTGCCGTCTTGACCTTTATCCGCAAATCGCTAAAATTGTGGTAATTGTATAAACTTTATAAAAGGGTAAAGGTTTAATGGCTCTCCTTATACATCATCCGGTTTCTCCTTTTTGCAGAAAAATCAGAATTTTAATGTCTGAAAAGAAGATGCTGTTTGTGTTAAAAGAAGAAGAACCTTGGAAGCCATCTCAAGATTTGTACAAGCTTAATCCGGCCGGAGATATGCCTGTCTTTTTGTATGACGGAAACATTATCACCGGAAATTATTCCATTACCGAGTTTTTGGAAGAATTCAGCAAAGAAACGCCTCTTTTACCTAAAGATATCAAGCAAAGAGCGGAAGTCCGCCGGCTGGTCGAGTGGTTTGACACCAAGTTTTACAAAGAGGTTTACCGCAATATTGTATATGAAAAAGCTCATAAACGGTTTGGTACCGGAAATGCTCCGGATTCAAGAATTCTAAAAGTCGGACTGAACAACCTTAATTTTCATATGGAATATATTGACTGGCTCGCCGAGCGGAACAATTATCTTGCCGGTGAAGAGTTTTCCCTTGCCGATGTTACCGCTGCGGCACATCTTTCCATTGTCGATTATATGGGGGACGTTCCTTGGGACGGTTACAAAAATGCAAAGTTATGGTACTCTAAAATCAAATCCCGCCCAAGTTTTAAGGAAATTCTCAAAGACAACATTAAGGGCATTCTTCCGGCAAAGCATTATACAAATTTGGACTTTTAAGCATGAAGAAATTTAAATATATCGCCCTGTTTCCGCTGTTGTTATGTTCATGCACCTTGTTTTCCGAAGGGAAAGGTCAGGTTATCTATCACTGGGAAAGAGAACACACGGGAATTGAAAAATTCGCCCGGGACCACTCCGAGTGCATGCGTGCTTCAGAAGACTTCCGACTGCTTCCGGATGTTCGCACCTGGTTTTATTCCGAAGAAGTAAAAATGAACATTCGTGCCGACTGGCACTCCGAGAAGGGTATTTGGGCAAGCTATATCGCTTATCCGGGAGCTCAACCGGTATTGGTTAATTCCCTTCGCAAAGACCAAGATTCAAACCCTAAAAAATATCGTCTTTGCATGGAAGAAAAAGGCTACTGGCACCGGAATTATGAAATTCCGACAGTAACCAATATCTATATTTACAGGCCGCAACGCGTCTTGCAGGATATTCCGTTTACCGACGATATTTATTATTAATATCCGCCGCCGGCTGCTTTATAGAAAGCGATAATATTCTGATAAATCGCTCCGTTGCTCTCTATTAGTGAAATTTGAGAGTTTAGGTAGCTTTGTTCGGCTGTCAGCATATCGCTAAATTCTATTAATCCTTCTTTGTATTTAAATAAGGTAAGTTTTAAGACTTCGCCCATATTCTCATTACTTTGACGATAAGAGTTGTTTTTTGAATATTCTTTATCAATGGAAGTCATAGTGTTTTTGAGTTCGTTAACGGCGTTGAGGACACTGTTTTTATAAATGTAAACATATTCTTCTTTTATCCCTTTGCGGAGTTCTACGTTATTAACCAAAGCTCCCCAATGGAAAATCGGCAGTTTTACCGACGGCAGATAACTGTAAGCATTGCTATCCGGAGAAATAAGGTTTCCGCCTTTTTGCGACTGATATCCCCAGAAACCGCCGATACTGACATTCGGATACAAAGCAGCAACCGCCTGTCCGACAGCCGCATTTTGGGCAATGAGGTTATTCTCGGCAATCCGCACATCCGGGCGGCGGCGGACACTTTCTACCGGCAAAGCATACAGATTATCCAAATCAAACTCAAATTTGCGACTGACAAGGTTATCACCGCTTACATCCAACTGTCCGTCCAATTCGCCCGGCAGCCTTCCGGTCAGAACGGCAAGAGCATTTTTATAAGCCTGAACATTGTATTCCAAAGCAGGGATAATGGTTTTGGTGTTTTCAACGGCATATTGAGCTTGATTTAACGCAATATTGTCGGCCAGACCTGCATCATATTTCTCTTTCACCGTCTCAAAAATATCCTGTTGCAGACGTAAATTTTTATTGGCTATTCTTAATTGTTCCTGAGTCATTCGCAAATTTATGTAATTATTTGCCGTTTCCGCTGCCAATGAAATTCTAACATTATCCAAACTTGCTCCGGCAGCTTTGTATAATGCCTGATATTCTTCGGTCTGGCGGCGTCCGGCTCCCCAGATGTCAATTTCCCAGGAAGCATCCAAACCAATCTGATAATAATCCGTATTAATCGCAGCTCCTATGTTCTTACTGGTTTTGGTATAATGATATCCGCCGTCGGCATCCAAATTCGGCAAATAACTGACCGTATTAATTTTCAGATTGGCTCTTGCCTGCCGGAGTTTTTGTATGGCAATCTGTACGTCAGGACTATTTTCCAAGGCATTGTCTATTAACACATTCAAAGCCTGATCATTAAACTGACGGTACCAATCCTTGGTTATTTTTTTAGAATTTTGTTCATTCAAGTTCAGAGATTTTGCAATTTCATCGTTTCCGAAGAACTGCGGACGTTGATAATCGGGTCCGACACTGCATGAGGCCAGAAGGGAAAAGCTGAAAAATGTCAGATATTTATTCATCTTTTTTACCTCCTTTTGAGGATGCTGTTGCAGAAACGGACTTTTTATCATCCAATTTAATTCCCAACGGATTTCCCGATTTTTTATCTTCGGCTTGAATTTCTTGTTCATATTTTCCGTGTCCGGCCCATTCTTTGATGGTTTCAAACAAGGCAAACAAAGCCGGAATAAAGACTATCCCCACAAACGTCGCCGCAATCATACCGAAAAATACCGAGGTGCCGATGGCTATCTGGCTGGAGGCTCCCGCCCCTTTGGCCACAATCATCGGAAACACACCGAGAATAAAGGTTAATGCGGTCATCAGCACGGCACGGAATCTTTCTCCGGCTCCTTTTTTGGAGGCTTCAAGAATGCTTGCTCCGTCATCACGGTATGCTTTGGTAAATTCCACGATTAGAATCGCATTTTTTGCCGCCAGACCAATCAGCATAATTAATCCCAACTGGGCGTAAATGCTCAGCGGAAGAGACATTAAATGCAATCCGACAATCGCTCCGAGAATGGCAAAGACGGTTGAGAACATTACCGCAAAAGCCAACATCCAGCTTTCATACAGAGCCACCAAAAACAAATAACAAAAAACCAGAGCCAAAATAATCAGAAATGTTGCTAAACCAGCGGCTTCCACTTCCTGCAAGCTCAATCCCGTCCAAGCGATACTGTAGTTTTTCGGCAGGATTTCAGCCGCAATGCTTTTAATCGTGTCAATTGCCGTTCCGGTACTTACGCCACTTTCGGCTTGTGCCGTGATTGAGGCGTCGGTGTATTGGTCATAACGATAGATAATTTTCGGAGAAACACTGGTTCTTACCGAGGCAAAACTTTTTACTTTTATCATTTCTCCGTTTTGGGAGCGGACGTATATATTTTCAACATCTTCTATACTCTTGCGGTATTGGAAATCCGCCTGAATAATCACGTCATTTACCTGTCCGCTCAAGGTAATGTTGTTAATGTATCTTGACCCCAGATTGTTTTGCAACGCCGTAAACAAACTACTGACCGGAATTTTGTATGCTTCAAGTTTGGTTCTGTCCACATCCAAATAGATATGCGGCGTATCCGAAGTAAACGTGCTGAAAGCATAGGAAATATCCCGAGAGCTGTTCAGCTTGGCCAGAAATTCACCCATAACCCGATATAAATCCGACGGAGAAGCATTACCATCCGTTGTCAGCAATTCCAAGGACAATCCGTTGCTTTTACCTACGCCTGGAATTGACGGCGGAGCAAAGAAGTTAATCTGAGTTTCAGAGTTTCCGGAAAATTCGGCCATTAGCTTTCCGGTCAGACCTTCAATCGACTGGCTTTTGTTTTCTCTTTCCGACCAAGGACTCAAGCCGACAATGCCCAAAGCCACATTTTCTCCTCCGCCGCCAAGCATACTGTAACCGGCTACGGAAATGAAATATTTTATCCCTTTGATTTTCAGTGCCCGCTCGGCAACATCGGCCAAGACCTCTTCCGTCTGATTGATTGTCGCCGTATCAGAAAGCTGGATATTGGCAAAAATAATTCCCTGATCTTCTTCCGGCAAAAACGACGTGGCGGTTATTCTGAAGCCCAGAGCAACCAAAGCGATTGTTCCCAGAGTTACCAATGTTGTGGTTTTCAAATTCGCCGAGAAAAATCCGACAACAATCAAATATTTTTCTTTAAAAAAATCAATAACATCATCAAACCACTTAAAAAATCCATGCGGCTGCTGTTCCTTATCTCCTTTCAGAAAAATTGCACAAAGCGACGGACTCAATGTCAGAGCATTAAACGCGGAAAAGACAACGGCCGTGGCAATGGTTACCGCAAACTGCTGGTAAATTTTTCCGGTAATACCGGCCATTAAACCAACCGGAATAAAAATGGAAAGCAAAACAAAGGTGGTGGCCACAATTGCACTGGCAATCTGCTGCATGGCCTTAATCGAAGCTGATTTGGAATCCAAATTTTCATACACCATCAGGTATTGCACTCTTTCCACCACGATAATCGCGTCATCTACCACCAAACCGATTGCCAAAATCATGGCAAACAGCGTTAAAATGTTAATGTCAAAACCCAACATATAGATGACGGCGAATGTTGCAATCAGAGATACCGGAATGGTAATCAACGGAATGAGCGTCGTTTTCATTTTCTGCAAAAAGACATAAGTTACCAAAACCACCAAACCAAAGGTAATAACCAAAGTTTCAATAATACTGGCAATAGACGCACGAACATAATCCGTTGAGTTGTATCCAATGGAAAATTCCATATCATCAGGAAAAGTTTGTTTTAAATTTTCAATTTCCTTTTGAACATTTTTCATAATATTCAAGGAATTGGAATTCGGTGTTTGGCTCAAACCGATTACCACTGCAGGGGCGTTGTCATAATGAGCTTTCAAATTATAGGTATTGGCACCCAGTTCAATTTTGGCAATATCTTTCAGGCGGATAATCCCTCCGTTATCGGAAGTTTTGATGATAATGTTTTCAAAATCTTCAACCGTATTCAGCAAGCCTTTGGCCGTCAGGGACAAAACCATTGACGTATCCTTACTGCTCGGTGCCGAACCGATTGTTCCGATTGAGGCCTGAATATTTTGGGTTTCAATGGCCTGAGCCACGTCGGTGCTGTCTAACCCCAAAGAAGTCATTCTTTCCGGGTTAAGCCAAATACGCATGCTATATTGAGGGCCATAAATCGAAACATCTCCCACCCCTTTAATTCGAGCCAGCGGATTTTGCAGATTGGTATAAGCATAGTTGCTCAAAAACAAATCATCGTATGTTCCGTTGGGAGAACGAAGCACCAGCATGGCCAAAATATTGGAAGACTGCGTTTCCACGTCAACGCCTTCCTGATTAACAATCGCCGGAAGCTGAGACATTACCTGCTGCAAGCGGTTTTGAACTTTCACTTGGGCGACATCAGGGTCCGTCCCGATGTCAAACGTAATTGTCAACGTATATTGTCCGTTATCATCCGATGTGGAAGACATATACAACATATTTTCAACACCGTTGATTTTGTTTTCAATCGGAACGGCCACCGTATCCACCAACACTTGGGCATTGGCTCCCGGATAAGTTGTCGACACTATGATTTGCGGCGGAGTAATTTGCGGATATTGAGAAACAGGTAAAACCGCTATTGCCAGCAGTCCCAACAAAATCATCACGATTGAGATAACGCCGGCAAAACGTGGCTTATCAATAAAATATTCCGAAAACATTATTTTTTCTCCCCGCCGACAACCTTAATTCTGATTTTTTGATCCGGAGACATTTTGCTGACTTTATCAATGACCAGATAATCCCCTTTCCGGAAATTATTTTTCAAAAGATAATCATTTTTTACCGGAGCAATAATGTCCACTTTAACTTTTGACAATTGGGAGCCGTTTACGACATAAACATAATTTCCGTCCGTTTCTCCAGAAACATAATTCTGTCTTACCAAAACGCCGTTTTTATAAGTCTTGTTTAACAAGACATCCACATAAGCATTGGCAACTAATGTCTTATCTTCATTGTCAAAATCGGCATAAACAGCTATTGAATTGGTTTGGCGGTCGATTTCATTATCCACATAGCGGTATTTTCCCGGTTTGGCATAAATATTGCCGTTAGCCAAACGCAGGCGGATTTCATCCTGAGCAAACAAGCTTCCTTGAGCCAATTCATCCAGATAATCTTTATCCGTAATGGAAAAAACAACTCTTATCGGGTTGTATTGAATGATTTTAAATAGAGCTTGTCCGCCCGGGGAAACATAATCGCCTTTGGTTAAAGAAACCTCGCCGACCGTTCCGTTTACGGGAGCCTGTATTTCCGTATAGTCATAATTTACCTTAGCCAGAGCATAATTGGCTTTTGCCTGAGCCACCGCCGCCTGAGATGACAGATATGATGCTTTGGCACTGTCAACTTCTGTTTTGGATACGGCTTTGGTTCCGGCTTTTTTTATTCTGTCATAATAACTTTTGGCATTGGCAAAATTTGCTTCGGCTTGGATGACGGAAGCTCTGGCCGCATCCATGTTGGCTTTGTATTCATCCTGCCTGATAACGACCAAAGTCTCCCCCTGCGACACATCCTGACCGCCGCTGACCATGATTTTATCCAGAAAACCGTTGATATACGGCAGGACATTAACCTCATTAATCGGGGTTACATAACCAATATAAGATTTTTGAATATTAACATCTTCCGCTTTAACAGGAATAACCTGCAGCGTTATATCTTTATTTTCCGCAACGGCTTGAGGTTTGGCTTTCTGAGTTTCTTTCAATATGTAATATCCGGCCAGAAGAGCTAAAACCAGCACAATAACCAGTAACCAACCGTATGTCTTTTTTTCTTCCTGTTTTGGCATTTTCCACCCTAAACCTTAAAAATTTTTCCTAAATCTAAGGTTTAAATAATGGACAATGCCGCTAATTCAAGAGAGACAAAATACTTTTAAGCGACGCTCCGATTTCGGCAAGATCTTCCTCCGCTCCAAGTCGATGATCGGAATTTTTCAGCAGTTTGACGACAACCTTTTCGCTTTTTAAGCATTTAGCGATATTAACCGCCTTGTTCGGATCAATGCTGGCATCTTTTTGTCCTTGTATCAAATGTACCGGACAAGTTATCGGAATCTCTCTGCCGAGAAGGCTGTTACGGAGACCGGACTCAAACATCTTCTTGGTAAACACATAGGTAAAATCATTATTTACAAACAATATTCTGCCTTTTTCCTGCATTTCGGCCTTTTGTTCTGCAGTAAAAACATATTTTTCCAAATCCACGGTAAAATCCGGAGCCGCAGCCAGACCGATAATTCCTTTTACCCGAGCAGGGCGTTCAACCGCGGACAAAAGACTCAGCCATCCGCCCAGAGAGGAACCTATCAGCAATATATCCCCTTTGACCAGTTCATCAATCACTTCCAAAACCTGAGCTTTCCAGACATCCAAATCCGCCTGTTCGTAATTTTTGCTGTCGGAACCATGCCCGATTAATTCGAATCTGATAAAATCCAAACCGTTTTCTTCGGCGAAAGCTTTTACGGCTTCCGGTTTTCTTCCCCATGGGTCGGAGTAAAGCCCATGCAGATAAATTACGGTTAACTTGTTAGTTTTTGATGATTTTGCTTTGCTGATTTCTATTTTCGTTGTAAAGTTTGACTTAAATGTGTGTTTATCCGTCATCGGGTAGTCTCCGTTAATTTTAATTATGAGGATTGTAGTAATAAAATGGAAAAAGGTAAAGATAAAATCCCTGTCGTACTTCAAGTACTTCCAGAACTGGAAATGGGCGGCGTAGAACGCGGAACCGTAGAAATTGCAACGGACTTGAAAAAACGCGACATTGTTAATTTTGTCGCCTCTCAGGGCGGACGTCTTGTGTATGATCTTGAGAAAGCAAAAATTAAACACTTTACCCTGCCGCTGAAAACAAAGAATCCTTTCAAGATGTACAGCAATTCTAAAAAGCTGGAAAAAATCATCAAAGAAAACGGCATTAACATTGTTCATGCCCGTTCCCGTGCTCCGGCATGGAGTGCTTATTGGGCGGCCAAAAGAACCGGTGTCAAATTCATGACGACGTTTCACGGTACTTACGGTCTCGGTCCCTGCGGCATTAAGAAACTTTACAACCGTGTCATGACCTACGGTAAGTTGGTTATTACCATCAGCGAGCACATCAAAAAGCATATTCTCTCCAACTACAAAGTGGATGAGAACAAGATTAGGCTGATTCACCGTTGTGTGGATATTGAAAAATTCTCTCCGGAAGCCGTTACTCAGGAACGGATGATAAAGACCGTCAAAGATTACAATATTCCGGAAGATAAACCGGTCATTCTCCTCGGCGGAAGAATTACCCGTTGGAAAGGGCAGCACCTGCTGGTTGAAGCCCTCTCCCTGATGAAGAATCAAAATTATTATTGTATTATCGCCGGCGATGAGCAGGGTCGTGAGGATTATGTTAAGGAACTTAAACTCAAAGCAAAAAAATACGGTATCGAAAACAAAGTTTCCGTTTTCGGGAAAGTTTTGGATATGCCGGCTTTGATGATGGTTTCCAACGTAGTTCTTTCCACTGCCATTGAACCGGAAGCCTTCGGAAGAATCTCCATTGAAGGCCAAGCTCTCGGAAAAATCGTCGTTGCCTCCAATATCGGAGGATCGGTAGAAACCATTCGCGACGGCGAAACGGGAAAACTCTTTTACAGCAACAATGCCCAATCTTTGGCAGAAGCTATCGACTGGGCTTTGGACCTGCCGATTCATGAAATTGAAAAAATTTCAAAAGCGGCAATAAAAAATGTAAGAGATAATTTTACAAAACAAATAATGTGTGATAAAACTGTCAAGGTTTATGAGGAAATCTTAAACCTTGAAGACAATAAATAATCTTAATTAATAAAAAGGAAATTTTAAAATGGTTGCGATAAAATTACCTGACGGTAGTATTTTAGAGATGGAAAGCGGTGTCAACGGTTTTGACATTGCAAACAAAATAAGTTCTGGTTTGGCTAAGGCCGCTTTGGCCATTACCGTTAACGGCACAACACAGGATTTGAGCACTCCTATCACTACCGACGCAACCGTAACAATCATTACCGGTAAAGATAAGGAAGGCCTGCACATCCTCCGCCATTCTTGCTCCCATGTTATGGCTCAGGCGGTTAAAGAATTGTGGAAAGACGTTCAGGTTACAATCGGTCCGGCTATCGAAAACGGCTTTTATTATGATTTTGCACGCAGCGAACCGTTTACAACGGATGATTTTGAGAAAATCGAAGCAAAAATGCACGAAATCGTTAAACGGGATGAAAAAATCGAACGTATTGTCATGCCTCGCAACGAAGCTATCAAATACTTCAAAGATTTGGGCGAAAATTATAAAGCCGAAATTATTCGGGATTTGCCGGAAGATGAAGTTATTTCGTTATATCGTCAAGGCGATTTTACGGACTTGTGTCGGGGACCGCACGTACCGTCTACCGGAAAAATCGGCGATGCTTTCAAGCTAATGAAAGTTGCCGGTGCCTATTGGAGAGGTGATTCTTCAAAAGAAATGTTGCAGCGTATTTATGCAACAGCATGGGCTTCAAAAAAAGATTTGGATGCTTATCTGACAATGATGGAAGAAGCTGCCAAACGCGATCACCGTAAACTCGGAAAAGAAATGGACTTGTTCCATTTTGAACCGGAATTTGCTCCGGGGGCTGTTTTCTGGCATGACAAAGGTTATAAAGTTTACCGCCGTTTGATTGAATACATGCGTAATCGTCAGGAACATAACGGTTATATTGAAATTGCAACTCCCCGCATTATGGATCGCTGCTTGTGGGAAACTTCCGGACACTGGGATAAGTACGGAGCTCACAACTATTCAGGCAAAACCGAAGATGAGAAACAATTCTGCGTTAAACCAATGAACTGCCCTGGCGGACTGCTCGTTTACAAACAGGGTATTAAATCATACCGCGATTTGCCGCTGCGTATGGCCGAGTTCGGCATGGTCAACCGCTATGAAGCCTCCGGTTCGCTGATGGGCTTAATGCGTGTCCGTGAGTTTACACAAGACGATGCTCACATTTTCTGCACTCCGGAGCAAATGGAAGAAGAGTGCATTACCACCCTTAAGCTGATTTTGGATATTTACAAGGATTTCGGCTTTGAAGATGTTAAAATTTATCTTTCAACCCGTCCGGACAGCATTTATCGTATCGGTTCCGATGAAATTTGGGATATTTGCGAGAACGCTTTGGCTAATGCTTTGCAAAGCCACGGTTACCAATATGAAATCAACGAAGGTGAAGGTGCTTTCTATGGTCCGAAACTCGAATTTATTTTGAGAGACGCTATCGGCCGTGAATGGCAATGCGGTACAATTCAAGTTGATATGAACCTGCCGCAGCGTTTTGATATTTCATATATCGGTGAAGACGGTGAAAAACATCAACCGGTTATGCTGCACCGTGCGTTGTTTGGTTCCATTGAACGTTTCTTGGGGATTCTGATTGAAAACCACGCCGGAAAACTTCCGTTATGGCTTTCTCCGGAACAAGTGGTTGTTGCTCCGATTGTCAATGAATTTGACGGTTATGCCGAAGAAGTTGCCAAGAAACTGAGAAAAGCCGGTTTATCTGCCAAAACGGATTTACGGAATGAGAAAATCAACTATAAAGTCCGTGAGCATTCTTTAGCCAAGATTCCGGTTATTGCCGTTGTCGGTGCAAAAGAACAACAAAACCAGACCGTTACTGTTCGTCGTTTAGGTTCCGACAAGCAGGAAGTTATGAAGCTTGACGACTTTATTGCCGCTTTGGTTCAAGAAGCTCAAATGCCTCATAAAGATGAAGAATAAACATTCTTCAATATCTTAAAAAAATGGTGCTGTTTAAGCACCGTTTTTTTTATTTTTCCGCAGCCAACAACATAACTATGGCTTTTTGAAACTTTTCATCCGTATTTCTGAACGCTCCAAGCAAAAGTCCTTCTTCCTCAGAGACAAGAAGCCGATTGTTAAAACTAATTCCTGAAAAAAATTCATAAATAGAAATGTCAAGAGCAGCCATAATCTGGCACAAACGGCAGCAGGAAATTCTATTGACTCCGGTTTCATATTTCTGGATTTGTTGAAACACAACACCGATTTTTTCGGCTAATTCTTTTTGAGTATGATTTTTTTGTTCACGAAGAAAACGCAGCCTTTTTCCTAAGATAACATCTATATTTTCAGTCTCAGTCATGGTTGTTAGTCCTTTATCAGACCACAAAGGTGGCCGGAGAGCTGAGAATCATTCTATAGAAATGACATTTTAACCTTTAAGATTTTGAAAATCTCTGAACATGCGTTAAAATCTCCCCGACCATATATTTAAATATATGTGCAAGGATATTTTTACATCTGCTTTTATAAAAAAGCTTTGTAATTTCGATGAATATCACACCGCTATAGAAAGAGTTTCTCAGGACTCTTGTCTTTTTCAATATAACATAGACCATTTTAGATAATTTGCAAATTGATTTATCTCATCGTGGGATATTACGATGCGGCATAGACGTCAGATTATCATCAATATACTTCCGCACATTGTCTCCGAAAGTTTTTTTGATATAAGCCGTCAATTCTGACGGATGTTCCTCATATTTTTCAGCTTCGGACTGAGCTTGCAAAAATTCTTCAATTTTCAGATTTTTTTCCAAAACATCACGTTTTTCGGAAGCCTTAGAAGCTCCGCGAACAGCGGCAATATTGAACAAAATATGAGCCTTATACAAATCTTTGTTATAAATAACACCCAGAGCCAAAATATCGCCCAGAGTAACCATCGCGTCGACATTTCCCTGTTCAACCGCTTTATATAAATATTTAACGGCATTTCCGTAGTTTTTGGTAATTCCCTCACCATTGAGATACATTACCGCCAGAACATATTGGGCATCATCATAGCCGGCATTGGCGGCTTCCCGCATCATTGCGACCGCCTTTTTCAAGTCCTTTTTAACCATAAAGCCTTTGTAATAAGCATAGCCGAGCATAAATTTCGCCGTCGGATTACCTGCTTCAGCCGCTTTTTTGAACAGATTAATCGCCTCTTGCGAGTTTCTTAAAACTCCGTTGCCGCTGATGTAGATAAACGCCAAATTAACCGTCGCTTCCACATTGCCTAGTTTAGACGCTTTTTCAAACAGCATTGCAGCTTTCAACACATCTTTGGGTGTTCCGATACCGCTGAAATAAAGGCTTCCCAGATTATTGACCGCAATATTGTCATTTTGTGCTGCAGCCATGGAGTAATAATCAAATGCTTTTTTATAATCGACATCAACGCCGTTTTCACCATATAAATACATGTATCCCAGCGTTAACTGGGCATCGATATCGCCTTCGTTTGCCTGTCGGGTTATTCGTTGCAGAAAAGTTTCAGTTTTTTCATTGGGACGGACATATTCTTCCGGTTTCTTCTTATTTTTGCTGAAAGAAAAATTCATGAAGGAAAAAATTCCTTTATCTTCTTTTTCTTCCTGAACATCAGAGCTTTTGCTTTCTGCCATGGCATCACTCAGGGAAAGAACGGCCTTTGCCTTCTTGCTTTTGTCCTGCCCGATATCCAATTGTGCCGAAGCGACACTGCTTACCAGCAGAAAAGCCAACAATACCAAGCTGAACTGTTTCATTTTTCCCCCGAGAATAAATTAACGACTCACTTTACGGCGTCTGAGACAAAAAGCCTGAAACTCTGCCATTTCCAACTCGGTTTGATTATCAGTCTCCGAATTTTCTCGTTCTTTTTCAGCTTTTTCATAATCTTCCCAGTAACCTTTTTTACTGTAATTATCTTTATAAATGTTTTTGTTGCTAATATCCATATATTTTTTGGCTTTGCCGTAATTATCCCATTCTTCCTGTTCCATTCCGCTCCGCATTAACGTCCCCTGAATTTCACGGCGGTATTTGGATATTATTCCTTTATATTCGCGATCGGCAACCGGAGCCTTGTCATTTGTTCGAGGATAATTTTTGTTTATATTAAAACGATATCTGCGGGCAATATCGGCAATCTCTTCCAAATCAATATTATTTCTTTTGGAGATATCCCGATTCAGTTCATCCTCCGGTGAAAACTCTTTATCAATATCAAAAGCTTTAAACGGACGAACCATATATTCTTTTTGAATAATATTACGACAGACTTTATAGGTTCCGTCCGGTAAATCCGGCGGAATACGCAAGGCTTTATAACCGTTTTCAATCCAGCGGATTTTGTTTAACACCATTATATTGTATTCATGAATAGCCTCTTTATTTATCTTCTGAATACTCATCTTCAAAATTTTTATTTTAGCTTCCTTTTGACGAATTTCTTCAGAAGAGAGTTTATGACGTTCCTTCTTAAGACGTTCTTCCAATTTTCGCTGTTCTTCATAAATTTTATGGGTTTTCAAATCCGCAAGATACAGACTGTGTATTTTTATCTGAGCCTCGGCATTAAAAGAAAAACCGTTTTCACCAAGCAAATGCAAAAACATTTTAACATCAAAATAACTCTTTTTGTTTTTCAGATATTCCTCAATGTTTACCATATCGTTTTCTTTAAACAAACTGCGGGTTTCATTAGGATTGATATTCATATACTCGCTTTTGCCAAAAAGTTTTACAATATGCTCCACTCCGGAATAATATTTGCTTGTAACAGTAAAACGCAATACATCATTCAAGCGTTTGTAAGGTTCAGGTATTGCACGCAGTTCCTCATTATAACGCTCAACATCGCCATGCTCGTCATAGCGGCTTTCTGCCTGACGGAGAAGTTCCTGATATTCTTTATGATAATCTTCTAACTTTTCAATTGCTCGAGCAGGCTTTTTCATTACCGGTAAAATAATGTAAATCGGGTTATTTTCTTTATCCCGATATTCCATACGCATACAGGTAAACGGCGTAATATCCTTAAAATCATAAGCCGTTTCAATCTCTTTCCGTTTTCTTTTTTTAGTTCTTTTATCGTAATAAGTTTTAATGTGGGTTTCGATTTCCCCGGTTTCGGGATCCATACAAACAATTTTTTCAGGAATTTGAAAAATACTGTACAAAGCCTGATAAACTTTACGATATGCCTCCATCCCGCTTTTATAATAGCTCTCCAGATAAGCCCTTTCCTCGCCGGTAATGCGTTTTTCCGCATACGCCTGAGCAATTACCTGCATATTTTGAGCATCAATATCATTTTGGATTTTATCTATTTCTTCTCCGGACAAATCTTTAATATCTTTAGCCGTAATTTTATTTTTTCCGTTTATCATCTTTGTATTCCATTTATTCCTTTTTATAACAGTATGCCACCTTGGATAATTTTTACAACAAAAAAAAGAGCGGCAATCCCGCTCTTTTCTTTTTTAACCAATCTAAAAGATCAGAACAGTTTCAACACAGACTGAGCAGCCTGAGAAGCCAAACTCAGGGAGTTGATAGCCAATTGCTGTCTGGTCTGCAGTGCCAACATATTTGCACTTTCTTCGTTCATATCGGCCAGGGTCAGTTTGTCTGCTCCTTCGGTCAATACGTTAATCAGGTTTTCTGTGAAGTCTTCACGGTTTTGAACAACTGAGTAGTTGTTACCGAACTCAGATGCCATTGTACGCAATTTGGAAATTGCGGCCTCAACTGATGTAATAGAAAGATCAATAGCTTTATTATCGGAATTTGCCCAATCAGAAGCAACCGTTAAACCCAAGCCTTCAGAACTGGCATCAACGCCTATGATGTCAATTTTAGAAGAACGGTCTTCATTAAAGATTACCGTCAGGTCATTGTTTTGCAACAGGTTTACACCTTTGTAGCTGGCATCTTTTGCCAATTGGTCGATTTGTTCCAAAATAGCATTGAATTGTTTTTCATAGTTTACACGAGCATTACTTCCCTGTTCTCCGGAGAAGTTTACGCCGGCAACCGTGGCACTGATAGAAACGCTGTCTCCTGCCGTATCTACCGACAAAGTATAGCCGTCGTCATCGTTTCCGGCCACTGTAATTTTATCTGCACCAAAGACATCATCCAAACCTTTGTTCATGTTGGTAACAAAATCACCGGAAGCTGTTGATGCGGTAAGGGTTACTTCTTTTGTTTCCCCGTTGAAAGTAACATTAAATTTAATTGCCTCTGTTGTTGAAACTCTGGTACCGGAACCTTTGATGGTGTCTGTTTTGGTAGCTTCGTCGCGAGCAGAGTTGGCAATAGCCTTGGCCTGCTGAGCAAAAGTAGTGATAGCTTCAATAGCTTCGTCAGCGGCTTTAATGGTTTGAATACCCTGCCCCATGCTGTCCAAC
The DNA here is from genome assembly GCA_048463395.1 of Alphaproteobacteria bacterium. Taxonomy (GTDB): domain Bacteria; phylum Pseudomonadota; class Alphaproteobacteria; order RF32; family CAG-239; genus JAGAJR01. The sequence goes on along the minus strand of DBFWPL010000030.1, from coordinate 161 downwards.
AAAGAGCTCAAATCACTGGCTCTGTTGTTTAAGCTCTGGGCGGTGTAATAAGAAGAAGGATTATCAATTGCAGAGTTTACTTTTTTACCGGTAGACAAACGCTCCTGCGTAGTGTCCATCAAACTCTGGGTGTTTTGCAAAGATAAAAGGTTGGAACGCAT
>DBFWPL010000029.1:0-15154 GCA_048463395.1 Alphaproteobacteria bacterium | reverse complement strand
CCGCCCACGGAACAGACGGCTGCCAGCTTGACGGCATTATCAAAATTAAAAGAGGATGTAGGCCTTAGCTCACCCGGTGTGTGTAATGTATAAAGTGAAGAACTGTCGGGGAGAAAGCCAGACGAATCGTAAGTTAAGTTAATCTCAGTTGCCTGTACATTGCCTGAAATCAGCAGACAGGTTGAAATGCATAACAAATACTTAGTATTAATCATAGCACACCCCACACAGTTATAAAATCTAAAGCCTACACACTATCTATACTAAGTCATTTTTTTTTTTTTGCAACAAAAAAGTGTGTACACCCACGCTTTTAAAGCACTTTTTAACATTTCTGTTACATTATTAACCCCTCAGCACGCACACAGATACCAACGGAATGTCAAGGCAGATACTCAACACCGCCAATTTCCGCCAGTGCCGGATCGACACAAAAAAGCCCCTCATCAGAGGGGCTTAAATTTGTTATGAACGGTCGTAAAGTTTTGGCAAAGGAGCTGCCGTAGAGGATTTGTTTTTGATTTTTTGTTTATTTACTTTATCAAAAATCTCCGTGAATTCTTTTTCGTTCCATTCGGATTGATTATCCGAATAGAGCAGAGATATCAAAATTTCCAATTGCCGTTCAAAGTCTTTATTGCGGGTATATTTAAGAACGTCTTTAATGTTTTTGATATTGTCATCCCTATAGTGATCTGCCGCCCAAAGGATGATATTGTCGCGAAGAGAACGAAAATCTTTGTTTTTGGCGGATGACAAAACTTTTTTCTTATAATTACCGGTGTTTTCATTACCGGAAACCTTTTGGGTGCGGAACAAAAAGTAACTGACAATCAGACCGATAAGAAAAGAAGCTACAGCATAGATATAAAGTTTCAGATTATTAGGAACATTCGGCAGTGTTTGTTCCGTAATGTTTACTAAATCTTCTCCGATTTCTTCAATGTTTTTCCCCCTCTGAACCAGAGTGTCATCCTGAGGTTCCGAATTTGCCGAAGGAACGGAATCCGCCGGAGCAACATTAATATTAACTTCCGGAAGAACCGCTGTTTCCATTTGATTGGTTTTAACGTTAAACCACTTGACTTCTATGGCCGGCAGGGTATTTTTTCCGCTGGTGCTCGGAATATAAACATTGGAGACTTTCTTAACGGCGACAATTTCGTTGTTTTCAATGCCGCTTTGAGAAACAGCTTTTTCAGGATATTGTTTAATGCCGCTGACTTTGTTAAATTTAATTTCAGGAAGTTGGTTCTCAACCACGCCGACTGCCTTCAGGTATACAGTTCGGTTGACGGCTTCTCCGACTTTGAAAGACGGATTTTTCGGCTGCCATTCGGAAAACAAGGTAACTTTTGTTGCCGGAAGCCACCAATTGCCGTTATTCTCCTGAGGAGCCGGACGAACCTGAATTTCCAGAGGTTTGACAGCCAAAGAAACCGGATTGCGGGTGGCAAACATATCAGACAAGCCGATACCTGCCCCGAGCAGATTGCCGCCGAACATATCTTCAAACGGATCCGAACCGATACGGCTGTTGGTCAGATAATAGCCGTTAAAACGAACCTCCGGGGTTTTCAGCAAACCGCTTTTCTGCGGAAACAAAGCATAAAAAAACTTAATTTCACGGACAGATTTGCCGTTAATAACCTTGGAGTTGACTTCCGGTTCTCTCAGGCTTCGGATAATCCAGTCATTTTGCCCGTTGTCCAAAAACTGCGGGGCTTCTCCCTGTAATCCGCCGGTGTCGTATAACGTAATCGTATAAGTTATTTGCTGTTGAATATAAGGATTTTTGTTGTCGGCAGTTCCCCGAATGGCAAAACGCGGTTGAGAAGCATTGCTTGCCGTATCGGGCGAAACCGTCGCCGTATCGGAAACATGAATGGTCAGAGAATTACTTTTCAAATTGTCGAGCGTAATCGACGGAATAGTGATTGTTCCGGAATTTTTCGGCATTAATGCGATTTGCCATTGCCTCAGTTGTGAAACGTTTCCGTTGACATAACGGGATTGAAAAGAATTAGAAACGGAATAAATGGTAAAATCCTTATCCAAGACATTAAAATCCGGTGTTGCGGAGGTGCTTGCCCCGTCGTAGTCAAGCGTCAGAAGAAAGGTTTCTCCTAAAGGAACATTTGTCCGATTGGCTTTTGCCGTGAGGGACTGGGCAGAAACGTTAAAACTGAAACAAAGACCGATAAGCAGTGCGAAAATAAATTTTTTCATGATTCAAACCTCAATCCTGATATCTGTTTCTCATATATTCTTTTTTGATAAAAGCTCTGATTAAACCGCCGGCGTCTTCCGGAATTTCCCGATACTGTTGAATGTCAGCCTGCATTTCCTCATCGTATTTTTCATTTTCATCCTCTTGCTGAGGTTGAGGAGCTGCGGTTTCTTCTCTGTTGTCATTAGCTTGTTGCTGTTCTTGTAATTGCGAAGCCTGAGACTGTTGTTTTTGCTCTTTGTCAGCAGAATTATCCTGTTTGTCTTGAGAATTTTGCTCTTGCTGCTGATTATCCTTATCTTGGTTTCCCTGCTGGTTTTGTTCTTCATTTTTATCTTCAGGATTTTCTTTGTTTTCGGATTCGCCTTTATTCTCCTGTTGTTGATTATTTTCCTGCTGGTTGGAAACGGAGGAATTATCCTGCTGATTATTCTGATCTTGATTGTCTTGGTTTTTATCCTGATTTTGAGATGGCTGTTGCTGCTCTTGTTTTTGCTGTTTTAAATATTCCAGATTAAATTGAGCATCTTCATGGTTTGGTTCCCGTTGCAATACTTCTTCGTATTTTTTTATGGCTTCGTCGATTTTTCCTGATTTTGCCAAAGCATTACCTTGGTTGTATAAGGCTTCCGGTTCATTACTTTGGGAAAAAGCATTGTAAGCTTTTTGATAATCGCCCAACCGATAATAGCTGGAGCCTTTCCAGTCATCTTGTTTAAATTTTTCGGCGGCAGAGCCAAAATCTCCGGCATTGAAGGCTTTTAATCCTTCCTGATTGTCATTCAGGAAAAATCCGGCTGCTGCTGAATGAGAGAAAAGAATAACAAAAGCAATAACCAAAATTCCTTTGCGAAAGAAATATAAACATCCCAAAAGCGGCAAAATCACGAGATAATATCCGTAATCAAGCCAGCTGGAGCGGAGATTCTCCGAAAGTTTTAACTCGTCGCTCGCATTATCGTTAATTAAAGAAGAAAGCCGAGAAAGACTGTTCTCACCAGCCGCCGCGGAAACAAAAACACCGCCGCCGTTTTGGGCAATAAGTTCCAGTTTGTCGGTATTGTCTTTGGAAACCGCGGCAACACTGACTTTATATCCTTTGGCAAAAGCATTGCGGGCGGCATCCAATGCCAAGTCAAATCGATGTCCGACATCAGAAGAAAAAATAATGATATTGCCTTGGGCATATCCGGCGTTTTGAAGCTTCTCCTCTGCCAGAGAAATAGCTCTGTCTAGCCTATCGCCGTTTTCTGGCATAACGTTAAAATCCAAAGCGGGAAGCAGATTTTCAACTAATTTCAAATCATCCGTAATTGGTGTAATCAAATAAGGTTCGCTGCTGTATACGATTAGTCCGCTTTGAACACTGTGAAGCGAGTTCAGCAAATCTTTGATTTCATATTTCGCTCTGGAAAGACGGGTAGGCGTAACGTCTGTTTCTGCCATGTCGCTGGACAGATTGAGCAAAATCATAACCGGATTTTCGGGAGCAAAACTCGGAACTTCTTTTTTCTCCCAGCTTGGTCCCGCAATGGCAATAACCGCGGCAATAAAGCTGCCCAAACCGATATGTGAGATAATCCGGCGTTGTTTGGAACTTCCTTTAACCAGCAGAAAATCCAAAAGGCGTTTGTCGCAGACGTTTTCCCAAGAGGATTTATTGTTAATTCCTCGGAAATATTTCCAATAAAAGAACAGCGGAACCAAAAGCAACAGCAGCCATAACGGACGCAAAAAATGAAAATTATTGATAAATTCCTGCATTATTTACGCCTCCTGCCGAGAAAGATCAAAATAGAAGCCAGTACAAATGCCCCGATTAAAGGAATATAATAAAGCTCTTTGGTCTCTTGAATAAATTTATCTTCGTTGGCACTGGGTTCCATTTTATCAATGATGTTATAGATTTTTTGTAGGCTTTCGGTGTCTTTAGCCCTGAAATATGTTCCATTTGTTTCTGCGGCGATTTGTTTCAGTCCGCTCTCATCCAAATCGTTTCTGCCGAGCTTGATGCCGAAAACACTTTCCAGATAACGGTCGTTTCCGACACCGATGGTGTAGACTTTAACGCCTTCTTTTTTTGCCAGATTAATGGCTTGCGGCAAAGACAGGCTGCCGTCGTTGTTTTCACCGTCGGTAAGGAGAATAATGATTTTCTTGTCAGGATTCGGAACATCCTTCAGGGATTTAAGCGATAACCCCAACGCATCGCCGATAGAGGTGGAGTTTCCGGCCATTCCGGCTTCGGCAGACCAAAAGATTTCTTCGACGGATTTTTTATCATAAGTAATCGGGGCTTGCAGGTAAGCTCTGGTGCCGAACAAAACCAGACCGATTCGATCATCGCTTCTTTTGCGGATAAATTCTCCGGCGGCTTTTTTGACTGCAGTCAAGCGGTCAATCCGGCGTCCTTGGAGAACGAAGTCCGGTTCCAGCATGGAGGTAGAAATATCCATCACCATTAAAATATCCCGACTGTAATTTTTCAGACGGACAGGTTCTCCGACCCATTGCGGACGGGCAATAGCTGTTACCAATAAGGCAAAAACGGCATATAAAAGCCAAAGAGGAGTATTCCAACCCGTTGAACCATTGCCGCTGATACCCCATAAGTTCCCTGATTTAATGTTGATTTTGGCGATGTCATCAATGAACGGTACCCGTAAAGCATCTCCGTGCAATCCCTTGACCGAAGGAAAAAATCTGCGGATGACAAACGGCAGCAAAAGCAGCAAAAAAGCTAAAGGATAGGCAAAATGATTCATAAATTTTCTCCTATCCAATTTTTACAGAAATTTTTCAGTGTTTCGGCATTTTCTGCAGTGTAAGTCTGGGTATTTTGAGCAATGTAAGGAGCGTCTACCAGCAATCCGGCGGCTTTTCCCTCCAATTTGTGCTTGGAATGACTGTTTAAAAAATCAATCCAGTCTTTTCCGAATAAGGCCGCAGCGGTTTTGTATTTATAAACGCAGATACGCCGTAGGATTTCTGACATCTGTAAAGCTGCAGCGACGACATTTTGTTCCTGAATATGATTAATCAGCCGTAAAGCATAAAGTTTTTTGCTTTTTTTTCGCAGAAAGAGGATGGTTTCAACCAGAGCAAATATAACAAGAGCACCGCCGATAAGTACCCACCAACCATAAGCCGGCGGAAAAGCGGAAACGCCGTCGGGAAGGTGAATGTCCCGCAATTCCGGGAGATTGTTATCCATTTAAGCACCTCTTGTAACGATAAAACAAACCTTCTGTAAATTTAAGAGGTAATCAGAGAAATATCAAGAGTGGATTTAAAAACAATCATTCCGAAATGCCCTCAAAACGCATTTCGGAATGATTAAAGAGGATTTGGACTTCAAAATTCCTGAGTAACAGCATATCTCCAAAGCTGATCTGCTGAGATAATTTTGCCACGGGTATCACCGCAGATGGGTTGAGACATGACCAGTGAATTGACCAGATTGCAACCATACCATAGACCGTCGCCTTTCTGGTCAGCAATCAAAGCAAAAGCCATGGCAATGGCAAAGTCTCCGAAAATAAGACTCCCGACAGTCAGAAAATCGGTTTCGGTCAGGGTTTTATTTTTGAAGAGTTTCTCTTGAAACAGCTCGGCAGCCGCTTCCGCCATTAGACAACCGTTGATTTCTCTCAGATCTTTTGTCTCGTTCCAAGTGGGGATAGTAAAACGAAGCATTTGAATACGGTGCTTCATCAAAGACCCCAGCTTATTGAAGTCTTTTTCCGTTTCAGCATATCTTTTCATAAAGAGTTAAGCGTTAAGTTGTGAAACATATAATTTAATACTGTCCAAGGAAATTTCCGTTGGCACAAATGCATTCTCATAAGTGAGAAATTCGGATTTTCCGAGAGCTTTACGCTTGGAAACCATTGCCAGTAGACAGTCTTTGACATAAGCTCGAAGCATACATTTTGTTTCGTAGACGACACTGTCAAGAACCTTCTCGTATTCTTCGGGGAAGCCTGCCTCAAGAAGAGTTTGCTGAAACTCCTTTTCGCATATCTTTTCCGTAAAAGAAGGAGATGGAAAATAATGTCTGAAGCAAATTTTTTGGATTGCCCGACACATTATCAGTTCCAAAGCCAGTCTTTTCCGCCAGATTTCCTCATTAGGAAGCTTCTGATACAAAAAGTTCTCACGGAGGTTCATAAACAAAGGGAGCTTTTCCAAGTCATTTTGGCTGACGGGAACAATGTTATTCCAAAGGTTTCGCATCTCCTCGTCTCTGGCTTGAAGATAAAGACGTATCGGCCGGGAATATTGCTCCTCGTCAAACAGGTATATTCTTTTCCCGTTGATGCTGACACCAATCACATAAGGACCGATTTTATCCAGGGAGACCAGATGATTCCGCTTCCAGAATTTTTTGCGAGGCGGTTTGCCCTGACAGAATTGCTCGGGAAGTTGGAGGTTGCAACCTTCTGCAGATTTGATAACCCATGTCGGTTTTCCGATGTTGACAACATGAATGTTGCGAACATTCCAGTTTTCTTTTACGAATTTAAACATGTTGATAAAGATTTTTAATAATACATTCAAAGAGTCTTAAAGATTTAATTTTCATCATATATAATTTTGGACGAAAATCAATAAAAAAGGTTCCCGAAGGAACCTTTTTTATTGAATTATTTAGTGATTCGAATACCTCCAAATTTTTTCTTTCCCAATTGTACCTTAGCTTCTCCATTAATTAAATCTTCTGGTTGGATTTTATATAATTCATCGGTAATTAAGCGATCATTAATTTTTACGGCATTTTGTTTGATAAAACGACGTCCTTCTCCGCGACTCTCTGTTAATTGCAATTCCATTAAAACGTCTATTAAATATTTATTGTCGTCATAAACCTCCCAATCAAGGAATTTCAATAATTCTCCTGTCTTTTTTAATTCAAATACATGAGTTGCCGTTTTCTGAGCGGCTGCCGCTTCCTCTTCTCCTCGGCAGATTTTAGTGGCTTCAAAAGCAAGGATCTTCTTGGCTTCATTAATTTCTTTGTCTTGAAGAGCTTCCAGACGGCGAATTTCATCTATCGGCAGGTCTGTATAGATTCTTAAGCATTTGCCGACTTCGGCATCACCGATATTACGGAAGTATTGATAGTAATCATAAGCAGGCAGTTTCTCGTCATTAATCCAAACGGCGTTGCCTTCGGATTTGCCCATTTTTTTACCGTTGGAATCCGTAATAATCGGACTGGTAAAGCCAAACAATTCCACATCGTATTTACGTCTGCCCAGCTCGGTGCCTGACGTGATGTTTCCCCATTGGTCGGAACCGGCAATTTGAGCACGACAGCCGTACTGCTTGTAAAGTTCGCAAAAGTCGTATCCCTGCAAAAGCATATAGTTGAATTCAAGGAAAGACATCGGCTGTTCACGTTCCAAACGGGTTTTGACGCTGTCCATTGTCAACATGCGGTTGACGGAATAATACGTTCCGATGTCGCGGAGAAACGCCAGATAGTTAATGTCCTTAAACCAATCCCAGTTATCGACCATAACGGCATCATTGGCACCGTCGCCGAATTTTAAGAACTTGCTGAAAGATTTTTTCAGCCCTTCAATGTTATGTTGCAAAGTTGCTTCATCCAAAAAAGGACGCAGCTTGTCTTTGCCGGAAGGATCTCCGATACGGGCCGTGGCACCGCCGACAAGCGTTAAGGGTTTGTGTCCGCATTTTTGGAACCAACGCATCATCATCAACGGAACGATGTGTCCGACGTGCAAACTGTCTCCGGTAGGGTCAGAGCCAAGATAACCGACAGCCGGTTTTCCGCTTTTTTCGCATTCGTAGAGGTAGGTGTCAAAACCACCCTCGTTCGTGCATTGGTTATAAAAACCGCGTTCCAGCATGAGGTTAAAAAATTCTGATTTAAATTGACTCATTGTCCCTTTCCTTATATTGAAAATTTCACTTTAAAAACCTGTTTGAAAAACAATAAACAAATTCTTAACCAAGGAATATTATCATATAATGAAAACAATGCAACAAAAGAGGTAATTTTTTTTACAATGGAAGCGATAAAGACACTCAATGCTTTAGGGCTGTTGAGCGGAAGTTCGATACAAGGGGTGGATGCGGCACTGATTTCAACCGACGGCGTTGATGTCTATGATTACGGTCCGTGCGTTAATGTTCCTTATGATGAAGTGTTACGCGACAAAATCCGCTCGGTTATCGGCAAAAAGCCCGAAAGCGAGGAAGAACTCGCCCGCATTGCTGAGGTTGAACGGGAAATTACCGAATTTCATGCCCGGATAGTCAACGATTTTATTGCCGATTATGACGTTAAGATAGATGTTATCGGCTTTGAGGGACATACGGTATATAACAATCCGGCAGAGCACTATACGCTGCAAATGGGGGACGGGGCTTTGCTGTCTGAATTGACCGGCATTAAAGTCGTGAATAAGTTTCATAAGGCGGATATTCTGGCCGGCGGGCAGGGCGGTCCGTTGGAACCGGTGTACCATGCAGCGGTTTGTTCGGATATGGGCAAGCCGATTGCAGTCGTTAATATAGCCGGGCTTTCCAACGTAACATGGATTGGCTCTTTTGGTGAAATGATGGCTTTTGATACCGGTCCCGGCAATGCGGCGATTAACGACTGGGTTCGTAAACATGCCGGAATGGATATGGATTATAACGGAAAGCTGGCGATTACCGGAACCGTGAACGAACAAATTGTTGCCAGCCTGATGCGGCACAAATATTTTGGAAAGTATCCGCCCAAATCGGCAGACAGGGAAACATTTAAAGAAAAACTTGAACATTTAGAAGGCCTGAGTCTTGAAGACGGAGCGGCAACGGTAACGGCATTCGTTGCCGAAAGCATTGCCTATTCAATTCTAATGTATTTGCCTGAAATTCCCAAAATTCTGTTAGTCTGCGGCGGCGGAGCGAAAAACCCGACTATCTTGCGTTTTCTGCGGCAGCGGCTGCCGGATATGGTTGTCAAAACCGTAAGTGAAGAAGGCTTAAATTCCGAGGCTTTAGGGGCTCAGTCGATTGCTTTTCAGGCAGTACGAAGACTATATTTCCTACCGATAAGCTTTCCGACAACCACCGGCGTCGGCGAGCCGATGGTCGGCGGACAGATAAACGAATACGTCCGGTTGTAAGAATAGCTGTTGTGTTTTTAGACAAAAGATGATACCTTGTTCCCATAAATAACCCAAAGGGAACAACAAAATGAATCACTCGGAACAACATGATTTGGCAGATGCCTGCAGCTATTTTTTCACAGGCAAAAGGCAGGTCTGTGCGAACGAAAAGCCGAGGATAATCTTCGTTTTCTCATCTCCGGGAGCCGGAAAGTCTACGCACATTAAACCTCTTCTTGAAGAAAGTTTTGTTACGCCCCCGTCCTGCTGGAAATTGACGAGCTGAAAGCGTTTATTCCCGAGGATGATAAAAATAAGGCACATTGGGGATGATACACCGTTATGAGTTTGCTTTGGATAACCAGCAACAGAACAGTAAAATGGATATTAAGAACTATCCTCGCAAACCGGATTTTTTGCGTCATTACATTTTTTTCAAGGCACTGCCGATTATAACCAAAATGAGCGAAATATCCTCAACGGTTGACAAGGTAGATGTGTATGACAGGGACGGAAGACATCTGGCTTTTTTAGATAAGCTCAAGAAACTGAGAAGTAAAGATACTCCGCTGCGGGCCTTGCTCAAGGAACGGCATCGTGCATGGTTGTTGCCCGATTGCAACAAGTTTAACCGCCGCCGCAAAAAAGTCGTTGAAAAAATGAAAAAACGCGGAGCCAAAGCCTGGGAATTTATCCGTTTCAGGTTTTTAACCGACACTTTCAAAAATCACAGAGACAACTCCTTGCAATCGTTAATTTATATTTGACTCGAACATTTTCTTGTATTAAATTACCAGCAGTTTAATCAGAGAATTTAAGAAAATGTTGCAAAATTTTATCATACGTTCCGTTTTCATTATTATCCCTTAGGGGATGCACTTTTCTTATACATAAAATCAAATTTTCCAAAAACATTATTTCACTCATTTAATTAAAATTTAAGGTGTTTATTGATGACTAAACATTATGCTGAAGTTAAGGCAAAGCCGGACTTTGTCGAAGTCGAAAAAGAAGTCCTGAAGTTCTGGGACGAAAATAAAACATTTGAAAAATCCGTTCACAATCGGGACGGAGCCGCCGAATTTGTTTTTTATGATGGCCCTCCGTTTGCCAACGGTACGCCGCACTACGGCCACATTATGGTCTCTTATGTTAAGGATGTTGTCGCCCGTTATCAGACCATGAACGGCAAAAAGGTTGAACGCCGTCTGGGGTGGGACTGCCACGGACTTCCTGCCGAAATGTCTGCCGAAAAACAATTAGGAGTTTCCGGTCGTAAGCAAATTGAAGAATTCGGCGTTGAAAAGTTTAACGATTTCTGCCGTCAGGATGTTTTGAAATATTCCGGCATTTGGGTCGAGATGTTTAAGCGTATTGGTCGTTGGGTTGATTTCAGTCATGATTATAAGACGATGGATCTTCCGTTTATGGAAAGTGTTATCAATAACTTCAAACAGCTTTATGACAAAGGTCTGGTTTATGAAGATTACCGTGTTTTGCCTTATTCCTGGGCAGCGGAAACCCCTCTGTCTAACTTTGAAGTAAACCAAGGTTATCAGGACAAAACCGACAATGCCATTACGGTGATGTTTAAGCTTGAAAACGGAATGAATATTCTGGTCTGGACCACCACGCCTTGGACTTTGCCGTCAAACCTGATGTTGGCTGTCGGTCTGGATATTGACTATGCCGTTATGGAAGAAAACGGTGAAAAATACATTTTGGCACAAGCTTTGCTCGGTCGTTATAAAAAGCAACTGGAGCACGCGTCTCAGGTCGGAACCTTAAAAGGAAAAGACTTGGTCGGAATGAGCTATGAACCGATGTTCCCGTATTTCAAACACTTAAAAGATAAAGGAGCTTTTAGAGTTTTAAGCGGTGAGTTCGTTTCTACCGAAGACGGTACCGGTGTTGTTCATATCGCTCCGGGCTTTGGTCAGGATGACTTTGAGGCCTGCCGTGCTTATGATGAAAACTTCCCTGTGGTTTGTCCTGTCGACGAGGCTGGAAAATTTACCGCCGAAGTTCCGGACTATCAGGGTAAACAGGTTTTTGAAACCAATGAGCCGATTATGCAGCTTTTGAAAGAAAAAGGCCTGTTGGTTAAAAAAGAACAATATACCCACTCTTATCCGTTCTGCTGGAGAACAGACACCCCGCTGATTTACAAGGCGATGTCTTCTTGGTTTGTGAAGGTAACGGATTTCCGCGACGATATGGTTAAGAACAATCAGGAAATCAATTGGGTTCCTGAGCATATTAAAGACGGGCGTTTCGGAAAATGGCTGGAGGGAGCCAGAGATTGGTCAATTTCCCGCAACCGTTTCTGGGGTACGCCGATTCCGGTTTGGAAGTCCGATAATCCGCAGTTCCCGCGAATTGATGTGTTTGGTTCTGTCGCCGAAATCAAAGAAAAGACCGGTATTGAGGTTACCAATCTGCACAAACCTTATATTGACGATGTGGTTTACCCGAACCCGGATGATCCGTCCGGTAAAACGATGATGAGAAGAGTAGGCGACGTGTTCGACTGTTGGTTTGAATCCGGTTCCATGCCGTATGCTCAAATTCATTATCCGTTTGAAAACAAAGAATGGTTTGAAAATCATTTTCCGGCCGACTTTATTGTTGAGGCCATGGATCAGACCCGCGGTTGGTTTTATACTCTGACCGTGTTGTCAACGGCGTTGCATAATCGTCCGGCTTTCAAAAATTGCATTTGCACCGGATTGTTGATGGCCGAGGGCGGACAAAAGCTCTCCAAGCGTCTGAAAAACTATCCGGACCCGAATGAAGTCTTGGATACAATCGGTTCCGATGCTTTGCGGTGGTTCTTGGTTTCTTCTCCGGTATTAAAAGGCGGCAATCTGGCTGTCGATAAAGAAGGAAAAGAAATCGCCAAAGCGGCTCGAGTTGCTTTGATTCCTTTGTGGAACGCTTTCTATTTCTTTACCTTATATGCCAATGCCGAAGAATATAAAGCAAAGGAAATTTCATCTTCTTCGGAAGCCATCGACAATTATATCCTCTCTAAGTTAAAACATCTTCGTGATGTTGTTAAGCAAGGATTAGATACTTATGACGTTGCCGTTGCCTGCAATGAAGTGGCAAGCTTTATGGAGGTTCTGAACAACTGGTACATCCGCCGCACTCGTGATCGCTTCTGGGAGGGCGACGCTCAGGCGTTTGATACTTTGTATACGGTTTTGGTTAACTTGAGCAAAGTTTTGGCTCCGTTAATGCCGTTTGTTTCGGAATATGTGTTCAAAACCTTGACTGGTGGCGAGAGCGTTCACTTAACGGATTATCCGTCTTTGGCAGATATCAAGTTTGACGAGAAATTGGTTAACGAGATGGACTTCTTGCAGGATTTATGCTCTGCCGGAAAATTCATCCGTGAAGAAAAAAACATCCGCAACCGTCTGCCATTGGCAAGTTTGACTTTGGTCGGAGCGGAATTGACACCGGATTATCAGGAAATCGTCAAAGATGAACTGAACGTTAAAGAAGTCAAATTTGACAATAATCTGAATAATTACGCCGCTAAAACGATTTATCTCTATACACCGTTGTTGGGTAAGGCCTTGGGTAAAGACATGGGACCTGTTATGGGTGCCTACAAACAGGGTAAATGGGAACTGAACGCCGACGGCACTTTGAATATTGCCGGAAAAACACTGACTCAGGATTTGTTTGAAGTCCGTCTGGACATGAAAGACGGTGTTGCCGGCAGAGCTTTTGCCGATAACAAGGCGGTCGTCAGTCTGGATACCAACGTTACCGAGGAATTGAAACGGGAAGGCATGGCCAGAGACTTTGTCCGTCTGGTTCAAACCTTGCGTAAGGATAAAGACTTCAATATTTCTGATCGTATTGAACTTTGCTATTCGGCAGCAGATGCCGAATTGTCAAAGGCTCTGGAAGAAAATCGGGAATATATTGCCGAACAGGTTTTGGCTGTTAAGGTGGATAATACCTGTACAGGCGGAACCAAAGCCGATATTGAAGGTTTGGAAATCTGCTTTGACGCAAAAGTCGCTTAAGATAAACAAAGCCCGCTTTTAGCGGGCTTTACTTTTACTCAGTCAATTCGAGTTTGATATTTTTCTTATAAAACTCCAATAGTTTTTTGACGTATGGAATGGGGACGGATTTTCCTAGTTCTATCCGGTCGAGCTGTTTTTGAGGAATATTTACTCGTTGTTGCAGAGCGGTGAGACGAAGACTCCTTTTTCGTCTTTCTTCCCAAAGAGCATACCCCAATTGTCGGGCGATAATTTTATTAACGTAACTGGATTTATTAATAGGTTCAGTCATTTTTTTCAAACTCCTTATTTTGTTTTTAGCTAAACAAAACCGCCTTAAAATTTTAAGGCGGGGAGTTGGAAACTGCTCAAGAACAGTCTGGGTTATTCGAGCATAGCCTTATATCCCCAGCTCCCCGTGAAGGAGTTGTTCTTTTTCTTGAGAGGAGCTTCCACACTCCGCAGTCCACCTCTGAACTGCAAGAGTGATAATAAAAGATAAAGATTAATTTGCAATTAAAATTCTATGGCACTAACTCGCTATCGGCAGGGAGAAGCCAACGAGCGTTTCAAGCCCCTTACTCTCCATAACTAACCGACGCCAGTGGTCGCCGACCACCCGCCGGGTGTGCAGGCTCGGCACAAAAAAGGCGGTGAAAACACCGCCTTTCTTTTTTTAACTAATCTAAGGATTAGAACAATTTCAATACAGACTGGGCAGCCTGAGAAGCCAAACTCAAGGAGTTAATAGCCAACTGCTGTCTGGTCTGCAGTGCCAACATATTTGCACTTTCTTCGTTCATATCAGCCAAGGTCAGTTTGTCTGCACCTTCGGTCAATACGTTAATCAGGTTTTCTGTGAAGTCTTCACGGTTTTGAACAACTGAGTAGTTGTTACCGAACTCAGATGCCATTGTACGCAATTTGGAAATTGCGGCCTCAACTTCACTAATGGTTGCGTCAATTGCTTTGTTATCAGCATTACCCCAACCGGAAGCGGCACTCATGCCAAGACCTGCAGAGCTTCCGTCAACACCTTTGATGTCAATTTTAGAAGAACGGTCTTCGTTAAAGATTACCGTCAGGTCATTGTTTTGCAACAGGTTTACACCTTTGTAGCTGGCATCTTTTGCCAATTGGTCGATTTGTTCCAAAATGCCGTTAAACTGTTTCATGTAGTTGGCACGAGCTTCACTTCCGACTTCGGCAGTACCAAAGTCAACACCGTTGACGGAACCTTCAACAGAAGCAACAACATCACCGAGGGCTTCTAATTTAATACCGTTGGAAGTAGCTGTAGCTGTAAATTTGTCTTTGAAATCAGTATTGCCGCTAATAGCAGTGTTGATTGCAGCTGCAACTTTTTCTAAATCAGTATTAGCAGTAGCACCGGCAATTTCAAGAGACTTTTCCCCTGTTTCATCAGTGAATTTAATAGTAAGTTTATCTGTAGCGTCTTTGTCAACAGTACCCTTACCTTCAGCAGCTTTCGGAGCTTCATCGCGAGCAGAGTTGGCAATAGCCTTGGCCTGCTGAGCAAAAGTAGTGATAGCTTCAATAGCTTCGTCAGCGGCTTTAATGGTTTGAATACCCTGTCCCATGCTGTCCAACAAAGAGCTCAAATCGCTGGCTCTGTTGTTTAAGCTCTGGGCAGTGTAATAAGAAGAAGGATTATCAATTGCAGAGTTTACTTTTTTACCGGTAGACAAACGCTCCTGCGTAGTGTCCATCAAACTCTGGGTGTTTTGCAAAGATAAAAGGTTGGAACGCAT
>DBFWPL010000028.1:0-50508 GCA_048463395.1 Alphaproteobacteria bacterium | reverse complement strand
GCACAAAGGATGATAAAGCATAAAGATTAATTTGCAATTAAAATTCTATGGCACTAACTTTCAGCACGCACATTGATACTAACAGGGTGTTATGGCACATTGTCAAAACAGCTAACTTTCGCCCCACCCGCTGGGTGTCGCCGACCACCTAGTGATAGGTGCGGAGCAAGCCGGCAAGAATACCTTGAACTTTAACACGGGAAGGGTGAAGATGTCGGGTTTCATAAACCTGATTGCACGGAATAAGAAGAATTTCGTTTTTTTCTTTGCGAATGATTTTAAGAGTTACTTCAGAGTCATCCACCAACGCGACAACAATATCCCCGTTGTTTGCCGATTCGGTTTTTTTGATAATAGCCGTGTCGCCGTTAAGAATACCGGCTTCCACCATGGAATCTCCCTCAATGGTAAGGGCGTAATACATTCCTTTACTGACCATTTCAAAAGGTACGGAAACAGTTTCCGTTTCATTGGCGATTGCCTCAATCGGGGTTCCTGCGGCAATTTTCCCGTAAAGCGGAATTTGTGCGGAGCTGTTCTGGAGAGCGATTTCTCTCTTTTTTTCTTCCTCAATAATAGCCTTGGGTTTGAATTTCGGCATTTTAACCACTTCCAAAGCTCGAGCCTTGTGCGGAAGCTTGCGAATAAATTCCCTTTCAATCAACGCTTCAATCAGGGCGTGAATACCGGACTTGGACTTTAAACCGACAGCTTCCTTCATTTCTTCAAACGACGGAGAACAGCCGGTTTCTTTGATGACTTTATTAATAAACATCAAAAGTTTGTATTGTTTTTGCGTAAGCATGGCTGTCTCCAATAAAAAAACTAGAACACTTAATGTAAATGTTCTAGTTTAGTTCTGTTTTGTTGTCAACAGAAAAAGCTTACATTGTTTTGCCTGAATTGATAATGGAACGGACAAGCTTGGAAGATGTGTCTTTTTGGGCTTGCGTAAGCTTAACTTCCCCAACCGTTGCCTGAGACAAACGGTTGTTCAGATTTTGTACCTTTTGCTGATGTTCTTTTTTACGTTCCGCTAAAGTTTTGCGAGTTTGGTCAGCTTTATTTACCGCGGCCAGATAAGTAACGGCCTGTTTTTGAGCCTGAGAGCAGGCTGCGGCGATTTGAGCGTCTTTCCACTGAATCGTCTTATCTCGAAAAGAAGTCAAAGCTTTATCCCGCAAATAAGAGTTCTTACCGGTGTATTTGATAATAAAAGCCTCACTGTTAACGCTATTAAGACTACCGGCGTTTTTCAATGCCGTGAACGGGGAGGAAGAGTAAGGTCCTTTGACATAAGAACGGGCAAACAGGGATAAAACCGTCGGATGTATGTCTGAAAGCATAATCGGAGCTTTTTTCTTGTTTTTTGCGTCGGTAATCAAAGATTTTTGCAAGCGTTCAAAACACTCGGGCAGATAAACCTGACAAAGAAAATCTTCCTGTGCAAGCGTAAATAAGTCTTTCTGAGAAGAAGCCAAAGCTTTCCATTTGGCATCGTCTACCTTATAAACATCAACAAGCTTTCCTTTTTTGTTTTTAACTTTGGTTTTTGTAACCGAAAGCTTGCCTCGCAAAGGTTTATAAGCATCATTTTTATTAATGAAATTTATCAATCGGCTGACATTGTAACCGTCGAGTTGGTTCATGCCGTGATATGTGCTTCCGGATGAAATAACCGCGGCAGGATTGGTTGAACCTCTGGTTTCTGTGGTGGCACTGAGCCAGGCCAAAGAACCGTTGCATTTGTCATTGTAAGTTTTTTGTCCGAACATACTCATGGATGAGACAAAAAGGAGAGCGGAAGCTCCGGGAACTTTCAGTTCATCCACACGTGTACGCCAGACACTTTTTTGTCTGTCGTCTTTTTTCATTTTTTTCTCCGTTTATTTCATATTCAATATAGATTTTTTTGAGGGATTTGTCCAGAGTGGATATGTATTTATTTGTTGAAAAAATTTTTGATATGTTTATAGTGCTTAACAGAAAATCAACCGAGTAATAATTGGAAACTATTAAGATGACTGAAGAGACAAATATTCACCGTGAATCCAGACTGGCAAAGCTGAAAACTTTGCAGGAAAAAGGTTATAATCCTTATCCGTACAAATTTGTGCCAAACGCTTATGCTGCGGATTTGCAGGAAAAATACAAGGATTTGGAAGCCGGAACCGATACCGAAGACCGTGTAACCGTTGCCGGACGTGCCATGGCTGTCCGGAACAGCGGAATGTTCATTGATTTGAAGGATATCAGCGGCAAGATTCAGGTTTTCTGCCACAAAAATCATTTAAGCGAAGCTGATTTGGAATTGTTGAAGTGTCTTGATGTCGGCGATATGGTCGGTGTCAGCGGTTATGTCCGCAGAACCCCGAGAGGAGAGCTTTCTGTTGCGGCCGAAAAATTTGACATTATCTCTAAATCTTTGCAGCCTCTTCCTGAAAAATTTCACGGCTTGACGGATGTTGAAGCTCGTTATCGCCAGCGTTATGTCGATTTCATTATGAATGACGACAGCCGTGAGGTTTTCAAAAAACGCTGTCAGATTACCTCTGCTATCAGACGTTATTTTGAAGAACACGGCTTTTTGGAAGTCGAAACGCCTATGCTTCACCCGATTATGGGCGGTGCCAACGCCAAACCGTTTATTACGCACCATAATACGTTGGATATGGATTTGTACCTGCGTATTGCTCCGGAACTTTATCTTAAAAAGTTGGTGGTCGGCGGTTTTGACCGTGTGTTTGAAATCGGCAGAAACTTCCGTAACGAGGGAATTGACAAGAGCCATAATCCTGAATTTACCGCTCTGGAAGCTTATCAGGCTTATGCCGACTATAATGATATGGCCGAGCTGATTCCGTCGCTTTTGGCTTATGTCGCCGAAAAGGTTTTGGGAACAACCGTGCTGAATGTTAACGGTGAGGAAATTGACTTGTCCAAGCCGTTTGCCAAGAAGTCTACGATTGAACTGGTTAAAGAATATACCGGAGCCGATTTTATGACTGCTGACACGCTTGAAGAAGCCAAAGCTCTGGCCAAATCCGTCGGAGTGGATGCGTCAGACTGCATTTCTTGGGGTAAAGTTATTTCCGAAGTCTTTGATGAAAAGGTTGAAGCCAACCTGATTCAGCCGACTTTGGTAATGGATATGCCGAGAGACATTTCCCCTCTGGCAAAAACACACCGCACCAATCCGCGTTTGGTTGAGCATTTTGACGCTTATGTTGCCGGAATGGAAATGGGCTGTGCTTATTCGGAATTGTCTAACCCGCTGGAACAGAGGGAACGTTTTGAGGCTCAGGGAGCTGACCGTGAAGCCGGAGATGACGAGGCTCAGATGATGGATGAAGATTTCATCAACGCATTGGAGAACGGTTTTCCTCCGTCAGGCGGAATGGGCATGGGAATTGACCGCTTGGCAATCTTGCTGACCGGTTCGGCAACCATTCGTGACGTTATCGCTTTCCCGACTCTTCGTAAAAGAGATTGATTTTGCCGACAAAGAAAAAGCAAAAACAGAAAAAACACCGCTTGCAGCGGCAGATGAAGCCTTTTTTCAAAAACGGCAAATATTTGTTTGTTGCTTTTTCTTTGTTTTATCTTTTTTTAGCTTTTGGTCTTAATTCGGATATTTCACGTCCGGATGTAAAAACCAGTTTTCAACAAAATATCCAATATATTGCAGCCCGGGGAGATATTTCTGAAAAGTTGCAAAAATGTTATCCTGATGAAGAAGAGACGGCAGCCAGAGTATCCGAAACAGATGCTGAGTTCATTGCTCAGGCTCTTAATGTTGAAGAGGATGCGACGGATATTATTTATCGATTGTCTGAAAAGATGCGGGAAGACGTTTCCGTTGTGCTTCCTGAATGTCATCAGGAGTTGTTTGAGAAACTTCCCCGAGTGAACGAAATCAGCATACCGGAACGGGAAGAGGCAGAATATGCCGAATATGAAGAGGAACTGCCGCATAATGTCATTGATGATTTTTGGGAAAAAGACCATACTCGGGAAGAAGGTTATCGGGTCAATCTGGCACATAAAAACATTAAGGAAATTGATGTTTCGGTTAAGCATAAGCCTGTTTATTTCGGCAGAAAGCCGTTAATTGCCGTAGTGATTGACGATATGGGAATTAACCGCCGGAGAACTAAGGATATCAGTTCTTTGCAGGCTCCTCTGACGGCATCTTTTCTGACTTACGGACAGAAATTGCATAAACAGGTTGATGAAGCTTTTGCCTCCGGCCACGAGGTTATGATACATGTTCCGATGGAACCTAAAAAAGCGTCTAATTTGGCACCGGATACCTTAACCGTACAAATGGATGAAGCGGAAATCAAATCCGGCTTGAATAAAATGCTTTCCCTTTTTGATAATGTTAAGGGGATTAACAATCACATGGGCAGCCGTTTTACGGAAGATAAGGAACGAATGGGATATGTGATGGAGATTTTAAACGAGAATAATTTGTTCTTTCTTGATTCCAAAACATCTTCCCGCTCTGTTGGAAAAGCTGTCGCACGGGAAAAAGGTGTAGACTATGTACATCGTCATGTGTTTTTGGATAACGAAAACAAGTTGGATTACATTATCAAGCAATTGGAAATAACCGAAAAAATCGCTCAAAAAAACGGCTATGCCATAGCCATCGGCCACCCTAAAAGCCAAACGTTTGAGGCTCTGAAACAGTGGCTGCCGACATTGCCTGAAAAAAATATCCGGCTGGTGCATTTAAGCAAGATTGTGAAACTGCAAAACCAATAATCAGCAAAACTTTTTCGCAAAATCTTCCAATGCCTATATTTTCCATTGGTGTTTTGTTAAATCAACGTATTTTTCGTTTTTAAAAGAGACGCCTTCGTTTTCCAACAATTGCTTTTGATTTGTGAAGGACGGAGCGGTTCTGCCGTTGCAATTTACCACCCGATGACAAGGATATTTTCCGTAAAACTCTGATATGCTTAATATTTTGCCGATTAAGCGGGCGTTTTTAGGTCTCCCTGTCAAACGTGCGATTTGCCCGTAAGTGGCAACATTTCCTTCCGGTATTTCTTCCACGATGGAAAGAACCAAATAAATCAAATCATCGTCTAAAATTCTGTTCATTATATTGCCGTACCTTTTGTCGGCACAAATAAACGGCTCATATCTGCTTTTTCATGTTCCAAGAGATATTTTTTTCGCTTTATGCCGCCGGCATATCCGGTCAAACTTCCGTTGCTTCCGACAACTCGGTGGCAAGGAACGATGATTGAAATGTGATTATGTCCGACAGCTCCGCCAACCGCTTGTGCCGACATTCTTTCCAGACCTTTTTGCTTTGCCAGAATGCCGGCTATTTCGCCATAAGTCATCGTCTTGCCGTAGGGGATTGAATAAAGAATTTCCCAGACTTTAGTTTGAAATTCACTGCCGATAAAATGGAGAGGCAATTTAAAACCGGGCTCTTGACCGCTGAAATAAATATCCAGCCATTCTTTGGCCTTTTGTAATAAAGACGTTTCTTTTTCTTGATGTTCTTTATCCAGATATAAGGCAAAATATTTTTGATCTGTAAACCACAATCCGGTAATGCCGGACTCATCGGCGGATAATAAGATTTCCCCTATAGGCGATTTATATTTGCTGGTATATTGCATTGGCAACTCCGTTCAGAATAATTCCAATTTAAGAACTTTGTCCTTTTGTTGTCAAACAAATTTGTTTTATGTTTCTGAGTTAAGTGTTTTTTTGGTCAAAACAGCCGGTCAGATTTTCTTGACATTTTGGACAAATTTCTTATAGTAAAAATATTATTATATCCAAGAAACATAAGGTAATTGCCATGACCGAAAAAACATTTCAAGGTGTTTGTAAAAAAGGTGAAAACACTGAATTCAGTGTCTATTCTCCTCGTGCGGAAAAATTAGAACTGTGTCTATTCTCTGATGATGAAAAACAAGAAACACGCATTGAAATGCAAAAGGATGAAGAGGGTTATTGGCATGCAGAAGTGAAAGGACATTGTGAAGGTCAAAAGTACGGATATCGCAGCTATGGCCGTTATGATCCTGATAACGGCCTGTTTTTTAATCCCTCAAAACTTTTAGTCGATCCCTATGCCTTTGAACTGACGCGTAGTTTACATGATTTGAGTAATCGTGAAAAGGAAATTCTTTTGGGGAATAATGATATGGATTCCGCTTCTGTGGCCCCAAAGAGTGTTGTTCGTTTTTTGGATAAGGAACAACTGGCAAAGGATTATCCGTTTTTATATCATAAACCGCATTTGGAATGGCGTAATACCCATATTTATGAATTGCATGTCGGTAATTTTTCCCTCCGTCATCCGGATATTCCCGAAACTGAAAGAGGGCGGTTGTCGGCATTGGTAAAAACCGTCAATTATTTTAAAGCCCTGAGTTATAACCAGATTGAGTTAATGCCGATAACGCCGACGATGGCGGATTGGCAGTTGGAACGGGAGCGGGGCCTCTCTGACCAGTGGGGGTATAATCCTGTAAACCATCACGCCGTTGATCCCAGATACGGAACGATTTATGACTTTTTAGCCGTCGTCAATGAGTTTCATGCCAATGGTATTGAGGTTAGTATGGATATGGTTTTCAACCATACGGGCGAATTTGGCAAAGACGCCTTTTTGTTATCGTATAAAGGGTTGGCACCGGAGGAATATTATCGTTTCAGTCCAGAAGACGGCCACAGTTTTGTGAATACAACAGGCTGCAAAAACGGATTTAATCCTAATACTGAACAGGGCAGCCGCTTGATTCGCAATAGCCTGATGTTCTTTAGTGATATCTGCGGGGTAGATGCTTTCCGTTTTGACTTGGCAGGGGACTGTTCTTTGGATGAACAGCTGCGGTTTAATCCAAACAGCCGCTTTATGCAAGTTATTAAAGAGGTTGAACAAGCGACAGGTGCTAAGATGAGCGGAGAACCATGGAGTGCCATCGGGGGATATTTCTTGGGACAAATGCAAGGGTTGCACGAATGGAACGATCAACACGAAAAAGCGTTGAAAAAGTTTATCCGCGGAGAATACGGCCAGATTGGCGGCTTGGCATATCATCTGGCCGGCAGCAATACACGTCATAAGGTTAACATTTTTACCAAACACGATGGAGCCACTCAGTATGACTGGGCAACTTATTCGCAGAAGAATAACTATGACAATAACGAGAACAATCAGGATGGCACGAATGATAATCACTATAGTCCGTCGGTTAATGATGAGCAACGCCTGATTAAAACAAAATCGGCTCATGCGTTGAATACACTGGCTCGAGGAGTACCGTTAAGCTTGAGTGGTGATGAATTATGGCACAGCCAAAACGGCAATAATAATGGTTATGCCCGAAGCTTTCCTTTGCAATGGGAACATTTTACCCCGGCACAACGTGAGCGTTATTTATTTGAACGTAAGATTAATGCTTTTCGCCTTAATCATCCTGTTTTCAGTAATGTTGAAAATGCCTCGGCAGCATTAATGCCAAATGGAAAACCGGAGTGGAATTGGGTAAACATCAACGGTGAACCAATGCAGCAAAATGATTGGGATTTTCCGTATAATCGTTTTTTGGGATATGTGTTAAACGGACAAAATAAAGAAGGAAAACGCTTTGACGATGATTTTCTGGTTTTGGCGTCAGGTAATCCGGATGGTCAAATGGATGTTCATCTGCCTCCGGCTCCTAATGGCGGAGAATGGGAGGTTGTTTTCGATACGGCATTGCCGACGACTCATAAAGATGAAAAACGATATAAGAATGGTACAATTTACAGTCTGAAGCCGCAAAGCGTGGTCGTTATGACTGTTCGCCGCGAAAAAGAACGGCAGAACCAACATCTTATTTCCCACTTGATAAACAAACATCGAGAGCATTAAAGGAAAGAGAAAATAACAATTTTTAGAGTTCACTTATTATAAAAACGTGATTTTTGTATATCAAGAATAACTTTTTTTGGAAAATTTTGCAAATTTGTCTAAAATAAACTTGCCAAATAAATAAAAAGTGCTAAAATGACTTTCAATATTTAATAGTTTTATAGATATATTTTGTGTTTTTTAACGTATTTTTTTAATTATCTTAATCTTAGCTTATGAAAAAGATCGCTTATGCTGCCTTTATGGCGGTTGCAGTTTTGTTTACTGCAAGTTGTGGAAAAACTTCTGAGAACAGAAGCAGTGTGGAAGAAACGGCGGTGCAGGGAACCTCGTATAAAATTACCAAAGAGGTTTCCGGAGACAAAGCCAGGTACGGAGTGAAAGAAGGCGATGTCCAGGTCATTGGTAATTTGTATGAAAACATCGTCTATGAACATGACTTCTTTATTGCTGATTATGTAAACAGCCTCGGTGGATTGGACATATCGGGAAAGGTGTTGTTGGATCCTAAAAGCGGAAAAAATCTCATGACCGGAGAGACGATTACTTATTGTCAGGACGGTTATTTTATCGGAAGAATGGGAGAACGAGTCGATTTGTATTTTCCGAGTACGAGGGTTGGTTTTTATGCTTTGAATGATTATGTCGTGTCTGACAATATTGTTCTTGCCAAAGGGTATCAGGAATGGGGAGCATACACAACTTTTAATGACACGATTCTTGGCCCTTATTATAAACAGATTGTTCTGTTGGAGAAAGGCAAAGAAATCCAGTATCTTGTTCCCGAAGACGGCGTGTGGCTCAGATTAAACGCACAAGGAGAAGCTATTTCCCAAGTGTCTTCCGTCGAGCTGAAAAAATTGAAAAAACAGCAAGGCTGGCAAGATGAGAATAAAGCTTTCGTTTTGAGAAAGTAAAAACGCTCTCCGTAAAGATTAAAGAAAACCCCTGCAAGCTTGAGGCTTGTCAGGGGTTTCCTTTTGTAAAAAGCAAGAAAAACATATACTGAGTTTAAATTTCTTTCTGTAAATATTTAGCCGGAATAAATCCGTCTCTTAAAACTAATATATAATGCCTGACAACACCGAATAATAAACCTTTTTTGCTGTCGCATTTATCCCAAGTTAGAGGAGAATAATCAATAAACTGCAGCAACAATCATGCCGAAATGAATGTTATCCGTACCGCGAAAAAGCTCTCGACACTTTTGATCAGAAAGCACATAACCTGAGTTTATATGTAACATCCGAGCCATGCATGATGTGTCTCGGCGGTATTATGTGGTCGGGAATCAAAGCCGTTTATTACGGTGTTCCGTTCCAGAGAGTGGAAAAGATTACCGGTTTTGACGAGGGATTTAAACTCAACTGGTTTGAAGAATTTAAAATCAGAGGAATAAGTGTTTACGGAAACATTACCCAGAAAGAAGGCGAAGACGTTTTACGTGACTATGCCAGCACAGGAAAACCGTTTACCACCCCGAAAGAGACTAACTTTTTGTTGTCAATTTGGTCTGTCTTTGATTTTGAAAAATAAAGCGTACCAGAGGACCAATGATTGAAACCTGCAATATCCAGGCAGCGGGGTAATTTCTTATCAGGGCATTTTGATATATACTCAGGAAGTTTTCAGAAAATCCGAAAACATGCGAAACCGCAATCAAGCTCATTACGGGAGCCATTATCAAAACATTGATGCTCGGCAAAATCAGAGTGGAATTTAATTCCATATTTTTTATGCCGATATGCAGAGATACCCATCTCATAAAGTGTCTGACAACAAAGAAAACAAGCAGTACGGCACAAATATATTCATATGTCCAGCGATAAAAAAATATTTTTATGAAATTATCAGAAAGACCGCCGACAACTGCAACATTAAAAAAGCACATCGCAAAACTCATCATTCCGGCCATACATAATACAAAATAAAATTCTTTTTTCATTTCATGTCCTTTAAAAAATAAAAAACGTGTTTCTTTCAACCGGACTTATATCTTGTTAAAAGAAAACACGTTGCTAAACTTGTTGTTTTTTACATGAAGAATTAAAAATTGTCAACTACCGGACAAATTAATAACATCTGTTGCATGAAAGTCTTTGTCACACTGCACCAGACAAGAAAATTTATATTTTTATTATGCCGAATGTGATACCGAGATTATACAAAAAAGCTTTTTCCTGTTTAATACGAGAAAAAGCTTTTTTAATCAGAGATTAAGGCTTAAGCTAACAAGCAGCCATTTCACAGGCTGCTGTTTGTATTGGTGAGAATGAAAGGGTTATTCTTCAAAACGGTCAAACAAGGCTTGAAGTTCAGTGATTTTTTGCTCGCGTTCTTTATCTGAGGTAAAAGACTGCAGGACACAGTGCTGCAAATGTTTTGCCAAAATTTTACTTTCAACAGCACGCAAAGCAGAACGCACAGCACGGATCTGGATAATAATATCCGGGCAGTAGCGATTATCTGCAATCATTTTTTTGATACCGTCAATCTGTCCAGAGATGCGGTTTAGCCGTGGTATGTTCTCGGCATGATTAGGGTAAAGCGATTTGTCACAGCAGCAGTTATTCGGGGTATTGTCTGACATTTTATCCTCTTCATTCTAATGGCAGGACATTTTTGATACGAGCATTGTTTCTGCCTGGTAAATATGAAAATATATGGCTGTTGCGTAAAGTGCAAGCGAAAAGTATAAGATAACCTGACATATCCTTACGCTTTTTTTTGATGCAACGCAACAATTTTTTTGATATGTAAAATAAAAAGAAACGGCTAGGAGAAAGCCGGAAAACAACAGCATGTATCCCATTTGTTGGTGAGATAGAAAACTTTGCTTCATCCCGGCATTTATCGAACCGTTTAAAATGGCGGAGAGAGCCGGTAGCCCGCAGCAAACAAAATGAAACAGTGCCGTTAGAAAACTCCCTCCCGTTGTCAAACAGCGGCATCTTTGTAAAGTGATATCTTTCATGATAATATTCCTAAGTTAGAAAAGGGATATGGATATATCCCTTTTCGCATTATATCATTATTTGTTTTTCTTCGCTGTGCAACAGTTTTTATTTTGGGAACAACCGCAGTGGTCGTAGTCAGAACAGTCACATGATTTATTGCTGTTGCTTCTTCCTTTTTCACATTCTGCACTGCATTGACAGGTATCGCCGCATTGGCAGTTTTCGCATTTGCAGTTTGGATTATGGCATTTTTTCATCGTTACACTCCTTTATAAAATTGATTTCAATCATATACCCCATTAAGGTATAAAATTATACCTAATGGGGGTATAAGTCAAGTATTATTTAATGATGAAGTCAAAACCATTTAAAAACCGCTTAAATCAAAGCTGTGAAAGTGGCGGATTTAAAGGCCTTCCGGCAAAACTGACCTTTTAAAACTTAGACAAAAACCAGACTTTAAAAGTTATGCAAAACCATTTTGTACACTACAGAAATTTTCATATGACCTTAGAAAACCGTTCAATTGGCTGCAGTCTTTAAACAAAAATACCCTCAAAAACTGCGGGTATTGCAATTGGTGATGCTTAACTCACAGTTTACGAGCTAATTGCCTTTCAATATAATTAAAAATAATCTGGTGTTGTTTAAAATTTTTGCACCTAATAACAGGAGTAGAAATAGTTTTAAGATACTCAGCAATCTCAGCATTGATTTCTTGTCCGGTTACATCATAATCTCTGATTTTTTTTAACGTAATTTTACGGTAATGATAAGCCTGTACCGGTAAATCTTTATCAATTTCTTTTCCAAGTAGTTTTTTTGCTTTCCAAAAGCGTAATGTAAAACGCCACATAGCAATAAAACGATTTACCCTCATATCAACAATAACATCTGGTATCATTGTTTCATATAAATATTTTTGACATCCTTCCGCGACCCAATTTTTATGTTCATTAAGAAAGGATTGCAATTTTTGAAATTGTTCTTCTCTGGAATAATAACTTCCGTCAATTGGTCTGCGACATATTTCATCAAGATTTAGACGGGGTATATCAAATTTTTTGTTAATTGCATAAGCAAGCGATGACTTTCCTGCTCCTAGCGGACCTATTATTAAAATTTTCACAATTTATCCTCTTCATCAAGCAATAATTTTATATTTCCAATTAAATTCAATAAATCCGCAGTAAATTCATTATGAGTGCTATTGGGCAAAAGTTGATGCAGATAATTGGCTCCGATAGCTGAGTACTAAATTTTGAAGCAATATTTTGCATTGTTTCAAAATACGCATTTTTATCAACACCGAAACAGTGAAGAAATACTAATTTTGTCATCTAATCTACCCTGCATCATATTTAATAATTAAAAAGTACAACAAACTTATATAAAATTTTCTTAATTTTTAATAAAAACATCCCATAATTTCAGAATTTAACAAATCAACTAATATATTGAAAACAAAGACTTTTGCATAAATGAGTTCGGAAAATCTTCCCAAAATGCAATTTTAAAAAATCAAACAATCAAACTCGCTGAAGGGTTTGGAAAATAAAAAAACGGCAGGTTTTTACACCTGCTGTTTGCAATTGGTGATCCCAACGAGATTCGAACTCGTATCGCCACCGTGAAAGGGTGGTGTCCTAACCATTAGACGATGGGACCATTTGTCAGAACAAGGGCATATATATATGGTATTTTTATTCCGGTCAAGCAAAAAATTACGAAAATTATATTTTTTATTTACGCTGTTTGAAAAAAGTGATAATTTCGCCTGAATATTTTCTGAAAAGAGCATGGGGAAGGCTGAAGAAAATGAGTATGCATGATATTTGGAATCCCTGGCACGGGTGTATTAAAAAAAGCGAGGGGTGTCACAATTGTTACATGTATTTTCTTGATAAACAAAGAAATCAGGACGGTCGCCGTATTTATAAAGTAAAGAATAATTTTGATTATCCCTTGCAGAAGAACAAAGAAGGAAATTTCAAGATTTTAAGTGGTGAGCAGTTGAGAGTTTGCATGACATCGGACTTTTTTCTGGAAGAGGCGGATACGTGGCGTCCTGAGGCCTGGGAGATAATTAAGCAACGAAAGGACGTGAGTTTCTTTTTGCTGACAAAGCGTCCGGAGAGGGTGGAAAAATGCCTTCCTTCCGATTGGAACGATGACTGGGAAAATGTTTTTTTCAATGTCAGTTGTGAAAATCAGGCGATGGCGGATGAGCGAATACCGATACTCTTGGAATTGCCGTTTAAGCATAAGGGCATTATGGCCGCTCCCTTTATTGGTTCGGTCAGTATTAGGGAATATCTGCCAGGCGGACAGATAGAGCAGGTGATTGCCGGAGGCGAAAATTATGACGGTTCCCGACCGTTGTATTACGAATGGGTAAAAACTTTGTATGAGGAATGCGTATCGGCGAATGTTCGTTTTTGCTTTATTGAAACCGGAACATATTTTGTTAAAGACGGAAAAACTTATCATCTTCCGGACAAACGCCGGCAAAGCGAAATGGCGTGGAAGTCCGGTTTACAGTTCGCCGGAAAAGAATTGGAATTTAATTTGGAAAAAACGCAACAAAACGATTTGTTCGGAGCTCCGGTTTTATATCAAAAAGTATGGAACAAGAATTGCGAAACTTGCGGCAGTCGTCTGATATGTAACGGCTGTTCACAATGCGGACAATGTGAAAAAAATAAACGCTAGAATAAACCGGAAATAACCCCGTTCTTGTCAACGTCTATCTTTTCCGCCGCCGGTGTTTTCGGTAACCCCGGCATAGTTAAAATATTTCCGGCCAAAGCAACAATAAATCCGGCACCGGCCGACAGACGAACATCCCTTACGGTCAGAGTATGTCCTTGCGGAGCTCCCAACAAAGAGGCGTCGCCGGAGATGGAGTTTTGTGTCTTGGCAATGCAAACAGGTAAGGAACCGTAACCCTTGTTTTCAAATTCTTTCAATTTAGCTGTGGCTATATCCGAAAAAACAATATCTCCGGCTCGATAAATTTCTTTGGCAATAATTTCTGTTTTTTGTTTCAAGGGCAGATTATAATCATACAATTGATGATAATCGGAAGGTTTCTCTGCAAGAGCTATAACTTTGGCAGCAAGTTCTTCGGCACCTTTACCGCCGTTTTCCCATGCAGAAACAACAATTGCTTCGGCTCCTTGTTCTGTACACTGTTTTTGAAGCAATTTAAGCTCTGCCTCACTGTCTGCGGAGAATTGGTTTATGGCGACAATAGTTGGCAAATTAAATTTTTTCAGGTTCTGTAGATGAACTTGCAAATTGGCAAACCCTCGTTTAAGAGCTTCGGTGTCTTCTGTTGAAAGGGCGTTTTTAGGCAAACCGCCGTGCATTTTTAAGGCTCGAATAGTGGCAACGATAACAACGGCGGAAGGTTTAAGTCCGGCGGTCGGACATTTAATGTCCAAAAACTTTTCCGCTCCCAAATCTGCACCGAAACCGGCTTCCGTAACCACATAATCAGCCAAACGCAAAGCGGTTTTAGTGGCAATAACGCTGTTGCACCCGTGAGCAATGTTGGCAAAAGGTCCGCCGTGAACCAGAACCGGCGTTTTTTCAAGTGTTTGAACCAAATTTGGCTTAATGGCATCTTTTAAGAGGGCGGCCATGGCTCCGTGAGCTTTAAGCTCTCCGGCAGTAATGTAATCGCCTTTGGAGTTTTTGCCGATAACTATCCGAGATAACCGACATTTAAGGTCTTCAATGTCTTCGGAAAGGCAGAAAATAGCCATAATTTCGCTGGCGACGCTGATGTCAAAATGGTCTTCTCTCTGTATGCCGTTGATTTCTCCGCCTTGTGCAACGCTAATCTCCCTGAGGGCACGGTCGTTTAAGTCCAAGCAGCGGTGCCAGAAAATGCTTTTCGGATCAATATCCAAAAAATTGCCATGCTTAATATGGTTGTCTATCATTGCCGCCAACAAATTATTGGCAGCAGTAATGGCGTGAATATCACCGGTAAAATGCAGATTAATTTCCTCCATCGGTACGATTTGAGCATATCCGCCGCCGGTTGCCCCGCCCTTGATACCGAAACACGGCCCCAAGGAAGGCTCGCGGAGTGCTGCCGACACGTTTTTGTTCAAACGTTTGAGAGCATCGGTCAAGCCGATGGAAATGGTGGATTTTCCTTCTCCGGCAGGAGTAGGGGTAACTGCGGTAACCAAAATAAGCTTTCCTTTCAGCGGAAGGGAAGATAATTCCCGAAGTTTTTCAAAGGAGATTTTGGCTTTGTATTTTCCGTATAATTCCAAATCGTCTTCGGTAAGACCAATGCTTTTGCCGATAGCGGTAATTCTTTCGGGAATGTTGTTTTGAGAAATCTGAATGTCGGAAAGCATGCCTACCTCGCAGTAAATTGAAAAACTGCCGTTATTATATTCATAATTTTGCTTAAAAAAAGATAAATCTTTTTTGACTCTTGACAAACTTGATTATCAGACTAAATTAAATGCGTTGTTCATCTCTGATGAATTTTAGTAAGGATAACAAATGTCTGTAAACGAGGTTAAATTTTCTGTTTTTTTCTGGTGGCACAGCTAGTGCCATATTTCCTCGTGTCTAAAATTACATCATTTTAAAACTGTCTGTTTTATTTAATCAAAAATTCTAAAAAAATGGAGATGAATAATGTCTTTTGAATATTCTATAGAAAACTGCGGCCGTGTTAAAATGGCCGGCGGAACTTTTCAAACTTACTATGATTTGGCCGCTCCGATTTATGGCATGGAAAATCCGAACGCCGCTGAAATTGTCGAAACACACGATAATTTTCGAAATCTACGCAAACAACCGCCGTTTGATTTGCTTTTGGCCTTTTTTCCCGATGATTATAAAAACATCCAATATCGCCTGCGGGGAGCGGGAGCTTACCGTCATTTGCGAATGGATCAGGGACCGGGCGGAAATTTTACTCGCTTTGATATCGGAACGGCGGAAAAATTGCACTTTGACATTACCAAAGAAAAAGGGTTTGCCATGCCGGAAGCCTTGATAAGCGAGCAAATGGAACGTTTCGGAAGTCCGCAGATTAAGGAGCTGGCCGCTAAATTGCAAGATAGTTTTGAGCATAATGACTATAAAAAAACGGCGGTGTTGGTTAATAAATTTACGCTTCTGGCAGAAAGGGAAGGATTTAAACTTCATACCGGAGAAAATGTCGGAAGCAAGAGTGGTTTTTTCTTCATTCGTCCGGCAGAAACAAATACGCCGGCTTGTTTTCCGGTGGAGAAGCTCCCGCAGTTAAGGACTAAAATTGATGAAGCGGTCAATAAGACCTTTTCTTTGGCGGAATATGCAAAAGAAGAAATCAGAGCCGGAAACGGATTTTTTGAGGCGGTTAAACGGGCGGAACATCGGTATGAGGAGCAGGGCGGTTGCCGTTACAACGGAGAAGGATTGTTGTATTTTCAGCCTGATTGCTTTGTTGATAATCAGGGAAATATTGAAGTGGAAAAAATCAATATGCCGGATGTCGGAATGTTTCTGACTATGTTGAACCGCCCGCAAAACGAATGCCTGCAGAAAGTGGCAAATGCAAATCTGACCTTAAAAGACCGTTTGAAACAGACGGCGGCAAGATTCTTAACCAAGGATGAAATTACTCTGGTAACCCGAGATGAAGTTATTGACCAACGTTCCGATACTTTGGAGATTTTGGAAATCAAAGCTTTATCTGAACTTCTGGAGAGTATCGGTAAAAATGTGAAGATTAAAAAACTTTCCGAGTATGAGGATATCGGTAATAACAGTGAAATCCTTCTGTTGAATGTCGATAATAAGCATAAAGATTTTGCCCCTTTTGCTGAAAACGTGATTAAGAAGGATATCCGCTGTTATCCGGAACCGATGGTTTATTATTTCAAAGAACGGGCAAGCACACTGCAAACCATGCGTATTCCGCATAAATACATGGAGCAGTTTATGCAGTTGATTAAGCCCAAGGAGATAACAACCGGAAACGCGGAAAACATTTATAATCGCCTGCAATATATTATGAAACGTTTTGACATGAGTGAGGATATTGTCTATGCCAATATCAGCGGATACCGAATGCCGATTCCTGCGTTCAAATATTCCCTGCATAGTTTCGGACAGATTTATAAGGCTTATGAGAAAACAAAAATCTCAAGCCCTGAAGTTACGTTGTCAAAGATTCCTGTTCATCAGGATAACGCCGTCTTTTTTGGCAATGGAAAACCAAGGTTGTCGGCATTTCGGTTTATGTGTTGTAAGGAGCGTTAAAATGAAATTGTATGAAGGATTGGCTGAAAACAATGTGTTGAAAAGAGTTTTTGTAATACTGTCCGACACAACGGTTTCCCTGCTGGTTTCCAAACAGGAAGATGAAAAGGATAATGTTCAGCCTGATGAGGAATATTTCAGATTGTTGCAAAAGCTTCGGGAAAAAGGTGTGCGAATAACCCGTTATTATTTTGGCAGTAGGGATGGTTTTGAGCGGGAAAAAAAAGATAATCCCAAGATAAACAATATCTATGGAGGACTGAAAGAGGAGTATCAACGCCTGATAATTTCAGATGGAAAACGCTCCGTGAGCAAAATCGGCGGACAATTTGTTTATAGTGAAAATCCGTTATGGATAGAAATGTTGAAGAATTATTTGCAAGAAAAAAAGGGATCGGAATAATCCGACCCCTTTGTTTTTGCGTTTTGTTTTTCTCTGAGAGCCAATTAACGCAGAAGTTCTTTTTTCACCTCGCGGCGACGGAAGAAGTTCTTGAGACCGTTGAGACCGATTCTTTTGAAGAAATCATTCCAATCGATTTGGTTCTGATTTTCTTTGAAGAACAGGGCGTACTTAGCATATCGCTCCGGTGTGGCAAAGTGATCGTAACGAGCTTTGAAGGAGATTTCCTCATTAGCGATTTCCCAAGCCCAGTCATACATTTCTTTGCCGCTTATCTGTCCGGTCATATACCCGTTGAGTTCATGACCGTCCGGAGTCAAATGATCCAGAAGTCCGAACACGATTTTGGTTACATGATCGCAAGTTTCTTCAATATTGAAGCAAAGCTTGCCCTGAGTGGTCAGAAACTTCCAACAGTCTTCCGACATGATGCCGTATTGATCACAGGCGGCGGAATATTTCCGGTAAGGTTCCGGCAATGCTTTTTGAACCGGAGTAGGTTCATGTAAGACCGCACCGCAGGAAAGACGCTGGAGAGCGATTTCCAGAAGAATCCACCCGGTGAAGGGGTCCTTTTTGTAAAGATATTCGCCGAATTCAGTCATGAGGTTCATGTAGTAAGGCGAAATTCGCCAACCGCGGATATCTTGTCCTGTTGGCTGCAGTATCCAGTCCAATATGATGGAAACATGAAGACTGTGATTCATCGCGGAGATTGCTGCTTCAGGTTGATCTGTGTAATCGGCGAGAGCTTTTACAAATGCTTTTCTCATTGTGTTCACCCGGTTTGTTTTAAGAGACTGCATTCCTGAGGATGCTTCCGGTCTACTCTTTTGCTGATTAATAAATAAAATTAACGGTAAAAAGTATATGGATATCAGGAAAATGCTCTTATAAGCAAAAACATCAGATGATGAAATGGTTTCCAATAATAAGCACATATACATATAAATATGTAAGAAATATACCATGATTGGAAATAAGAATCAATAATAATTATCCGTAAAATTGCAAATTTTTGTCTAAAATATTATATGGAACAAAAAAAAGAGCTTCGTTTTTCGAAACTCTTTTAAGTAGTGAACTGTAATCTTTAGTTATAAGGAATAACGCGGGCACGTTCGCCGAATAACACCATACATCTTTGTCCCGGATTCAGCAGAATATCAGTTCCTTGAGAAACGGTAACCAGATTTCCGTTGTCCAATCTGACCACATATTCATAACCGCCTTGAGAGGTCAAACCTTTCTGAGCGGCGTTTCCGGCCATGCCGCCGATAACGGCACCGCCGATGGCACCAAGAATGTGAGCCGTATTGCCGCCGCCGATAGTAGATCCGGCAACGCCGCCGGCAGCACCGCCGATTAATGTTCCGGCCGAACTGTCGCTGGCAACTTTAATTTGTCTGACGGAAACGACTGTTCCGATTTGAGCCGTGCTGGCCTGTCCGATAGAAGAAGTAGCATATTGGTTGGCTCCGATGTCGGAGGTGCAGGCGTTAAAAATAAGGGTAATTGGCAAAATGAGCATAAAAAGGAATTTTCTCATTAATTTTCTCCGGTTATAGTTAATTTTCTGAGTATATAATTATACGTAGATTAATAATTGTCAATGCTAGACAATTAATTTGAAGTGATATATATTTCTAACGCTGTTTCATGGCAGTAACTGAATAAAATAAGAATATTGAGGAATAAAAAATGTTAAAAAGAACAAAGATTGTAAGCCTTTTGGCGGCAGAACAACCGCAGGATAAAGTGCTGGTTAAAGGGTGGGTCAAAACCCGCCGGGATTCTAAAGATTTTTCATTTGTTGAAATCAATGACGGTTCTTGTCTTAAAAATATTCAGGTTATTGCCAATTCAAATTTGAACAATTATGAAGACGTAAAAAAACTGACCACGGGGTCTTCCGTTGCCGTAACCGGAGCCTTGGTTGAATCCAAAGGCGGCAACCAAAAATACGAAATCGTTGCCGATGAGATTGAAGTTTATGACTTCGCTGATGAGGATTTTCCGCTGCAAAAGAAAAAGCACACTGACGAATATCTCCGTACCATTGCTCATTTGCGTCCGAGAACAAACAAATACGGTGCGGCTTTCCGTGTTCGTTCGGAATTGTCTTTTGCCATTCACAAGTTTTTCAATGAACGCGGATTCCGCTACGTTCATACTCCGTTGATTACCGGTTCGGACTGTGAAGGTGCCGGTGAGATGTTTCAGGTAACAACTTTGGATTTGAATAACCCTCCGCGAACCAAAGACGGAAAAGTTGACTATTCTCAGGATTTCTTCGGCAAAGAAGCCCATTTGACCGTCTCCGGACAGCTCAACGGCGAAATGTATGCCATGGGTTTGGGCGACATTTATACTTTCGGACCGACTTTTCGGGCTGAAAACTCCAACACGACCCGTCATGCCGCCGAATTTTGGATGATTGAACCGGAAATGGCATTTGCCGACATTTATGATGACATGGACTTTGCCGAAGACATGGTTCGTTTTTGTGTTAAACACGTTATGGAACATTGTGCCGACGATTTGGATTTGTTTAATAAATTTGTTGAACCGGGGTTGTTGGATAAATTAAATAACATCGTTGAAAATGGTTTTGCCCGTATTACTTATGCCGAAGCAATCGATATCATGAAAAAATCCGGCCATAAATTTGAATATGAACCGGAGTTTGGTATTGATATGCAGACGGAACATGAACGTTTTCTGGCCGAAAAGCACTTCAAACGTCCGGTTATTGTCCGCGACTACCCGAAGGAAATCAAAGCCTTCTATATGCGTTTGAACGAGGACGGACGCACCGTTGCTGCCATGGATGTTCTTGTTCCCGGGATTGGTGAACTCATCGGCGGCTCTCAGCGTGAAGAACGTTATGATGTTTTGGTTCAGAAGATCAAGGATATGGGAATGAGAGAGGAGGACTACGCTTGGTATCTGGATTCTCGTAAGTTTGGTTCTGTTCCGCATGCCGGTTTCGGATTGGGATTTGAGAGAATGATGATGCTGGTAACCGGTATCGGTAATATCCGCGACGTTATTCCGTTTCCGAGAACACCTAAATCAATCAACTTCTGATAAGGATAAAAACATTGCAGAAATTCTGGATTCTATTAAGTGCTTTTTTCTTGTTTTCGGTTTCACCGCTGTCTGCGGAAGAGACCGCTCCAGATGCGGCTGCTTCTGAAGAAGAGGTTTCCGCAACTGTGGAGCCGGAAACGGAGGTGGAAGATGTTTCCGTTGAAACGCAGGTTCAAAACGGGATGGTAATCATTGATAGTACCGAACAGCCGAATGAAAACGAGCCGATAGAATTTGTGGATACGGAAGAAACGGTCGAAATTGATTCCGCTCTTCCGGCCTGCGATGATACGATTCTTTTGGCAAAAGTCTGGATGAACGGCAAATCTTTTCTGGCGACAAATCCGGGGACATCGGTTCTGGAAAAGAGAACAGAAGCCCTGATTACCCGCAATTTAAATAAATTTAAGGAAATCGATGCCGGAAAGATTACCGCCAGAGATGATTTTGAGGTTGCCAGCCGGGTAGTTATGATTAAAATTAACAACGGACTGGATAACAGTCTGCTGCGGCTGTGCAAAAGCACCAGCGAGGGCATAACCTCAAACGTTT
The DNA here is from genome assembly GCA_048463395.1 of Alphaproteobacteria bacterium. Lineage (GTDB taxonomy): Bacteria > Pseudomonadota > Alphaproteobacteria > RF32 > CAG-239 > JAGAJR01. The sequence continues at coordinate 29,327 of DBFWPL010000028.1, read as the reverse complement.
ATATTTTGTTGTACCGTGAATATGGTGAAACAATCGTTGAAGTGATGAACTTTTCTCCGCTTTCTGCCGCTCAAAAGTCGTTTACCTTTAAATATTAGTCTTAATTTTATCAACAGAGAGTTGATTCTTTTTATAAAATGTCATAATATTTCCAATTGCGGATATTGAATATTTGTAAACAATGCTCAAATAGTATTGGGTTAATGTTTGAAAGAAGGTATCAGAAAATAATGAGTCAAAATTCACATGCGGTAATTGTAAGAAACACAACAAATTTACCTCTTGTTGTTGAAGAGAACAGCTTATTCTCTTATCTTGAAAAAATAAAAAAATTTCCGATTTTAAGTGAAGAAGAAGAAGCCTGTCTGGTGGAGGAATTTCGCCGGCACGGCAGTCTTGAGGCCGCCCAGAAACTCGTAACGTCGCATTTGCGTCTGGCTGCCAAGATTGCTCTGACTTATCGTCGTTACGGGCTTCCGTTGGCAGATATTATTTCCGAGGCCAATATCGGTTTGATGCAGGCGGTCAAAAAGTTTGATCTGGAAAAGAAAGTTCGTTTGGCGACTTATGCTATTTGGTGGATAAAGGCGGCTGTGAATGACTATGTTCTCCGGTCTTGGTCCTTGGTTAAAATCGGCACCGTTGCGGCACAAAAGAAATTGTTCTACAATTTAAGCCGGATAAAATCCCGTTTGGGACTTTATGACAATAAATCTCTGGAACCGGATGTTGTTGAGAAAATTGCCAAGGAATTGGTTGTTGACAAAAAAGATGTGGTCGAAATGGACCAGCGTTTGGGCGGAGACAGCTCTTTAAATGTTGTTGCCGGTGATGACGGTTCTATGGAGAAAATTGATTTTATTGTTGACAAAAGACAAAATATAGAAGAAAATACTTCCCGCAAACAAGAAAACAGCCTGAAACAAAAGATTTTATATCAGTGTTTGAGCCTCTTGAATGAGCGGGAACAATATATTATCAAAAACCGCATGCTTTCAGACACTCCCGTTACTTTGGAAGAAATAGGCGAGAAGTTTGCGATTAGCCGCGAGCGGGTAAGACAAATCGAAAAGAAAGCTTTTGATAAACTTTCTGAAAAAGTAAAGCTTGCTTTGGCTGCGGAAATGTGCTAATATGCTGAGAAATAAACGGAGAAAATGAAAAGTGTCCAATTCTGAACAAATGCAGCCTGAAACAGCGGGCTTTATGTTTAAGGGAGAATTTTCCCCGTCTCTTGACGTGTCTCCGATGCGTGAGCATATTGCCGACTTGATAAAAATTGTCCGCGGAGATGAACCTGAGGAAGAAAATATTTTTGTGGCTCGCAAAGTTCTTACCAAAAGCAATCAGAGAAACTAGCCGGCAGAAAAAATAAAGTAACGTCCGCTTTGCGGCGTTTTTTTATGCTTAAATCTTATAAAATTGTAAAAATCTGTAATGATGCCCAAAAAGGATAAAAATGAGCAGCATTTTTGAAAATACCATATCCGTTTTATCAAAGTCCGGAATATCGTCGCCGCGTTTGGAAGCCAGAATTCTGATTTCCGAGGTTTTGGGGCAAGAGGCCGGAAGCGTCGGTATGGATACTGTTTTAAACGAAAGTCAGGAAGATAAACTTGGCAGAATGCTGGCTCTTCGCCTTGAAAATATGCCGTTGGATAAAATTATCGGTTCAAAAGATTTTTATAAATATAATTTCAACGTAACCTGCGATGTTCTGTCTCCCCGTCCGGATACGGAAGTTTTGGTTGAGGAAGCTCTTCGTTTGGCTTCGGATTTTCAAACGCCGTGGTTTCTGGATTTGGGAACCGGCTCCGGATGTATCCTCCTTTCTTTGCTGGAGGAGCGGAAAGATGCTCAAGGCATTGGGGTGGATTGTTCCGAGAAAGCTCTGGCTGTCGCAATTTCAAATGCCGAAAAGCTGAAAGTGTCGGAGCAGGCACATTTTTGTCAGGCCAGCTGGTTTGACAATGACTTTGATTCTCTTTTTAACCGGCAGTTTGATTTAATCATGTCCAATCCTCCGTATATTCCGACCGAAGATATTTCGGATTTGGAAAAAAACGTCCGAGATTATGATCCTCTTAAAGCTTTGGACGGCGGAGCGGATGGTTTGGATCACTACCGCCGATTGGCGGAAGTTATTCCGTCCCTGTTAAAAAACAGCGGATATGTTTTACTGGAAATCGGAATAAATCAAGCCGGAGATGTGTGTCAGGTGTTTGAAAAGGCGGGATTAAAAACGGAAAAAGTGCTTCGGGATTTGTCAGGTATTGAAAGATGTATAATTTTCAAAAAATAATTTGCAATTATAATATTTATCTGTATGATGAGGCCTGAACGATGCTTCCGATTTTTGTTTTGCATCATTTAGGATTTTCAAAAAAATAAAATTTGAATTTTTTTCAGGGTTCTTTGCTGAGGCCCTTTGTTAACGATTATGGTATTAAAAATATGAAAAGAACAAATAATAAGTTTCGCAATAACAATAATAATTATAATAATCAGGTCTATTCACTTAACTACAAATTTGACAGCAACAGTATCGCCGGAAAATGCAGCGGTACGGCTCTTGATTTGATAAAAAGATATAATGAGCTGGCTAAAGATGCTTTGAATAACAATGACTATGTCAGTGCCGAGGTTTTTCGCCAGTATGCGGAACACTATCGTAAAATCGTTACCGAAATAAACGAGAAAAAAAATCAGAATCAAAAAAACAATAATCAAAGGAAAAATGATTTTTCTCAAGAAAATGCCGTGAGCAATGACAATGCCGGAGAGAATACCGCAACAGGAGAAGAAAATACGGAAAGCAATAATGTTCCGTCAGAAAACAAAACGGAAAAAGCCGTACAAACGGAAAATGCACCGGTAAAAAAAGCTTTTAAAATAATTGAAATCACCGAAGCTTCTGATAATGCCGAAACTGAAAAAGACAAAGTTTCCGAAGAACAGCCAAAACCTAAAAGAACTTATCGCAAAAAAGTTGCTGCCGTATAATTTTTTGATATTTTGCCGTATCCTTATCCTTTTTAGACAAAATGTTGTTTATAGTCTAAATAATATTTGACTATTTTCCAGAAGTTTTTATTCTGTAAGAAAAAAGACGCCCATGCTGTGTAGGGAAAATAGGGGTATGTGAGTCTATAGTGTTTTTTGTGAGAGTGTGTGGTAGAAGCGAAGGGGATGTGTTGTGTACTTTTTTATTGCGGGTGTGGTTATAGCTCTTGCTTGTACGGTTATTACCGTAAGAACGCTTGTCAGTTATAGTGATATTAAGCTTTCAGGAAAAATTGCCGTAGGCCTGACGGTTGCTTATGGATGGTTTTCTCCGTTTATTATTGCCGGAGTGAAGAAATATGCTTTGTTTTCTCCGGAAATATATAATATTTTTGCACCGGTAAGTTATTTTCTTTTCGGAACAGTGTTCCTCTTGTTCTCTCTGCTGATTTTCAGAGATATTTTATGGTATATGCTCTATGGCATTGTCCGAATTTTTGACCGGACCAATTGGTGGCTGAATCCCAAAAATCTGAATATTCTCGGCAAAGTCAATCTGATAACGGTTGGGCTGACTCTCCTCTTTGCTGCTTACGCTTTTTATGAAGGAACTAAAGAGCCTGAAATCAAAGATATTTATATTACCTCAGATCGGATTCATAAAAATATAACCATGTTGCAGCTGACAGATTTGCATATTAACCGGACAACCTCGGTTGCCGATGTTGACCGTCTGGTCAACAGGGTAAATTCCCTGCGTCCGGATTTTATCGTTCTGACCGGAGATATTATTGACGATAAGGTGGATGTTCTGACCGCTCAAACCAATGCTTTGGCAAAGTTAAAAGCCAAATATGGCATTTATATTTCTTTCGGCAATCACGAATTGTATAACGGAATTGCCTCTTGGCAGAAACGTTTTGAAGAAATGGGCTTTCATCTTCTGTTTAACAAAGGCCTGACGATTGGGGATACCAATATTTATCTGGCCGGAATACCGGACAGTCATACTGCAAGTATGAGTCCGATGTTAAATGTTAATTTCTATAAGGCATTGAAGGGAAGCAAGACAACTCAGTATAAGGTCTTAATGTCTCATACGCCGGATTTTGTGGATTACCTGAGCAGCCGCATTATTGATTTGCAGCTTTCAGGACATACTCACGGCGGACAGATTTTTCCGTTCCATCTGTTGGTTAAAAAAGCCAATAAGTATCTTGCCGGACTTTATGAGGTTCGCGGTTTGAAACTTTATGTTTCCCGAGGTGTCGGGTCTTGGGGGCCTCCGATGCGTTTGTTTGCCCCTTCGGAGATTACTTTGATTTCTCTGTTGCCGGAAGCGTAAAAAATATCGCAGGAAAAACTTGATTTAACGGTATGCCTCTCACTATATATTAGGTAGAATGACTAATATATAGTGAGGTGGTCGAACAATGGATTTTGAGAAGTTAACCAGTAAATCAAAAGAGATAATACAAGATGTTATCAATCAGGCTGCAAAAGACAAACACCAGTATATTTCCCCCGAACATTTGCTGAAAGTGCTGATTGATGATAAATCAGGCGTCATTACGGACTTGATTCTAAAGTCAGGCGGCAGTGTTTCCGAAATCCGCGGCGAGGTAGACAATGCTTTGGCCAAAATTCCCGAAGTCATGGGGCAGTCTGTACAAAGCTTAATGTCTCAGGAATTTACCCGGGTGATGATGGAGGCTGAAAAGCTGGCTGATAAAGCCGGAGACAAATTTGTAACCGTTGAACGTATCTTACAGGCCTTGGCAATGACTGAGGGTACGCCGGCTTATGAAATATTGAAAAAAGCGGGTGTCAATCCGCAGAAATTGAACCAGTCTGTTAATGATTATCGGAAAGGTCGGATTGCCGATTCTGAAACTTCGGAAGATAATTTTGATGCTTTGAAAAAATTTGCCATAGATATTACCGCCAAAGCCAAAGAAGGAAAACTGGATCCCGTTGTCGGCCGAGACCACGAAATCCGCCGCACCATTCAGGTTTTGTCCCGCCGTACCAAAAACAATCCGGTGTTGATTGGTGAACCGGGTGTGGGAAAAACGGCGATTGTCGAAGGGCTGGCAATGCGGATTGTCAATAATGATGTGCCGGAGAGCCTGAAAGGAAAACAGCTTTTGGCTCTGGATATGGGAGCGTTGATTGCCGGAGCCAAATTCCGCGGCGAGTTCGAAGAACGCTTAAAAGCCGTACTCAAAGATGTGGAAGCTTCCAACGGAAACATTATCTTGTTTATTGACGAGATGCACACGATTGTCGGAGCAGGAGCAAGCGAAGGTTCCATGGACGCTTCAAACCTCTTAAAACCGGCCTTGGCAAGGGGCGAACTCCACTGCCTCGGAGCAACAACGCTGTCGGAATATAAAAAATATGTTGAGAAAGACGCCGCTTTGGCTCGTCGTTTCCAACCGGTGTTTATTTCCGAACCGAGTGTGGAAGAGACGATTTCCATTTTGAGAGGCATTAAAGATAAATTTGAGCTGCACCATGGCGTAAGAATTTCAGATTCCGCCTTGATTGCAGCCGCAACCTTGTCCAACCGCTATATCAGCGACCGCTTTCTGCCGGATAAAGCTATTGACCTGATGGATGAAGCCGCCAGCTCTCTGCGAATGGCTATCGATTCCAAACCGGAGGAGCTGGATGAACTGGATCGCCGGATTCTCCAGCTGAAAATTGAACGGGAAGCTCTGAAAAAAGAAAATGACGAACAGTCTAAATCCCGTTTGGAATTAATCGGGTACGAAATTTCAGGTCTGGAAGCCAAAGCCAAAAGTCTTGCCGACAAATGGAAAGAAGAAAAACAGGGGCTTGTGGATTTAACCGGTTTGAAAGACAAGCTGGATAAGGCTAAAATTGAAGTTGAAATTGCTAAACGCGATGGTCGGTATGAACGAGCCGGAGAACTGCAATACAGTGTAATTCCTGAACTGGAAGAAAAAGTAAAAACGATTGAGGAAAAAGCTCAAAATAGCAAAGAAAAAAGCAATATCCGCGAAACCGTAACCGATGAAAACATTGCCACTGTCGTCTCCAAATGGACGGGAATTCCGGTTGACAAGATGTTGGAAGGTGAAAAAGAAAAACTTGTTCACATGGAAGATTTTCTGGGCAAGAGGGTTATCGGACAAAAAGAGGCGATATCCGCGGTTGCCAATGCCGTCAGACGTTCCCGTGCCGGTATCAGCGACCATAACCAGCCGATTGGTTCTTTTCTGTTTTTGGGGCCGACGGGCGTTGGTAAAACGGAGTTAAGCAAAGCTCTAGCCGAGTTTTTGTTTAATGACGAGAGTGCTCTGCTGCGTGTTGATATGTCCGAATATATGGAAAAACATGCGGTTGCCCGTTTAATCGGTTCTCCTCCGGGATATGTCGGCTATGAGGAAGGCGGTGCCTTGACCGAAGCTGTTCGTCGCCGTCCGTATCAGGTTATTCTGTTTGATGAGGTGGAAAAAGCCCACCCGGATGTATTTAATATTCTGTTGCAGGTTTTGGATGACGGTCGTTTGACTGACGGCAAAGGGCGTACGGTTGACTTTAAAAACACCATTATCATCATGACCTCTAATTTAGGCTCTGATATTTTGGCCAATACTACCGGAGCGGATGATCCGAAGAAAGTAAAAGCCAAAGTCATGGATATTGTGAAAGCGTCGTTCCGTCCGGAATTTATCAACCGTATTGATGAAATAAGCCTGTTTCATAAACTGGATAAAAGCAATATCAAAGACATTGCCAAAATTCAAATTGCCAATATTGAAAAACGTCTGGCAGAACGCAATATCAAACTGCACGTCAACGATGCGGCCTTTATCTGGATTGTCAACAACGGTTATGACCCGGTTTACGGAGCTCGTCCGTTAAAACGTCTGCTTAAAACCCAGATTGAAAATAAACTAGCAATGAAGATTTTGGACGGGGAAATCGGAGATAACGATACGGCTGACATTATTGTTGCCGACGGACAATTAAATATTGTGAAAAATAAGAAGAAACGAGATGAATAATTTATATGCAAAAGCGATGCACGTGGCCGGAACTTATGACGTTGCCACGCCGGAGAATGCCGTTGTGCTCTACAGCGTAAGTTTCCAACCGACCAAAGAAAACAGGGACAAGGCCTTTGCTTTCGTCAAAGATAATCCCGAAAAAATGATGATAGAACACACCGATTGCGGTGCCAAATTGGTTGAAATGGGGTTGTCCGGAGCCGGTTGCGGCTTGAAAGATGAGGAAATAGCCGATATCTGGGCCGTGGCGTCAAAACGTTTTATCTCTGCGGCACAAGGTGAAATAACGGCGTTTGTAGACAATGCTGATCCGAGGAGTGTGTTTGTAAGAATGGAATTGCCGACCCTTTTAATTAATGAAAAAATCCACACCGTAAATGGTATGGATAAGAAAAAATTTGCCAAACGATTTAATTTTTAAAAATAGTTTGACTTTTTATGTCTAATTTTGTTTAATGTTTTGTTAGATTACTTTAAGAATATGTTTCATTTATAATTATACAGCTATGCAGTTAAAAGGACTAAACAAGAAGGACAAAAAACAGGTTAACGCCTTATTGTCCCGGTTGGATTTTCTCGGTATTCAATGTTTTCTTATTGACCGGAATTTGTATGAGCAGCATAACCGTTCGGAACTGCTGTTGGAAACTCTTCTCTTCGGAGACTATCAATCTGCGGCGGAATTGGTGGATGAGTACCACGATTCAAATTTTGATTATCTGATTATCTCTGTTTTCGGAGATGAAAATGTTTTTGAACGAGCATTGCACTATCTTTCCGAATGGAAAAGGATGGGATTAAGCTTTGTTTTTCTGCAAAATGCAAAAAAGGCTTATATGCCGGAAGAAAAAGTGCTTCAGATTGTCAAGCATAAAGCTTTTAACGAAGACTTTTTGAAAGAACTCTGTAAGGAAGATAATAAAGCTCTGTTTGAGATATTTATCGACAATTGTATCCGTTGGAAAAGTGAGAAAACTTACCTGAAAGCCATTTCCGATGCAGCGGAGTTTCTCATTTGCGAAAAAAACTTTACACTGTTGAAACTCCTGATTGAAAAGACAGATCTGGAAGAGCGTCTTATCCGTCAAATGAATGATGATCAGTTCGCATGGTATATTACCAAACATCAGGTGGGGGGAAGTTTTATCAAAGATTTGGTGCTGAACAATCGGGAAGCCAAGTTCAAAGCTCTTGTCAGAAGTCAGCCTTTGAGCCTGATGCAGTTAGAAGAGTGCTTGTTTCATCCGGAACGGTTTCACTTTTTTAAGTTCTATGTGGAAGAGAAACGTCTTCCCGAAGAATTGGAAAGGAAATTGTTTCGCAAGGGAATGTCTCATTATCGTCAAGCTTATTTGGTACGACATGAGATAAGTTTCTGGAAAAGAATGGAATACTTCTGGAACAAACAGTAAACAAAAGTCCTTTACAAAAAACTCCTGATACTTTAAAGGTATTGGGAGTTCTTTATTTTAAACGGATTATATTTAGTTTGCAACCGGAAGGTAGATAGTAAAAGTCGTTCCGTTGTAAGCGGTGGAAGTTACGGTCAAATTTCCCTTATGGCGGAGAATAATGTGCTTGGCAATGGCCAACCCCAATCCGGTTCCTTTAATGTTTAAATCTTTGTGCTCCTGAAGGCGGAAAAATCTTTCAGTCAAACGGGCAAGATTCTCCGGAGTGATTTTAGGACCTTTATTGTTAATGGAAATGGAAACGGCTTTTCCTTCCGCAACTTGAAAACTTTTCGATCGTGGAATTTGCTCGACCACACCGACCCGGATGTTGACATCACTCTTGCTGATACCGTATTTCAAGGCATTATCGGTCAGGTTTTGAATCACTTGTTTAACTTGGTGTGCATCGGCTGTAATATTCGGAATGTTGTTTTCGATATGTGTCAGCAGAGTAATGTTACGGTCTTGTGCTTTAAGAGAAAGAGCCATAGCCACCTCGTTAACGATTTTGACAATATCGGCGGTTCCTTCCGGCTTCTGGTCTTGCGTCATTTCAATTTTGGAAAGAGAAAGCAGATTTTCAATCAAAGCAGACATATATTCAGCCTGTTCGCTCATAATTTTTAAGAATTTTTCTCGAGCCTCTTCATCATCATGTGCCGTGGTTTGGAGAGTTTCGATAAAGCCGGAAATAATGGCTAAAGGCGTGCGGAGCTCATGGCTGGCGTTGGCGACGAAATCAGATTGCATTTTTTCGATTTTCATAGATTTTGTGAGATCATAAATGGAGATGACCGCAACGGCTCTTCCTTTGGAAAGCCATGGCAGTTGCTTGATATGAGCGTAAAGTTTCTGAGAATCTTCAATGTCTTTAAGCTTCCGTCCCTTATTTCTCTGTACATAGAAAATCAGATTTTCAGAGGAACTTTCTTTTTTCAGAACTCTGGAAACAGCCTCAATGAAATTATTGGAGTTGAAAATATTCTGAATGTTTTTGTCGGTAACGTCTTTGCCGAATAAAGTACGGGAAGAAAGATTTGCTCCGAGAATGTTTCCGGAACGGTCAATCATCATAATCGGATCCGGAAGAGTATCCAAGACGGCTGTATCGGAAATTGTCTGGGCTTCGAGAATGTCGGTTTTATGTGCCCAAAAGCGATGCATGGCATTAACGGCATCGACAATTTCCTTAGCGTCTTTCTCTGAGAGTGCGATGTCATCTTCCATACCTTCGCCGCTGGCTAAATTGGTAATATATTTCTTCAGCTGTTGCATTTCAAACGTAAGCGGAAACAGGAAAATAACGTTAAACATAATAATCGTGGCGTAAGAGATAACGGCAAGCGTGGCCGGCAAAAGTTTCAAAGCCACCAGCATAATGAATACCAGAGCGGAAGGAAGGGATAAAAACAAAACCCTGTCGGCAAACTTTTCATCTTTCTCAATGTTGATAAATTTTTTCCCACGCTTAAACATTTTAGCCCTCCGTATATTGGTAAAAAAGAAGATAAGCTTAAAAAACTGTGGACTACACACTAAAATATACTATTATACGATTAGTTTAAATTTGCTAAATAATCGGAATAAAATGACAGAAATAACAACGATACCTCTTACGCCCATGATGGCACAATATCTGGAAATTAAGAATGCTCATAAGGATTATCTTCTTTTTTACCGGATGGGCGATTTTTATGAAATGTTTTTTGACGATGCCGTAACGGCATCAAAAGCTTTGGATATTGCTCTGACCAAAAGAGGGAAACTTGATAATCAGGACATTCCGATGTGCGGCGTCCCTTTTCACGCCTATGAGAGCTATCTGGCCAAATTAATCCGGCAGGGTTTTAAGGTTGCCATTTGCGAGCAGACCGAAGATCCGAAGGAAGCCAAAAAACGAGGAGCCAAGTCCGTTGTTAAAAGAGAGGTTATCCGCCTTGTAACGCCGGGAACTTTGACGGAAGATAACCTTCTCGATTCTAAAAAGAATAATTTTATTTTGAGCTTGGTTAAACAAAATGATGCTTTGGGCTTCGCATGGCTGGATTTGTCTACCGGAGATTTTTATACGCAGGAAATCCGCCTGAAAGATAAAAAGGAAGCTGTTGTTTTAAGTTCCAACTTGGCAAGACTCAGTCCGGTTGAAATCGTTTTGGCCGATACTTATTTGCAAAATCCGGAAAATTTTTCTGTTTTAAATGAATATCGTGAGAAACTGAGTGTTCTTCCGGCAGCAAGATTTAACAGCGAAAACGCCAAAAAACGCTTGAAAACATTTTTTAAAGTTGAAACGCTGGATGCTTTCGGAAATTTCGAACGTTCGGAAATCACGGCGGCGGGAGTGTTGATGGATTATGTCGAAAATACTCAAAAAGGACAAATGCCGAGAGTTGAGAAACCGATAAAAGTCTATGAAAACAAAGTTATGGAGATAGACGGGGCAACCCGCAAAAATCTCGAACTTTTGGAATCTTGCGTCAGTGACAGGGGAGCGTCGCTGCTGAGCGTTTTGGATCGAACGGTAACCGGAGCCGGCGGTCGTCTTCTGGCTTCACGGATAGCCAGCCCTTTGGTTGATATCGCAGAAATCAATAATCGCTTGGATGTGATAGAGTTTTTTATCAATTATCCGCATATTCGTGAAGATTTCCGGATGGTTTTGAAGTCATGTCCGGATGTGGAACGGGCGGTTTCCCGCCTAAGTTTGGGCAGAGGCGGACCAAGAGATTTAGCTAATATAAAAACGGCGTTGGGCATTGTCCCGAAACTTAAAAACCTGATTAATGCTTTCATAAACCAACAGAACGGACAAATCGTTCAGGCACTTCCCGAAGCGGTGAAAAAAATCGTCGACAGAATGGGGTATCATGAAAATCTTGTTGATACTCTGACGTGTGCTTTGGATGATGAGCTTCCTCTTCTTGCCCGCGACGGAGGGTTTATCCGTACCGGTTATTATCCGCCGTTGGATGAGATAAAAATGCTCAAAGATGACAGCCACAAGTTGATTCTGCAGCTTCAGAATAAATATCTGGAAACGACTAAGATCCCGAACCTGAAAATCAAATACAACAATGTTATCGGGTATTTTATTGAAGTTCCGAGCAAATTTGCGACGGAAATGCTTGAGAACAAAGAGTTTATTCACCGCCAGTCGGTATTGAATGCAGCTCGGTTTACGACTGTGGAACTGACGGAACTGGAGAATAAAATCCGCGGAGCTGCCGATAAAGCTTTGGCAATGGAACAAGAGCTGTTTAATAATATGGTTCAGTCGGTTTTGGCTGCTTCCGATGACATTTCCCGTACGGCTAAAGCCGTTGCGGAATTGGATGTCGGAGCCGGTCTGGCTGATTTATCGGTGGAAAAAAACTATTGCCGTCCGGTCGTGGATAACAGTTTAGTCTTTGAAATAAAAGACGGACGGCATCCGGTGGTCGAGGCCTCCATTGAAAAAGAACACGGCGGCGTGTTTGTCGGCAATGATTGTTCCTTGAGTGAAGATGAAAGCCTGATCTGGCTTCTGACCGGTCCGAACATGGCCGGTAAGTCAACGTTTCTGCGGCAAAACGCCATTATTGCGATTATGGCCCAAATGGGAGCTTTTGTTCCTTGCAGTTTCGCTCGTATCGGCGTGGTGGATAAGATTTTTTCCCGTGTCGGAGCCAGTGATGACCTGGCTCGCGGCCGTTCTACCTTTATGGTGGAAATGGTTGAAACCGCCAGTATTTTGAATCAGGCCGACGAGCGTTCTTTTGTGATTTTAGATGAAATCGGCAGGGGGACAGCAACCTTTGACGGCTTGTCCATTGCCTGGGCGGTAATTGAGCATTTGCACGAGGTTAACAAGTGTCGTTCCTTGTTTGCCACCCATTATCACGAACTGACTTCTTTGGTTTCCAAACTGCACAGAATGTCTCTGCATTGCATGAAAATCAAAGAGTTCAAGGAAGAGGTCATCTTTTTGCATGAGGTTGTCAGCGGAGCGGCGGATCGTTCTTACGGTATTCACGTCGCCAAATTGGCAGGATTGCCGAATGTGGTGATAAAAAGGGCGGAGCAGGTTTTGGATTCTTTGGAAAAAGACAATAAAAGTACCAACATTTCCGAATTGGCGGAAGATTTGCCTTTGTTTGCAACCTTAAAACAGCATGAAGACGCCGCTGAAGCTAAATCTCCTTTGGCAGAAGCTCTTGAAAAGATTAATCCGGATGAGTTAAGCCCGAAAGAAGCTTTGGAAAAACTTTACGAAATAAAGTCTCTTTTAAATGAACATAAAAAGGCCGTTTAGATAAAATTGCTTAAAAACAATTAGATAATTAACGGTAAAATAATACCATAAAATAATTTATTGTTTTTTCTTGATTTTTTATTGTTGACAAGAGATTTTAATTCTGTATATTAAGCAGGAATTCAATAACCATCTTTTATAAAGAGAGAAAATATGAACACATATGCAACAAAACCATCTGACATTGAAAGAAAATGGTATGTAGTTGACGCCAGCGGTGTTGTATTGGGAAGATTGTCTGCAGAAATTGCAAAGATTCTTCGCGGTAAACATAAACCTAGCTTTGTTCCTAACTTGGACTGCGGCGACTATGTAATCGTTATCAATGCAGATAAAGTAAAATTGACCGGTAAGAAATTGACAGACAAAAAGTACTTCAAACACACCGGTTGGATTGGCGGTATTAAAGAAACCACAGCCGGTAAGATTTTGGCAGGTCGTTTCCCGGAAAGAGTTATCGAGAAAGCTGTTGAACGCATGATTTCCCGTAATCCTCTGGGCCGTCAGCAAATGACAAAATTAAAAGTTTATGCCGGTGAAAATCACCCGCATACAGCTCAAAACCCTGAAGTTCTTGATATTGCAGCAAAGAACCCTAAAAATAAAAGGAGCACATTATAATGGCTGAAAAAATCGAATCATTAAAAGACATTAAGGCTTCTGCTGCTTCTGCTGAAGTAAAAGTTCGCAAAGCAAATCGCGACAAGCAAGGTCGTTCTTATGCTACAGGTAAAAGAAAAGACGCTGTTGCCCGCGTATGGATTAAACCGGGTAAAGGCAATGTTACCATTAACGATAAGTCAATTGATCAGTACTTCGCTCGTCCGGTATTGAAAATGATTATCAACCAACCGTTTGAAGTTGCAAACCGCGAAAACGAATTCGATGTTGTCTGCACAGTTAAAGGCGGTGGATTGTCCGGTCAGGCCGGTGCTATCAAACACGGTATCGCCAAAGCTCTGAACGAATATGAGCCGGAATTGAGAACAGTTCTGAAAAAAGCTGGCTTCTTGACACGTGATGCCCGCGTTGTTGAACGTAAGAAATTCGGTAAAGCTAAAGCCCGCCGTTCTTACCAGTTCTCCAAACGTTAATTGGTATCAAGAAAATATCAAATATTTTCAATGGGTTGCGAGAAATTGCAACCCATTTTTCGTCTTCACATAATATTCACATAACCCTTGACTTTCCTAATGTACTAATTTACCATTTTCACAAATTCTTCACAGTTTTAAGCAATTTTGAGGGCAAAATGGACGGTAATTTTTATTCTGAAACTTATACTTATAGAGAAGGACGGATTCTGATATACAAACGTCCCAATTCTAAAAATTTCCAATGCCGATTAAGAATAAAAGGAATTAAAGGTTATACCATAAAATCTTGCGATACTTCCAATTTAGGTGAAGCGGTTCAGTTTGCTGAAGATTTATACGATAATTTGAAATTCAAAAAATTAAACAATCTTCCTTTGAAAACTAAAACATTCAGACAAATTTTTGATGAATGGTTTAAAAAGGCTGATAAATCAGTATATAGACAGGATTTTTATCAAGGACGGGCGAAATTATATTGGTTCCCTTATTTTGGTGATTATAAAATTGAGGATATTACCGAGAGTGTTATAGAGGATTATTGGCCGTGGCGAAAAAATTATTACAAAGATAATCCAGAGAAATTAAATGGTAATGTGGCAGAAAACCCATCAGCACAATCATTAAAGATGGAAAAGACAGCAATTCAAGAGGTGTTAGATTACGCCCATCGCCGAGGTTATATCAGAGCCGTTCCGCAAATAACGTACAAACCCCGAGCTAAAACTGAAAATAGAGATACCTTTACAAAAGTAGAGTATAATACTTTAATAACAAGCTTAAAATGGTGGTGGTCGTATTCTGCTAAAAAAAATGATACTTATCAAAGAAGAATGATTTGGAATTTAGTCGTTTTTCTTGCTAATACGGGTATTAGACCAAACGAATATTATAAATTAAAATGGAAAGATATACAAATTCATAACCAAGACGGCGTAAAAATTCTATACATAACAGTTCCAGAAGATACAAAAACAGGACATAGAGTTGTGGTAAGTTTGCCAGAGGCCTATACATCTTATAATGATATTAAAATGTTTTCTAAATATACCAAAGATAATGATTGGGTTTTTGCAAATTATGATGGTAGCAGTATGAGAAATTGGAGTAAAACGTATACGGATAAATTAAAAGAATTGAATTTATATATTACTGATGGCGGAAAGACACGGCCACCATATTCTCTCCGACATTATTATGCTACACAGCGATTGTTGGATGGTGTTCAAGTCTATGATTTAGCAAAGAATATGGGAACATCCGTGAAGCAAATTGAAAATCATTATGGGCACGTTTTAGCTACACAAAAATCAAAAGAGCTTATCCAAGGTGCATCTAAATCAGGTTATCAGCAAAATGAAGAATTTAGAGATGAATTTGGAGTTGATAAACCAGAATATAGTCCAATGGTTTTAAAACAGAAAAAAAGGACTATAAAAGATTTTTCTTCAATAATAAAAGAAGCACAGGAGTATGCAGATAAAGTTATAAAAACAGATGAAGATAAGAAAAAATGGCAAAAATATGTGAAAGATAATTTCAAATAATTACAATTTTTAATCAAAAAAGCATAAATAATTTTGAATATAAGAACGCAGTTGTGTTATTATATTTTTGTTGCTGATGGTGTTCGGAATATCCATCATCAGCAGATATTCCAAAATCTGTGCAGATAAAAAATAATAGTGATGGTGTAGTGATTCTCCCACCGCTATAAAAATTTATTATTTAAGAGGATTTATTATGAATATATTTATAACACTAAACCCACATATTGAAAACCTATCGAGGAATAAGTTAATTAAAGATTTTAGATTTATATTGCAGAAATATTATAGAAAAACATTAGGTCCAAGATACTATAAACATAAAGATAAACAATATAAAATAGGAATTTTTCAAGAAGAAGGTTTTAGAGATTTCATCCAACCACATTTACATATAATAATAGATATTTCATTAAAATACATAAACGGATTTTATGTTTTTATGAAGGACAATCTATCAAGATTATACCCATCATTAACAACTGATTTACAGGTTATTAAAAATACAAAAAAGGATTTAGAGAAAGTATATTCGTATTGTTTGAAAGAAGATAAGCCAATCTTAACTCAAAACGATTTATACTAAATAATTACAAAATTTAATTGATAAATACCTATGTAACCAAAGGTAAAAATATGAATTATCAAATAAAATTTGTAAAAGATAAGATTAAATCATTAGTTAATAAAAATAAGCAATTGGACGATGAAATACAAAATTCAGCATCGGCAGATGTTAAAAGTGTAAAAAAGAAACAAAAAGCAGATAACAATAACGAATTAAGAAAATCCCGAACAGAAAAATATGAAATGGAACAAATACAGGAAGATGTAAGGTTTATGAAAAAATCCTGTATGCTTTTGCAAAAATTAGGATTGATAAAATCACAATATCAATTTTCTAATGATTACTTAAAACGCACAAAACATTATCTATCAATGCTTTTAACAGAAAATCGCCATCCATCGGTTGATTCTATTAGTTGCTTGGTTAAAAAATTGATGGATATTCGCCAACAATATGATGATTATGAGGATAAAGGGGCTATAAATCGCCATTTAGATAATATTATTGCTGAAGGGCAACAACTTATCACAAAACGCTTGATTCGCTATTGGTAGGGCTTAAAATGAGAATACAGCAAGCCTATAATCAGTTGATGATGTATAATCTAAAATTTAATTATATTCCAAGAGATGGAAAAACTGTTTTTGATAACGGTTATTGTTGGGTTGCGGTATTTCAGGCTATAAATAGATATAATTATGCCGTGGTTAAGTTCTACAATGGTGAATATAAAATTACGGAGATTTAAAAGGAAAGGCAGCACATTTCTGTACTGTCTTTACCTATATGAAAAAAACTATTACTTGCTTTAGATAAGATTAGAAACTATATCTTGCACCGAGCAGGAACTCGTGAGATTTTGCTTCAAACTTATTGTTGCAACCATTGTTTTTAACATTAACTTCATCAGCATCGGTATATCTATAACCTGCATCCAAAGAGAGATTGTTAGTCATAGCGTAAGAAACGCCAGCCCCAACCTGCCAAGCAAACGTTGTTTTGCTTTTGCTTGCATTGGCATCATCGCCTTTAATAGAACCCTTCAGGCGAGCCATACCGATACCAGCCCCAACATAAGGAGTCAATTTTGTACCAGTATCAATATCATAATAAGCATTCAGCATAATAGAATTATTTTCCATTTTTGCTTTTGTTGTTCCAAATTCATCGGAAACTTTTTTTTCTGCATCCTGTTTGATGTTCAATTCAAGTTCAGTTCTAACTGCACCAGTTTTAACACCATAAGCAAAACTACCACCCCAAACATTATCACTGAATTTTTGTTTTCCAGTTTCGCCATCTTCGTTATCCCATTTAACATCGTGAGAAGCATCAGAATAGGTCAATTTACCAGATACATATTGGTTTAATTCAGCGGCATTAGCATTAGAAGCAACTAAAACAGCGGCAACACCTGCCAATAATAACATTTTATTCATAAGCATTTCCTTTTATAAAAGTTTAACATATATCAAAATGTCCAGCCTTAAAACATTGTCAAAAACCGAACAGCAGAATCCAATTTTTTGTTATTTGTATTGTTTTATTGACTCAATGTGTTGCAATCCAAGGTTTTCAAGGAAAATGAATAACAACGAAATAAATTTAATTGACTCTTAACATTTTGAATGTATATTGAAATCAAATGTTCCTTTATTTTCAATGATTTAGAATTAAATTAACTTTATTCTTTTGATAAATATATTAAAAGGATTGAAGATGATTTACGGTTATATTCGCACCAGTACAGAAAAACAAAATAATGAAAATCAGCACTTTGAAATAGAAAATTTTGCAACAGCAAACAATATACATATTGATAAATGGATTGAAGAAACAATTTCATCAAGAAAAAGCCTTGAAGAACGGAAACTGGGCAAATTATTAAAGAAATTAAAACCAGATGATATTTTGATTGCTTCAGAGTTATCACGATTAGGACGAAATCTTTTACAGGTAATGAGTATTTTGCATCATTGTATGAATATCGGTTGTCAGGTATGGACAATAAAAGATAATTACCGATTGGGGTCAGATATTCAGAGCAAAGTTTTGGCTTTTGCATTTGGGCTATCGGCAGAAATTGAGAGAAACCTTATCTCCCAGCGTACAAAAAATTCATTAGATAAATTAAAAGCCCAGGGGAAGCATATTGGTAGGGTCCGAGGCAGTAAAAATAAAACAACAAAATTATCGGGCAAGGATGATTTAATAAAAAAATTGTTATCCCAAAATATTAAAAAGGTTAAGATTGCTAAAATGTTAAATGTTGATTATACAACATTATACAAATATTTAAAAGAAAAGGCGGTATAAAATCCGCCTTTTTTATAAATTATAATTTTCTTTATATCTGTAAAATGTCGGTTTGGTAATTCCATATTTTTTACAAATATCAGAGATTTTAACTTTATCAGCAATATCTTTTTTCAATTCCTCAATTTTTGATAATGATAATTTTTTGCAGCGTTCTTTTGAGTAAACACCTTTTTGCTTTGCAATTAAAATCCCTTCTTTCTGTCTCATCTTAATCATATTTCGTTCAAACTCTGCGATTGAGCCAATGATTTGTAATGTTAATTTATTAAATGGATTACTTGTATCATCTGTAAATCTCAAATTTTCTTTAATAAAATATATTTCGGCGTGGCGTTCTTCTGTAATGGTCTTAACGATTTGCAACAAATCATTTATATTGCGAGCCAAGCGGTCAATGCTGTGAACTTCCACAATATCTCCTTTTCTAACCCATTTTAGCATTTCTTGTAATTTAGGGCGATTGGTTGAACCACCAGAAGCATAATCTTCAAATACTTCATCATACTTTTCAATTTCTGTTGTTTGTCTGTCAATTTTCTGCGAACCGTCATTTGAAGAAACACGAGCGTATAAGAATTTCATTTTGCTACCCCTAAAAGTAATATTATGGTCTTAATATACACTATACTTTTTAAAAGTCAATACTAATATTACCTTAATGTTACTTTTTTATAAGCCTTTCTTATGGGGACAATAAGGTACGCTTTATTGTTACATATTCTACAAAAACTATTAAATACTCCTTATCATGGAGTATTTAATAGTTTAGAATCATAACAAATATAATAAGTTTTTATTCCTCTGTTTTTTGTGTAATAAATTTCTCTACTTTTTCAAAAGAATTAGAGCCAGTTTTGATAGATTCTTTCCAATCAAAGTATGTAGAGTGTATCTTAACCTCATCCCAAGAGGGGTTAGATAATGTCTGAAAGCCATAGCTCTTTTATATCTATCTTTAATATCAAATGAATCTTTGAGAGAAGAAATGTCATTCTTAACGTTTTCGTTTAAAATTGGTGTGTCAATACTCACAGCATCTAAATAAGAGAATTCTGATAACCATTTCATAATATGGTAAACTCCTATACTTGTAATTCTGAAACCAGATGGCATGTTTCCTTGTAAAATACCATTTTTTCTCTCGAATTTCACCCGCCCAATAGATTCAATAAGTTGTTTATTTGTTAATCTCATTAATGCATTATCAATTTGCTTAGGAACAAAACCAAAAGATTGCATTTCTGACATGATGGCTGTGTATGTGACAAAACTATCTTTATCTTTACGAGTGTGTTGACTGTTCAAAAAAGAAACAATCATTGAGCAGAGAAAGTGTTCTTTTTCATCAGGGGATGTTATATCGAATAAGTTCATTGCTAATGAGGTTTCTTCATGGAAATAAGAATAATCTCCAAGAACAGCAGCTTTTGTGAATTCATGCATAGGAATTAAGTAGCTACCACTTAATCCAAATTTCTGAATAATCTTATCGCTATTAACATTTGCATTACTCATAAATTTAGCGATAAAATCAATTGCTAGACGAACATTTCCTCCTGTAATACTCGCCAGCATTTCTCTAATTTCTTTGTTGTTAACTATTGCATATTTAATCGCTTCCATAAAAACAACAATATTTCCTAAATTTAATGAGGTTGTTGAAAGCTTTGCTGCCTTAATTTCCCCCTTTGCAACTTGTAAAGCAAAACTTAATCTTTTCTGAATAACAACATCTAACTGGGGCGGAGAAATCGTAAAAACACGTGGCGAATATCCAGATAATGCACCGCCACGTCTAGACGAAGAATAAAATGTTTCTGGGCGAAGGGCTATGAAAACCAAGGAAATCCATTGTGCGGCTAATTCCTGAGCAATTAAAAAAGCAGCATCTTGTGTTTTAATATCTCGTTGGTCTGCATTATCAATAGTTATAATAATTTGTTTTTTTTGTCCTTTTGCTAAATGATTAATTGCACGTTTCAAATATTCAGCTTTATCTGATGTAAGTTTTTCAAGCTCTTCTATTAGTTTTGTATCATATAAATCTCTATTGGTTTCATAATATTTTCCATATAGTCCAGATTTAAATCGTTCTATTTCTTTATAAAACACACTTTTTATAAAATTATTATTGTAAATATCAACTTCATAATCATTTAGAAGTTGCTCTTCAACTTGTTTTAAAATAAACAACCATAAATTATCTGTAAGTGTCCCACTTGTCCCTAAATCAATATATAAATAAATTGATTTCTTAAATTCTTCTTTGGCTTGTAAGTAGGGTAATCCTCTTAAAAAACTGGTTTTACCAACACCAACATCTCCAATAACAACAATAGGTCGTTTAGAAACTGACTCTGCCATAATTTCCTGTGAAATAACTTGCTTTCTATCTTTGACTAACTTATTAACCGTAATATTTAATTCGCTAGGTGGAAATAATCCTGCATATCTAGATTCTAGTATTTTTTTACTAATACATGCATCTTGTGATAAAGCATCGCTTTGGCAATAACAGCTATTGTAATAATCTTGCTCAACTTCTTTTGAGGTAATAATATCATGAATTAAAAGTTGGGAAAGAATTTCTAAATCTTTATGATTTTCATTTTTATATCTGAATTCAGAATATTTGCTCGCTAATGTTGAAATTTTTTGAGGTAAAAAACTCTTTTCAGTAGACGTTAAATAGTCATAAATCAAACGTTCTTTTACACCGTAACTTGATAAATACTCCCATACATGATTAAAATCTTCTAACATATGTTCTTTATTACGTATTATAAAAGCATCTCCATCCAAAGGAGGAATTCCGTCTCTTCTAGACGCAATGAAAGCGATTAGTTGATATCCGTTCATCACAACAGCAATTTCAATTCCTCTATTTGTACAATATTGAAATACCTGTTCAATCGCACTTTTAGCAATTGGGCATGAAGAGATTATAGCTTTTAATGAACATATGTGTTTTTTCCTTCCAGAAGGAGGGATGTTAAAAATTAAACTTTCTTTTTTTGCTTCTACGACACAGCTTTTAGGATTATTTCCTAATTCGTAATCTGAAAATGTACATTCATGGGCTTTTTCTGTTTTAATTTCGTCTTTCTTCCAGCCTAAACAATGAATCAAGAAATCATTTATTAATTGAAACCGTGTGTCTTGTTCTGTCCATTTCCACTTTGATTTTTCTGCTTCTTCTATAAGCTTTTGGAAGTTTTCTAAACCAATTTTATAGTCAAAAGGTTCATTTTCATAAGCAACCATAGGTAATACTTTCATATTGGAGTTAAATATTAGTATTTCTTATGTGTAATATAATTTTTACTAAAAAACAAGTCGGATGAGAGTGGTAATGTTGATGGATATTTGTGATTTTAAAGAAATAAAAAACATTATAGTAATTGATTTAATTACCATTAAGTTAAAGTTGATTCACTATATTTTAAATGGACTCCATTATTATAAGCTACATTAAAATAGAATTTTAGGAGTTTGTTAATGGCTGATGAACAGGGTGAGATTATTATTTACCAGACTAATGATGGTAAAAATAAGATTGATGTCAAGTTGGAGGGGGAAACAGTCTGGCTTACACAAGCCCAGTTGGTTGAACTTTATCAATCAAGCAAATCAAATGTCAGCGAACATATTAAACATATTTATGAAGAAGGTGAATTAGAAAAAAGTTCAACTGTTCGGAATTTCCGAACAGTTCAAAAAGAAGGAAATAGAGAGGTTTCCAGAGATGTCGAATACTATAATCTGGATATGATTATTTCCTTGGGTTACCGTATCAAATCATCTATTGCGACACAGTTTCGTATTTGGGCAACAGAGCGGTTAAAAGAATACATCATCAAAGGCTTTACAATGGATGATGAGCGGTTAAAGCAGAATGGCGGCGGCAACTATTGGAAAGAGCTGCTTGACCGCATCAGAGACATTCGTTCTTCTGAAAAAGTTTTATACCGTCAGGTCTTGGATTTATACGCCACCAGCAGAGATTATGATGCCAAAGCACCTGAAACTATTGAGTTTTTCAAAGTCGTTCAAAATAAATTGCATTATGCAGCTCACGGGCATACTGCCTCGGAAGTTATCTATGAACGAGTCGATTCTGATAAACCTTTTATGGGACTAACAACCTTTTCAGGTGATTTACCAACAAAGTCAGAAGCTAAAATTGCCAAAAACTATTTAACTCCCGAAGAACTTAAAATTTTAAACAATCTGGTGTCTGGATATTTTGATTTTGCTGAAATCTATGCAGCTCGCCACGAATATCTTTATATGAAAGATTATTTGAAACAATTAGATAATATCTTATCTGCCACAGGGGAAAATGTTTTACAGAATGCTGGAAAAATTAAACACAGTGATGCAATGAAAAAGGTTGATGCTGAATATAAAAAATATCAGCAGAAAACCATTACCCCTGTTGAAGCGGCTTATTTAGAAAGTCTGAAAAAGATAGAAAAAGACTTATCAAAGAAAAAGTAGTTGTGAGAAATCTATTTCAATGGGGATTAGTATCTCTTGTGATTGCGTTCAGTCTTTTCAGTTTACTGTTAATGCATTTTATAGATTTACAGTTGGAAAATGTTTTATACAAAGGATATTTCTGAGTTCTTTCAATTCTTTTAGTATTTGCTTTCAAAATAAAAGTCAAACTAACAAGTAAATAAAATTTCAAAAATTTATTTTCAATATCATAATATCCAAGTTTTATCAGAGCTATCTCATATTGAACATATGCTGCAAGTAAATAGCAAAAAGGAATATATGCAAGTGTGTATAGAAATGGAAGTGCTAATTCTTGGATAGAGAATTCATTACCTCTGTTCTCTATAAGATATAAGACACCATTTATAAAATTATTAAAAAAGATTATCGAAAGAATAATATAAATAAATTTTTCTGTCTTATCTTTGCCTGGCTTTTCTTTTAATTGCTTATCGTTTTGTATTATTGCTACACATAAGGATAAAAAAATGACCAGCCAAAGAAGTAAAATTTCTGTAATTAAGTTGTAATTGCTAAATCCGAGAATATAATCGACAAAAAGTGAAATTATGAAGGATTTTGTTATTACTTGACTAATATCAATTTCTTTTTTTTCTATTGTTGAAAAGATAGTCAATATACCAGTACTTAATACCCAAACAACAGATGTTTTAAGCAATAGATAATTCCATAGATTTATTCGATATAGGAAATATGTTATAGTAATAAAATATGTGAGAACAACAAAATAAAATTTAGCTAATTTTGGGGAAAATGTAGCTTTTAATAACTGAGTAAAACAATCCACATTTTTATATGAACACCACATAAAAAATAATGCAACAGTAATTAAAAAGGCTAATTCTTTATTGTTTAGTTCCATTGGGAAATTCCTTGCAGGTATTATCTATAATTAATAAATGACCGCAATTATATGTTTGAAGTCAAGGAAAATTGTTCTATATGAGAGGTATTTGTTGGAGTTTAAAAATAATTACACATTCACACTTTCTTCACATAAGAAATTTTGATAACATAACTAATTGATAAAACAATATAAAAATCATCTTCCAATTAACCAAACGTTAATTGGTATAAACTATTTATGCAGTATTTTCAACGGGTTGCAAGAAATTGCAACCCATTTTTCTTACATGCTTTACAGAAAATCCCGAGTTTACTGGGGGTATCTATTGATGAATATAATTCTTGAATTTTTTGCTTTGTAAATTTTCTTAGGATAAAATTATAAAATACTATTCAACAATTGTAAAACAGTGTATGTTTCAATTATTAAATATTTTTGTTCTATAAGGAAAAAAGATGGATAATACTTTATTGAGTGTATTTTTAGGCGGGTTGATAACAGCGGGATTTACATGGTTTCTTAACTGGAGAAATAGCGTAAGAGAAGATATAATACATAATAAAAGGAGAAAAGAGGAAGCATATTGTCAAGTGCTTTCAATTTATGGTTCTTCAATAACAAGATACTCTGCAGGAATTAGTACAGATGATATTATTCCCATTATAGAAAAAACAAGAGGAGTACTCTTAGCTTTTGGTTCTGAGAAGGTTATTTTGATGATGCCTCAAATAGAAGAAGCTTTACATGATTATTTAAAACATAAAAATCCCAAAGTAAATGAAGTGTTTGATATCTTGATTAAACAAATTCGTAAAGAATTAGGCACAAAAGATTAGCTGTTTCGTCTTCATATAATTCTTGAATTTTTTGCTATAGTATCGGTTTTTGAAAAATTCTTATATTAAAAAAACAAGATGTGCTACTCCGAAGGGTAGCACATCAGGTGTTTAGAACTTGGGACTATTTAGAATTTTGGGGTAAAATGTGTTTTACCGTTTATTCTTTTTTCGACAATGGTGTCACCAACTTCAACGTCAAGCCACAAAGTGTTTTCCTTGGCATTAACGGAGATTGGATCACTACCGTCGAAATAGATATTGATAAACATATTTTTACTTCCCATTCCTTCACCGGAAAGTTCTCCGGATCCGGAAGTTCCCGTCAATAATCCTCCTGAAAGCTCCATTTTCCCGTTAATCTGATTCAGATTTCCGTCGTATTTATTGATTTTGACAACTATTCTTTCCGTCGTCATATCTGGAGCCGGTTTGTACACATAGTATAGTGTCTTACCTTTATAGCGGGTACAAGTTGCATATCCGCTGATTTCTGCATTTAACCATTGGGTGAAACGAGCTGAATGATCATAGTCAGATGACAATTTCTTGTAGTCTTTGCTGTAGTAAATTACCTTATCGAATTTTCTAGCAGGGTCAATGACGAGTTCGACCATTCCACCGTCAGACAAGACAAAAACTTTGTTACCAAGGTCATTGACATAGCTGTTGACGATTTCCACATCTTCATATTCGAATTCTTCATCTGAAGGAGTGTCGCAGCTGCACAAGGAGCAGAAGATGCACACAGAGCAAAGAATGCTCCAAAAGAATGCTTTTGAGTTCATATTAGTTTATTTTATGTTTATTTTTTTTGAATAGACATATCAGAAACAATAATCATAAACTGCAAAGCAGACTATAACTATGTGAGTTTCCAATAATAGACAATTTAATGATATTGTACAAAAAATATATCACTTTTTTATACATGAAACAAGAGAAAAATAAAATTTCGAATTCTATATCTATACGTAACCGTAATAAATATAAAGAAAATATTTATATGTTGTTTAAAATTCTGCAAATTCCGGATTTTTTACCATAGACATTTTAGACAAAAAATGTTATTCTAAAAACCAAATTAAATAAATCTATGTTAAACCTCTAAATATATTTCAATATGAAGAGACTATTATTAGCCCTGACAATGCTCATGATAACCGCTTGTGCCTATTCGCAAGGACAGGGAATTGTAAGTAGTTTAAACCACATGATGCAGACTTGGGAGCAATACGAAAGTTTGTATCGACAGGCAAAATCTTTAAGAAGAACCAAAATCTCGGATTTAGGAACCGTTGTTCACCGAGGCTGGGATAATCGTTTAAAGAGCCTGACATGGGGAAATCTGCGAATGGAAGACCACGGCTGCAGTATTCGGGTTTATCGCCCCAAAGGTGATGGCTGGGAATATTTCAGCGTTATAGATAAAGACCGATGTGCCAATTACTCATATAAAGTGTTGAGCGAAAGCCGCCGGGACGGGGTAATTGAGTTGAAAGTTACCGTCATTGTCTTATCAGACTACGTGGGAGTGGAAGTTAAACCGGGAAATCGTTCCGGCGAAAGTTACAATTTCAAATAATTAAAAAAATGAAAAGAATGTTATTATTATTAATCCTGTCTCTTATCGGGGCGGCGGTTTTCACGGGAACAGCGAGCAATCCGACAAAAATCAAAAAGCCGAAGACTTTTATCAAAACCAGTCCGATCGGAACCGAAGTTGAACGGGAAAAATATTCCAAAGATTTGGTTTCCGTCACACTGGGAGATATAAAAGTTGAGCCGCATATCAATTTTATCAGCGTTTTCAAGAAAGATGCTTCCGGAAGCTGGGTTTATCACAAATATATTCCCCGCGGTCAGAAGAGCAATCAGACGTTCAATACCGGGAGACGCTATACGCTGACAGTCGATGTTATCGCCGGTTACGCCTGTGTCTACATCAAGCTCAACGGCAGCGGTGTAGAGAGCTACGACCTCAAGGAATGAAAAAGCTTGAGGGATAATAATTTACAAGGCAGGGAAAGTTTTTGCTTTCCCTTTTTTTTATATTTGTTAAATTATATATCAAAGACAGGCAAATTTGATAAGGTTTTATAATGTTTTATTTTGAATTTGATGTAAACCACGCTCTTGGCATCCGCATTGCCGAGGAAATTCGCTTTGACGGACAAGTTCTGGAAAAAGGTCATGAACTCACGGAAGAAGACATTATCCAGTTGAAACTTTCCGGCATAACCAAAGTGTTCGGGGCGGAAATGGGCGAGAACGATATTTCCAATGAAACAGCATTGGGGATTATTGCCGCCAAAATCTGTGGGGACAATACCGCTTACAGTATCGGTAAAAACGGTGTTTGTAAAATTGTTGCAATCAAAGACGGTGTTCTGGTATGTGCGGATGACCGGGTTGCCAAGTTTAATCGTTTGGCTCATAACCTTATCTTAAACACGATTGAGCCTTACGCTTTGGTAAAATCCGGAGAGGTTATCGCCGAACTGGAACTGACGCTGCCGGTTATTGAACAAACAATGGTTGATGAGATTATCTTTAATCTTTCCGGAAATATCGAACTGATTTCGGTGGCTGTTCAAAAAAAGAAAAAAACGGCATTGGTTTATACAAAGTTGTATAACGATGCCATTGAAACGGCACATTTCACCGATGTCGTAACCAAACTGGTAAAAGACTTTTCCGAGCTCCAGTTTGATTTTCAAAATGAATATAACGCCCGCCATACGATTGACGATGTGGGAAATGCCGTGCAAAAGGCGGTTGATGACGGCAATGATTTGATTTTTATCTTATCCGGACAAAAATCTGTTGACGAGAAAGATGTTATTCCTGCCGCTTTGAACAGCTATGTGGATGAACTGGTTAATTTGAGTATTCCTCAAGTCGGTGCGTCTGATTTGATGATTGCCGAAAAACGAGGGCAAAAAATTATTGCTCTGCCCTATAATTATGACAAATTCGATTCAAAATTGGCAGATCATTTTATTAAACTGGCAATTGTCAATGAACGGCTTCATAAGTATGATTTTTCCCGCCCGCAGAATGTTCTTTTGTCTTCGGGGCAAGAGCTTTCGGAAGCAGAACAAAATACGCTTCTGACCGCCGAAAATAAAAAACTGGCCAAAGGAGAGGCCAATATTGCCGTGGTTATTTTGGCGGCCGGCCTCGGCAGTCGTGCTGGACGCAATAAGCTGATGTTGGAAGTGGATGAAAAACCGATGTTCTTAAAAGCTGTTGAAGCTGCGGTAAAATCCAAAGCCAGCCCGGTTTTCGTGATTACCGGATATAATGCCGCCGAAATGGAAGAGTTTCTGGAAGATATTGACGTAAATGTAATTTACAATCCGTCATATAGAGCCGGTGTAAAAACATCCATTACATTGGGACTGAAATCGGTTCCGGGGTTTTGCGACGGAGCGTTGCTCTTGCCGGCGGATATGCCGAATATAACGCCGGAATTTATCAATAAGATGATAAAGAGCTTTAAGAAAACCGAAGAAAAACAGCTCTGTATTGCCACCAGAAAAGGGAACAAAAGCAATCCAGTCATTTGGAGTAAATCTTTGTTTGGGGTGGCGGATATGGTACCGGAAAATGCCCACTTGCGACCGGTATTTATGGAACATTCTGATTATACCAATCTGGTCGAGGCTCCGAATGATAAATTGCTGTTGGATGTAAACTTCCCGAATGATATTGATAAACTGAAAAAGAAGTAAAATAAAACCCCTCTCGGAAGAGAGGGTGGTTTTTCAGGTTACCATGTTAATGTGTAAGTTGAACAATTGGTAGTAACAGTTCCCGAGACGGTTCCGTATTTGGTGTAAACACCGTTCCATCCCGTGTAGATACAGGCCGGTTTGTTCAGTGTCAGGGAAGCTCCGGAAGCAACTTGAAGAACTCCTTTGACTTTACCATAACCACGAGTATTGTGTCCTCTTACCCAAACGGAGTGGGCTGCTCCACCGGTAATTTTGTTGGTTCCTTCAAAGACAACCGTAGACTCATAGTGGGCACCGCCGCCGATCCCTATGGCGATTGTAGGATTTCCGTTAACGGTGATGTTGATGTCAAAATTGTCTGGGAACCGGCATGGTCAATTGAATGCTTCAGTAACGAAGCCAAAATGATGATTGAAATATTTTAAATTTTACGAACATTTTTTTAACACATTTCAAATAATAAAAAAGACCTCAGGATAAATCCACCTGAGGTCTTTTTGCATTATCTGTTCTTATATTTTCCAACAGGAAGAAGAAAGATTGCTGCTGGTGCAGCCATTGCCGGTATCGTTACCCGAACAACAATAAGTAACACCGCTGCAGGTAACCGTGTATTTCATAGAGCCACTACAGGAACCACTTTGACAACTGATGCAGTATCCACCGCTTATAGCTCGTACATTTGATGCCACTTGTCCAGCCGGACACGCTGAGTTAGGATTACTTGATGTTACTGTAAAATATTCACCCGAAGTACAGCAGGAGGAACCGCTGCAGTCCTTGGCACAAACTGTCCCTGCATTTGGAACTTCTTTTTTACTGTAACCGGAATTACATGTCCATGCCGAACACTTGGAAGGGCAATCGGAATAATAAGAAGAGCAACTTGCATTTGACGGTACGGTAACCGCCGTACGACTGTCACAAGGGTTGACACAATTTTTATAGCAGTTTCTGCCGTAGTAAGTAACCGCCGTACCGCTTTGTCCTGTCGGACAAGCGTCAACATAGCCGCCGGCGGCACATTGTGGCTGGTAACAATCTTTCAGACAGTTTCTGCCGTA
>DBFWPL010000027.1:0-8716 GCA_048463395.1 Alphaproteobacteria bacterium | reverse complement strand
AAAAAGTTAAAAAAAGTGAAAATGTAGTTTATTTGTTAATAATTATATGTTAGCATCCTCTTAAATTTCAATAATAAGCGAATGAAGCAGAGGTTTATAAAATGGTTAAGGATATTAATTCGGAGCAGGAAGGCAAATACGATATTTTACAAAATGCGGAGGGAGAGATTCTCATTATCATCAAATATCGTGAAGGAGGCCCTGAAAATCCGCGTTTGGTGTATGACGGCGGGGAGCAGGCTCTTTTGTACAGAAGTCGGGAGAGTGCCGTTATGCTGGATGCTATCAATGTAAATGCCCGTAAGCCGTTAAAATCTGTTGATGAAATTTTAATGGTTGAGATTGAGGATGACGAAGTTGCTCGTGAATATACTGTTCCTGTTCGCATTGTTAAGAGTCTTCAGGCTTTGGCACAATAGTTACTTATACACAATCTGAATACCTTTTACGACAATAAGGGCTTTAAAAGCCCTTATTTTTTGTTATATTGGGCTGAAATAAGAGCTTAAGGACAAAAATATATGATAGCTGATATTTTTCTTTATCTGATTATTGCCGGTTTAGGAACGGAAATTATTGCCAAGGACAAATTAGAACGTTTTCTGACATTTGTTTTATTTGGCAGTGTGGTTTTTCTGGGGATGAATTTGTTCGAGGCATGGCAGGAGGGAATAAAGGATACTTTTACTTACCGCTGGATAACCTCTCGTTATAATAAAGCGGATATCAACCTTTTTTCTGCAGCAGAAAATTATGCTTTTATTTTTCCTTTTTTTATCATTTCGGCGGTATTGATTTTGAACAATATTTTTTATCCGCTGGAACCCCGCAAAGGTAGAATTAGCGGCCTTATTGCCCTAAATCTTGCCTGCCTGATACTTTTAATCTGCAGTCGAAACTTTATTCAGCTTCTGATTGGAGCCTGTGCAATAGATGTTTTGGGATTTTATGTTACGGATGACATGGAAGCAAAGAAAAAATACATTTTTTACAATACGATTGCGGATTTAGGACTGTTTATGATTTTTGCCGTTTTGTGGGGATATCTGGGCAGTATGGAAATCAGCCGACTGGCGGATTTCCATAAACTCGGGGCACATCGGGATTTTGTTGCGATTCTTTTGATTGCCTGCGTCATGGTAAAATCAGGAATGTTTATGTTTCAAAATCAGTTTTTGAATCTTCAAAGCATCAGTTTCAACCGATTAAATATGTTTTCTTTTGTGTCAACTCCTATTGTGGGAATGATAGTTCTTTATAAAACATATCCGTTATTGGCCATTTCCGGTTATTCCGTTCCTTTAATTCAAATTATTGCCGGAGCGTCTGTATTTTGGGGAGTGTGCGGAACACTGCTGATAGATAACATTAAAGCGAAAGCTCTGTATCTGAATATGGTACTGTACGGAACAATCTACGGATTATTGTCTGTCGGACTAATTCCGGTTTCTTTTCTTTCCGAAATGTTGTTGGGTGGTTTTTTGTTGGTTTCCTGCCTGATGCTGGTCGTCATTTCTTCCTCCAATGAAAATTATGTTTCCAAAATGGGCGGATTTATAAAAAAACTGAAATGGACGTTTGGGGTAACCTTAACGGTTATACTGGCTGTTTTTCAAATGATGATGAAGCATGTTTCTCCGGAAAATTCTCTTTGGGTATGGGGATATGTTGCCGCTTTGACAGTGAGCCTGAGTTATATCCTGCACCAGATTTATTTGGGGAAGAGCAATGCAGACGAAGGCGTTTTGGCGAGATTAAAAAATGCCGGAATAGTCTATTGGCTGCCGGTTTTAGTGTTATCTGCGGGATGGATTTATCGGGAAGGTTTTCTGAATGACAACTTATACTGGGTTTGTGGAATTTTTGCTCTGTTATTGATATTGGCACCGTTTCGCCGTCTGAAAGCAGCATATGACAATGAACTGATACAGGAAATAGATTTCTTTGAGGGAATGTATAATATAATTCTGATTGCTCCGATAAAAATTTTGGGACGGGTGCTGTGGTTAACGATTGATTTTCTGATTATTGAAAAAACAATCATTAACACTTTGACGAATATTATGAATTTTTTGATTCGGACGGTGCAGAAAATCAATCGCAGTTCAATATGGAACAACATTGCTTTTATTATCCTCGGATGGGGAATTATCATATATTGCTTTTATTTCAGGGGATAGACTATGGAAACTTATTCAGCGTTTTTATCTACGATTATAGCGGTTCCGTTTATTGGGCTATTGTTTGCCCTGACATCAAAAGATGATGAGAAATATCAGGGACGGAATGCTTTTCAGGTCAGCGTGTTTACGGTTTTGGTTAATTTGTTTCTGGTTTGGCGGATATTTATGCTGCTGGATTTGAAAAAAACGGGACTACAATTGGTTGAAAAATACCATTGGCTTGAAAATCCGGGAATTGATATTGTTTTTGGCGTTGATGTATTTTCCATGTTGTTGATTTTGGGCGTTCATATTGCGATTCTCATCGGCATGATAGGCGGACGGCATTATCGGGAACATCAGAAATCTCTGATGGTGTTTTCATTATTGTTTTTGAGTATGATAACCGGCTATCTGGTTTCGGCGGATGTCTTTTCGTTTTATATCTTTTTTGAGTCGATGCTGCTGCCTTTGTTTATGCTGATAGGTATGTTTGGCGAAATCAAGAGACAACCGGTAATTTTCCGTTTTTTGATTTATAATCTGATGGGAGCTGCTTTGCTGTTCGTGGCCTTGTTGATTCTTTTTGACTCACACAATGTCAACATCGCCTTAAATTCGCTTCATAAGGTTAAACTGAGCAAAAACATGGAATTTGCCATCTGGGCGGCGATTTTTATAGCATTTCTTTCCAGAATACCTGTTTGGCCGTTTCATTACTGGATTTCGGCAATCAGCTCTAACATAAAAAATCCGCTGGTATTTATTGTCGCCAATATTGTTCCGCTGACCGGAGTTTACGGTTTTATCCGTTTTTGGCCGAAGACCGTGCCGGAATCTGTTCAGTATTATATGCTGGCTTTGGAAATTATCTGCGTTATTTCTATGCTGTTTATCGCCCTTATCGGACTGATTAACAAGGATATTCAGTATAAGCTCTTTTCTTACATGACGGTTTATTACATTTTTTATCTGTTAAGTGCGTTTGTTCCGGTTAATACTATCCAATTGAATATTGGTTTTTCGCTCTTTTCTTATCTGATAGTTGTTTCCGCGATTGTGATGATGAATTCTTATCTGGAAGTTCAACAGGGTTTGTTGGAAATATCTCCGGGCGGAATACTCTGTTCCGTGCCGAGAACCTCATTTGTGATGTCTTTTCTGATTTTGGCGGGAGTAGGGCTGCCGTTGTCTTCCATGTTTAACAACAACTTTGTTTTGCTGGCTTATTTGTTTGAGCATAATATCAAAATGAGCATGGTAATTATGTTTTCCATAATCTTGGTTTCTTGCACGCTTTTGCAGGAGCTGTTCAATATGAAAGACATTTCGAAAGTCTGCCAGGACAAATCCTGTTGTGAGGATATATCTGTTCAAATGTTTGGCTTTATGTCAGCCGTTATTTTGGTTTTAATATTGTCATTAATGAACCCTTTGTGGTTTCTCGGTAATTAGGAGGTTAAATGTTTCAAACTTATATCGGCCTTTTTCCGGAGTTTCTATTGCTTTTGGGTCTGTTGACGCTGTTGTTTGTCAATAAGTTCCGTTCGGCCAAAACGCCCAAAACCTTTTTTACCGTCAGTAAAATATATATTGTCCTGTGTTTGTTGTTTACGATTATTTTTTATAACCGCAGCGGCTTTCCCGAATATTTGAAAAACAGCGGTTTTACGACACTGTTTAAAACGGTTGTTTATCTGCTTTCTTTGGCATGGTTTTATCTTGCTTGCAAATGGTTTTTAATAAAAAATCGTTCCAGCCTGAGCTTTTACACATTGGGCATAACCAGTCTGCTGTTGCTGAGTTTTGCTGTATCGGCAGAAAATTTACTGGTATTGTTTGTGGTAATGGAATTGGGTTTTCTACTGAACTTCTTCTTAATC
Organism: Alphaproteobacteria bacterium; assembly: GCA_048463395.1. Taxonomy (GTDB): domain Bacteria; phylum Pseudomonadota; class Alphaproteobacteria; order RF32; family CAG-239; genus JAGAJR01. The sequence goes on along the minus strand of DBFWPL010000027.1, from coordinate 4,671 downwards.
CGGATGGAAGATACGAGCGAAATGTCATGCGTGGCAAAACGTTATCTGATAACAGCCTTGTTTTTTGCGTGTTTGTTTGCTGCCGGTCTTTGGATTTTTTATCTGGATGCCGGAGACTTAAGTTATAAGGGGATTGATGAGTTTTTGAATAAAGAGAAAAACATCTCTCTGCGGCATTACGTCGCCTCGGCACTGGTTCTTTCTTCGGTGTTATATATGATTGGTTTGGCTCCGTTTCATTTCTGGATACAGGAAACGGCGGGGAAAGCCATTCTTCCGGTCAGCGGTTATTTGATGTTAATTCCGGTGTTTGCTTATTTTGCGATTTTTGCAAATTTGATGATAAATGTTTTTTATGCGGTTTATCCGTTGTTCAAACCGGTGTTGGCTTGTTTTGCACTCTTGTCAATCTTTATTGGGGCGTTGGGAGCCAACGGCGAACAAAATATGCGAAAGCTGTTTGCCTGCAGCAGCACATATCACATCGGCATAGTTTTCTTTTGCCTGCTTGGGTTGAATGATGCGAGCCTGTTGGGCAGCTTTGTATATTTGGTAACTTATACGTTATCGGCCATGGGTATTTATACGGCGTTTTACGGCTTTAAGAGGAAAGGCGAATATCTGAGGACTTTGCCGGAAATCAGCGGAATATCTGAAGTAAAGCCTTTTATTTCGGCAGCTTGTCTGGTGTTCATGATTTCTCTGATAGGAACGCCGCCGCTGTTGGGTTTTTTGGGAAAACTCTCTGTTATGAACAACCTGGTTATTATGGAAAATTACTGGTGGGTTCTTTTAATTTCGTTGGCATTGCTGATGTTGGCAACGGCATACCTGAAGGTTATTAAGGTAATGTATTTTGATGTCAGAACCGGTAGTTTTGACCGGGCTGACAAGGGAATATATATTTGCCTGCTGATTAACATTGTCTTGGTGCTCATATCTATTTTGAATCCGAAATATCTGATGTCAGACGTTGAAAGAATATTGGTTACCGTATTTTGAGGATGAGAATGGAAAAGATTAACGATTGGAAGTGGTTGGATTATGAAGAGGTCGGAAGCACCAATGACGAGGCAAAAAAACTCAGCTTGAATCCCGAATATAAAAAGTATATAGTAACCGCACGGCGACAAACGGGCGGTCGGGGCAGAAGAGGCCGAAACTGGGTAGGGCTGGACGGCAACCTGTTTATGTCTTTGGCAATGGAGACGGAATTGAGGGATTGGGGAGCCATAAACTTTATAACCGGTCTGAGCCTTTTGGAAACAATAAAAGACTATTCTCCTCAAACGAATGTCAAATTAAAATGGCCGAATGACGTTTTAGTGAACGATTGCAAAGTTTCAGGCATTCTGCTGGAAAAAGGCGAGGGAAATTACTTGATAATCGGTGTCGGTGTGAATATTAAAGAGTCTCCGAATGACTTAAACGCCGCTTATAAGACAATCAGCCTGAGAACCTCCGGAATAGAAACGGAAAGAACGGCTTTTTTGAGAAGATATGTGTCTTGTTTTGATAAAAATGTCAACCTGTGGCGGGAACAAGGTTTTACTCCTGTTCGGAATGAATGGCTGAAATATGCGAAAAATCTGGGCGGAAAAATTTCCGTTCATACGGATAAGGAAGATAAAGAAGGAATTTTTTTAGGCGTTGACGACAATGCCGCTTTGTTATTGCAAACTCCGGCCGGTATGGAAAAAATTTATGCCGGAGATGTGTTTTATGTAGGAAAAGAAAATGAGTGATTTTAACAGAAACGGAATATATTTTCTGCCGTTGGGCGGAGCAGACGAAATAGGTATGAACCTTTATGTTTATGCTGTGGACGGCAAATTAATCGTTGTGGATGCCGGTTATGGTTTCTTAAATGATGATTATCCGGGGATGGATTTGGGGTTTGCCGATGTCTCTTTTCTCAAAAATTACAAAGATGATATTGAAGCTCTTTTTATCACTCATGCTCATGAGGACCACTTCGGAGCGATTGCTCAGGTATGGCCGGAATTAGAATGTCCTGTCTATGCGACGGATTTTACTCTGGGGCTGATTACGGAAAGATTGAAGGAATATCATCTGGACGGTGTTGTTCCTCTGCATTCGGTAACTGAAAACAAAGTTGTGCATTTGCCGAACTTTGAAGTGGAATATGTCTCGATTGTTCATTCCGTTCCGGAGACGAGTGCTTTGGTTATCCGCACCCGTTTCGGCAATGTGGTGCATGCGACTGACTGGCGGTTCGACGACAGCCGACTGCCGTTGATACAAACGGATTATCATGCTCTGGAAAAAGTGGCTGAAGACGGAGTGGCAATGTTTGTCTGCGATTCAACCAATGTTTTGGTTGACGAGAAACTTCCGAGTGAAAATGATGTCCGCCAAAGCCTGATGAAACTCATCCCGACTTTTGAAAACGGATTGATAGCCACTTGCTTTGCCTCAAATTTAATGAGATTGGAGAGTTTGATATTAGCGACGGTTGAAGCTCAGCGAACGCCGGTTTTGGTCGGCAGAACATTGCTTCAAAATATGCGGATTGCCAAAGAATGCGGATATTTTAAGGATTTGCCGAATGTTTTGGATATTCAGGAAGCTAAAGAGATTCCGTCTGATAAAGTGCTTTACATCTGCACCGGTTCACAGGGAAACTACCGCAGTGCCCTGACGAATATCGTCAATGGCGAAAATAAAGATATTAAATTGGCAAAAGGCGATGCAATCATCTTTTCTTCCAAGATTATTCCGGGGAACGAGGATAAAATTGAACGTATGCAGGAGAAACTGATTGCTCAGGGTGTTGAGGTCATTACCGAAGAAGATTATCTGGTGCATACGTCGGGACACGCCACCAAGGAAGAATTAAAACGGATGTATGAGTTACTCCGTCCGGAGGTTGTTTTGCCGGTCCACGGAGATAAGAAATTTATCAGAGAACACCAACGCTTTGCTCTGGCTTGCGGAATTAAACAGGTGGCAACCGCTAAAAACGGCGATGTTATGCTACTGGAAAACGGGCATATCAGTTGTTTGGAAGAAGTTCCGACAGATATTCTGGGGGTTGACCGCAAACAAATCACGTCCCTGAATTCACAATTGATAAAGAACCGCCGCCGCCTGATGTATAATTGCAGTTTGTTTATCAGTGCCGTATTTGATGAGAATTGGAAATTGGAAGACTTGCAGATTTCTTCCATTGATATTTTGGAAGAACCGGCGTTTTTAGAGTTGGCGGAAGAAATCAAAACGGATGTGATGAAAGATATACAGGAACACGTGGAAAAACTGAATTACAAAGTTCCGGCAATTACGGATTATATCCGCGGCAAAATCAGAAAACGGATTTATAATGAAACGGGAATAAAACCGGTGGTGTTTATGCACTTTTTCAAACGCCCGAAACCGGAAGGAAAATAATAGACATTTTCATAATAAACGGATTGTAAAGCATAAATAAAAAGGCTTACCTTTAGGGTAAGCCTTTTTAGGTGTTTCTCCTTTCGTATATTACATAAGGTTGTTTTCTAAGACACCGCTTCCTGTGCAGAAGTGGGCGGCTGTAACCCCAGTATCGGTGTGAGTACCGCCGCAGGCACAGACCGTACCTCGAGCACCTCCGCTGCAAGACTTATCAAGCATTTCATTAGCACATCTTAGGCATTGTGTACCGCCGTTAGTATTACATTCAGCATAGGTTCCGCAACGTAAACAAGACTTTTTACCGCTGGAAGTCGTTATAATTTCAGCTTTTACGCCATACGGACAGTTACAACCTGCATCACTTACGGAGTCAAAATATTGAGAACCGGCGGTATAACAATCTTGTGCCAACTCAGGAGTACTTACAGTCTCACATTTGTAGCAAGTAAGTCCCATGTAAGAAACAGTCTTAAGAAGTTGAGATGTCCCGCATTTATAGGATGAAGAAGACTGATATCCACCGTCAGAACAGGTATAATCCCGACAATCTTTGTAACAGGTATTACCGTTGTAGATGACAGATGTACACTTCTGGTTTGCCGGGATACTGGCTTCATAAGATCCGCAATCACCATAGAAGAGTACGAGACGGATTTTGTAATCATGTGTACTCAGGTCAGCGGTAGGATTTACCGCTACGAGACACAAGTTATTGAAAGACAGTTCTCTCATGCAACGGTTTACTCTCTCTCCGGTACTGATTGTATCTTGTTCACCAATATATCCATCGCACGTGGTATTAAGTTGTTTTGCCCCGGAAATAGAAGCTAAAACCGTATTCAGAGTGTCAACATTCTCTTTCATAATGTCTAAATCACTTGCCGTAGCGTAATCCCATCCGGAAACACCGGCTTTATTATAATATTTGGCATATCCAACTTTGTTAATAAAAGTATCTAATGTTGCCGGATTTCCTTCGGCGACATTAACCTCATCCAGAGCGAGAGCACGTTTGCCGAGGTTGTCGATGACCACGCCGATAGGTGTCTTAGAGGTCTTGGAATAACACTTTAAGTCTTGATACAAAATTGAACCGAATTTACAGGTAATTTCTACTTCATCGGCGGCACACCCTTGGTAGCAGTTTCTGCCGTAGTAAGTAACCGCCGTACCGCTTTGTCCTGTCGGACAAGCGTCAACATAGCCGCCGGCGGCACATTGTGGCTGGTAACAATCTTTCAGACAGTTTCTGCCGTA
>DBFWPL010000026.1:0-2958 GCA_048463395.1 Alphaproteobacteria bacterium | reverse complement strand
AAAAAAAAGTCGGCAGAAAGAAAAGGCCATCCCAGAAAGGGGTTTTAAAAAAAGGTCTTTAAATCTAGCTGAAGCATAAGTTTAATTTTAATAGATAAAAGACTATGGCACATCAGAGTAAATATCCTAGTTTAGACAGACAATGACATAAGATGATGTTTTCTTTTTTTGAATATCTTCCTATGCAATATCGGCAGGCAACGGAAAGAGAATGGCAAATTCGTAAGATGATATGGAGTTTTAAGGATGGAAAATCTTATTTGAATGTAGCTTGGATGATAGCGAATAAGTTACATCAAGTTTTTGGTGATGATGTTAAGAATATTGTTTTTGCTTGTGTCCCGGCTTCTTCCGCTGATAAGAATGAACTTCGTTATAAGGGGTTTGCTTCGGCTGTGTGTAAGTTTTCAGGTGCTATCAATGCGTATGAACATATACGTGTCAGTGGAGATCGTTTGGCTATTCATGAGAAATTTGATAGCAAGTCGCTTCAAAAAGTACAAGTGATAGAATTTGACAAGGACTTTTTTCGGGGTAAGAAAATCTTGGTATTTGACGATATTTTAACGAAAGGGTTTTCGTATGCTCGTTTCGCATGTCAGTTGGAAAAAATAGGAGGTGAGGTTTTGGGAGGTTTCTTTTTAGGTAAAACAGTTGTCCGTATGTTATAAGATGAAAGAAAAAGAGAGTTATATAGAGAAGCAGAAGGGTATCTTTGGAGATACTACTTGGTTCACTTATCGTTATGAGGTGAATGGAATGGTGTATGAAACTTCGGCAGGTTCGTTGGATATATGTAGAAAGGCACGTGATAAATGGATGAAAATGATGTCCGTTGCTTTTACCGGTCATAGAACGATACGAACAAATAAATATGCTTTGTCCGTATCGTTGAATGAAGAGGTACGTTTCTGCTATGAGAATGGAATCCGTTTTTTCTATATTGGTTGTGCGGTTGGATTTGACATGATGGCTGCTCATACCATACTTGAACAAAGGAAACAATATCCCGATATGGTTTTGGTGGCGGTTGTTCCTTATGTCGGGCAAGATGTGTATTTCAACAAAGAGGACAAACAGAGGTATGCTGATATTTTGCGCCAAGCCGACAAGGTGGTAGTTCTATCCGAATATTATTATGCTCAATGCTATGCCCACCGTAATGATTACATGATTTCACACGCCTGTAGGCTGATTGCTTATTGGGATGGAAAATCTGCCGGAGGAACTTCTTATACGTTTAACAAGGCACAAAAAAAGAAATTGGTGATACACAATCTGTTTTGATTCAGATTGTATATCACTGTTCTCCAGCGGTATGATCAAACGTGGCGATGTCATACCGTCTGGTTGCTGTAAGTGCTAATATTTCCGGTGCAAAAGAGAGAGACACAATAAATATGAAAAGCAGTGATAGATGAATTTTACTTAATGTGATTGTGTGAAATCCAGAAATGGGGAAGGCAAAGGAGAGAGGCATATCCGGTCTGCTTTCGGAGTTTCGGCCACGCCGAAACAACTTCTTTCCGGCGGCTATGCCACTCTCCTTTTATTTGCCCGGCAGTCTGTTGCTTACCCATATGCCCCAGCCTTTTAGGGCTGTAGATAGGTAGTCGGATATTTCGCCACCAGATTGGCAGTCCGCTTCAATCGTTTGCTTTTCTCCGAGTGGATGCCTTTCTGTTTTTCCGGTAGTATAATCTTCTTTTTCCGGAAACAGTTGTAGTGGCTGTGTGCCTGTATGGTTATGTTCTCCCCACAGAATCCGTAAGTCTGTTCTTCCGTAGTAGGTTTTTGTTTTATCGAGGAGCCACTTCTTCCGATACGTGGAATATTGTATGCTTCATTCTTCGGCTTCATTTTTTTAAAAGGAATTGCAGAGGTTTCTTCCGGTGTGTCGATAGGCGGCAGACCATATTTTCGGAATGTGCCATGCTTTCTGTCTGACCGGTTGTTTTTTTGCATCCTTTCCAAACCTATTGCTGATTTTCAAGTTTTGTCTTTTTCATATCATTTTTTAGTGAAGTCAAATCATTTTCCGTTGCAAATATAGATTGTTGCTAACCCCGGTTACGGGGATAAGGGGGCGATTCACAAACACCACGTTGTTATTCGGCTGAAATCTTCCTTTTTTTGCCCTGCACAAAAAGCGTATTTAACCCGAATTATTTGCTGCCATCTTCACCAATAAAAAAGTTACAAATCTTCCTTTTTCCGGCTAGCATAAAAAGCGTATTTATATCTTTTTTCATGGTGTCCCCCAAAGCCAACAATCAGTTATTGCACTGTAAAATTGATTAATTAACTTCTAAAAAATCAGAGATATGAAAAAGATTGAAAATTCATTCGCAGTAACAGGTTTTATCGGTAAGGATGCAGAAATCCGTAGTTTTGAAACAGCAAGCGTAGCACGCTTTTCTATCGCGGTCAGCCGTGCAGACAAGACAGGTGAAGAAACCTCTTATGTTTCCGCTTTCATGGGGATTGAAGCCTGGAGAAAGAATGAAGCACTGGATTCCTTCGATGTATTGAAAAAAGGTGAGCTGATAACCGTTGAAGGCTACTTTAAGCCGGAAGAATGGACGGATTCTAAAAGTGGAGAGAAGCGTAACCGCATTGTGATGGTAGCCACCAAGTTTTATCCGGCTCCGGAAAAAGAAGAAGAAAAACCGGATCAGCCTAAACAGAAGGCTGTCTCTAAAAAGAAAAAAGCAAGCAAATAATTGAAGCGGCCTTGTGCCGCTTTTTTTTGCTATATATCCGAGAGCGTTTTTGCGTTCACGCAGTATTCTTTCCCACCCTCCCCTTTATTTGAATGACTGTTCTCTTTTCTGGTTTACCCGTAGTCATCCGCTATGCGGCTGATTATGGGTAAACCAGAAAAGAGAAGTTCCAAACGTGGGCGGGATTGCAATGGTCATCATCCGGAGCTTCGGCATTGCCGAAACAACCTCCTTC
>DBFWPL010000025.1:0-74674 GCA_048463395.1 Alphaproteobacteria bacterium | reverse complement strand
AAACATTGCGGGTATAACTCAGCGGTAGAGTGCGACCTTCCCAAGGTTGAAGTCGTGGGTTCGAATCCCATTGCCCGCTCCAATAACAAAAAAGCCTCCTTTAGGACGGCTTTTTTTGTTATTGAAAGTGGTAACGGATGCGAAGCCACGAAAAATGGCCCCAAATAAATACCAATATAGATAAACTTATTGATTATTAATTCGGAAATATAATATATCTGTCATAATTTCTGCCCTGTGCTTAATTATTCTGCTTGCTTCCTCAATATAATTAAGGGCAAATTTTCTATATTCTTCACTATGCTCTTTCGGGTTTTTATATTTCCACCAATACAAAGGATAATATCTTCCGCCATCGTAATCATGTTCAAAAATAATCGATACTCGATTATTTTTACAATAGTCATTCAAGAAATTCCTCTTAAAAAATTCTGTTTTTGACAATTCGGTAAAGTATTCTTTATTTGCTTCTTTAAATTCATCCAAAACTGATGTCTCAAATAAATCAAATAAAAACAAATCACAATAATCCTTATATTTAAAATTATAAGAACCTTTTTTAGTATTTAAGGTCCGTCCATCTACTTTTCCTTTCGGCAAAAGCATAAAATTTCCTATTGTTAAATATAGCGTCTGAAACTCTTTTGCTTTTTCATAAAACTCTGAATCTTCTTGTTCTGAAATATATAATTTTGCCCCGTTTAAAGATTCTTGAAAAAGGCTATTAAACGTATTTATGCTTTCACCACCATAAACTTCCTCCATTTTCTGCCAATCTGTTAACAAGGGCAAACTATATTCATTATCTTTATGATTATGCCATATTATAAAATAAACGGCTTTTGCCAAAGTTGTACTATCTTCGTGAACACCTTCTTGTATCCCCGCCTTCACAAAATTATAAGTTTTAAACAAACCAAGTTGCTCTTTTACCCCTTTTCCCTGATAATTTTTGTTTAAAAATTCTCGAACATAATTTTTACATTGTATCAAATTCATTATTACACTCCTGCAGACAGACAATAACAAAAAATCCCTCTGGATTAAGAGGGATTTTTTCGAACCAAACCTATGTTATTGAGCGGCCTTCAACGAGTTAAGGATATTGGTTGCATTCGTAACCGCCTGAGTATCCAAACCGGCAGATTCCAAAGCCAATTTTTTCACACAAGTTGAAGCAATATCTCTGGCTGTTTCACGGACACCTGAAACAAACAATGTTCCGGCAGCCAAACGATCATTAGCTTCAGTCAACATACAGGAATTAAGACGTCCTTGCGTTGTTGCCGGCGTTTTATCACCGCTTGACATCAGCGTAGAAAGATCACTGCAACCGGAAACAACTATAGCTGCAAGAACGGCATATCCATAGATAAGTTTCATTTTCCTAATCCTTTATTTGATTATTTAGCCAAAGTGTTTTTCAAATTATTCAAACTGTCTTTGGTTTCTTCCAAAGCTTTTTTCTGTTCGGCTCTTTTAGCATCCCGAGCAGCTTTTTTCTCTGCTTTTGCCTTTTCCTGTTCAGCCTTTTTAGCTTCCCATTTCTTTGTTGCGTCAGATTTAGCGTCTTCAACTTTTTTAGCATTTGTATCAATAGCATTCTGAGCTTTTTGAGCAGCAGAAACCAAATCAATATCGGCGGCCATAACGTTAGCGGCACTTAAAACACCGGCAGCAACGAATAAAGATAACAATTTTTTCATAATTCTCTCCTTTTATAAAAAATACATCATTTTCAATATAACAAAAATCCCCTGCCCGACAACTTTAAACCGCCAAATTTACACAGTAAAAAACACTTTTCTCTGAAATCTGTTCAAAAAATGATAAGGATTCAATTAAGAACCGACACCATTCGTTTTAGCTTCACCAGAGTACTCATTTATGCAGAAACACCACTATTCCGAAACAAACACAAAAGAACACCCAAGGAACATACCGACACGTCTTCAAATGATTCGGTTTAACGGTTAATTGAAATGATTTTTCGCTGGTCTTTAAAAAAAGAACATGCTATAAAACGGCCAGAAAGATTCTATTTAAAAACCGAAAGCCGGCAGATCAGGCATAAAACAGTCTAATCTGAGGCTTTTTTTATTAACTTTAACAAGGATATGTAAATGTCAGATGTAAAGATGAAAATGATGGACGGTAACGAAGCAGCCGCTTCTGTTGCTCACCGCATGAACGAAGTCTGCGTCATTTACCCGATTACCCCGTCTTCTCCGATGGGTGAATGGGCCGATGCGTGGTCTGCCGCCAAACAAAAGAACCTTTGGGGTGTTGTTCCTGAAGTTCAGGAAATGCAGTCCGAAGCCGGTGCTGCCGGTGCCTGCCACGGTTCTGTACAGGCCGGTGCTTTGACAACAACCTTCACCGCATCTCAAGGTTTGTTGTTGATGATTCCTAATATGTATAAAATCGCCGGCGAACTGTCTCCGTTTGTAATGCACGTTGCAGCCCGTTCTTTGGCTTACCATGCGTTGTCTATTTTCGGAGACCACACTGACGTTATGTCCTGCCGCCAGACCGGTTTTGCAATGCTTTGCTCAAACTCTGTTCAGGAAGCTCATGACTTTGCGGCTATCGCCCAGACTTCTACCTTGAGAAGCCGCGTTCCGTTCATGCACTTCTTTGACGGTTTCCGTACATCTCATGAAATCAAAAAAATCAAATTGCTGTCTGATGACGATTTGAGAGCCATGTTGGAAGGTGTTGACTATACATTCAACGCTAAAAACGCTTTGCGTCCGGAAGCTCCGGTTATCCGCGGTACCGCTCAAAACCCTGACGTATTCTTCCAGGGTCGTGAAGCTTCTAACCCGTTCTATGCCAAAGTTGAAGGCATCGTTCAGGAAGAAATGAACAAATTCGCCAAAATCAGCGGTCGTCAGTACAATGTTGTTGATTATGCCGGTGCTCCTGACGCTGAACAGGTTATCGTTATTATGGGTTCCGGTGCCGAAACCGTTGAAGAAACCATCAATTACCTCAACAACAACGGCTACAAAGTCGGCTTGGTAAAAGTTCGTCTGTATCGTCCGTTCCCTGAAAAATCATTCTTAAAAGCTTTGCCGAAAACAGCCAAAGTCGTTTCTGTTCTCGACAGAACCAAAGAATCTGGCTCAACGGGTGAACCTTTGTACTTAGATGTTGTCGCTACCTTGACACAGGCTTTCGCTAAAGGCGAAATCGCATCTATGCCACGCATTTACGGCGGACGTTACGGTTTGTCTTCAAAAGAATTCACTCCGGGTATGGTTAAAGCCGTTTATGACAATGGTGCCGCCGCTAAACCGATTAACGGTTTCTCCGTAGGTATCAACGATGATGTTAACAAAACATCCTTGCCGTTTGACGATTCTATTGACACCGAACCTAAAGACGTGGTTCGTGCCGTATTCTACGGTTTGGGTGCTGACGGTACCGTTGGTGCTAACAAAAACTCCATTAAGATTATTGCTGAAGACGCCGGTAAATACGGTCAGGGCTACTTTGTTTACGACTCTCGCAAATCCGGTTCCATGACCACTTCTCACCTGCGTTTCTCCGATAACCCGATTAAAGCAGCTTATCTGGTAAACAAAGCAGACTTTGTTGCCTGCCACCAGTTCCCGTTCATGTCTAAGGTTGACATTTTGAAAATTGCTAAACCGGGGGCAACATTCTTATTGAACGCTCCTTACAAAGCTGAAGAAGTTTGGGATCATCTCCCGATTGAAGTTCAGGAAGAAATCATTTCCAAAAAACTGAAATTCTACACCATTAACGCTGTTGAAGTTGCCCGTGAAACAGGTATGGGTCAACGCATTAACACCGTTATGCAAACATGCTTCTTTGCAATTTCCAACATCCTGCCGAAAGATGAAGCTATTGCACAAATTAAAAATGCAATTAAAAAAACTTACAGCAAGAAAGGCGACGCCATTGTTCAAAAGAACTTTGTTGCCGTTGACGCCTCTTTGGAACACTTGCATGAAGTTAAATATCCTTCAAGCGTAACTTCCAAATTCCATCGCTCTCTGCCGGTTCCTGCCGACGCTCCGGAATTTGTTAAAAAGCTTACGGGTGAAATCATTGCCGACCGTGGTAACGAACTCCCTGTATCTGCTTTTGCTCCGGTTGTTGACGGTACTTGGCCGACAGGCACAACCCAGTATGAAAAACGCTGTATCGCAACCGAAATTCCGGTTTGGGATCCTGAAACATGTATCCAATGCGGCAAATGTTCTCTGGTATGCCCTCACGGCGTTATCCGTATGAAGATTGCTTCTGAAGAAGAATTGAAAAACGCTCCGGCCACTTTGAAATCTGCCGATTACAAAGGCAAAGAATTTGCCGGCAAGAAATTCATTCTCCAAATTTCTCCGGAAGATTGTACCGGCTGCGGCATTTGTACATCTGCCTGCCCGGCTAAAAACAAAGCTGATCCGGCTAAAAAGGCCATCAACATGGATCACATCGAAAACCATCTTGATGCTGAAAAAGCTAACTGGAAGTTCTTTGAAACTCTTCCTTACGTTAAACGTACCGAAGTTTCCAAAACTCTTCCTAAAACAACTCAGCTGATTCAGCCGTTGTTCGAATTCTCCGGTGCTTGTGCCGGCTGCGGTGAAACACCTTACGTTAAATTGCTGACACAGTTGTTTGGTGATCGTATGGTTGTTGCCAACGCAACAGGCTGTTCTTCAATTTACTCCGGCAACCTGCCGACCACTCCTTATGCGAAAGACGAAAAAGGTCATGGTCCGGCTTGGGCTAACTCTCTGTTTGAAGACAACGCCGAATTCGGTTTGGGTATGAGATTCTCTATCGATCAGCAAACCAACTTCGCCAAAACCCTTATGGATGGCTTGAAAGATAAAATCGGTGCCGATTTGGTCGAAAAAATTCTCTCTAACCCGCAAGCTACAGATATTGAAGTTGATAATCAGCGTGCCAATGTAAAAGCTTTGCGTGATAAACTGGCTTCCATCAATACTCCTGAAGCCAAACATCTCGACAAGCTGGCTGACTACCTGATTAAGAAATCTGTATGGATTCTCGGCGGTGACGGTTGGGCTTATGATATTGGCTTCGGCGGTTTGGATCACGCCATTGCTTCCGGTAAGAACATCAATATTCTTGTTATGGATACAGGTGTTTACTCCAATACCGGCGGTCAACAGTCCAAAGCTACCCCGATGGGTGCTTCCGCTAAATTTGCTACAGCCGGTAAAGCACTGCCTAAGAAAGACTTGGGTATGATTGCAATGTCTTACGGCAATGTTTATGTTGCTCAGGTTGCTTTCGGTGCCAATGACGCTCAGGTAATCAAAGCCATGAACGAAGCTGAAGCTTATAACGGACCGTCAATCATCATCGCTTACTCACACTGTATCGCTCAAGGTTTCAACCTTGCCGACGGTTTGAGCCACCAAAAAGATGCTGTTGAATCCGGTTCTTGGCCGTTGTATCGTTACAACCCTGAAAACATTGCGGAAGGTAAAGCTCCATTGATGCTTGACTCAAAAGCACCTTCCAAACCGTTGGCTGATTATATGGCTAACGAAACACGTTTCCAGGTTGTTAACAAAGCAAACCCTGAACGCTATGAAACCTTGTTGAACAAGGCTCAGGAAAACGTTAAAGACAAACGTTCCCTGTTAGAACATATGGCTGAATTCAAAACAGCTGAATAATCTGTTCTGACACGCAAAAACAAAGCACTCTGTTGAAAAGCAGAGTGCTTTTTTTATTGATTTATAAAAAGGATATGATAATATTTTGGACAAAATCTTAAAAATATTGCTACGTATATGTTAAACTAAATTCTTATAATTATGAAACCGTTACCACAACAAGAGTACTTGATTCCGGTCGGAAACGAATGTAGCGTTCCGTCTCTTATTGAAGCCTTCATGGTTTTTGCTCAAAAAAAACTATATGGAAAGATAAAATTCGGAGTAGCACATAACGACGAAGGCGACAGTTTATGCTGGCTGCTCATCCCCCAAAAAGGAAAGCTGCAGCCACTCAAAGCCTTCAATGATAATAACTTCTCCCCGATAACAAGTTTCACAGAACTCTCCGTAAACTCATATTTTGTTTGGAGAGGACACTATTTCCAACTCGTGGCTGACGACTGTTTGGAACTGCTCATTAAAGAAATAAACATTTTCCCAACGGAAGCAGATGTTTACGGATACGCACAAACCCAGGGTTACGGAGATGTCGAGATTTACGCCGTCAAGATATACAAAATCGGCAAAACCAATGACTATTTGTTTCCCGCCTGGTATATCCAAATGCCGGAAGGAGCTAAATTTTCCGCGTCATTCTTCCCAATGTTTACCAAGGACATATTCTCCTACTCCCCGATCAATACCAATGAATTGAACTGGGAATTCATGAAACCGGGAGATACGTTCCTCAAAAACAAAGAACTATGGCGTCTTTATGAAAATGAAGAAAACGGACTGTTCATCAACAGAATTTCCAAATTCAAACTGATTATTAACAACCAAAGAGGGGATTAACCCCTCTTTTTCATTTTAAATTTTCTGGATTTAATCCTTGCAATTCTTTCAAAACAAACTTTCCGTCTTTGCGAATAAGAACATCATCAAACCAGATTTCTCCCCCGCCCCATTCCGGACGCTGTATTAAAACCAAATCCCAATGAATGGCCGATACGTTGCCGTTATTGGTCTCGTCTTCATAAGAATTGCCGATAGCCATATGCAAGGAACCACAGATTTTCTCATCAAACAGAATATCCATAATCGGCTTGGTTACAAACGGATTTACCCCGAGGGCAAATTCGCCCATATACCTGCTTCCTGCATCAAAATTCAGCATTTTTTGAAACTTGTTGTTATTAGCGGCCGACGTTCCTTTAACAATTTTACCGTCTTTAAACTCCAAACGAATATTGGAGAAATATTCTCCGTCATAAACCGTGTCCGTATTAAACTGAATAACACCGTTAATGGAATTTTTAACCGGAGCGGTATAAACCTCACCATCCGGAATATTAACTTCGCCAAAGCACATAACCGACTTAATCCCCTCAATTGAAAAACTCAAGTCTGTTCCCGGTGCCTTAATCCTCACATTTTTAGTCTTATCCATCAATTTTTTCAAAGGCTGCATCGCCTTTTTCATTTTGGAATAATCCAACAAGCACGCTCCGAAATAAAAATCCTCAAATGCCTGCAAAGACATTCTCGACATTACGGCCATAGACTGGTTCGGATAACGCATCACGCACCAACGGGTATGCGGCACTCTGATTTTACGATGTATCTCATTTTGAATATATTCCTGATAAAGAGCCATTTTCTTATCAGGAACATCCGCAAGAGCAAAAACATCGTCAAATCCCCTCAAGCCGATATAACAATCAGCCTGTCGCATCAAATTGGCATGAAATTCGGCAAAAGTCTCCATTTGCTTGGCATCTGAATTTTCAATCAGTTTTTTCACAAACAAATTGTCATTATGAAAATAAAAAGGCACTCCGCCGAGTTTGGCTGCAACGGCAATAAACTCTCCCAAAAGCTCTTTTGTAGAATCTCCAAAAGCTTCAATATAAATCTTTTCGCCTTTCTTTAATTTAAGGGAATTTTTCAAAACATTTTCCGCAAATTGGCGTAATCTTGCATCTTTTACCATTTAATTCAATCCTCTCATATAAGCATTTAACAAACAAACACCAAAACCCGTTGCCATAAAGTCTTTGTCAAGTTCACACTCGGCAATATCAATATGAGCCCATTTGGCCCCTTTTTTCACAAAACGTCTCAAAAAACAAGCCGCCTGACTACTGTCTCCTACTCGTTTTCCGACATTTTTCATATCCGCAACACGAGAATTAAGCCACTCGTCAAATTCTTCCGTCATCGGCAAAGGCCATAACTGTTCACCGCAACGTTTCCCCGTTTCAATCAATTCCCGGCTCATCTTTTCGTCATCGCAAAACAATCCGGCAAACTGCCCTGCCAAAGCCGCCGCAACTGTTCCGGTCAGCGTCGCCATATCAATAATCCGTTCGACGTCAAATTTCTTTTGAACAAACCAGAGACTGTCCGCCAACACCAAACGCCCTTCTCCGTCCGTATCGACAATTTCAACCGTTTGCCCGGACATGGAGGCAAACACGTCATCCGGTTTGTAAGCATTTCCGTTAGGCATATTCTCAACCAAACACAAAACAGCCACCGCATTCACCGGCTGTTTTTGCAAAGCAATCGCTTTCATGGCCCCGGCCACCGCTGCCGCTCCGCACATATCAAATTTCATATTCAATTGCTGTGCATCTGTTTTCAGGGAAATTCCCCCGCTGTCATAAGTAATCCCCTTACCAACCAATGCAATGTCGAACTTATCTTTTTCCTTATTTCCAATCCATTTAAGAATAACGGTATAAGGCGGATTGGACGAACCTTTGGCAACGGCAAGAGCTAATTTGAACTCTTCTTCCTCCATTGCTTTTTTATCCAAGACTTCCACTTCCAGCCCTAAATATTCCAAACGCTTCAAATCCGCAGCAAAAGCTTCCGGCGTCAAATAATTGGAAGGTTCGTTTCCCAAATCTTTGGCATAACGGACGGCATTTGCCAAAGCGGCATAATCGGCAAAATCTCCTGACTCAATAATCTTTTCGGATACAAAACTGACTTTTTCCAAAGAAGAATATTCCTCTGCCTTCTTTTTAGTAAAATACTTGTCAAAACTATATACCCCCAATTCCAATCCGAAAGCCAAATGACGGGCAATTTCACTTTCACTCAGTTTGCACCCTTTTACTTCAGAAACTAAAATCACGGCTTCCGTATTACGGAACAATTTCTTGGCCAGTTTTTTTCCACATTCTCTTAAAGACAACGTCGATACGTTTTTTCCCAATCCCATTAACAATATTCTGGAACGACAACTTTCCAGTTCCAAAAAATCACCGGATTTTCCGTTAAAATCACTTCTTTTCATTGCTGCCGCAAGAACATCAAACTCATCTTTATCAAAAAAATTTTTCAGATTTTCCCGCTTTATTTTAAAATTCTCCGCGAGTCCCAGAATTCGAACAGCATTTTTGCCGATATTTTTACCATTAAAGATAATTTCCAACATCTGCAGCTCCCTTAAAAATAGTCAATAAATCTCATGACACATGATTATATCCAAAAATAAATAACAAAATCCTAATTTGCTATGGACATAAAAAAACAAATATGCTATTTTAGACAAAATTTAAGAAAGACCTCAAAGGATTTTTGATGGCTTCAAGAAGAAACAATAAAAAGACATATCTTAAAATACTGGACGAAACTGACGAAGAAGTCATCGCCCTAAGAAAAATCCTTGACGCCCTCCACGAAGAAAATAATCTCCCCGAACCGGAAAACAACATTGAGTATGAAAAAACTCCCGAAGAGCAGGAACTTGAGGCGGAAAACAAAATTCTTTCCATTACGGATCCTCACGAGTTTATACAGCAGTTTCAACGTTTAGACTATATATGGAAAGAACGTATTCTGCTCAAGTTGTTTGACCGCTATCACTTTGGAGATAAAACCGTTGACCTCAAAAATAAATTCGACAAAAGAGAAAGCGACAAAAACAAACTGATTGACGCTTTGGAATACTGCGGCATGACCTGGGTACACAAAATGCACTACCCGCTTCACCGTCAGGAAAAACACATTATCCGAGTTGACTACTATGGCACTGTTAACAAACCGAGAACAGATCAACTTTCTCCTCAATACACTCAAGCCTTAAAAAACAACGAGGAATTTCCTCGCGAAGACTATCGCTTGATTCGAAAATCTCCGGTGTGGAAACTGTTCCGACACGCCAAAAGCTTTCGCTTAATTGAAGAAAGAGTCATTACACAACTACAACGGATGAAAATACCGCCGGAAACTCTTTTTTATATGAACGCCTACGACTTCTCCGATGTCCTGTTTGAAGCTTTCAACAAGAAAAAAAATCGTGCTCAAAACAAAGGAAACGCCACACTTTTTCTCGGAGCCAGACAACGTTTTGTAAAAGATTTCATCCGTAAAAACAAACGCTCGTTTATTGAGTATCTAAAACGGCATAATGTCGATGAACGCTATGTTAAAGCACTGATTCAATCCATGGAAACCAAGGGAATTACCGCCAACATCAAACCTTTGAATGAGAACTACACCCCTGAAATCATTACCGCACTGAAAAAACATGGGCTAAAGGTCTCCAGAATCGACACATCTCAAAAAATCAGCGAACAACACAAACAGTTTTTGCAAGAACACAACCTTGACAACTTATTGATTGCCACCGACCAAAACGGAAAAATAATTACCGGACCGCAATTCTCCGTCCACCACAAAATCGCCGTTCAAGACAGCAGCGAACAGCCAAACCTGGCACAAGTAAACTACTTTCAAAACCTCTGCCTTGTTGTTGATGTCCCTTATCACCGCGACATTTTTCACGGTTTGGACGAGACGTCTCCTTTTAGCAATCGCGAAGCTTATTCCGCCCGCATTTATCTAAAACGGGAAGATACCGTATTTTTTGGCGGCTTGGATCCTCAAGACCAGATATATTACGACTATACTCAGGATCCTCGCACCTTAAGAAGAAAAAATATCGATGAACCGGAAGACGAATGGGAACACATCGGCTTCAGTTCCCCATCAACAGAAGCCACAAACATCAATTACGAAACTCTTCAGGAAATCATGTCTTATCGGGAAGAATATCTTGCTCAAACCTCATCTGAAAAACAAAAACAGCAAAAGATAAAAAAAATCGCAAGACAAACCCAAATCTCAGCTTCTTTAATCCAAAAACTCTTAAATTCCAGAGATAAACTATGAACAACTTACTTGATATAATGACCAAACAACAACTCATAGAACTCGGTTCTCCGGTTAAACCCAAAGACATCATCCTTTGTCAAAAACAGCTGCTTTCCAATCGTTTTCCGACCATTCCGGACAGCTTTTTGGAAATTCTTCATACTTTTAACGCCGCCTCCTGCAATGGCTCTCACATTTACGGAATTTCTCCTCAAAATCAATACCTTTCCGACATTTTCCGAGAAAACATGTCGCATAACTGCAACCCGAACATCTTGCTTTTAGGCTGTGATGAATTTGACTACCTTGGCTATAACCAACTTTCAAAATCTTATCAAATTATTGACAAAGAAGATGCCGAAGTGCTAGAAGAATATCAGGAAAGAGAACTAAATTTGGCATTGACTTACATTTTGAAGATAATTGATGAGTAACATTTACCAACCGACCCCCGAAAATCTGAACAAAGCGGCTGAAACGATAAAAAACGGCGGCCTTGTCGCCATGCCGACGGAAACGGTTTACGGCCTCGGAGCCAATGTTTATGACGCACAGGCGGTTGCCTCAATTTTTGAGGCTAAACAACGCCCTTTTTTTGACCCGCTGATTTCCCACATTGCCGAAACGGACTTTTTAGCAACTTATGCCCAAACGGATGAAAGGGTCATGGCTTTGGCAAAAAAATTCTGGCCGGGACCTCTCACAATGATTCTCAAACGTAAAGACAACAATGCCGCTATTGATTTGGCCTGTTCCGGCTTACCGAACATTGCCGTCCGAATGCCGGCACATCCGGTTGCTTTGGAACTCATTCGCCAAAGCGGTGTTCCGATCGTCGCCCCATCAGCCAACAAGTTCAAATCCATCAGCCCGACCACGGCTGAACACGTATTTGAGAGCCTCGGCGAAAAAGTAAACATGATTTTAGACGGCGGAGCTTGTAAAGTCGGTGTCGAATCAACAATTATCGACGTTACCGGAAAACAGGTGATCATTTTGCGAGCCGGAGGAACTTCCAAAGAAGATTTAAGCCGTTTTCTCAATGAAGAAGTTTTACTTTCCGACGGTACACCGGACAAACCAAGTGCCCCCGGGCAGCTTCTCAAACACTATGCTCCGGGACGACCGCTGCGAATAAATGCCGTAACCCGCCAACCGGGTGAGTTTTTTATCGGATTCGGTAATGTAAAGGATGCTGACTTAAACCTTAGTCCCAAAGGAGACCTTTGCGAAGCTGCCGGAAACCTCTTTGCTTTTCTGCGTTTGGCTGACAAACAAGAAAACTGCCAAAGCATTGCCATATCCCCTATTCCGGAACACGGCTTGGGACTAGCCATCAACGACCGTATCAAACGAGCCTCTTATAAATAATTTTTATCATCACTTTTCTCCTTTAACCTTCTCTTTTGAGAAGTTTTTTTATAAACCCGGACACCTCCGACCTGCAAAAACACCTTTAAATCTGCGGCCAGATGCACTTTTTTGTTGCAAAAAAAAAAAAACGATTAGTATGAAGAGTATAGGCTTTAGTTTTTATAACTGTGTGGGAGTGCCCTATGATTAATACTAAGTATTTGTTATGTATTTCGACGTGTCTGCTACTTTCAAACGATATACAGGCAACAGAAATCAACCTGACTTACAATTTATCTTTGGCATTACCGGACAGTTTAGTACACACACACATACACACACCCAGCACGCTAAAGCCTATACCCCTTTTTAACGCAAAAAATGCCGTAAAACTTGCCTCTGTTTGTTCCGTCAACGGCGGCGGAAGTTGCGGTATCTTAAACTTCAACTCCATGGATTTGGATAGCAATGCTCAATGCAAAGACGAAGGGTACGTTAATACCTGTCCGGACGGGTACGTAAAGGACGAAAGCGATCTTTGCCCGTACAACAAATCCTATTTTAAATGTCGAGAAGCAGATAACTCTTGTGATGAAGGATATTCCACAACCACTTGCCAAAACACTTCTCAAACTCTGGTAGATTCTTACCAAAACGAGTCCGGAACCACTTGCTATAAGTGTCGGGACAAAACTTGTACCGAAGGCGGATACGCTGACTCCTTAACGGCTTGCCAAACCGGCACGTCAATCTCTTTTGCCAACCAGACCTGTTATCAGGACATTTCCACCAAAAGCTGCGAAGACGGTGGATACATTTCTTCCGTTCCGGCAAACAATAAATGCGATTCTGCACCTTACTGCAACAAAACCTGCTACACCAACTGCAAACAACCGACTTGTGAAGAAAGCGGTTTCCTAACTGCTTGCCCAAGTAACCATACTTGCGATACCGTAACAACTAATACTTATGGCAGAACTTGTTACAAAGACGAGGGACAACCAACCTGTGAAGATGCCGGATACAAATCCGGCGTACCAACCAATCAAGTGTGTTCTTCAGTCTCTTACTCCGGACGCACTTGTTACAAAGATTGCTATCAGCCAACTTGCAGTAAAGGTGGTTACGTCGATACCGTACCGACAAACAACAAATGTACGGCTGTTTCTTACTATGGAAGAACCTGCCAAAAAGATTGCAAGCAGCCGACTTGCAGTGATGGTGGATATGTCGACGCTCAACCGGACGGACAAACCTGCACCAAGACCGCTTACTACGGACAAACCTGCTATTCAAATTGTTCCAATACCCAATGCACAGTCTCTAACTGCAAAGAATGTGTCAGCGGTTCAACAACCGATTGTAAAATTTGTGATGACGGATATAGGCTAGCCTCCGACGAAGCAGGCAGCTATTGTGCAGATGACACCTACCAGACATGCTGCAACAATGGAAATTCATTGTCCGGACGTTATGATAAAACAACAGACAAATTCGAAAGATGTTACACAAACCCTGATACTGCCATATGTGCAAACTATTGCATTACACCTCCTTGTTCTTCATTTACAGGAACATACTCCACACAAAGATACAGTGTGGGTACATGTGATGAATTAAAATTTGAAGCCTTACAGCTAGACCGAGAGAAATACTTCATGAACGGAGGAACATTTGTATCAATAGAAAAAGACCTTGATTGCTCCTCCATGGATCTCGATTATACCAACTCTGTTGATCATGTCAGTATCTTTCTTCCCGCTTATCATTCCGGAAGTACCCCAAGCAACGTCAGTCTGGAACCTGGAGAGACATTGAAAGAAAGCAATCAAGTTTATAAGCTCAAGGTCAAATCTTTTTCATCTCCATACGTCACAAGCTCGGGAGCTGAAGATTCACGCGGAGCCAGTTTTAGCAACATTGAATTAACCGCGACCGACAAAGCTGTTCTCAGAGACGTTGCTTTGAGTAATTCCACAGTCATTGCTCCGAAAATATATCTGGCAGGAACACTTGGCTTAAAGTCTAGCAAACTCATCGCTGATGATATATATATTGCATCAGGAACCAGTATTGTATTCGGTATTTCCAATCAAAAAATCACTGCTTATTGGTCTATGCATAACGGCATTATAACCAAAAGTTATCAATGCACATCTAGCATAAATGATCTTGCAGACACATCATTTATCGGTAGCCCTGAAAGAGCTGTTGCGTTCCACTTTGATCCTAATGCCAATAAAGAAGAATTTGAATACGGAGCTATTGCCAATGGAAGTAGTAACCATGAAAATGTAAAAATTTATGGCTATAATGTTGAATCGTCCCCTTTATTCTCTGAACTGCATTTTAACAATGGGTCTTATTATATGACATCAACTACTATACCAACTTTTTCAGTAACTATCAGTGACATGTTAGGCAAAGGTAAAAGTAACCTGTTTTATCGTCTTCAAACTTTAGACCACAACAAAAGTACGGATGCCTTTTACAACGGATACTTAATCTATGAAGGTCAACAACAGCTTTGTAAACAAATGAAAGAAAATGCCTATTTAACACCTTTAAGCGGAATACCGTCTTGTACATTACAAAATGCCGAACATATGGTCACTTGCAATAGTACAGACTACGACAATGCCACTTGTAAATTATTCGGTAAACTGGACAAAAGCGATCCAAACGTAAATGACTATTTGTCTCTCTGTGCAAATCCTACTCCGGACTACGAAGAGTATTGTAAAAATGATATCTCTGTTGTTTGTGAAAAAGACGATGCTCTTTATCAACAAAGTGGCGGAAAACTTGACTGTTACACTTGCGTCATAAATAACTGTATAGATCCGTATTGGAACGAAGACTTAGGAGAAAATAACGCTGAATGTTCTTACGGAATGCAAGATAAAATTGTTGCAGACTACGACTCCGAATTTCAAGATGACAAAAGCACACCTCCGTCGCTCTGGCCAGCCGCTCAATGTGTTTTGGCTCAGCCAAATGAAAGTGCGGAAGATGCGTGTGAAAGAGTAAGGGACAAATGGTTAAACCAGGATGGCACAAATCCAAAAACTATCACACCTCTTCATTCTTACGACGCTAATGGCGGCAAGTGCGTTCTGTGCAAGCTGTCTTTCCATTAAGATTTTGTACACGGGAAAACATAAGGAGAAGAAACATGACTAAATTTTTATTCTTTTTTAGTTTCGCTATCCTGCTTGGTTTCTCCTCAAGCAATGCGGCAGTCCGCTGTATTACCGATGTCAATTCATTTGGTTACTTTAGTGTGGGAGATTCAGACGTTTCATTCAAACTAAACAATAAAGCTCTATGTACTGACGCAGGATATACCTTAACCACTTGTGAAGCAAATATGCTTCCGGATGAAATTTGTCCTTATGACACCGGATATTTTAAATCCTGCAAGTGCAACTCCGACTATTACAGCGTTGAAGAAGGAAACCAACTTTCCGTTTGCGGCAAATTAGCCACAACGGAAAGCTGTTCCGACAAAAACGGCACCCACTATTCTTGCCGTTGTTCCGATGCCACAAACACATTAACCGAATGTTCCGGAAACGACGAATACATCACGCCTGAAAACCGAGCCTCTAATAATTTTTGCAGAGACAACCGAAACTTAGAAACTTACTATTACCCTAAATCAATTTGCCAAACTTGCTCCTCGCCGTATACCATAAATGCCGCCCAAAGCGGATGCTCTTGTGCGTCGGAATTCATCGTTTGCGACTTGGGACACGAAGCCGGTGCCGAAAGCTGCACTGAAAACGGGGTTACAAAATACAACAAATGCAAATCCTGCCCAAACCGCGGAATTTACTCAATTTGTCCGAACGGATATACCTGTTCTTTCGAGAACTGTTCTGCCAAATATTACATCACCGGATGTGCCTCCGGATATGTTAATCTGGATAATTGTTCTTGGAAATGTAAACTTATCCCAATTATGCCTAAATAACTTTTAAGGAGAAAAAACAATGAATGAGAACTTTAAAAAATATGCAAAGCTGGGCCTTTTAGCACTTGTTTTCTCCTTGCCAAACTCAACCGCATCAGCTCAAACTTGCGGTTCTCAACCGACTTGTGAAAGTCTTGGTTTTATTTATAACGCCAAACTATGCCCAACCACTCCTGGAAAAAGTTTGATTTGTCCGTTTGACTCCGGTGCTTATTGGTGTCCTGATCCTATTGACCCACAACCGGAAACCTGCCCGACAGGAACTCTTCGTCCAGACAAAATCCCTTGGTCCGTAACTCTTGAGGCTTGTGCCGCCATGTCTCCTACCTGGTGTAGAAAATGTGCCAACAGCGGAATGATTCCAACCGCTTTTCTTGAAGCCCAAAACAAATGTGAAAAGAAAGACAACGGTTTTGGCCTTCAGGACATCTTCAGCTATGCCGCCCGAGACCAAGGTCTCCTTGGCTCCGGAACTTGGAATTTAAACGAGAACAAGAGCGTTCTTATTATTGGCGGTAAATATTGTCAACAAAATTTAAAACCATCCGATCCCAACTCCGCCGTTGATTTTTATACCGCTATGCTGAATGTGGGATATGCTGTTGTTGTCATTAGTCCGGATAGCACTGACTGCCCGACATCAAATACCACCTTCAAAGACACTTTTATGGGAATAAACTTACAAGGTTCCGCTGATAACGTCGCACATGCAGACAGCAAAAGTTTAGGATACAATGCCGGTATTATGTTGGTGTTAGACAGCGGAAAACTTAAGTCAGTTACCACCATTGACTGTAGTCAGGCCCCCGTAGGTTCCTCATTTAGTAACCAAGACGGTACATACCAATAATCTTCAAAATATGACATCCTAAAAAAATCCCTCTCGGTTGAGAGGGATTTTTTTATTAAAGCAAACCTGCGGCTTCCAATTCCTTTTTAGGTTTAACGCCCCAAGCGGTGCATTTCCAATATTTCTCTCCGGTTTCTTTTTCCAGAATACAAACACCGCCGGTACCGACTTTGATGTCATTATCCCGACAAAAGCCGTCAAAATCTCCGGTCAAATGCGGAGCAAAACGGATAATTCCGTTACTGGAAACCACCATAACCGTCTTGTCTTTAAATTGTTTCTCAACTTTTTCACCCAAAGCTTTCCAAGCGTTAATAATCCCATCCACGGAAACCTTCCAACCATCCGGAACAACAGCATCCTTATTCCAACGATCCATCGCATCCTGACCGATACGGGCAATAACCTCTTCTTCCGGCTTGTTTTCATCCGGACCATAATCAATCTCCACAAAAGAAGCGTCTGCTTCCAAAGGAATATTCTTTTGCATTGCCGCAATAGCCAGTTTAGCCGTTTCCATGGTTCTTTTCAGCGGTGCCGCATAAACCATATCGGGAACCAGCCCTTTCATTTTTAAATACAGGCCGACATTCGTGCCGCGTTCTGTTTCCACCAGAGGAAGATCCGTCCGTCCGCCCACCCGGGTCGGTGTCTGGTCTTTGGTAAACGTATTGCCGTGTCTAGCTATGATAATTCTGGTTGTCATGTCAAAACTTCCTTTTCCTTAAATTTGGGCTGTTTCTCAACAGTTATAGTGATTTTCGTAAAATTGCTTCAGTTTCCCATTCCTCTCGCAACTTTGATTTTATATATTGCTTTAGCTTTCCATAGAAAATCAAAGTAAGTTATATTCTTTGAGAACAGCCTCAACCCTTGCCACATCTTCCGGTGAATCAACACCTGACAAAGCGGCCATCTTGTCAAAATTGCGATAATCAACCTTAACACATCTGACTTTAATGTGATTTTCAATCCAACGCAATTGCTCCAAACCTTCCAGTTTTTCATAAACACCTTCCGGAAGTTTGGCAATTTTCTTCAAAATATCATAGCGATAACCATAAAGCCCGACTTGTCTGTAAACCGGAGAAAATTCACCTTTCTCCCGAACTTTGTCTTCTTTGCGGATAGCCGGAATAATGTTTTTGGAAAAGTAGAAGGCGTCTCCGTTATTGTCAAAAACAGCTGTCGTACCGCTGAACGGCGTAACTTTTTTATGTTCTCTCAAATTATCCAGCTCCGCCCATTTCAAATTCACAACCGGAGTAACTGTCTCTACGTTATTGTCTTTATAATATTCGCCAATAACAGCCTCGACAAACCAAGCCGGACAAATCGGGTTATCGCCTTGAAGATTAACGACAAACTCAGGTTTGTCGGCAAAACTGTCGGCAGCCTCAACAATACGATCGGTACCGGTCGGGCAATCGGGAGAAGTCATCACCGCCCGAATACC
Source organism: Alphaproteobacteria bacterium (assembly GCA_048463395.1). Taxonomy (GTDB): domain Bacteria; phylum Pseudomonadota; class Alphaproteobacteria; order RF32; family CAG-239; genus JAGAJR01. Next base: position 56,204 of record DBFWPL010000025.1, on the reverse strand, counting down.
GTTGGTCTTACAAAAATCCATAATCCGATTATCATCCGTAGCCACAACGGCTTCGCAGCTTTCAAATTTGGAAGCAGCCTGCAAAGCATTCTCCCAAACCCGGAGCAACATTTCCTTTCCGGCGATTTTAGCCAGAGGTTTTCCCGGAAAACGCGTTGAACCGTAACGAGCCGGAATACCAATCAATGTTTTCATAATTTTCTCTTCCTTTCCTAAAAAATTTAAGTTATCTTAAAGCAAATTCAGCAAAGAAACAATTGGAAAATAAGCTTTATGCAAAACTATACCCAAGACTATCTGCTCAACAAACGCATTAAAATTTTTCAACCCGTAAACGGTTATCGGGCATCAACAGATGCTGTTATTCTCTCGGCTCTTGTCGCCGGAATAAAAAAAGGGGAAAAAATCTTGGATGTCGGCTCCGGAACCGGTGCGATTTCTCTCTGTCTGGCCGAACGCCTGAAAGAATTAGAACCGCAAATTACCGGTCTTGAACTTCAGCCGGAACTGGCCGAACTTTCCAATCTCAGTGCCAAAGAAAACGGTTTCAACACTTTTCTTAACTATATAAATGCCGATATAAAAAACAAAATTCCGCTTGAAAACTGCAGTTTTCACAAGGTGATAAGCAATCCGCCTTACACAGAGCACGACATGCCGTCTCCCAACCAAGGGAAAGCGTTGGCACACAACCACAACGGACAAACCTTAAGTGAATGGATAAAATTTTGTATTAAAATGCTCCGTCCGCAGGGCAAACTCTACATGATTAACCGAGCTGAAGCCCTTGATTACATTCTCGGAGAAATCCGCGGAAAAGCAGGAAACATCCATGTTATTCCGCTCTATTCCAAAGTCGGACAAAACGCTAAAAGAGTGATGATTATCGCCCAAAAAGATTCAAAAGCCCCGACACAGATACTTCCGGGGTTAACCGTACATACTGCCGACGGCGGCTATACTGACACGGCTTACGCCATTCTTCGCGAAGGGAAAAGCCTGTTTGAACTCGCTTAAACTCCAAACAGGATTACTCTGTTGCCGCCGTCTTTCTGGGCTTTTCTAACGGCCATAATCGCTTGTTCAATCAACTTTTTGGCTGAAGTAGCCGGATCCGGAAAAACACTCACGCCAATACTTGCCACAACTTGATGTTCCGTAAAATTGTCGGCCACCGGCTCATCAAAAATTGCTTTAATCTTTTGAATTTCCACATTCATATCCGCACTGGACTGAACTTCGGGAATCAAGACCCAGAACTGATACTTCAAACCACTGGCCACCGTATAAGTTTTTTTCAGGCTGAGAGCCAGTTTTTCCGCCAGTTTCTTCAACACCAGTTCATGCATTCCGATCGTTTTCAAAGCCGCATAATTGTCTATCGCAATACCCAACAAGGCTATCATATTTCTTTTTTGGCGGACATCCTTATAATTTTCATTATTAACCGCCACTTGTATCCTGTCTTCCAACAAATAAAAATTCGGCAATCCCGTTACACTGTCATAAAATCCGGAAACCGCAGACACTTTTTTCTGCAAAAGCTGCTCTCCGACCAAAATAAAGCTGAAATGCTGGTTGTCTTGTACATAAACAGCAGAAAACCCAACTTTTGTAATTTTATTTTCCGATGTTCTCAAACGAATAGATAAATTCTTGCCGTTTGTAAGCATTTCTCCGATATTTTCGGCCAAAAGATTCCAATCTTCTTTGAAAACAAACTTCAAAAATCTCTCATTGAGAACATCGCTTTCGCCGTTTAATCCCAACAACTGCAAAAAAGTCTTATTGGCATATTCGACCCTATCGTCACGAATAATGACAATCGGTCGCGTCGAATCACGAAACACCTTGTCGATAATATCTTTCAGGCTGACATCAATATTAGAAAGAAACGTCTGCACCGGAATATCTTCCAGAGGAGAATCCTCTTTTCTCACACTTTGCTCCAAAACCGTCAGTTTTGTCTGTTCCTGTTCCGGAATTTCCAAGGCCGAGAGATCAATGTTAAATTCCGGAGCCTTTTTTAAAATACCCGTTCCGATTACATACCCCTCCCCTGCTTGAGGTCGTCCTTCCAAAAATCGCCGTAATCCCTCTCCTCTGCCATCCGCTGTCATCTTATCTTCCATATTTAAACTTCCTTGATTTTTCATAAAGAATCATAAAACTCTTTATTTTAAAAAACTATTAATAAAATATTTGCTCTTTGTTAACCCTTATTACATAAAATACACTAAAATAATAAGTTACGAAGAAAGAACTCACTATGGCTGACGATGAAGAAAATACACCGCAGGAAGCAACTCCTGAAACCGCCCCGACAGAAGCCCTTACCGCTGTTAAAGATAATAAATATGTGTTGAAAGAAAGATACGAAATCGATTTTTCAACACCTTTGGCATGGCTGGACAATAACGGAGCCAAAGCCTATAAGGTACAAGACAAAATTGACGAGAAAAAAGAACTCTTTGCCTTAATCTGCAACAATATCACCGCTCCGCGAAGCTCTTTCCTTCCATACATCAAATCCATAGACAACCCTTATATAATGAAACTGGTTGAATACGGAACGGTTACAACGCCGCCAAAAAACTCCAGAAATATGGCCCTTATCTACAAAACGCCGTTAGGAGGAAAAGTTTTTGAAAACGAAATCTCTGCCGCCGAATTTAAAAACCATCCGGATCAGCTGAAAACCATTATACTTAACCTTCTATCCGCTTCCGAAGTTCTGAAAGGCTATAACATTACCCATCGAGCCATTCGTACGGACAACATATATTATCGTTCCATAGATAAAAAAGAAATTGTGCTTGGAGACTGTCTGGCAACATTCCCCGCATTTAATCAGCCTCCCGTATTTGAAACAATTGAAAGCCTGTTGTCTTTAAAAGAAGGCAGAGGAAACGGTTCTGAAAAAAACGACATCTATGCTATTGGCGTCGTTGCTCTGAGTCTCTACCTCGGACACACCCCTCTCAGCGAGTTAAGTACCCCGGAAATCTTAAGGCTTAAAATGAAAAAAGGCAGTTTTCTGGCACTTTTGGGCGAAGAAAAAGTTTCCAACCAATTGCACCCGATTTTCAAAGGATTGTTAAATGACAATCAAGAACAACGGCTGGGATATATTCAGGCCTACAATCTTCTTGAAGGAAAACTAGGCTCCGCAGCAAGTTCAACCCCATTCTCCGACCGTCCGAAAAAATCGCTGACAATCAACGGAGAAAAAGTATACACGGCTCGCGACGTTGCCGTTGCTATGCAAAATCACCCCAATGAAGCTTTTGAATTAATCAGAAACGGCAAAGTGCTTGACTGGATAAAAAACGGCCTCGAAAATGAAAATCTGGCCGCAAAAACCGAAAAACTTCTCAGTGGAAATATCGAAAACACAGCCAATGAAGAAACCATTGTTTCAAAAATCTGCATCCTTATTGCTCCTCAGCTTCCGATAAAACTCAAAGACATAACCTTGTTTCCCGACGGAACACCGAAAGCGATTTTTTATACCCTCAAAAGCGGAAACGACATAAAACCGTTTTACGATCTGTTTTCCTCCGATTTAATCAAACTATGGTATCAGGAACAGGAAAACATGAGATCACCGGCTAATGCCGCCGAATTTAAAGCCTATATTAACCGAAAAGATTTAGGCTACGGCATTGATCGTATTATGTACGATTTTGACGAAGATCTGCCTTGCATCAGCCCTCTCCTCGGAGACGAGTTCGTAAATAGTGCCGCACGGGTTCTCAGGGCTCTGGATCATACTTACGCCTCCAAACAGGTAACATCCCCGCCTTTTGACAAGACAATCATCGCTTATCTCAGATGCAAGATGGGTAAAAAAATCGACGGAATCATAACCGATTTAAATACCAACAGAGAGGAACTCCAAGCCGGTGCCATTCTGCGTCTTTATACGAACATGCAGAACAAGTTCGGACCGGCAAAACTGCCTAATCTGGCCAAATGGCTGATAAACAGTTCAATGAAAATCATTAAAAGCTACCATAACTTGAAATTCCAAAAAACATTGGAAAGAAAATTACTTAAAATCAACAAAAACGGCAAACTTTTTGAAATTTGCGAAATTCTTGAGGATGAAGACGCCCGGCAGAAAGACCGTATTGACTACGCCAAAGCCATAAACGATGCAAACCATCTGCTCAACGAAAAAAACAAAATTTTAAACAGCAGCCACAAATTTGATGAAGAGGCTCACAATACGGCTTTACGTTTTGCTTCCGTTCTGGCCGTTTTTGCAATGACCGCTTCTTTTGTATTTAACATAATAATCTGGTGGGCCGGACAATGAGCAGAATACCCGGAAGAAAACAAACTAAAAAGAATAAATCCGCTTACAGCGTGCTGTCTTTTCCTCAAAAAATACTGCTGCTTTTCGGATTAATCATCGCAACAATAAGCATGCTGCCGGCCATTATCGTTATCTTTATCGGTATGCTGCCGACACTGACCGTATCGATTACCGATGTCAAAAACACCAACAAGCTTATTATTATCGGAGGTTTTAACCTCTCCGGCGTGTTTATGTATATCTTAAATATTATCAACAATTTCACGGTTGACCACGCTCTGTTCTTAATCAGCAATATATTTAATCTGATTATCATGTTTGGTTCTGCCGCCATCGGGTTGATTATTTATTGCGAATTACCGAATTTCTTTGTATTCATTTCCAAAATTTCCGCTCAGAAAAGGCTCAAAACCATTGATGCCAAGTTGGAAAAACTTGCTGAAGAATGGGGAACGGAAATAGTCAACAAACACTCTGAAAAAGAGAACTAAAAAAATCCCCGAAATTCGGGGATTTTTTTTGATTTATTGCATAACCTCAACAGCCTTCCTGATTTTTTTGATTGAGTTCAATTCAATCTGACGCACTCTTTCTTTGGAGATGGCATAAGTTTTGCTCAAATCATCAAGCGTAACGGCTTTGTCGCCAAGACGTCTCTTAAACAAAATATCCTTTTCTCTCGGATTCAGACATCCCAGAGCCTGATTAAACATCCGGCGGCGGCGTACCATCGTTTCGGAATAAGCCAGTACATCTTCCTGATTAGGTTTGTTGTCAGAAATAAAATCAATCCACTCAGAACCGCTCTCGGAAGAAGCGTCAATAACCGAGTTCAATGAACCGTCATGAGACTGCAAACGCATATTCATATCCGTCACCTCCTGAACACTGACATCCAAAAACTGAGCAATATCATTCAGCACCGCATTTGACAAATCACGATCATCCGTCAGGTTAAGTTTGTTCTTAATTTTTCTCAGATTAAAAAAGAGCTTTTTCTGAGCAGCTGTTGTTCCGATTTTAACCAGAGACCAGGAATTGAGAATATATTTCTGGATAGAAGCCTTAATCCACCACAGAGCATAAGTTGAAAAACGAAAACCTTTTTCCGGATCAAACTTATCAACCGCATACAGAAGACCAATGTTTCCCTCGCTGATCATTTCACTGACAGGAAGTCCGTATCCTTTATATTTAGAAACCACTTTAACTACAAGACGCAAATGGGAAGTTACCAGTTTGGAAGCAATGTCTGCATCCTTTGACTGTTTATAAGCCATTGCCAATTCATATTCTTCTTCAGAAGAAAGTATCGGATATTTTCTGATACTTTGTAAATATCTCACCAAATTAATTTCCGGCGAAAAGTCAAGTCCATTTAGAGAAGATACATTGTCCATTTTAAATTCTCCTAAAATACAATTTGACTGCAAAAATAAATTGAGGGTTCGCACCCATCTATTGGTTGTAACTTACCACAAATATTTACAAATTGGTGCAGTTTTTTTAGTTTTCAGGTATCGGAAAATTAGAACACCAGCTTATCTAAAAGTTCTTGAATATCCGCAGGAAAATCAGATGAAAACTGAAGTTTTTCAGCGGTTACGGGATGAACAAACCCTAAAGACGCAGCATGAAGAGCCTGACGGGGAAAATTGTTAACATAGTTTTTCACATCATCATTGCCAAACTTCAAAGATGACTTTTTAGCCTTGGAATACACCTGATCTCCAATCAAATTACACCCAATACTGGACATATGGACGCGAATCTGATGAGTCCGGCCGGTTTCCAGATTACATTGGATTAAAGAAGCCGCTCCTCCAAAACTCTTTATAGTCTTGTAATGCGTAACTGCGGGCTTTCCTTTTCCCTGAAGAACAGCCATTTTTTTGCGGTCATACAGACTTCGACCGATATTGGCCTCTATCCGTCCGGACATCGGATTCGGAACACCGTAAACAACGGCAAAATAGGTTCTTTCGATAGAATGCTCAAAAAATTGCTCGCTTAAACCATGATGTGCCGCGTCATTTTTAGCCACAACCAACAAACCGCTGGTATCTTTATCAATACGATGAACAATCCCCGGACGTTTTACCCCGCCGATTCCAGACAAATTGTCCCGGCAATGATACAACAATGCGTTTACCAATGTCCCGTGGTAAGCTCCCGGTGCCGGATGAACCGTCATACCGGCAGGCTTGTTTACAACAATCAAGTCATTGTCTTCATAAACGACATCTAACGGAATGTCTTCAGGCTCAGGCTCTGCTTCCTCAGCCGCCGGAATAAAAATTTGGTAAACATCTTCAAGTTTTACCTTAAAGGAATTATCGGAGATAATGTCATCATCACGGGAAACATAACCGTTTTCTATCAAATTTTGAATCCGGGAACGAGACATTCCCGGAACAACCGAAGCCAGATATTTATCCAAACGGCTCCCTTTTTCTTCCGCAGATACCGGTTCTGTAAAAAATATGTTCTGTTCCGTTTCTTCCATCTTTAATTTAAAATCAAAAAATTTACCATATAGTTACCAAATCAATATTAAAATACAGATAATCACATAATTTGCAAGGAATTGATGATGGACAAACTGAGATTAGTGAAAACAACCGTTTTTGTTTTGACTTTTGCACTGATTTTCGGAAGTCTTATGCTTTTAGGTTCTCTGTACCGGAAAAATCAAAAGAAAACGGAACCTCTCCCCCGGCAAATCAACCTGCAGGAACCTCAAGGCAGTTTCGTTAAAAATATGGTTGAACAAAACGGACATTTATATATTCATATAGAAGGCGGCGGAGAATCCGACCGTATCATAATTTTTGACACCATATCCGGACAAAAACTCTCTACATTAAAAATCAATTAGGAAAAGTAAGATGAGCGAACAACAAAACGTTAAGGTTTTCAAAAAAATAAAAGTAAAAAAAGCCGTGCAGCAACCGGCCTCTCCGGCACCGGACATTCCAATTCATGAAGAAATCTCAAATTTGATTGAAGACAACTTTGATTTGCCTGAAACATCAACAGATACGGAAGAAACCCCTACTCTCACAATCAGAGAAAGCAACGATGATGACGAGTTTGAACGCTTATTGAATGATTTCATCAGTTCAGAGCTTGAAACCGTTGACGATGAAATCGAACAGCTCAAATCAGGAAAAACACCTTCCGAAGAAGAAGAAAAACCCACTGTCCAACTCCCTTCCATATCTGCTGAAAATCTGGAAGAAGAAGAAAATGCTCTTTATCAGGCTTACACCAATTTCGCCGATGCCATTGCTTTAATTGCTGAAGAAAATAACTTGGACATACCGGATTTCAAAGTAACAACCTCTATGTTGGCTCCCCGTTATCGCCCGTCTATCGGCAAAAAAATAGCCGAAGATACCTTAACCGGTTGGGACATAATTCTAAAAGTCCATCCGTTACACACATTAGGTATCAACCCTAACGCAAGCGACGAAGATTTACTGGATTTTGCCGAAAAAACAACCGATGATACTTTGCAGCTGGCAATCATTTCCTATGTTGAGATTTTGATTGAAATGGAAGGCTGTGAAATTTCTTATGATGAAAGACGTCTAAAAGCTCAGCGAAAAAAAATCGAACGGGAAATTTATCAGGAACATCAGGAACGCATTAATCGGATAAACAAATACATCAAAGCTATTGAAGAAAAGAAATTTCCGATTAACGCCGAACGTTTAATAAACAATTACTTCAAAACAGCACAAAAAGATCCTGACGGAGCTTATCAGGTTTTGACAAAAAATCCGGCCGTATTCGCTCCGATCGACGTCAGTAAAATCCGTCCTCGTTTCTTCGGAATGATAAAACCAACCCCTCAAGACGGCATAAGGGTTAACATCGAAATCGGTGAATTTATCCGAAAACTCAAGATTTAAAATAAAATTGGCAAAAATATGGACAAAAACATTTTAGTGTGATAAAATTAAATAAAATCAAATTTAAGCAGGATAAAAACCATGGCTGATACAAAACAGACAAACCCAACTTCTCCTAAACCGGCTGCAACAAATACCCAAACGCCGCAAACAAAGCCGACCGCCACAAACACTGCAGCTTCTCAGCAACCGTCTCAGGCTTCTCCGGCAGCAACACAGCAACAGGAGCCGAAAAGAACGACGATGGGAATTTCTGAGGAAGTCTCAAGAGAAACTCCTGCAACAACCAATTCAGAAACAAAACAACCGGAAACCTTGGGCGTCTCCGAAGAAAATAAGAACTTAACCGTGGAAGGTACTGCACCGGAACAGTCTCAACCGAAAGAAAGAATCACGGCAGAAAGTGCCAAAGGCCTGACAATTGACGAAATCAATCATAAACTTCTTGTCGAGGGTCTGGATGCACCGGAAAGAGCCGCCCTTGAAGAACAAAAAAAGAATCTGGAAGAACAAGATGCTCCGGAAATTGAAAACAAAGACGGTGAACAACCTAAAGGAAAAGAAGAAGACGGTCCGTTCAAAGAAGGTGATATTATCCAATATATGTATACTGACTGGCTTATCGGCGGAGCGAACTGGTTATGGAAAAAAGGAAGTGAAAAACTTAGCGGAGCTTATTTCAGAGCACGGCAAGGTCGACAAAAAGACAAAATAATATCAGGCAACACGCCGGATAAAACCTCTACACAAAAAAACAAAGTAGATAATTATGCCGACAAAAAAAGTTTAAAGAAAACGGAAGAGTTGGAAGAACAAGACAAATCATTCCAAAAAGACATCAAAGCCGCCATGGCAGGAAACTACGATGAAACATCTTTCAGTCCGGAGACAAAACGTTTTCTGCAAAATATGCCTGAGCATCCAGATAAGAATAATCCTAAAAGAACAAAAAAAGATTTCCTCAAAGACCTGGGGAAAAATATGAAAGATCTGCGTGACAACTTAATAAACGTAGAACAAAGTTCCGCATTAATCGCCCAGGCTCAAATGACCGCGGAATTGCATGCCGACCCTAATGCCTTCAAAAATGCGAATCCCGAAAAACTGTTTGATGCTTATCAAAAGAAAGCCAAACTGTTAATTGCCAAGAAATGTGATCAGGAGAGAAAAGAGGGCCGAGATCCGACCGCATTTTTGAATGAAACCTTAAAAACGGCCGTAAAAGCCAGAGAAAAAGCTGACAAAAACCATAAAAAAGGGCATTATGTTGAAAAAGGCAAAGAGCCGAAAGAAAATCCGGCACTTGATAAAATAAAAGAATCTTTAGGCTGGGATAACGCTCCCGCCAATGACAATCAGCGGGATAATCAACCTAAAGGCCTTTATCAGGAAGCCGTTGAAGGAAAAAATATTGAACAGATGATGATGGGGAAAATGGCCGAGAAAGATCAGGAATTGGTGCAAGCAACCCAAAGACGAGTCAATAACATTGACCGGAGACAAAAACTGGTTGATATTTGCCAAAAGAAACTGGAAACCCTTGATCACAAAGGAAATCTAAGCGAAAAAGAACAACAAGAATATATTAAATGGCAAAGTAAATTAGAATATTACAATGCGACAGGACCTGTATCAGGAACCGTTGAAGCCGACAAAAAAGCTCAGCAAACCATCAACAAAAATAATCAACAAAAACAACAACAAGCCTTAAAAGACCGTCAAATGGCTCAAATGCTTGGTGGCATAGGCGGTAGATAAAGAAATAAGGAAATCAAGAAAAATGCTTAAAAAACTAGCCAAATTCATCAAATTTTGTTTGGTCGGAACAATTTGGACCTATGCCTATGTCTATTGCACCGGCCTTCTTATTTATCTTATTTGGAATTTTAACTACCTTTCCGCCGGAGACTGGCAGACAATCAATACCTTTTGGGAAAACGGCGGCCGCATCAAAAGCGGAAAAGACTATCTTTTTGTTACTTGTCTGCTGCTGATTATACCAGTCTGGATACTCGGCTGGAGATATTTTTACCGAAAAGACTTCGTGCAATTGTTATTGACACCGATTATCTGGTATAACAAACGTAAAATCAAAAAATATGGCGAAGCTTCTTCCCGTATTGTCTTAAAAAACATGGGCGGCAGCAAAAAATCTCAGAAACTGGATGAGCTGATTGAAGACAGAATGAAACTCTTTGACAAAAACAGATCTCCGGAAAACACCTCTTCTCAAATAAGAGAAAGCATTCAGGAAAAAATGAACAGCGAAAAATAAACAGTTGTTAACAATTCTAATGCTGTTATACTATGGCATAATTGTTGGAGAGAAGCTTGAAACCCTTATTGATATTAATAAGAATCATATGTGTCGGCCTTTTTTGGAGCGTGTTCTTCATTGAAGGCATTAGGGTTATTATGCTCCGAAACTGGCGTTTTGACATCTTCCGCACCGGCCACTGGCAACACGCATGGGATTTGTGGATGTCCGGCTGGGTCATTGATGATCCCAAAGAATGGGCTTTTGTGTTAATCATCCTGACGTTTATTCCGCTCTGGCTGACCGGCTGGGCGGCTTTAAGCATGATTGCCTGGGAAAAAATCTTTTTAAAAATTGCCTTGTCTCCATTAAAACTCTTCAACAGCATTTTCTTCAAACCGGTTAAAATGATTGCCAATACGGCAGCCAGCACCCGAGCTGTTAAAAAGAAAAAATCCTACAAAGAAGTCCGTCCTCGCAGTATTCGCAACCCGATTGACGAGAAATTTGATTTATCACCTCGGCCGGCAACCTCTCGTTCCGCTCCGAACCGCATCAAACCAAAAGCTCCCGCTCCGGAAGTCAAACCGGCTCCTACACCGGAAAAAGTATTCGACCACTCCCTTTTCCGATTTGACGATAGTGAAGAAGACGATTTTGACTTTAATTTTGACGCTTTTGATAAACAGGATAATGACAGAAAAGAAGAACCTGTAAATGAAACTCCTTCTCTGCGACAAGAAGATAAAACAACAAAAAACAAAAACACCAAAACCCCTAAAGAGAAAAAAGCCCCTGCGACAACAACTCCTGCCGCCAAACAACCTTCCTCTCGGGGAAGCGGCAACTCCAGTCTGGAAGTCATCAAACAAAAGGGATATGAGGTCATTTCCGGAACAACCATCAAAAATAACCTGATAGACTTTATCGGCGTTGCCGACAAACAAATCTGTCTTTGTTTATTGGATAAAGAACCGGGCGACTGGCTCGCTGATGAAGAACGTTTCAATGACGAAGAACCGCTGTGGTTTTCTGAGAGTTCCCACCGGATTTCCCCTGTACGCAAGGTTGATTTGTCCCGCCGGATTTTAGCCGACAAATTAGAAGAACAGGATTTGAAATTTGAAATTAAGGCTTATGTTGTGGAACAAATCGGCAATATCATCAATGCTGAAGATATGTTTGAAGTCTGGGACGACATGGACATCAACGTTACCCGCATTGACCGGGGAACCCCGAAAGAACTGAAACTGTTCTCCAAAACATTGGAAGAAGCAAACGATAAAATCGATAAAGACAAATTTGAAAAAGTAAAAAAACTAATTAGAAACATTGCGTAAGGTGTAGAGTAAAAATGCAAAAAAGAGGAGAAGAATGGGAAGAGTATGATAACGCGGTGAAATGGATGGTTTTAACCATCGTCATTTCATTGGCCGTTACAATTGTTCTCGCAATCATATCCATGCCTTTAGGGTACCTTATCGGCAGCGGTATTTCCAAAGACACGCTGAACGATGTCGGTAAATTTATCAGTGCCATTATCAACAATCCAAACTTCCTATTCTCAAGATATTGGAACTGGTTCAAACAATTATCCGGATATCACGGCCCGTTCTCGGTAAGTCTCTGGCTTCCGATTCTTCCGATTCTGTCCCTACCGACCGGAATTATTATCGGCGTGATAACCAACCCATACCGTTTCCAATCAAACATCCACGGTTCTGCCCGCATTGCCACGGAAAAAGACATCAAAAAAATGCCGTTGCTCGGCTTTGACGGTTTTTGTCAGGTTGTCGGAAAATTCAACGGCAAAATGCTTATGCTCAAAGAAACACTGGCCACCCTGTGTTGTGCTCCTCCGGGTACCGGTAAAACAGCCGGAGTGGTTATTCCGACCATTTTCAACTCTCACGGCATGAGCATTATCGTAAACGACCCTAAACCGGAACTGTGTTACAGCACAACCGGAGCCCGAGCCAAAGACGGACCTGTTTTCGTAATTAACTGGGGTGCCGAAGATAATCCGGCAGAAGGTGTTTATTATCCAAGCTGGAATCCGCTTTCCCCGCAAGCATTGCCAATGCCGGGACCTGACCGCGATATGTATGTTGACTCCATGTGTAACATTTTGGTTGAAGACCCTAAAGGCGGTGCCGACCCACACTGGTCCAAGACCGGACGTTCAGCCCTGACCGGTTTCATTCACTTCATTGCCTCAAAATGCGAAAGGGCCCGGGCTAACGACTACTTCATCGGCCGTGTCTATGAAGGCAAACTGGATGAAGAAGACAAACGCGTACTTGAAGGTTATTATATGGAAATGCACGACCCGATGTCGGCTCAGGCTATCCAAAACCTCAAAAACAACAATATTACCATAGACAATTACCTGCCTATCGGAACTTGGGCTTTGCTGCCGGAAAAATGGATCGGGCATGAATCTTGCCTGGCCATGATTTTGGAATGGATTACCGAAGCCCAGATTAAGCAGTCTCAGGAAATCAAACGCCGTCTGGAAGAAGGCGACCAAATGGCCGCCATGGCTGACCCGATGAGAGATTTGCTTGAAGAAGCCATTGCCGAAGCCCGCAAATTCGGTTACTCTCAACGCTGTATCGTTGAATTGAGCCAATTAAGCTCCATGCCGGATAAAGAAAGAGGTTCCGTGCTTTCTACCGGTTTCTCGGGCATCGGCATCTTTAAAAACTCGGCCGTGGTATCCCGCACCAGTTTCTCTGATTTGCAATTTAGAGACCTCCGCGGTATGAAAGACCCGATTACGGGAGAATGGAAACCTATCTCCGTTTATCTTTCCGTTAACCAGGTTGACGCACGAGCCTTGAACATCATCAGCGGTACGTTTATTGAGCTTATGTCTTCATATCTGATTGCAAATCCGCCTAACTTCGTCAACAAAACCGAAGGCAAAATGGGGCCTTACCCTTGCCTGTTCGTACTCGACGAGTTTCCGCAAATGCCTAAATTAAAAGCCATTATCGACGGACCGGCGGTCGGTCGTGGACAGAAAGTGTCATATCTGCTTATCGGACAAGACCTGGGACAAATCTCCGGTAAATACGGAAAAGACGATTTGGAAACCGTGATTTCCACCACCGCATGCAAAGTCATCTTGTCTCAGAACAACGAACAGACAGCCCAACGTTTCTCTAAAATGATTGGTAACAAAACCGTTCAAACCACGTCTTTCTCCAAAAACGAAGGCGGTCTGGGCAAAGGCTCCAATCCGTTTGCCAAAAACGTCAGTTATCAATTACAGGGAACTTCGGTTATCAGCACCACGCAATTGCTGAGCTTGCCGATGTTAAAACAAGTTGTCCTGATGCAAGGCTCCATCGACCGCCCGATCATCGCCGATGCACCGCGTTTTTATCTGGATAAACAAATGCTGGCCTTATCCAAACTTCCTCCGGCTCCATGGGTTCCGGATTGGATTGTCGCTCAACGCGAGGATATTAACGAAGACATGCTCTCCAAACTTGGCCTCGATTATAATCCGGACGAAGATTTAGACGATGAATTTGAAGATGACGAATTCGACGATGACAATCAGGAATAACAAATAATCACGGGATTTTATAATGTGGGAATGGTCCAACCAAATCAACCAGCCAAAAACCGAAGAGAAACCCAAAACATCTTTGGTTGCGGCTTACGGGGATTTGGTTGGAGAAACACTGGAAATCTACATTCCTCCTCATAAAGAAATAAACGAACCCCAATCTCCCAAACAAATCTCAACCATTTCCGAACAAGAGATGAAAACTCTGGTTGAGAAGAAAATCAATGAGTTAAAACTCTCTAAGTTTGAATTGATTGAAAAAAGTTATCATCCGCAGTCTTGGCAGGATATGCAAAAAATCTTGGGAGAATATCAACGTTCCAGAATCATGTTTTTTAAACTTCTCGCCTACTCCTGTACTTCTGAATGTCGGGAGGCCGGACTTTCTGAGGAAGATATAAATTTCTTAAAACAAGGCATTGCCCCAGAGAATTTAAACACCCATCTCAAGATTCCGCTTGACTTCGACGGCAACACCGGCTTTAACAATCTTATGCTCATAAAAACGCATCCGACCCACAATAATTTGCACCAGATTTTTGATATGCAGATAACCAACAACTTCCTGCGATTGCACAAAAAAATATTTATACCTTATTTTGAAGGGAAAATATACAATGATTAGCCGCTGCTTAAACGTTTTTAAACAAAAAAACGGCTGCGTAACATTTTCTCCGGCCGATGATAAAAAGATTAACATGATTAATACCGTCCTTACCGATAACGGCTTCTCGGAACTTCCGGACGAATACAAAGTCTTTCTAAAACTCTCCGACGGTTTTATCTATAACGGGCTCGAACTTTATGGAACCGTTTCTCACAACCGGAAAGAAAAAGAATATGTTTTTCCTGACCTGGCAAGCATCGCCAAAACTTATGCCGATTATGACTTTTTCAGGAATAAAACCGTCTTAGGTAGAATCTCCGAAAGTATTATTTTCTATGACAAACAGACAGATTCTTATGCCGTTGCGGATAGAATAAATCTTCTTTCCCGAGCCGAATATCCGACATTCTCCGATATTATGAAAATATACATGGAAAAAGATGACATTACTTAAAAAAACAAAAAAGCACCGTATTAAACGGTGCTTTTTCTCAAACTGGGGCGAACGATGGGGCTGGAGAATAAAAAACAATCCGGCGGATTGTTTTTTGACGACAGACGACAATTTGTTAGTTTGTGAGCAAACGACAGTGCTGCGAAACAAATGTTACAAATGGAGTGACCGCAGCGAGTTAGCGAACTGAAAGTGAGCTTATGAGCCAGACGAACCTTGGTTCGAGCCCCTGATAACCATAAACAAAAAAGCACCGTATTAAACGATGCTTTTTCTCAAACTGGGGCGAACGATGGGGCTCGAACCCACGACAACCGGTACCACAAACCGGGGCTCTACCAACTGAGCTACGTTCGCCGTTGACTATTGGGTTTTACAGAGAATATGCAATAAAGTCAAGCAAAAATTTTATACATCTCTTATAGACTAAAGAAGTATTCAAAAAAATCTTTTATAATTCAAAAATTAACAATTTATTTGCTATTTTGCCATAGAATTAACTTAAAGAAAATTCAAGGCAGAAGAGCTGGAAATGAAAGAAACAATAAGAAATAGTCTGTTGCATTTGGGAATGTGCACAATCTGCACTTTATTTTTGTGCACATCCAATATATCAAAAGCCGCAGCCTCCACCTCTTCTATTATCATCAACGCCGAAAACGGAGAAGTCCTTTCCTCATCTGCAGCAGATACATTGCGTTATCCGGCTTCATTGACTAAAGTAATGACTCTTTACATTACCTTTGACGCTCTTGAAAAGGGACTGATTAAACTGGAAGATAAATTGCCCGTTTCCCGTAATGCGGCTAACCGTTCGCCGTCAAAACTCGGGCTGAAAGCCGGAGAAACCATCAAAGTCAAAGACGCCATTATGGCACTTATTGTCAAATCAGCCAACGACTGTGCCACCGTTTTAGCAGAAGGCTTAGGGTATACGGAAGAAAATTTTGCTAGAACCATGACTAAAGTCGCCAAAGAGCTCGGCATGAAAAACACCACATTCAAAAACGCCTCCGGCTTGCCGAACAAAGCTCAAAAAACCACGGCTCGGGACATGGCTCTTCTCGGGGCGGCTATGTACCACCATTTTCCACAATATTACTCTTGGTTTTCCTGCAAAAAATTTACCTACAAAGGTCAAACCATTTACACCCACAACCACCTTCTCAAATCATTTGAAGGGGCTGACGGCATGAAAACCGGATATACCGCCGCCGCCGGTTTCAATATCATCACTTCAGCACAAAGAGACGGACAAAGAGTCATTGCCGTTACCATGGGGCACAAAACCGCCCAAAACAGGGATCAAAAAGTTTCTCAGTTAATGGATAAAGCTTTAACCAAACTGGCAATGAACGATAACCTGAATAAATCAAGCATTTATGCCCGATTGGAAGAAAAAAACATTAAATCTGCCAACAAAACACGGCAAATTTCCGCCGGCGAAGAACAAAATCCGACTGAAGGAAGTTACGGGATTCAGGTAGGAGCCTTTTCCAACTATACCAAGGCCAGAAACTATGCTTTAAAAATTGAACAGGAAGTTTCCCGCAGATTCTCAAACAAACACATTGCCGTAGAACCCGTTGAAAGTGGTGCCGCCATTGTTTATCGTTCAAAAATCATCGGGTTTGAAAAAAATGATGCGGATGAAGCGTGTAAAGGTTTGAAAAAATCAAACAAGTCATGTATAGTAGTCGCAGTAAACACCAACAAACAACTTTTATTGGCACATAGTAAGTACTAATGATAGACGATATTAGCAAGAAAGCCCATATCATCGTTGTCAGCAACGAAAAAGGCGGAACGGGAAAATCTACAATCTCCATGCACTTGGCCGTTAAACTGCTCAAAGAAGGATTTAGCGTTGCCACGATTGACATGGACGGTCGGCAGGGAACATTATCCAAATACATCGAAAACCGCCAAAACTTTTGCAAAAAAAACAAAATCTCTCTGCCTATGCCGATACATTATCGTTTTTACCCGCAGGAAAGTTATGAATTAATCCCGGCGGATCGCAGCAATGTGCGTCTGCAGATTCAAAAACTCATCCCATCCTATGATGCCATCATCATTGATACACCGGGCAACAAGAACTACCTTTTTGAAGAAGCTCACAAATTTGCAGATACGCTTATCACTCCGATTTCAGACAGTTTGATTGATTTAAACGCTTTGGCAGAGATTGACTTTACGGAACAAAAAATCGGCAAACCGGGACATTACGCCAACTATATCTGGGATGTAAAAAAATATTTGGCCTCTCAGGGACACGCTTACCTTAACTGGATTGTTGTCGGCAACAAAATTTCTGCATTACAATCAAAAAATAAACACTTGGTATTTGAATATCTGGAAAAACTCTCTAAACTTTACGGTTTTAGATTCTCAACCGGTCTGAAAGACAGGGTAATCTATAAAGAAATGTTCTTGGAAGGATTGACGGTTTTGGATATGAGAGACGAAGCTTTAAAACGCCGCATGAGCGTTTCCCACGTTGCCGCCAAAAGAGAAATCCAAGCGTTAGCCGAGTTTATTTGCCCGAAAGAATAGAATGAAAGAACTGAGTTTCTTAATGTTTGTCGCTGCAGTGGTTATTCTGACCGCGGCTTTACTTAAAAATATCTTTCACCAGAACCCTCATCGCAATTTTTTCTATATTCCCGAAACCACAATGTTAAACATTGCTTGGGGAATGCTTTTCTACGCAGGCTATGGCCTGACTATCTCCACAACCTCACTCTCTCGGGGGCTGTTCGGATGCCTTTGCCTTGGCTTGGTCTGTTACCTTGTATATCTGTATCAGATTCGCCGCTTTTTCTCAGGTCAAAAAAGTTTAATTACACTTTCACACATCAACAAAAAAATAAACAAACAACAAAACTTTGACAAATTGTATTCAAGCTATTCACCGCAGCAAGCATTAAAAATCCTAGGTTTACACTTATCCGCCCTGCAAAACCCTGAGACTTTGCCAAAACGCCAAAAACAGCTTTTGGACACGGCTCTTAAGCAAAATCTCACCCATCCCTATTTTGCGAAAATGATAAATAAGGCCTGCCAAACCCTCTTGAAAAAATAATGGTTATTAATAACTACCTTTATCCTTGAGTTTAGAAACCAAAGTGATAAACTCCAGATTATTAATCAATGCGTTTCACTATTAAAGATAAAGGAAATCTGATGATAAAAACAATCGCGACAACCCCGTATACCGACCAAAAAATGGGTACTGCCGGCTTAAGAAAAAAATCCAAAGTCGTCATGCAGCCTAATTATGTCGAAAACTTTATGCAAAGTATTTTCAACACTATCGGAGACTTAAGCGGAAAAGTTTACCTTGTCGGCGGCGACGGACGTTTTTACAATGACGTTGCCATCCAAAAAATCATAAAAATGGCTGCAGCCAACGGCGTTGCTAAACTGATTATCGGCAAAGACGGCTTTATTTCCACGCCGGCCGGTTCTCACATTATCTTAAAGAACAAAGCTGACGGCGGTTTTGTCCTCTCTGCTTCACATAATCCGGGCGGAGAAAACGGCGACTTCGGCATTAAATATGCCAATGAAAGCGGCGGACAGGCTCCAAGCAGCGTAACCGATAAAATTTATCAAAATACCAAGGAAATTAAAGAATATAAGATTTTTGACGCTCCGGACATTGACCTGTCTGAAATCGGCACTCAAAAACTCGGCGATATGACGATTGAAATCATCGACCCTGTTGTTGATTATGTAAATATGATGCAGGAAATTTTTGATTTTGAGGCAATCAAAAAACTTTTCCAATCCGGCTTTACAATGAGATTCGATGCAATGAACGCCGTTACCGGACCTTACGCCCAAAGAATTTTTGAAGAAATTCTCGGAGCACCGAAAGGTTCTGTCGTTAACTTCCGTCCGCTGCCTGATTTTGGCGGCTTACATCCGGATCCGAACCTGATTTACGCCAAAGAATTGGTTGACCTAATGTTCTCGGATAAAGCTCCGGATTTCGGAGCCGCCAATGACGGCGACGGCGACCGCAACATGATTCTGGGCAAAAAGTTCTTCGTTACCCCGAGCGACAGCTTGGCAATTTTAACGGATAACTATCAACTCATTCCGGCTTACAAAAAGGGTATCTTCGGCGTTGCCAAATCAGCCGCAACTTCTTCAGCCGTTTCCAGAGTGGCCAAAGCCCACAACATCGGCTATTACGAAGTTCCAACCGGGTGGAAATATTTCGTAAACCTGATGGATTCCAACAGAATTACCTTCTGCGGAGAAGAAAGCTTCGGAACAGGTTCCAGCCACATCCGCGAAAAAGACGGTATTTGGGCAGTTCTGTTCTGGCTCAACATCATTGCCGCCACCGGAAAATCCGTTGAGGAAATTACGCTTGAACACTGGAAAAAATACGGCCGCAGTTATTATATGCGTTTCGACTTCGAAGGCATTTCCACCGAAGTCGCCGATAAACTAATGGCTGACTTGGAAGAAAAACTGCCGTCTTTAAACGGACAAATTTTCGGAACATATAAAGTTGCCAAAGCCGCTCCGTTTATTTACAACGACCCGGTTGATCACTCCTCAACCAAAAACGGACTGGTCATTACCTTTGAGGATGGCTCACGTATCGTTTACCGCCTGTCCGGAACCGGATCAAGCGGTGCTACCCTGCGTGTTTACCTTGAAAAGTATGAAACACAAGCTCTTCTGGAAGACCCTCGGCAAATGCTGAAAGGTATTTTGGAAATTGCCATGAACACGGCTGAAATTGCTCAACGTACAGGAAAACAAAAAGCCGATGTCATTACATAGAAACCTAATAATTTCCGGTATTTTAACCGCACTTGCCTTTCCGGCAGGTGCGGATACCGGGTTATACGGTTTTAATCAGGAAAATCCTTATACTTATGCGGAAGACATCCTTGATATAGAAGTACCGCCGCGGCATATTATCAATTATCGTGAAAAAATGCGGGATAATTTAATTTTACTCAGCCGCTATGCAAAAAATAAAAATAAGGATTTTCAAATCATCGTCCACGACGGACAAGAACTCTTAAGCAAAAGCCTCTGGGAACATCATTTGGAAGGCTATAATGCTGCCCGAGAAAAAGAAATAAACGCCAAAGATCCTAGCTTCCTGACAAAATTAAAACAACCGGCTTCGGAAATAGATGCCGCCTCAGGTTACGGTGTACAACCCTATGTCCAAAATATAGATGCCATTGTCTTAAATAACCAATTTTGCCAACCGCAAAAAATAAGTCCGATTATTCACAATGAAAAAATCAAACTTATTTCAATAGATCATTGCCGAAACGGAAAAGCTTTTGACAAAGCGATTGAAAACGCCGTGGCAACGGGTAGTTTAACCTATCCGTTCATTAACAAAGATGAAGCCTTCAAACACATTGTCGGACAACCGGTTATTAATGAAAACGCCAAAAATATTTATAACCTGCAAGACGCTCAAAACATCTCTTTTTTGATAAACGATAAAGAATATAAAAATAAAGAAGGTTTCATTGATGACATCCGTCATTCAAATTACGATGTTGTCGTTATCAATCCGTTGTTTCATAACCGGGAAGTTCTCACTCAGGAAGATGTTGATCGGTTGAAATTCAAAAAAAACGGTACCCGCAGACAAATTATTGCCTTATTTAACGTCAGCGAAATCAGAAACAACCCATATCTTCGCAAACTCGGCTGGAAAATCGGAAATCCGGCATGGCTCAAGAGAATATCATTTGTCAGCAATGACAGCATAATTACCGAATATTGGAATGACGCATGGAAAAAAATCATGGGTCGCAATTTTGAAAAAATTATAGACAACGGATACGACGGAGCATTTTTGACCGGAATTGAAAACCACCGCTATTTTGAAAAACAAACCCCGCTGGAATAAAATGAGACAGACAGATGAATGAAGTTGAAGTATTAGACATATCCCGAGACGCGATTTTTACCTTAATCAAGATTGTCAGCCCGATTTTGCTGGTAGCCTTGTTTATTGGTCTGATTGTAGGTATCTTTCAGGCTCTGACCCAAATTCAGGAAATGACTCTGGCCTTTGTTCCTAAAATTCTGGCTGTATTTGTAACTCTAATTTTGCTGTTTCCGTTCATGCTTTCACA
The DNA here is from genome assembly GCA_048463395.1 of Alphaproteobacteria bacterium. GTDB lineage: Bacteria > Pseudomonadota > Alphaproteobacteria > RF32 > CAG-239 > JAGAJR01. The sequence goes on along the minus strand of DBFWPL010000025.1, from coordinate 34,934 downwards.
AATGAAAATACTTACGGATACTTTATTTGATAAAATCGTAAGCGGCGGATAACAAATGACAGAACTTTTAAATCTGGAACTTTATCGCTATGTTCTCGTATTTTTAAGAATAGGCTCGGCCGTTATGATAATGCCGGGCTTTATGACAAATTACGTCAACATGAGATACCGTCTTTCCGTAGCTTTGGCTCTGACTTTTGTTTTAGTGCCTTTTCTGAATGAATATCTCCCTGTTCAACCCAAGCATTTCTTGGATTTTGCAGAAATCTGCCTGTTTGAAATAACCATCGGAATTTTCTTCGGTGTCCTGATGCAAATACTCTTTTCCGCACTCAATCTGGCCGGAAACTTCGCCGGACAAGCCATCGGTTTTTCCAATGCCCAGATTTTTGACCCGACCAGCATGAACCAATCCGTTGTGATTGAAACATTCTTAAGTTTATTGGCTATTGTCGTTATTTTCATCACGGATCTGCACCACCTCATGTTGGAAGCCGTTGTCGACAGTTATCGTATTTTCAGTGTCGGTGCACCGCTTCCGGTCGAAGATTTCTCAAATTTTCTGAGCGATACGATGAACAAATCTTTCGTCATGGGATTTAAAATCGGATCCCCGTTCATCGCTTTTACGATAGTGTTTTATGTCGGCATGGGACTGGTTTCCAGATTAATGCCGCAGCTAAACATCTTCTTCTTATCCCTGCCCTTGCAAATTTATCTGGGACTGGGCGTGTTTTTAATCACCATGCCGATGATGATACTTTGGTTTATGAAGTATTATGAAGAAGGCTTGGAACAGTTTGCCAAATAGAGGTGCCGGATGATAGCCGCGGAAGATGACGATGACGCCTCCAAAACGGAAGAACCGTCGGAACGAAAAATCAGCAAAGCCAAAGAAGAAGGCGATGTGGCGATTTCTCAGGATGCCAAAAGCTTCCTGATGTTACTGGGAATGCTGTTTGTCGTCTGGCTGTTATTACCGCTTATGTTCAAATGGTTTTATACTCTTTCGCTTAAATTCATCGAAAATCCCGAAAGCATTCCGACCGACCCCAAACATTTGCAGTTTCTTTTCGGACAAACGGTTATGGGAATGTTGAAAATTCTCAGCATTCCGTTCCTGATTTTTATGATTCTGGGACTAACGGCCAGTATTGCCCAAACCGGTTTTGTTTACGCTCCCAAAAAACTCCTTCCCGATTGGAACAAATTAAACATTTTTGCCGCTCTTCCCAAATTTATTAATATGAAAAAAGTCGTGGAAAGCTTAAAAGGCATTATAAAGATTACCGTAATCACGTTCATTAGTATTCTGGTTATCCGCCCCTACCTTGAGAAAATAAATTTAATGCCGACCATGGATACCATGGCAATTTTATCTTTTATTCATAAAGTTGTCGTATTATTGATATTTACGGTTCTGATTGCCGTGCTGATTATAGCTCTTGCCGACTACGCCTGGCAGAAATACAGCCATTTGAAGAAATTACGCATGACCAAACAAGAGGTCAAAGACGAATACAAACAAATGGAAGGCGACCCTCTGGTTAAATCCAGAATACGACAGGTTCGTATGGAAAGAGCCCGCCACCGCATGATGGACAATGTTCCGAAAGCCGACGTGGTTATCGTCAACCCGACCCATTACGCCGTTGCTTTGGAATATAAAATGGAAACAATGGATGCTCCGGTCGTTGTTGCCAAAGGTCTTGACCATTTGGCTCTTCGCATTAGAGAATTGGCGGAAGAAAATAATGTCCCTATTGTTGAAAACCCGCCATTGGCTCGTGCCTTATTCGCTTCGGTGGATTTGGATCAGGCCATTCCGCAAGAACACTTTAAAGCCGTTGCCGAGGTAATTGGATATGTTATGCAGCTTAAAAACCCACAGGCCTGACAGACTTTTGCAAAAAAGACTGGTTTTTCTGGCTTATTCCTTAATAGGCCTGACCGTTTTGCTCATCTCTTTTTTGCTGTATCCGCAGTATTTTCTCTATCTGCTTATCTCAATGGTATTAATGACCGTCTTTTGCCTGACGCTGACCATTAAAACCATCTCCGCCGGAGAAGAAGCTATCAGCTACGGCGGTTTTGCCAACGAAATCTTAAAAAATGACTTTAAAGGCCGACGGATAGACAACGCTCTTCAGGAACCTGTCATCCAAAACGATTATGCCAGAGAGTTTTTCAAAAACGAACCGATATTGCCTTTTTTGGAAAAATTGTTGTCGGAAAACCGTTCCAACAAAGCAGCTTTTTACCGCCTCAAGACCGCTTGTGCCAACCTAGTTCCCGAAAAAGTTACCTTGGCTCTGTCGCTCAGCCCGGATGATGATAAAGTCTTCAAACAAGAAGAGTGGTTTGAAATTTCCGTCCGTCCGATTTTCCTGAAAAAGACCGGAATATTTGAAGGGCCGTTTTCAATAAAAAAAATAAAAAAATCAACCTATCTGTTCTGGAGCATTGAAGATATTACCGCCGCTAAAAACATGGAGCAAATCTTTCAGGATGAAAGAAAATCCCTTCATGACTTTCTGGATTATCTTCCGGTCGGGGTCTATACCTGCGACAAAGAATACAACATTGAATATTGCAACCACGGTTTTGCCAAATTGCTAAGCAAAAGCCGCGAAGAATTGGGCGAACATAATTTAAAAGAATTTCTGAGCAGCAATTCCCCGCTTCCGGAACAAAATTCTTTCTGGCAAGGCAAAATTTATCTTGTTTCCGCCAAAAACATCGTTGCAGAATGCTATGCCGCTCAAGAAAGTTTCAGAACTAATAAAGAAATTAAATACCGCGGCGTTGTTGTCGGAAACCTTCCGTCCGAAGCCGATTTAAAAAGAAATTTAAGCTCCGCTGCCGATAAAATAAGCTGGCTGTTCAACAACTCTCCGGTCGGAATTGTTTTTACCGCTCCGGACGGTACAATCAAAGAATGCAATGACAGCCTCTTACAATTTTTTAATATTGAAAAAACACAGCTTCTTAATCAAAACATCTTCTCTTACATTGGTACGGACGACGATATTAAACTCCGCAAAGAATTTTATAATGTTTTTGACGGAGAAACACCGTCATACTCCACCGATGTCCGCATAAAGAAAAGCAACGACAATAAAATAGCCATGCTTTACGTTAATCCGATGCGAAAATTCCACGCTTCCCCGAATGAAGAAGCGGAAGGCTTAGTATTATATATGATAGACGCCACTCAGCAGAAAACTCTGGAAATGCAGTTTGCCCAAGCTCAAAAAATGCAGGCAATGGGACAATTGGCCGGCGGTGTAGCTCACGATTTCAATAACCTGCTGACCGCCATGATAGGCTTCTGCGACCTTCTGCTGCAAAGACACGGTGTCGGCGATCCGTCCTTTGCCGATTTAATCCAAATTAAACAGAATGCTAACCGGGCTGCCGGATTGGTTCGGCAGCTTTTGGCTTTCTCACGTAAACAACCTTTAAAACCCAAACTGATTAACGTTACCGAAAACTTTGTGGAATTAAGCCACATGCTCAAACGTATTCTCGGCGAACAAATTGTGTTAAAATTCCACCACGGCAATGACTTGGGCTACATCCGCGTTGATCCCGTTCAGTTTTCTCAGGTTATCATCAACTTAGCCGTTAACGCCAAAGACGCCATGAACGGAAGCGGCACTTTAAACATAACCACCCGTACGGAAGAACTGACCGAACCATACCAATTTGGGGCCGATATCATCAAACCCGGAAATTTTGTGGTTATTGATGTCAAAGACACCGGATGCGGCATCCCGATTGAAAACCTCACCCGTATTTTTGAACCGTTTTTCTCCACAAAACAAAATGTTGTCGGCTCGGGAACAGGTTTAGGCTTGTCCATGGTTTACGGCATTGTTCGCCAAACCGAAGGTTTTATCAAAGTAGAAAGCGTCATCGGCAAAGGAACCACTTTTTCCATCCACCTCCCTCGCTTTGACAGTGATGCCGAAGAGAAAAACATGAAAGACACCGCAGAACAAAGCCGAATTACGGCCAAAGACGGCACACCTGTTCTGACCGTTCAGGAAAAAATCACATCACCGGTCGCCATGAATCAAAAACTTATTTTCGGCTTAAATGTTTCGGCAATCGACCGACCGCATGAAAACAACAACTCATCCAAAACCACCAGCATTCACATTCTTTTCGTCGAAGACGAGGATTCTGTCAGAACTTTTGCCGTCAGAGCCTTAAAAAAGAAAGGATATGAAGTTACTGCCTGTAACTCCGCTGAAAACGCCCTTGAACAACTTGAGCAAACGACAGACTTTGACTTACTGATTACCGATATGGTTATGCCGGGAATTAATGGTGCCGAACTGGCCGGAATTGTTAAAGAAAAAATTCCGGGAATACGAATTATTCTGGCATCCGGCTACTCGGAAGAAATCGCCCGCAAAGAACTCGCCGGCAGTCAGAATTTTGAATTTATGGCCAAACCGTTTAGCCTTGGAGACTTGACTCAAAAAGTTTTTGATGTCTTAAATAGCAAAAAATAAACTTGAGACAATATATGGCAAAAAATAATAACATACGGCAGCTTCCTTTGGAATTGGAACATCAACCTTATTTGGATAAGGAAGATTTCATGGTAGCCCATTGTAATATTGAAGCCGTGCGAACTCTGGAAGCCTGGCCGCAATGGCCTTTCTTTGCCATTTGTCTTTATGGTCCTTCCGGCTGCGGAAAAACGCATCTGGCCAACATTTTTTCCAATCAGGTTTCCGTACTGACACATTATCCGTATAAAATACCGAATATCAAAGCTAAAGACTTGAAACTTGAAAACATACACCAACTGTTTCAAAAACACCAATGCCTGATTGTGGAAGATTTGGATGAGAACATTAATCAGGAAGCCATGTTCCATTTATACAATCTCTACCGCAACGAAGGCGGATACATCCTTTTTACCGCGGAAACCGCCCCTGCTCGTCTTAAACTCAACCTGCCGGATTTGCAATCCCGATTAAACATTGTTCCCGCCATTGAAATCGGCGAACCGGATGACGACCTTCTCTCCGCTCTGATAGTCAAACTGTTTGCAGACCGGCAAATTGTCGTTTCTCCTGAAATTGTAAATTACATTCTCGCCAATATGCAGCGTTCTTTTTGCTATACCCGCAAACTTGTCGCCGAAATCGACCATATTTCCCTGGCCCGCAAACGAGCCGTTTCCATCCCCATTGTCAAAGAAGCCATATCTTATTTGACCGACGACCATCAGGGAAATCTTTTCTAGAAAGAACTCAAATGCTTAAAATCAAATCTGTATTTTTCAATTTAATTTATGCCCTGTTTACCCTTACGGTTTATAATGGTATTTTTCTGAAAAAGATTTATGAAATAACGGCATCCGGCTGGTTTGTTCTGGGAGCGGCAATTTGCACTTTTCTTCTGTTAAATATTGCCTGCACACTCCTTTTTCATCCCCAAACAGTCAAACCTATGAGTATTTTTCTTCTGATACTCAACACGTTTACTTTTTATTTTATGTATACCTACAATACTGAAATTGATAAAATCATGCTGCTTAACACCCTGAAAACGGATGTTTATGAAATCTGCGACTTATTAAGTTTAAAACTTGCCGGATTTATCGTTTTCCTGGGTATTATCCCTTCTCTGATCATATATAAAACAAATATTATTTTCACAACATATAAAAGCAACGGCATTTCAGCATTAATCTCAGTACTGACAGCTGCCGGCATCATCCTCGGAGGCTATTCTTCCGTCAAACCATTCTTAAAAAATCACAAAAGCATAAAATACTCGCTTATTCCCGTCAACTACATCGGAGCCGTTATCTCCGTAGCCAAAATAAAATTAAAACCGAAACCTCCTCTGATAAAAATCTCGGAAGATGCAGAACTTAAACCCTATTGGAAGAATGACAAGAAGAACCTGATTATTTTTGTTATGGGTGAAACAGCCCGAGCTGCCAATTTTTCTCTCAACGGATATCACCGTCCAACCAACCAACCACTGGAAAAATACGGAAAAGAACTGATTTATTTCCACAATTTCACCTCTTGCGGAACATCAACTGCCGTTTCGCTTCCTTGCATTTTTTCCCTTGCGGACAGAAAATCTTTCAAAACCGGAAGCGAAGAATATACGGAGAACATATTGGACATTCTCAACCATGCCGGATATAAAGTCTTATGGAGGGAAAACAACACCGGATGCTATAACGTCTGCGACCGCATAGAAGTAGAAGTCCCTTGTCGGACAAAACATTGTTTAGATGAGGTTATGTTACAGTCATTTGAAGAAAAAATTCAAAAAAACGATAAAAATACCTTTGTTGTTCTTCACCAAAGAGGAAGCCACGGACCGGCTTACCATGAACACTATCCGAAAACCTCGGAACTTTATACGCCTGTCTGCACTAATCAATCATTCGGAGAGTGTTCTCAGGAGAGTCTCATCAATGTTTATGATAACTCCATTCACTATACCTCGGCATTTTTGGCAATGATTATTGAGAAACTGAAAAAACTTTCCAAAGATTACAACACCGCCTTGATTTATGTCTCAGACCACGGAGAATCTCTGGGAGAAGACGGCAAATACTTACATGCGGCTCCATACAATACGGCTCCCGTCTACCAAAAAGACATTCCGTTCTTTATCTGGATATCTGCTGAAACCGCCCAAGCCATGAATATTGATACAAACTGCCTGAGAAACAAAATTCGCAATTCTTATTCTCACGACAATATTTTCCATTCGCTTTTGGGACTTTCCGGAGTTGAAACATCCTACTATAACATTGAATCAGATATATTTTATCCCTGCAAAAAAAGTGGAAAACTCTAAAAAATTAACTTGCCAATTTTTGAAATTTACTATATATACCTCCAAGTATGTATAATAGAGTTAGTTGAGAACCATGGCTAGAAGAACAAAAGAAGAAGCTGAACAAACCAGAAATAAAATTCTGTGGTCCGCACTTGATATTTTTTGTGAAAAAGGATACTCCCGTACAACCTTTGATGAAATCGCCAAACGGATTAACCTGACCAAAGGTGCCGTTTACTGGCATTTTCGCAATAAGCCGGATTTAATTGCAGCTCTCATCAGAGAGGCTTTCAACCGTGCCAACAGTTTCATCCTGCAGGAAGTTCCCGAAATCAAATCGGTTGATAATTTAAAGCAGCGTTTTATCATCAACGCCACTTTAGTCAGAGATCGTCCTTATTATCGGAAATTTCTGTTCTTTATTTTCTACCAGATGGAGTGGTCCGAAGCCATTCTCGGTACCATCTGCAAATCAATCAAAGATATTGACGAATATCCTCTGCAAGAAATAAAACAAGCATTGACTTTTTCACAAAAAAATGGAGAAATATCTCCCGAAATCAATATTGAGGCTACGGCACAAATTTTGTGTTCCTTATGGCACGGATTGCTTGGCGGTTTCATTACCGACAAATGTTCTCTTGATTTTCCGACTTTGGTTGAACAAAGTTTTGATTTAATAACAAACGGTCTTAAAAGAAAGGTACTTTAAAATGCGTTTAGGTAAGGTAAAAAACAGAACAGTTATAAAACAACTGGTTATCCTCTTTTTATGTGGAGCCGTCGGTTGGTTTCTGAAAGGTCGTTTAACCCCGCAAATGCCAATGATGGGCGGAGCCGCCGGAGAAGCTTATGTTTTAACTCAGTTGCCTGAAAGTCAGGATATTTCTCCTAAAAAGAGTTACATCGGACACGTTGAAGCTATTAAAAGCGTCAACCTGAAACCTCAGATAACCGGATATGTTGAAAAAGTCTTGTTCCAAGAAGGCAGTTTCGTCAATGAAGGCGATATTCTGTTTATCATTGAACAAAAACGCTATCTTGCCACCGTAGAACTTCGTCAAGCCGAACTCAACAGTGCCAAAGCCAGTCTGGTTCGGGCCGAACGCGATTACAACCGCCAAAAATCTTTAAGCAAACAAAACTATGCCTCAATAGCCACTCTTGATACTTCCGAGAGCAATTACCTGCAGGCCAAAGCCGCCGTTGCCCAAGCTGAAGCCAATCTTGATCTGGCCAAAATCGACTTGGACTACACCGAAATCAAAGCCCCGATAAGTGGTTTTATCGGCAAAGCCCAGGTTACGGAAGGAAACTACGTCAACTCAACGCTTCAGGATCTGGCCCGTATTGTTCAGGTTGATCCGATTCGCGTATCCTTTTCCGTTTCAGATAAAGACTACCTCAACATGAGGCAAATGTACAAAAACGGCAAAGATTCTTCCCCGATTAAAACCGAACTGGTTCTCCCTAACGGAACGGTTCTCATTAATCATCTGAAATCACGTTTCACGGATAACGAAATTAATTCCGATACGGCAACCATCGCTATTTATGCCGAATACAGCAACGACAAAGGGCTTTTAATCCCGGGAAACTATGTTGATATCCATGTCGGCAAGAAAGACTCCCAAATTGCCCTGTTAATTCCTCAAGCAGCCATTGCTCAGGATGAAAACGGAAACTTCGTAATGACCGTTAACAAAGATGACGTTGTTGAAGAAAAAAGAGTCGTCTTGGGTGAAACGCTGGAAGACAAACAAATTGTCCTCGACGGGCTGAATAGCGACGACAGAATTATCATTCAGGGACTTCAAAAAGTTAAAAACGGACAAAAAGTCAGAGTCGGAGAAATAAAATCAGCCCAAGATATTGCCAAGGAGGAAAAATAAACAATGTTCTCCCGCATATTCATTGAAAGACCTCGTTTTGCGATGGTTATCTCCATCGTATTAACACTAGCAGGTATCATTTCCGTATTTTCATTGCCGATTGCTTTATATCCGGAAATCACTCCTCCGGAAGTCGTCGTATCCGCATCATATCCGGGAGCCAGTGCCGAAGTTATTGCCAAAACCGTCGGTATTCCGCTTGAAGAGGAGATTAACGGTGTTGAAGACATGCTGTATATGAGCTCTTCCTCAGAAAATTCTCAATATAGCCTGACTGTAACTTTCAGAGTTGGGGTTGACCGAGATATGGCTCAGGTAAAAGTCCAAAACCGTATTCAACAAGCACAATCCAAACTTCCGACCGAAGTTACTCGTCAGGGACTGACTGTTAAAACCCGGTCATCCAACATTTTAGGATTTATCAGTCTGATTTCTCCCAACAATGCTTATACTCAGCTTGAACTGTCCGACTACGTACAAAATAACATAAAAGACAGCCTAAGCCGTGTATATGGTGTTGGTGAGGTAAATGTCTACTCCTCACGCTTAAGCATGCGTGTTTGGTTAGATGCAGATAAAATCACCGCATTGAATATACCTGTCAGCACCATAACAGCAGCTATTGAAGGGCAAAACTACCAACCTTCCCTGGGAAGCATCGGAGCCATGCCTGGCGACGGCAGCCAACAGATGGTTTATACATTACAGACTCAGGGACGTATCAATGAGGTGGAAGACTTCAAAAACATTATCATCCGTACGGCTGATCAAGGTGGCTTGGTATACCTCAAAGACATTGCTAATGTTGAAATCGGAGAAGAGAGTTATCGTGCCACTTCCAAATTTAACGGTGTACCAAACGTTGCCATCGCCATCAATCAGCTTTCCGGAGCAAACGCCCTGGATGCCATGGATGCCGTCAAAAAAGAATTGCAGCGTCTGGCTGAACGCTTTCCTGAAGGAATTGATTATATCATCGGTTACGATTCTACCGAATACATTCGAGCCTCTATTGAAGAAGTTGTCTTTACTTTGGTATTGACTTTCATTCTCGTAATTCTTGTTTGTTATGTATTCCTTCAAGATTGGCGATCCACTCTGGTTCCGACCCTGACCATCCCGGTCTCTATTTTCGCTACCTTTGCCGTTATGATGGCTTTAGGCTACAGCTTAAACATGATGACCCTTTTCGGTTTGGTTCTGGCTATCGGTTTGGTGGTAGACGATGCGATTGTGGTGGTTGAACGCGTTCTTTATCTTATGGAAAATGAACATCTTTCCCCGAAAGAAGCCACCATTAAAGCTATGGAACAAGTATCCAGTGCCGTTGTTGCCACAACATTGGTATTATTAGCGATTTTTGTTCCGGTCGGATTTTTGGGCGGCATTACCGGAAAAATTTACCAACAATTTGCCATTGCGATTTCAACCTCGGTATCTTTTTCTTCCTTAAATGCGTTAACACTGTCTCCGGCACTCTGTGCAACCCTGCTTAAACCGTTAAAGCCGGCACAATCCGGACCTCTTTTCTGGTTTAACAAAGTTATCAACAAATCCCGTGACAAATATGCTTCAGTCGTCGGATTATTGGGACGCAAAGTCAGTGTTATTTTCTTGATTATGGTTCTGTTGTTTGCGGGAGTCGGCGGACTGCTCCACATCAGTTCAACATCATTCATCCCTTCCGAAGACCAAGGCGTTATCTTCATGAACATCCAACTTCCTGAAGGAGCCACCCGAGTCCGCACTCAAGCTTTTGTTGATAAGATTTACCCGCTCATCAAAGAAGAAGCCGGTGTAGACAACGTGATGAGTGTGGTTGGTGTCAGTATGATCGGCGGAAGCGGAGAAAACGTTGCCATGACCATCATCACGCTTCATCCATGGAATGAACGTAAAGGAGATGAACTTTACTCGTCCAATATTCTGAACCGTATCAGAGCCAAGGTTATTGGTATGCCGGAAGCTGAAGTCCAGTTATTCGAACCTCCTGCAATTATGGGCTTGGGCATGAGCGGTGGTATGGATTATCGTTTGCAATCATTAAACACGGATGATCCGCGTAAACTGGAAGCCGCCCTGCATGGTATCTTGACAAAGATCAATATGGATCCGAACGTATTATATGCTTACACAACCTATACGGCTCAAACCCCGAACTATTATATTACCATTGACCGCGAAAAAGCCGAAGCAATGAAAGTTTCCATCGGCAGCATTTACAGCATTCTGCAAAACTATCTGGGCTCAAGCTACGTCAATGACGTTAACTTCGGTACGCAAGTAAACAAAGTAATGATTCAGGCCGATTGGAAATTCCGTAAAGATTTGGAAAGCGTCAAAAAACTGCATGTTCAAAACCAAAAAGGAGAAATGGTTCCGCTTGATTCGGTTATTTCCATGAAAAAAGTTTTGGCCCCGCGTGTTGTTACTCGTTACAACCAATATCCAAGTGCTTCTGTCACCGCGGTTCAAAGTCCGGCTTCCAGTACCGGACAAGCAATGGGTGCGTTGGAAACACTGTCCAAACAGCTTCCGAATGGTTTCAGCTATGACTGGTCGGGAATGAGCTTCCAAGAAAAAGACAGTAACGGTCAAATCGGCTACCTGATTATGTTGGCAATGACTTTTGCTTACCTCTTCTTGGTTGCCCAATATGAAAGCTGGTCCACTCCGCTTCCGGTGTTGACTTCAGTTTCTGTCGCCATGCTCGGAGCTTTGGCCGGATTATTTATTACCGGACTGCCGTTGAGTATTTACGCCCAATTGGGTCTGATTCTGTTGGTCGGTCTGGCAGCAAAGAACGCAATCTTGATTGTGGAATTCTCCAAAGAAGAACGAGAAAAAGGTTCATCTATTATTAAAGCCGCCACAACCGGAACAAAAGAACGTTTCCGTGCGGTATTGATGACAGCTTTCACCTTCATTTTGGGTGTTTTGCCGATGATTGTGGCAACCGGAGCCGGAGCTTCCAGCCGTATTGCCATCGGCGTCCCGGTATTCTACGGAATGCTTCTCGGTACGGCTGCCGGTCTGATTATCATTCCTCTGTTGTATATTCTGTTCCAAACCTGGAGAGAACACACCTACAGTTCGAAAAAGAAAGAAGAACATCAGGAATAACCAACAAAAAAGGCTCTCAAACGAGAGCCTTTTTTAATATCTTGCCAATCAACAACTGATTTTAATTTCTGTTCCGGAAACTTCGGCATAGCCACCTATCGGAAGCGTCAGCAGCGGGGTCGAATGTCCGAAATCAACATTAGCTACAACAGGGAGCTCCTTTAAAGCCGGAATTGAATTTACCATATATTCCAACATATCCCTTGTAACCTTTGAACCTTTCTGAAAACGACCGATTACCAAGCCCTTAACATTTTTAAAATCAGGTTGATATGTCAACGCTGTCAAATTACGCATAAAACTGCAGATATCCGCCCCTTCCGTATCTTCAACAAATAAAATAGTATCAGGGGTAAAAGCCGGACGGTATTCAGAACCGAGCAACAGATTAAATGTTCCCAAATTACCGCCTAACAATTTTCCGGAAGCTTTCCCGTCATGGATGTTCCAATAACCGTCACTTTTTATGAACTCACGATTTTCCTGATCTAAAAACCACAAATCATCACTCCATTCGGAAGACGGAATAATTTCGTTTTTACCGCTGTCCATCAACATTTTCCGCATATTTTCAAGAGTATATTCCGTCCCTTTCAACATCCCGATTGAACTGAGATGCGGACCTGAAAACGTAACTAAACCTGTTTTGGCATAAATCCCGTCCAACAATGCTGTAATATCGGAAAACCCACAAAAAATCTTTGGATTAGCCTTAATAACTTCATAATCCAAATACGGCAGAAGCTGATTGGAATTAAAACCGCCGATAATCGTAAAAATCGCTTTGACATTTTTATCTCGGAAAGCATCCATAATATCTTCGACACGTTTCTCAACAGAGGATGTTCCAAGCATATCCCAGTTTTCATCAACGGTATTTTTTCCGAAAGTAACTCTCAGCCCCAATTCGTTAAAACGTTCAATAGCGATTTTTCGAACTTCCTGAGAAATAATTTTAATTCCTCTGGAAGGTGCAACAACTCGGATTTCGTCACCTTTTTTTAATTTTGCAGGTATCATTTTCAACTCCTTAAAATTTACTTGTTTAGATTCTTATACTCTTCCCGTTCTTTTTTCTCAATAAAAAAACAAGTTTATCATAAGAAGCCATTGCCCTCCTCTACCGTAATCAGTGCAATTTCCGACGATGAAAGAACCATGGTCCTTCCTCGTCATCTTCATATCCGAGTGAAAGCTCTTCCATATTAGCCGGAGCAGGAACCAAAACTTCATCTCCCTCTTGCCAATCCGCCGGAGTAGAAATCCCATATTTGTCGGTTATCTGCAAGGCCTGCAAAAGCCGTTTGATTTCTGCAAAATTACGTCCTGCAGACATCGGATAATATAAAATCGCCCGGATCTTCTTGTTTGGATCAATAAAGAACACAGCCCGCACTGCTTTGGTATCACTGGCTCCCGGTTGAATCATGCCATATTTTTTTGCCACATCCATTTTAACATCAGCCACAATCGGAAATTTAATCTTCTGTCCGTCATATTTTCCGAAACGAACCTTATCCTGAATGGTTTTCAGCCATGCCAAATGCGAGCTGATACTATCAACCGAAATTCCGACCAACTCAGTGTTCATTGCTTTAAAATCATCGGACAAAGCCGCAAACGTGGCAATCTCCGAGGTACAAACCGGTGTAAAATCTGCCGGATGAGAAAACAAAATCACCCATTTACCGGCAAAATCTTGAGGAAAGCTGATTTTACCCAGTGTCGAATCTGCCGTAAATTCCGGAGCTTCATCCCCAATAAGCGGCATCGGATTGCATTTTATCTGGCTGATTGCATCATCATCTCCGCTGCAAGTATAAACCGTTTCTTTATTTTCCATCGCAATACTCCTTTTTTTACTAACCAACTTCAATAAACGTAAATTCAGATTATATAAATTCAAGTTATGAAATATTAATATTTATTCTCCAGAATAATTCCAAACAAAAAAGGAACACGAAAAATGACACTGTCTATATTGATGGGTATTTCCGGAATTTTGCTGTTGCTCTGCGTCTTTGCCAACAGAATTTCAGATAATTTCGGCATTCCCGCTCTTTTGCTGTTTTTGGCTCTGGGAATGCTTGCCGGCACCGACGGCCCCGGAGGCATACAATTTTACGATGCCAAACTTTCCAATTATATCGGAACCATTGCCTTAAGCATGATTTTGTTTTCCGGCGGACTGGAAACCTTATGGTCTGAAGTAAAAAATGTTGCCGGACGAGGCAGTGTCCTCTCCACATTGGGCGTATTTCTGACGGCTTTATTTATGTATGTCAGCACCTATTATATTCTCGGTTTGTCCTTTGAGGTATCTTTGCTCTTAAGCGTTATTGTTTCATCAACTGACGCTCCTGCCGTTTTTGCCATTATGCGTTCTCACAAATCAGAATTAAAACCCGGCATAAAACCAATCCTTGAATTTGAATCCGGAAGCAACGACCCAATGGCCGTTTTGCTCTCCATGGGGGCTATTACTTATCTCTCTCAGCCAGAATTCAACTTTCCGGACATCTTAACCTCATTCTTTCGTCAAATGTCTTTAGGCCTTTTAATCGGCTTCTTGCTGGGACGTGTGGCCGGATACATATTAAAACGCTGGTGCCTAAGCTATGCCGGTCTTTATCCGGTATTTGGCGTCGGCTTGGTTTTAACCACTTTCGGCATAGCCGAACTGCTGGGTGGCAATGGCTTTCTTGCCGTTTATCTCTGCGGTATATTTCTTGGCAATACCGTTTTTCTCTACCGCCGGCAAATGATACGTTTTCACGATTCTCTGGCCTGGATAGCCCAAATCGGAATGTTCTTGATTTTGGGATTGTTGGTAAACCCTCATGAACTCGGAGAAGTCATCTGGATAGGATTGGGATGTGCCGTATTTTTGATGTTTGTAGCCCGCCCTCTGGCCGTATTCGCCTGCCTGACCCGCAGTAAATTTGACACCAGAGAGAAAGTTTTCATCAGCTGGGCCGGATTAAAAGGAGCCGTTCCGATTATTTTGGCCACCTATCCGATGATGATACAGTTTCCGAACTCTCAATTTTTGTTTAACCTGATTTTCTTTTTGGTTATCATTTCTGTTCTATTTCAGGGAAAAACGCTCGCCCCTCTGGCAAAATGGCTGAAACTGGATAAAAAAGACTAAACAACCTCTCTAAAAAACTTTTGCAAATCAGCATAATAAGTGTTATAGTGCACTCATTCAAACATCAACTGCTTTGAGGAGTAAAAAGATATGGTCAAAAACTTCTATATCTTTCGCCACGGACAAAGCTCTTATAATGTTGAGGGCAAAATCCAAGGCCACACCAACAATTCTGTTTTAACCAATCAGGGCATTGATCAGGCTCACAATGCCGCCAATCTTCTCAAGAACAAAAACATCGAAGTAATCGTATCCAGCCCGTTAAGACGAGCCAAACAAACGGGATCCATCGTCGCCAAATCCATACAAGTTCCCCTCCGTTTCGACGACCGCTTTACTGAAGTAAACGTCGGCATAGCCGAGGGAATGCACTATACCAAAGCCATGGAAACCTTTGGCGAACTCTATGATAAATGGCGGAGTGCCGATCCTAAATACGCCGACATTCGCTTTGAACAAGGTGAAAGCAAACGCCAAGTTCAACAACGAATCTTCAAGGCTCTTAACGAATATGCCCGTAAAAGCAAATATTCCAACATTGCCGTCTCCGGACACGGAATCACACTCAGTCAGACCTTAATGGCTCTAAACGTTGAAACCGACGATATTCCGAACGGTTCCATTGTTCACTTACAATATGACAATGACCAATGGAAATACTTAGGCTTTGTCGAATAACCGCTTAAGACCTTGAAAAGCTCCGTTTAATGACCAGATTCTTTATCTGAAACATTGAACGGAGCTTTTATTATGATACAAATATCCTTACAAAACATCCGACAGATTTTCGTACGAGATTTTAATCTGTGCTTTTTTGTCAGCCTGTGCATTTTATCTTTATATCCCGATCCTGCAAAAAAACTAAACTTGGATCCGGAACTGATTTATGTCGTCCTCCCGGTTTACAACGGCTTGTTCACAGCTCTGATTTCCCTCTTTTTAAACCGCTATTTTGCCGGAAAAAATTATACCCGAAGATATTATGTTTCTGATAAAAAAGCCTTGTCTATCGTGGCCTTTATCGCCGGCTTTTTAAGCATTTACATTACTTTTGCACCCGCCAGCACCTACTTGATAAGTCTGATTATTATTTATATCGCTTATCTCAGCGTCAGGGACTTTGCCGCAAAACTGTCCTCCATGCTGACACCTGACACCCTGGCCACCCCGCAGGATATCGGAGAATTTGCTAACTTTTTTATCAACCTGACAATCACTTTTGCCGTTATCAACCTTTCGGTCAACACTATTCACAACAATTTCAAAATTCCTCAGGCTTTTGACTTTGGTGACGGCGTTGCGGGAATCATTGACGCTTTGTATTTCAGTATCATTACCATGACCACAGTCGGTTACGGAGATATTGTCCCTCACACCGTCATTGCCAGAATCATTGTCGCGTTTGAATGCCTGACCAGTTACCTGATGTTCGGTATCATGATTGGTATCATCACACGCGGTATCAGTTTTAATAAAAAATAAAATTATTTAAGAACAAACAAACTCTTATCAACACCGCAAACCGGACAAGTCCAGTCATCCGGAAGCTCTTCAAACGGCACGGCTTCGTCATAAACATACTCACAAACCGTACAAACCCAATGTTTACCGTTGTTTTTATCCGTTTCCTGAGCTGGTTTGGTATCCTTTTCTTTAACATCATTATCAGTCATAACAGTCTCCCTTCCTTTCTTCATTTTTTCAAAACTTTTTAAAACGTCATTTTTAAAATAAGTCCGATAGTCATTATAAGTCAGGGCCTCACCATCCTGATTGTCTGCACAATTCAGAACTTCGGCAATAAACATGGTGTTGCTTTCAAAAACAACTTCCTGCAACACTTTACAGTGCAAAGTTGCCAAATTGTCTTTCAAATACGGAAGCCGGTCAATAACGCAATAATCAACCTTTTCCCATTTGTTGACATCTCTGCTGGATTGAAAACCAAAGTTAGCCACAACAAAAGGAGCAACCTTCTTGCTTAAAACCGACAATGAAAATTCTTTATCCTTGTTCACACACCCTTTTGTATAACTGCTGTTAGTACACGATACGGCAATAACCCAAGGCTTGTTGGCAACTTGCATAACCGCATCAACAATACTTCCGGCAAATTTATCTCCGTCTCTGGCTCCCAATACATACAAACCGTGTGTTAATTTATATAAGGCCTCATAATCCATCGTCATTTCCCGTCCCTTCTTAGTAGTTGTCAATAATGAGGAGGAGGCGTTTCCTCACTCAAAGGTTTCACAGTTTCCTGATTAACCATATCCAACAGATATTTATTTTGTTTTTCCAGCTTATCAATAATCTTACCTTGGGCAATAACCACCTGATTCAAATCTTCAATGATTCTGTCCTGATCGGCAATTGCCGTTTCAATACTAATAAGCCGCTCTTCCAAGTCTTGTTCTGTCATAATTGCCTCCGATAACGTTTACAGAACATAGTTTATCTATATATAATTAATATAACTTGAATTTTTAGATACTATCCGTTCTAATAATAAAAATACTGATAAATACACGAGGGCTTGCCATGACAATATTGATAAAAAACATTCTGCTAAACAATGAGACTACAGATATCCTCATTGAAGGAAACACATTTGCCCAAATAAAACCCAATATAAATACTCCGGCAGATACCATCATTGACGGCAGCCGCAAAGCCATCCTTCCGGCATTTTACAATACGCATACTCATGCCGCCATGACTGTTTTGAAAGGTTTAGGGGACGACAAACCACTCTTTGATTGGCTCAATGAAGACATCTGGCCGATTGAAGCCCTTCTCTCCCCTGACGACATATATGACGCAACCCGTCTGGCAATATTGGAGATGATAAAAACCGGAACCGTATTTTTCTCAGACATGTATTGGTTTATGGAACGCTCCATCCAAGCCGTTTGTGAAATGGGTGTTCGAGCCGCAGTTTCTCTTGTGCAGTTTGACTTGTTTGACGAAGAAACCGCCCACCAAAAAAAGGAAATGGCTTTGGAATTTTATAACCAACCTAACCCTTGTCCGGAAAGAATTATCAAAAGCATTTCCTGCCACGCGGTTTATACCGTTTCGGAAAACTTATTTAAATGGACGGCAGAATTTGCTCATAAAAATAACTTATTCATTCATATCCACGCCTCCGAAACCGCCAAAGAAGTCGAGGATTGTCTCGCCAAATACGGAAAATCCCCGATTGAAAAACTTGATGAATGGAATTTGCTCGGTCCCAAAACCATTTTAGCCCATGCAATCCACTTAAGCGAAAAAGATATTGAAATCTTAAGCAAACACCAAGTCAATCTTGCCACCAATCCGGCCTCCAACATGAAACTCTGCTCCGGATTGTTTAAATTTGAAAAACTTCTTAAATCCGG
This sequence comes from Alphaproteobacteria bacterium, assembly GCA_048463395.1. GTDB lineage: Bacteria > Pseudomonadota > Alphaproteobacteria > RF32 > CAG-239 > JAGAJR01. The sequence goes on along the minus strand of DBFWPL010000025.1, from coordinate 16,554 downwards.
CTGCAACCTGACTTTAGGAACGGATGGTTCAGCCTCCAATAACAATCTCAGTATGCTGGAGGAAATGAAACTTTGCTCCCTGGCAGCAAAAATCGAATCGATGAACGCTTCCGCTGGCAAAGCTCAAGATATTTTTCGCATGGCCACCAGGAACGGAGCTCAGGCTTTCGGATTAAATGCGGGAATCATTGAAAAACAAGCACTTGCCGACTGCATATTGGTCGATTTAGACAATATTTTCCTAACACCGGATTACAATCTTATTTCCAATATTGTTTATGCCGCAGACAGCTCTTGCATCACCGACGTTATCTGTGATGGACAAATATTAATGAGAAACAAATCCGTAAAGGGTGAAAAAGAAATCATTCAAAAAGCTCAAAAACTCGCAGAAAATATTAGAAAATTAAAGAAAAAGACTCAAAAGAAGTAAAAAAAAATAAAAATTTTTTTAATGAGAAATTGACAAATTTAAAAAAAACATTATATTGGACACAAAATTAATGTTTTGTTAACCATTTTTAAAGGTGAGAACTTTGATGAAAAAAACACTCATTTTATCAGCAATCGCTTTATTAGCGGCTTGCACTACCCACACACAAGAAGTTTACAGAGGTTATGATGACCAAGGATGCAATTACTATGATGAAAACGGTAACTGCTTATCCAGAAGATACACCTCACAGACTTATTACACTCAAAACGGTCAACAGGTCAGAGTCGTAAAAGCCCGCCGGCCGGTTATCGTTCAAAACGCTTATCAGGCTCCAAAACCTGAAACAAACACAACTCTCCTTGCTTCTTCTCCTTGCAGAAGCAACTACAATGGCTCAATTTTAGATTCTGCTCCTTGTAATGCTTCTCAGGAAAAAGCAGCTCCTCAGCCTGTTATTGAACCGGTTATCGTCAAAACAGCCGCTCCGGCACAAAGAGTTGTTAATGTTGTTCCTTGTGCAAACTATACAACAGCCAATGCTACAGCTTCCGGCTGTCAGTCAACTGTAAAAGAAGTTAAAGAACCGGTAGAAGTTACCTATAAGAAAACAACTTATACAACAGTTTACAAACCGGAAACACATCAGGCTGTCAGCTATGAAAAACAACCGGTTACAGGAGCTCAAATCGTAAGCACAAGAGTTATTGCCCAACCGGCCAACGTTATTGAAACAACAGCAACAGTACCTGCTGCTCCGGTTGTCGTAACGACCACGACTCCTGCTTCAACAACCGTCCTTACTCAGCCGGCTAACCTGGTTGGAACCACTCCGGCCATTGTTGAAAATGAAATTATCATGCCGGAAGAAGAAATTAAATAAGCCGACGTTTTAAATAACAAAAACAATAAAAAAACAGGTATTGAAAAATATCTGTTTTTTTATTACTCAATAAAAAACAATTTCCTCTCTCTCCAAAGAATAACATTACTTTTTCTAGAATCCCAGCCATTTTCTCCCTGTATAAAAAACTCTTCCTTCCCCAAAACTAAGATTTCCGAAAGGTTCCCCTTGTTGACTTATCTGCCTGATAAGATATAATAATTAAAAATCTTGAAAGAAAGTTTTCATATGGATAAACAAATAATTGAAGTCATGAATGATGGGTTTTCTCTATCTTTACACAGAGGCTTTTTAAACATCGAAAATAAAGACAACAAACTCAAACAAGAAATCCCTCTTGATAACATCCTGGCCTTGGTGTTATCCGCCAACAACATCACCGTTTCCAAAAACATCATCAATGCTGTCAGCCGACAAGGCGGAAACATTATCTTTTGCGGCAAAAATTATCTTCCTGAAACAATAGCTCTTCCCTATACAGGACATTGGCTCATGGCTCCCAGAATAAAGCAGCAAATAAACTGCTCCAAACCACTACAAAAAAATCTATGGAAAAGCATCGTTCAAAACAAAATTTTAAACCAAGCTAAAATATTAGAACATTTTTTCCCTGAAAATACAAACATTGAAAGATTAAAAAATCTGGCAAAAGAAACATTGAGTAATGACGCTCAAAATAATGAAGGTGTTGCCGCAGCCATATACTTCAAATCACTCTTTGGCAAAAAATTTATAAGAGACCGCCTTAATGATGATATAAATATTATGCTAAACTACTCATATATTGTCTTACGAGCTATGGTCGCCAGAGCAATTTCCGGAAACGGATTATTACCATATTTGGGACTAAAACATTGCACAAAATCAAACTCATTACCCCTTGTCGATGATATGATTGAACCTTTTCGAGCAATCGCAGATAAAATTGTCTTTGAAGAATTAAACAAAATGGTAAATATTGACCATATAGAATTAACACCGGAACTTAAAAGAAATCTGACAAAAATTATAACATATCCAGTAAAAACAACTAAAGGCTGCGTTTCATTAAATGATGGAATTTATAACTTCATAAGCAGCTTAGTTGATAGTTTCGAAACAAAAAAGGTTGCTTTAAAATATCCGGAAATTATATAATTTCTTAATTAATCTCTGATAAGCTGAGCATCAGGCAAAGAACCCTGTTCTCCCGGTTATAATTGACCGTCTAATTAATCTCTGATATGCTCGTCACCGTAAGGCCAATATTTACATTTACGTTATAATTGACCGTCTAATTAATCTCTGATATGCTTAATACCTAAAATAATACACGGCTCTTCATGTTATAATTGACCGTCTAATTAATCTCTGATATGCTTGAAGTTGAGAAGTAATATCCGCTTTAAGTGTTATAATTGACCGTCTAATTAATCTCTGATATGCTTATGATGACTGATGGTTCTTCGTTAAAACAGTTATAATTGACCGTCTAATTAATCTCTGATATGCTGGAGTTAAACGACGACGTATACCACTAATAGTTATAATTGACCGTCTAATTAATCTCTGATATGCTATTCTGAATGTTTTTTTATGCCCTCATAACGTTATAATTGACCGTCTAATTAATCTCTGATATGCTCATCGATATAAACTGGTGATGAAAAGCCGCGTTATAATTGACCGTCTAATTAATCTCTGATATGCTTTTGTATTTTTCAACATAATAATCAGGTATGTTATAATTGACCGTCTAATTAATCTCTGATATGCTTATATTATCTCAGCTTAAAAAACAAGAATCGTTATAATTGACCGTCTAATTAATCTCTGATATGCTGCAGAGGTCTTTTCCTAGTACGCAACATGGGTTATAATTGACCGTCTAATTAATCTCTGATATGCTTGCTTTGGTTTTTAATCTGTCATGTGAAGAGTTATAATTGACCGTCTAATTAATCTCTGATATGCTAATCTTCCAATGGATATACGAAAAGACTTCGTTATAATTGACCGTCTAATTAATCTCTGATATGCTATGTATTAGCATAAAGCCTTGAAATAAAAACAAATTCAAGGCTTTTTCTATAAAAAAACAAGCAAGATTATCTCTTAAAATAACAGCAGTTGACCGTTTTTTTCACGATTCTCTTCCTCATTTTCTTCATAATTTTGCCCTAAATAATTCTCCGTCATTAGGTATTGTTTATCCGTAACATAAAGAAAAGAAACCGAAGAATTATCCGGAATAAATTTTGACAACTTCTTGGTTGTCGTTTGCCCTACAGATAAACTCTTCACCGGTTTTATATAAACAGAAAACTGCTTCATCATAAAACCTTCATCTAAGAGCAAATTACGAAAACGTGTCGCTTTACGCATTTCCGTTCTGGTTCTGACTGGAATGTCAAACATACAGATTATCCACATCATTGACCATCCTGTCAGGGTTTCAAGCCGTTGTCTTCGTGCCATTCCATAGAACCTTATGTTTCTTTTTGATTTTACCGAATGGCGTCAATTCAACTTTGCGTGCTTTGTTATTTGTAAAATAACTTAATCCTCTATTTACAAGACTATCAACAAACATATATTGCAAATTTTTATCTTTGGGCGAAGTCATACGGGCATCGGTAACAAAATCAATAGTAACAGCACCATCGCTAAACTTCTTTACTTTTGCCAAACATCTTTCTTTGTCAGTATATTGTTTCCATTCATCAGGTGTATCAAGTTCTAAAATATCACCTTGTTGAACAGACCAAATAATTTTTCCGCCCTCTTTTTTCCATTGGGGTTCAAAGTCTGCTTGGTTTGCATCAAATCGCTTAATGACTTCCCAGCCAACTTTGCCATCTTTATTATAAAAATCTACACAGTGGTTGTTTTGAGCCTCATAAGCGACACCATGTTTAGGAATATTTATCATAGATGAGCTGTTGGAATAACATCTAAATTTATCGCCTTTCCATAAGCCTTTATCTTGGATAATGCGGAATGCTTTTAACAAAATTCTTCCCTCGGTAATTTTGATTTCCTTTTTACCCTCGGCCATGCCTTGCTCATTTTCGGCAATTAAAATTTGTTCCGCTGTATTCATATAAAGTTCAAAATCTTGTACTAACTTAGCCTGTTTAGCTTTATGTTCTGCAATATCCTCGTGCCATTCATTTTTAATTGTTTTGGGAATAAGCAATTTCGTTAAATCTTTAGCCGATTTTACCACTTGTAAAATTTTGCGAGAATAAACAGTGATTAAAGAATTCGGGTCATCAGGGTTTTGACACAAAACGGTTCTACCTGTTTCTTTGTGGAATTGTCCTGCTTTACTATGATTAGGCTTGTGCGAAACTTTGACGTTTTTTAGAACGTCGATAACTTTGCGACGAAACTCTCCGACAGATTCGACAGAAGTTAAAGGCAACGGATAATGAATTTTGTTAATATCATTTTCTTCTGCCATTTTTTGAATCAATCCACGGTTTGCACAAGCAACCGTTATAGCATCCATAGCATGATGTCTATGATCAATACGTGGTTTGGGTTGCCATTCTTTATTTTTAACCTTATCAAATACTTCACCGGTATATGGGTTTACGCGTTCTTCACTTAGTTTAAAGTATCTTGGAATATCAAGTCCCATTAAATCATATTCTAAACCAAGTAAATTCCAACGTTGACGTAATTTGGCCGTTTGTCCGCCTTTGACCGCCAAAATGCGATTTTGCATAACTTCGTCACAATCAGAGCAATCGACAACAGCCCGCAAATATCGCTGTGCCATTTTTGCAACATAGCGGGTATCCGTCAGATAACGGGTGCTTTCTTCTTTATCACCACTTTCTTCATATTTTTCACGAGCATCAGCTTCAAACCGCCAAGATTTATCTGGGGTACGAGAACGGGCATTTTTTAAAATTTCTCTGATTTCTTCAGGGGTTTTTGTTTCTTCAAAATATTCATAAGCATATCGGTCGCCTTTGTTTAAGTTGTCATTGCGATTAACTAAACAGAGGTTGTTATATGTATCTGTTCCGCCTTTAGCCTGGGGAATAATATGTTCAATTTCCATACCCGTAAATACAGAAGAAATATTTTGTGTCGGGTTGTAGGCATCTTTCCACCCTTGCTCTTTGGCTAATTTGTATTTTAAAATATTTTTACTGTTTATGGCAATTTTATGTTCTTTTAAATGGTTTTTAGCCTCTTCATTAAGTTTTTCATTTTGTTTTTGTCGGTTTTCAAATTCTTTTTTCTTCTTTGTTGACATACCGACATCACGACCAAGCTCAATATTGATGTCATAAGGCTTACCATAAATTTTGATAATTTCATTAACAACTAAACGAATTTGATTGAGAATCATATGCACGGCAGGATTGGCGATTTTACCCCATTTTATCTCATCAGGGTTAAGGCTTTTGTTGTTATTTATCATTAACGGCGGAAGCGGAGCCGTATCTGTTTGTAAAATTTCCCCATAATAAGGAAGTTGAAAACATTTTCCCTGATTTTGGCGGGCGATTTCTTCCTCTGCCATAAATCGTTTATCTGTTTCAGCTAATTTGTCGGTAATTTCACGATGTGTTACTACATCTTCTTTTAATTTTCCGAGAATAATTTTTGTGGCACTTATACCTAACATTCCCCGCCCTTTGGGCAGTTTGGTTAGAAGGTTGCCGATTTCTTTTTCGTCATCAATTTTCAGAATTGGCTTAAGATACTCGATTAACGCATCTTCATTGTATAAACGGGCATTTTTATCCTTCGTCATTTTTGGTTCTGCCAAAAACTCAATAAAAGATGAAAGCTCATCTTCGTTCATATTTTGCAGATGTTCATTATTTGCAAATTCGGGACGAGAATATAAATAGGCTTTAATTACTCTGTCATCAACCAAAGAAATTTTGTATTGTGCCGACAAGTTGAGCAATTTTTTGATTGCCTGTTTACCCGCATTTTGGCCTTTTAGCAAAAGTTCATTAACAATAGCATTTCTTTCTTCCAAGGTTAATTTTCTTTTGCCCATACCATTTAAAATGCGGATATTGTTGACTTCTTCATAAATACGACGCATTTCCGATAACGGGTGAGCTTTTAGCAGGCGGTCTTCTTCCCTGAAATAAATGCATTTACCTGTGGCATACGGTGCTGCCGGACGTTCATAAAATAAAATATCGTAAATTTCTTTCTTCAAATTTTCTTTTTTCATTTGCGGATAAAATTCGGACTGTTTATCCCAAATTTGATTAAACTCATCTTTAACAAGGTAACGAGGTATGGCGTAATCTACAATATTTTTTTCAATCGCATATTTTTTCTGACGAACAGTTTTATCATTTCCTTTGCCAGAGATTATTTTATTATAAAAAAATTCGCCGATAGTTTTGGAATTTGTTTCTTTTAGGTGATGCAGCATCATATCATAAGAAGACTTTTTAGCCTTTGACTTTTCGCCCTCTTCTAAAATTTCCTCTTCTGTTTCTTCACTAGCTGAAACAAAACCTGCTCCACGGTGTTTGGCGATATGCAAAATGGCTCGTCCGATATAATAAGGGCTTGCTAATCGTTCATTTAGAGCATCTGTTCTAATTTTATAAGGAGATTTGCTTTTTAGTTTATCGGTTCCTTCAGGATTTTCATCTGGCCATAAACCGTTTTCAAAAAGTTTTTTAGCTAAAAGCTCCAACCGCTTCTTTGTTCTGACCAAATTCTTGCGGGCTGTTCTTTTAAGTCTTCTCTCCTCGGCTCCTTCCGAAACTTCAAAAATACGGACGCCGGCATCAATAATATCTTTTGCATTATTATCCTCATCAAGCTCAATAACAGCACTTCCTATTGAACCGACACCTAAATCCAGACCAAGACGATATTTCATAGCTATCTCCCATATATGCAAATAATTTAATATAGGCTATAATATAAATATTGACATTTCAACCATAATATCTGCATAATATGGATGTTATGTAAATGACGTAATTTTTTTCAGAGATTAATTAGACGGTCAATACATATATAATAAGGCTGCAAATGCCGTAAGATGAGGGGGCAATAAATTGCCCCCATTATTCTAATCAAAACTAAAATCTATTCCACAACCCCTTATGCCAAAGATAACCAATCATCAAGGCTTCAATGTCTCCGGCAGAAAACTCATCTCGCTTAGAAGAATATTTTCGGGACGGGCAAAAGAAAATATCCAACTTTTCCCCGTTTTTCGTACAATTCTCAAAATAAGAACAACAAATATGATTTCTGAATCTCAGAGTAATATCCTGTGTTTTACCGATATATGACGGCTTTTCTTTTCCCTTTTCAAAGATCATATAACATCCTGCCGGATTTAAAATCTCCTTATTTCTATCAAACATATAAGCATATTTGCTTTTACATAAATGACGCCCATGCCCTTGTCTATCTATCTCCGCATTATAATCTTTAACAGATTCAATATACCCGACTTTTTCAAAAACAAATGTTCCAACATGCGTTGATACCTTCAATGAACCATCCTTAACTTTTTTGATATTCCATTCACTCATATTCCCAGCTCTTTTAAAATACTTTTACTAAAATAAAAAAGACCTCCAAATTTCTTCGGAAGCCTTTACTACTGGTTGCGGGGGCAGGATTTGAACCTACGACCTTCAGGTTATGAGCCACGAAGTTAAAAGTTTAATGCTTTTATATAAATGTAAATAATTGTTGATTTATATAGGGTTTGCGGCTATTGTATGTTTTAGCAAAGTTAATAAAATTTATTGGTTATTTATAAAAAATGTAGCCCCGATGTAGCCCGAGAGTTTTACAATGGAAAAGAAACAAAATTTTACAAAAGCATATCTGGACAACCTGCCTAATGCCGAGACAGGTAAAAGATATATGGTTTACGATTCTACAATCCCTCAACTGGCGGTAAGGGTTACAGATAAGGGCAATAAATCATTTTTAATTCAAAAACGCCATAACGGGAGCATACTTAAAATAACTTTGGGTAAATATCCGGAAATGGCTATTGCACAGGCTCGTAAGAAGGCTGTGGAAGTTCTGCACGGATTATCGCAAGGTGAAAATCCCAATGAAGAAAAGAGCAAGCTAAGACGGGAAATTACACTCAAAGGGCTGTTTAATGAGTTTATGACAAGATACTCCAAAAAACAAAAAAAGTCTTGGCAGTATGACGAGAGAGAAATCCCAAAATTCCTTTCCCATTGGTTCAACCGTAAAATATCAGATATAACCAAGCAGCAAATTCAGAAACTGCATGAAACAATCAGAGATGAAAACGGATTATATCAGGCTAATCGGGTTTTAGAGAGATTAAAATCCATGTATAACCGTGCTATTGAATGGGGCTGGGACGGAACAAATCCCTGCAACGGCATTAAAAAGTTCAAGGAAATTAAGCGGGATAGATTTTTACAGCCACAGGAATTTCCCGCTTTCTTTGAGGCCTTGGAAGAGGAATATAATATTGAAGCTAAAAACTATATCTGGCTTTCCCTGTTAACCGGAGCCAGAAAAGCAAATGTATTGGCTATGCGGTGGGATGAGATAGATTTTGAGCGGAATCTTTGGCACATTCCCGAAACTAAAAATGGCGAATCTTTAGATGTCCCGTTAGTAGAGGAAGCTGTAAGACGGCTTAAAGCAATTCGGGAAACATCTGACAGCGATTGGGTGTTTCCAAGCTCCACATCTTCAACGGGGCACTTGCAAGACCCTAAAAAAGCATGGAAAAGAATTTTAAGTAAGGCGGGCATTAAAGACCTGAGACTTCATGATATCCGTAGAACTCTTGGAAGCTATCAGGCTATAACCGGAGCTAGTTTGAATATTATCGGAAAATCTTTGGGACACAAAACAGTGGCGGCAACACAAATATATGCCCGCCTAAACGACGATCCGGTCAGAGAAGCTATGGAAAATGCGACAAACAAAATGCTGGAGTATAGAAAAAGCAAATAAGCAGCGGCAAAATTCAGGGTAAAAGCTAAAATAAAACACCAAATTTCATAGTAAGAAAGATAGAACATCAAAAAATTGTTGGCTCATTGCTCCGTTTACAATCCTCCAACGCATTTTTGAACTGCAACATAGAAAACCTACTTGCCACCCAATGAACACCCCGCCAAGCAATTTTTCAATGTTAACACAAAAATAGCTTTGGACTTTTTATCTTCGCTTTCATTTTAATTAAGACAATAAAGCTCATTAAGTTTGCTTTTTGTAGAGCTACTTAATGAGCTTTATTGTCTATTACAAATTTATAAAAAATATTTGTATTTGTTTTCATAATATGCTACTTATTAAATGCAATGAGTGATTCTTGAAGCTCTTGCCTCCTAATCTTGATAAATATCCAAAACATTACTGAGTTACACTACCATACTAACGTTATGGTATTTTGTGATTTGCACCTGTTTTGAGATAATCCTACTCGTAGATTAAAAAGGATAAAACACATGAATGATATATTCATGACGTCCAAGGAGGCAAGTAGATACCTCCATGTAAAAACATCTACATTAGCCGTCTGGCGTACAAACAAAACCTACAATATTCCTTATACAAAATGTGGCGGGAAAATATTGTATAAAATAACTGATTTAGACAATTGGTTGGCCTCTAGAGAAGTGAAGTCGGAGGAAAACCATGAATGATATTGTTAATGGAAAAAAGGATAAAAATATCCCATCCTTTAATCAGTTTCAAACCAAAGCGGTGCAAAGGTTTAATGTATCTGTCAAATCTAATTGTCTTTTAGTTTTAGATAATAATAATATCATAACTTCTTATCTGAGATATCCGGATTGGGATATTCTAAGTATTAAAGATAAACTGATGCTCTTAGGCAGTTATCTAGAACATAATGACGGATTTAAAGCCTTTACATTGATTCCCTCTCATCATTTCAGAAGAGCTATGAAAACATCTGCTCATTGGGCTGATTATGCTCGTAGGCACTTTAATTCTAATCTCAAAAACAATTTAGGGTTTGTTCCAGATTATATGTTTGTGATTGAAACTTCTAGAAATGACTATGAGCATTTTCACGGTGTAATAGATGTTAGATTTGCGTCTGAAAATACTATCAGAGACATTTTTAAGAAAACAGTTTTTGGATGTGATTATAAAACCTCACCAATGAACAGAGTATGTTGGGAACCAAAGTGTCTATATAACCCTCTTGGTTGGATATCATATTGTCTGAAAAATAATCAGGGAAACAAATCACTAGTCTATATGACTAATTCACTAAAAAAATCAGTTAAAATATTTTACAGTGAGACATATCATGGAAAATAAGATAGATTATACCAACACTAAGTGCGTTGATGGTTTTGTATCTATTAAGATATCACTATCTTGCACAGGATTAAAATACCAAAATGAGAATAAGGTAAGAATATGTTTAGCCAAACAAATTTGTAACACCTTTTTTGATGAATATACTAATAAAAAAGAGCTGTGTATTATTTATAAAATAGATAAAACTATAGAGCTGTATTGTCTCGTTTTGGATCGTGAACGTTCTAAGCAAGAAATATTACAAACTATAAAAACAGCACTTATGGAAAATACATTCAGTGGTGGAGACAGTTTGCTTTGCACTTTAGAAAAACACTCTGACTTGCGAGCCTGGATAAAACAGTTTGCACCAGATAATAAATGGAATATTTACAGTACGCCGTTATTTGCCAATGCTATATACAACTATACAAAGGAGAATGGAAACTCAGAATAACAAAAAGAGGAGGCGACTTAAAAATCGCCCCTCTATATATTTATTTGGAAGACATATCCTCAAATAATTTAGTGATAGAACAGTTGCATTCACTCCCTAACATAAGGAAAGAGCCCATTAAAGTTGCTAAAGTATCTTCTGTTTGAGGCTTTTTCATGCCAAGAGTAAAAGTCTGTAGTAATGTATACATTGTAACATAACATTCATCTGAAGCCGGTGTTTTACAACTTACTAACTGACCTGACTTTTCCCTCTTGACCTGATATGCCAATTGCTCTTTACATTTCCGCTCCTCATATGAATTTTTGGAAGTTTTCATGCAGACATTATTGATGAGCTTATCCTTATCTGCCATAACTTTTTCTAATATCTTAGAATTTTGTTCCATAATTCTTTGTGTTTCAGCCTCTGCTGCAGCTTTCCTTTCTTGGGCAGCTTTGTTTTGAGCCGCTATCTTCTGCTTTTGTTTGGACAGGCCTTGTTTGTCAGAAAAACCAGTTGGAAATTGACCGTTTTTCAATTGAGCCTCGGTAATGATTATTTTAAGTCCTGATTGTGTTTGTAGATAATAAGCACTATTTTTGCTATTCTTACATTGCTCAGTGATTTTGTTACAGTTTTCCAGCTTAGCAAGATCAATAGATCCTAAACTGTTATTTCCACAGTCAACCTTACAAGAAATATGGTCAATTTTTTCAACAATATGGTTAGCCCCTAATTTTTGATTACAGTCTACAACATTGTAACCGTCAGGAAATAGAGTACTGTTTGTATTGTAAAAAGCTTTTAGGCATTTCCCGCCGCCTATTCCATTGATTTCTTTGTTGAGATATTTGGGCTCAGCTTCTACAATAACCGGTCCCTTAATGTAATCCATTGTCGCCTTAACACTTGATGAAATGGATTCGCAGGCGGTTAACAGTCCCATTGCACCAACACATAAAATAAATTTTTTCATAGTTCACACTCCTGATTATAAACCTAATTGTCCGAAAATATCATCTAATACCGGTGTAACATCACAATCATTCCGTTCACCGATTCCTTGAGCCATAAGAATAATTTGATTTTTCAAATCTTCACCTTGCAAGCCTGATTTGATTAACAAAAGTGCCTCCTGATGAATAACATAAACCAAATCATTCCCACAGACTTCCAACTCAGTATTAAAAGCTTCGTCTATAGCATTATCTATAGCTTGGTTAATTAAGTCATCAATTCCGACAAGTTCAGCTTCAATAAAATATTCTCCGGCATGTTCACTGATTGTGTAGACAACCGGCATAACATTGGTATTGCTAAGTTTGGTTTCCGCTTTACATTGTCTGATTTGTTTTCCCTCGTCATAAGACACCTCTGACACATTATTCACATAAAGTGCCTTAGTATCATTGGCCTTTAACAAAGGTATTTCATTGAGAATGCTAAGCAAATCACTTTTGACAATACTACTGGAATCACAGGTTGGTAGGCTAAAAGCAAACAGACTGGCAAAAAAGCCGACAACAGTTGCAAGTGCCCATAAGGATACAACGAGCGAAACTGCTGTTTTGATACGTTTTTTCCACATATACAACTCTCCGTAACAGTTACATAAGACAACGACCACCTTTTAAGGTGGCCGGAGAGTTCGTAAATCATCTTAGTGAGTGATTCCCATGGTCTTTAAGGAAAAACCTCTGGACATACACCACAGGCTCCCCGACCTAAGGTCAAGGGGAGACAGATAAAGGACTTACCCTTTAAGGTAACCCTTTAACTTTTAACGGCAGTATCCTTTACCGCACTAAGATGAGCTTACGACAGCCCTCTTGCACCTAAATAAGGTACTCAGAATACAAGAACTTGCATTCGCTTCAAATTCTAGGGAATTAAAATAGAAAAAGCAAGTGGAAAAGTTGTTATATATAAATACAGTTTCTCATATCTAGATATATAAGTACTTTATGATTGAAGATTTTATTTTTTACTCTATAATCAAAATATACTAACGTAAAGGTTTAAGTATGGAATTTGAGCAAACCTTAATAACAACTAAATGCGATAGATCCGGTTCATTATCAAAAGAAAGATATGACTACCAGCTATATTTAGCAATTTTTAAACTTTTGGAAAGATTTTTTACACAAGAAGACTTTGTTTTTCTTTTTGAATACCAAGATGATTTTATAATAATAAATTCAAACTCAACTCCTAAACAAATAGAATTTTATCAAGTAAAGACATCTACTAGACAAGAATGGACGCTTTCTAAAATTATATCTGACGATATTATAAATAAAATGTATCAAAATAAGCTAAATTTTCCTAACAACACAAAATCATTAAATTTTGTCTCCAATCAATACTGCAAATTTATGGTAGGAATGTTTGATAGAATTACTGCTAACACACTAAAAAAGTCAGATAAAGACGCTATCAGAAAGTCTATACAGAAAATTTCCCCTAATATTGAACCCGAATTTGATATTATCTATTTTGAGAAATCTAAATTATCCATAGATGAGTACGACAATCAATTAATAGGTAAAATGTCAAATTTTATAGGTAAGATATTTAAAGAAGAAAAATGTAATTTGAGAGCCCTTACACTTTCCCTTATAGAAATGGCGAGACGGAAATCAAACAATAGAACAGACGGTTTCAAAGATTATAATGAATTAGTAAAAGAAAAAGGAATTTCAAAAAAAGACATCGAATTTTGGCTAAAACAATCAGAAGCATACATTGAAAACAAAGTTAAGTGGGAAAATATCGAAACTAATTTACCTAAAGACAATGCAATGTTAAATAGAAAATTGAGAAATGAGTTTAATAACTACACTTTGAGAAAAATGACACCAGATGATTTACTATTTAATACAATTGTTGACGAAATCCTTTACAATCTTAACAATAAAGATTTTAACAACAAAACCTTGTTTGAAATAAGTAATATTATCTCTCAAAATATACATAATAAGTATCCATCATTTTCCAAAGAATTGATACAAGCAGGAGTTCTATATGAATACTATGCAAATTAAACCTGGTAATGTGAGATTGTTAATACGGAAACTAAGGATTTTAGAACATGAAAAACTTAAAATTCAAAGAGATTTACCTAATATCGAATGTAGAAAGAAAAGCAAGAAAAATAGTCTTCTCCCCTCACTTAAATGTAATATTGGGAAAAAATAGGAATGGTAAATCATCTTTATTAAAGTCTCTTTATTGGACAATGGGTGCCGATCCAGCAAAAATGCATGAAAAATGGATTAATGCAAATATTACTTCATTACTTAAAATTTCTGTAGACGAAAAAATCTTTTTTGTATTAAGAAAAGATAATTACATTAGCTTTTTTGATGAAAATAAAAATATTTTACTTAAAACTAAAAAAGGGGAAATAACATCAAAAGTAGCTCCATTCATTGCGAATTTACTTGACTTTAAACTTGAACTTAATGAAAGAAACTCTTTAAAATCAAATTATGCTCCCCCTTCTTATTGCTTTAGCCCATTTTATATAGACCAAGATTCTGGCTGGCAAAATACAATAGCTAGTTTTTCAGGACTGCTACAATATAAAGATTACAAAAAACATATAATTGAATATCATACAGGAATACTTCCTAAAGAATATTACGAATATAAAGCAAAGCTTGAAAAAGCAAATCTAGCTATAAAAGAAAAAGAAAATGAATTTAATATCATTAATAGTACGTTACAGCGAATTGTATCAATGACAAATCTTTTGCCTCTAGAATTTGATCAAGATAAATATAAAGAAGAAATAGATACAATATTAAATGAATTTTCTAAACTTGAAAAAGAACAATTTGAATACCGAAATAAAATTAGCACAATAAATAATGAAATATTATCTCTAAGACAACAAATTGACTTAGCCAAAAAAACCGTAAAAGAATTAGACAAAGACATAGTTACTTCTACGGAATTGTCTGAAGAAATCATTTGTCCGACATGTGGAGGGCATTATGATAATTCTTATATAACTACCTTTTCAATTATTGATAATATGTATACTTGTACAGATTTTATTATTGATGGAGAAAACAAAATACTTGCAAATGAAAAAGAAATTATAAAGATTAAAGAAAAATACTTAAAAAATAATATTCATGCTGATAAGATAAAAGAACTACTAAGTATAAAAAAAGAAAAACTGAAATTAAGCGAGCTTTTAGAGGCCGAAGGTAAAAAATATACAATCAAATCATTAAAAGAATCTCTCAAAGAGCTCAACGAAGTTATTAACAAGCATAAAAACATCGCCAAAGAAATGTCTGAAAAATTAAAAGATTATAATGATTCTAAGCGTAAAAAGAATATCAATGAATTTTACCTAAAACAAATGAAAAATAATTTGTTTAGATTAAACTTGTTAGAAGAAATAAGTGAAAATATTTATAAAAAAATAGTATCCAGGATTAATGAAACAGGAAGCACTCTTCCCAAAGTCATCCTTTCATATTTCATGGCAATTATTAAAACAATACATGAATTTTCCACTTCTTGTATATGTCCTATAGTAATCGATTCTCCTCGTCAACAAGATGCAGATAAAATAAGTTATGATAAAATTCTCGATTTAATTGTGAATAACAAATTAGATGATTGTCAAATAATTGTAGCTACTACTTCCATGGATGGCTATTCAACACCTAATAACACAACAATATTAGAACTAACAGATAAATACCTTTTACTTGATAATGAATATGAGGAAATAAAAAATAAAGTAAAGGAATTCTCTCATAGAGCTCTTTTTTAACAATCTGTAGCCCCGATGTAGCCCTGAGATGAAACAACAAAATTGTGGGCAAAAGAAAAAGCTTTATAATCTATTGATTATAAAGCTTTTTTATTGGTTGCGGGGGCAGGATTTGAACCTACGACCTTCAGGTTATGAGCCTGACGAGCTACCGGGCTGCTCCACCCCGCGATAAGTATCATCTTAACGACAATGCATACATACGCCCTTTTATACCCCTTGTCAAGTATAATTTAGCAGAATATCTATCTTTCTCAAAAGAATAGAGAAATAGCAACCGCAAAAATTAAAACAACCGCTGTCAACCAATGCCACCAACGCATATCCATCTCCTAATTAAACAATATCAATGCAAAAACCGATAAAACCAATATCAATGAAAATACAATTTTATGTTTTGTTTCAAATTCCATATCTTTTCCCCGTTGTAATATACATAATCTTCCAAATACAAAATTCACCACTTACCATCAAAAAAACTTAGACAAATGCTCCCCAGATTATCGGGGGTTTCGGAATACAATTAAGCCCCTCTTTTCAAGGGGCCTTCTTCACTGTTGAAGCTAGTTTTTAATTAAGTATATTAATATCGGTAGCGGCAACTCTACCGCGATCATTGAAGAGGGAGTAAGAGAGCGGTTGTCCGTCGGAGATATGTTTGATACCGGCTTTTTGGAGTGCGGTAACGTGGATAAAGACATCTTTTT
>DBFWPL010000024.1:0-17985 GCA_048463395.1 Alphaproteobacteria bacterium | reverse complement strand
TGAGCATAGTGGCGGCTCGGCGTCTCATATTCTACGTGTGAGGTCGAAATGGTAATACCGCGGGCTTTCTCTTCCGGGGCTTTATCTATTTGATCATATGCTGTGAAGCTGGCTCCGCCTTCTTCTGCCAATACTTTCGTTATGGCTGCCGTTAATGTTGTCTTCCCGTGGTCTACGTGACCTATCGTTCCTATGTTGCAGTGAGGCTTGTTGCGCTCAAATTTCTCTTTTGCCATTGTAAAAATCCTAATTTAAGTTGTTAAGACGATTCTCATAAAGCGGGGAAATTTGGAGCGGGTGAGGGGAATCGAACCCCCGTCATAAGCTTGGAAGGCTTCTGCTCTACCATTGAGCTACACCCGCTTAAACAGCCTCTTTACGAGAGCAAACCCTGCTTGAAAAATGGTGGAGGGGGAAGGATTTGAACCTTCGTAGACGAAAGTCGACGGATTTACAGTCCGTTGCATTTGACCGCTCTGCCACCCCTCCATGAAAAATTTCAGAACAAGGGCTCAGGATTTATCATCCTTTTTTTATCATTCACTAACACGCAAATAATCGTATTTTTGAGCTCTTGTCAACACCTTTTTTCAAGTTTCCTGAATATTCTTTCCATAACAAAAAGAAAACAAACTTTAAAAACCGGAACATTTAATGCTTTTCTCAGCCAATTCCAAAGCATTAGGCGTTCCCACGTGCAATAACGTACCTTCATTGACAACATAGCCTAATCTGCCTTTCCTGGCCGCCGTATCAAAAATATCCCGCAGAGAAAACTTTCCGTCTGGAGAATTTTCAAACGCCCGCGGATGAATTATGGACACTCCGGCAAACATATAAGGAAAACCGGTTGTTTTTTCCGCATTACGAATGACTTGCCCGTTTTCCGTCTTATAGTCGCCGATACTTCTGTCTCCGATGATCTTATCAAGAGGGTGCAACAACAACAAAACATCATATTTGTCATCTTCCCAAGCGGCATACATCTTCCACAAAGCAGATTTATATCCTCCTTCAATCCAAAACGTATCACTGTTAAGGACAAAGAAAGCGTTTTTCCCCAAAAGCGGAAGAGCTTTTTTCACACCGCCGCCGGTTTCCAAAGCCTGCTCTTCTTCGGAATAAATAATGTTAAAATCTCTCTGCAAAGCCAAATGATTACGGATTTTATGCCCCTGATAACAAATATTGACAACAACGTCTTTAATATTCAATTCCGCTATTTTATCAAAATTATAATCAATCAAAGCTTTGTTATTAACTTCAATTAACGGCTTGGGAAGATTATCGGTAAGGTGTTCCATTCTCACACCTCTTCCGGCTGCCAGCATAAACGCTTTGTCAATCGGTTTAAGTTTTGGAAGCCCTCTCTGCTCTTTGGGAAGATACTTATCCATCCATTGCTTCATCTTTTTGAGTTTCGGATATTCCAAGGTTTTTTCCAACATTTCCCAAATATGCGGAATAAATTTCAAATATCTGTTTTTGCGATTGCAAGCCATCAAAGTCGTAAAACGCCCCAACACTCGCAAATGCCTGTGCAGAGAAAAAAACGCCCAGGCATCATTAAAATCCTCTCGGGACATATTACCCAGATTTTCATAAAAACGCTGTTTCATCTCCCGAACAACATCTTCTGGAACTTCATTGCGGGCATCTTCCAGCAGACTTACCGGATCATAAAGAACCGGACCCCATAACGCATCCTGAAAGTCAATAACAGCCCCTTCTTTAGTTTCCGGAAGCTGCATCAGATTATCCACGTGATAATCCCACAACACTAAGGATTTAGGAGCTTTGAAACCCAATTCCATAACTTCACTGACAATTTCCCGAAACGCACAATTCGCCTCGTCTGATAAAGGATGCCCGGTCGTAAAAGGATAATACCATTCGGAAAACAATGAAATATCCTTCAAAACGAATTCCCTGCTCATGTCTTTCACACAAGCGGGACGCTTACCGATAGCCGCCACTTTGCTGATTAAATCCGTTCCGAGCCGATATAGCTCTCTTGCATCGGAATAAGGAAGCAGCTTAGTAAACGTATTATCCCCCAAATCTTCAAGAAGAAGAAAACCGTTTTCAATATCCTTAAACAAAACCTCCGGAACCCGAACACCGTTTTCGGCCAAAAATGATGCCAATTCCGCAAATTCATAAGTCTTGCAACGACCGCTGACATCATCCATCAATACAAAAGTCTTACCGTCCGGATTTTTCACCCTAAAATAAATCCGAGCGGACGCATCCTCGACCAAAGGCAGAATTTCCGCCTTATCCAAACCGCATACATTCACAACAAAATCACGGCGTTTTAAGTCTCTTTTAATGTTTTCCATGTACCATAAATCCACAAATTATCATCATTTCAAAATGATAGTTCTGAACTCTTAACATATATTTAACCAAGGGGTTTCTCTATGAAAATTAAATCTGTAGTATTTGACTGGGACGGAACCCTTGCCGACACCATTCCCCTGATAAAAAAAGCTTATGATTCTGCTTTTGAAGCCGTAGGAATGAAAAAGATGACCTACGAACAAATAAAAGAATTGGCGGGAAAATTTTCCAATCGCAATATTTTCCGATCCGTTTTCGGAGAAGACAACGCCGCTCAGGCAAAAACGGCATTTTACAACTTTATTGATGAAAACCACTTAAAATACCTCACCCCTTTTGACGGTGCCGAAGATATTTTGAAGTACTGCCGCCAAAACAACATTGCCTGCCACATCCTCACCAATAAAAACCGGCGTTACCTCGACAGCGAAATAAAACAACTGGGATGGAACAAATATTTTGAACGCATACTCGGAGCCAATGAAAAAGAACACGACAAACCGCACCCGTCTGTCTGTATGGATTTGTTTGATAACACCCCTCCTCCTCCGGAAGAAATGATTGTCCTCGGAGACGGAGACGCCGATGTTGCCATGGCTCAAGTCTGGAAATGCCCTGCCGTGATTTTCGATGAAAAAGGAACCTACAAAGGACGCCCGGCGGATTATACCATAAAACATCTTCGCGAATTTATCACTTTGATAAAACATTGGAAATAAAAACATGACATCAAAATTCAGAAACAACACTGCCTCAAAATCCGTTATTTTATACGGCCGCCATCCGGTTTTAGCCGTTATTGCCAACCCAAACAGAGTAATCAACAAAATACTTTGTACCAAAGATAATTTTGACGAAGTCAAACAACATTGCCTCAAACATAAAATCAACCCCGGACTTATAAACACCGTCGACAAGCGGGAAATTGACCGGGTAGTTTCAAAAGACGCCGTACACCAAGGATTCGCGGTTTATTGCGGGGAACTGGAAGAGTACTCTCTTGAAGACATCTGCATTTTGGCCGATCAAAAACAAAACTGCCATGTCCTGATTCTGGATCAGGTAACCGATCCGCAAAACATAGGGGCAATCATTCGTTCCTGTGTCGCTTTTGACACCTTGGCTCTTATCATGCAAGACAAAAACTCTCCAACGGAAAACGGTGCCATGGCAAAAGCTTCCGCCGGCATGATAGAACATTTGCCGCTGTGCCGTGTAACCAACCTCTCTCGGGCAATTCAACAATTAAAAACCGCCGGTTTCTGGACGATCGGCATGGACGGATACGCCAAGAACACCATTGATAAAGTTGAAAAAAACGGGAAAATCGCTATTATCATGGGCAGTGAGGGCAAAGGAATGCGTCGTTTAGTAGAAGAAGCCTGCGACATTACCGTCAAACTGCCGATTTCTCCGAAAGTGGAAAGCTTGAACGTTTCCACCGCCGCAGCTATCGCCTTGTATGAGATTAACAAAAAATAATCAGATAGGAAAAACGAGAATGACTGCCACTCTGCAAATCAAAAACCTTTCCAAGGATTTCGGAAAAATCACCGCAGTAGAAAATTGCTCTTTCTCGGCGAAAAGCGGAGAAGTTATTGCTCTTTTAGGACCTAACGGAGCCGGAAAATCTACTCTGATGAACATGATAAGCGGATATCTGGCACCCTCTTCCGGAGAGATTTTCATTCTCAACAAAAACATTCAAAACAACGCCCTTTTTGCCAAAAAAAATATTGGTTACCTACCGGAAGGAGCCCCTGCTTATCCTGACTTAAGCGTCCGAGACTTTCTGAGTTACATGGCTGAACTTCGCGGCTTCAGAGGCAAAGGAAAACAACAGCTCATTGCCCAAATCGCCCAAACCGCAAAAATTGAAAATATTTTGTCTCAAAAAAATGAAACCCTCTCCAAGGGTTACCAACGCCGGGTCGGATTCGCTCAAAGCATTCTCGCCGACCCTCCCATACTCTTGTTGGACGAGCCTACCGACGGCCTGGATCCGAACCAGAAACAACACATCAGAGCTCTGATATCATCTATGAAAAAGGATAAAACAATTATCATTTCCACACATCTCCTTGATGAAGCGGAAAGTATCTGCGACCGCATCATTCTCATCAATCAGGGAAAAATCATGGCCGACGGAAATTTATGTCAAATATTGAAACAGGCCCATGCCGCCTCTTTGGAAGAAGCTTTTCACAACCTGACTCAAGGAGCATCAGCTGATGAATAATCTATGGATTGTCGCAAAAAATGAACTGAAAAGATATTTCATATCTCCGTTAGCCTATGTCTATCTGATAGCTTTTCTTCTCCTCAACGGATCTTTTGCCGTTTACTTCGGAGCTTTCTTTGAACGAGGCAATGCTGACCTATCTTCAATGTTTGCCTTCCAGCCATGGATTTATCTGTTGTTCATCCCCGGAATATCCATGCGGTTATGGGCCGAAGAATTTCGCAGCAAAACCATTGTGCAAATCATGACCATGCCGGTTTCCGCCTCCGCTTTGGTCTGGGGAAAATTCTTCGCGGCGTGGGGATTTTGTGCTTTAGCCTTACTGCTGACATTTCCTTTCTGGCTGACGGTCAACCTGCTCGGCACCCCCGACAACTCGGTAATCGCTGTAAGTTACTTTGCCAGCTTTATTTTATCAGGCTGTATGCTCTCCATTTCAGAAACAATGTCCGCATTGACTAAAAATCAGGTAATTGCTCTGGTTCTTTCCGTTATTGCCAACTTGATCTTTTTCTTCTCCGGAATTGAGTATGTTTTAAGCGTTTTCAGAATGCTTGCTCCGTTATCCGTCGTTGACATGATTGCTTCTTTCAGTTTTTTAACCCACTTTAACACCCTGAGCCAAGGACTTTTGGAACTCCGAGACATCATTTTCTTTTCATCCGTTATCATTTTATTCAACTTCACAACAGTTCTGATTGTCAGCTTCAAAACCTCCGGTACTTCCGACTGGCTGAAATCCACAAGCCGCAACTACTACATCATGGCGTTCGTTTGTCTGCTCATCAGCTTTGCCGGCATTAACTTAATTGCCAACAGTCGTTTTCGCAGCATACAATATGACTTCACGGAAGAAAAACTCTTCACACTGACATCAACAACTGAAAATATTTTAAAAAACTTAAAAGAACCGGTTATTGCCAAACTGTATTATTCTCCGATTCTCGGTCAAAGAAACCCTGAAATCCGCCTGATGTTTGACAAAGTAAGACTGCTTCTTAAACATTATGCAGATCTTTCCGGCGGAAATTTTTCATTCCGAATTTATAATCCTCAACCCTTGGATAAAATTGAAGATCAGGCAATTGTAGCAGGTCTGCAGCCTTTTCCGCTTGTGGATTTGAACCAAAACGGCTTTTTCGGCCTGACTTTGAGCGATGAAGCGGATAATAAACAGATTATCCCGTTCTTCTCACTGCTTCGCCAACCGTTTTTGGAACAGGATATCACCCAGAAAATCCATCTGCTCTCCAAGCCTAAAAAAGAATTGGGAATCATTACGTCCCTGCCGATCTTTGATACCGCGGTCAATGATAACATGATAACGCAAAAATGGCAGATTATCCGTGAACTGGAAGATTTTTATAACCTCAACATCATCAAAGACGCCGCAGATTTCCCGGAAAAACTGGATGTATTGATGATTATCCACCCTCAAAACCTATCATCCGAATTGATTGAAAAAATCAAAGATTATTCCGTAAACGGGGGAAAAGCTTTAGTTTTGCTCGACGCGGCACCGGAAGCCCCGAGAATTTTTTCTCCGATCAATCAGGAATTAACACCGTCAAATCTAGAAGATTTGGAAAACTTTTGGAACTTCCGTTTTTACAAAGAAGCCGTCGTTGCTGACTTGGACAATTCCATTACCGTGGATGCTTCCCAAAACTACGGAAGCAATCCGGCGTTTACACAGGATGTCATCCAGTTTACCGCTCAGGGCAACGGCTTAAATCGAACTGAAAAAGAAACCGGCTCTTTACAAAAAATCCTGTTTGCCTCAGCCTCCCCTCTCACAGTCATTGACGCTGCAGAAGCAGAATTTATTCCGCTGGTAACACCTAGTGAAAATTCCTCACTTATCCCTGTTGAGGCGATTTATAACAACACTAATCCCGAAATTTTGTTGAAAAATTTTCAGGCTGATAAGAACCCCAAAGTTATCGCCGCCAAAATCATCAGCAGAAACCCTGCCCGTCCGTACGAACTTATTGTCGTCGGCGATACAGACTTCCTTTATGACAGTTTTTGGACGACAACAGAAAACGTTCTGGATAAGAGCTATTATATCCCGATACTGGACAACGGAAATTTTGTTTTCAATGCTCTGGAAAGCCTCTCCGGAGAAACACCGCTAAACGAACTTCGCGGCAAAGCAGCTTTATCCCGCAAATTTGAAGATATCGAAAAACTCCGGAAACAAAAACTCTTCGAATTCAAGCTCAAAGAAAGCGAAATTTTTGAAAAAATAAACCGGGCCCAAAAAGGCTTAAACGAAATATGGAACAAAAAAGATTTTGAAGGCCGGAAAAATTTCACTTCCGATGAACTTGCCGTTATCGGAAACATTCGCAAAGAACTGGATTCTCTCCGCCGCCAATTGGGGAAAATCAGAATCGACTTAAACGATGAAATCAATCATCAGGCTCGAAAAGTCAAACTCTTCAACATTTACCTGATTCCATCCCTGATTTTATTCGGATTATTGTTTTTTAACATCTGGCAAAATCGCAAAAAAAATACTTCCGCCAAAATCCGTTTTAACAAAGACTTACTTAAACTGATTGTTTCTTCTCTGATTATTCTCGGGGTCGGCATTTATTCCGATAACTTAAACAATGAAAATCCGGTTGAGGATTACGAAGACAAAGCCGTTTTTCCCGATTTGGAAAAACACATCAATCAAATCAAAAAAATCTCACTAAAAAGTAGAACCGGAAACATCCTTTTATATAAGGAAGAAGGCGAGTGGAAACTTCAAAACCTTGCTCAACTCCCCGTATATCAGGAAAGAGTAAAAAGTTTTTTGAACACCCTTCTGGATGCAACTTACTATGAAAAAAAATCAGCAAAAGCCGAATATCTCGCCAAATTCGGCTTACAACCGCAAGAAGTCGAAGATTCTCCCAATATTCGTATTGAACTGTTGAATAAAGACAATTTCCCGTTAAAAGCCTTTGAGATAGGCAAGTTTGACATTGATATCGGTCGAGGCGGACGTGCTGCATACCTAAAATTCGACAACCAATTTCAGATATGGTTGGTTAATGCCGACTTCATAGACCTTTCAACAGACTGGAGAGACTGGACATACAGCACAATCTGGAACCTGCGTTTCGGCCGACTGGAAAAAGTCAATAACAACACCAACTCGGATGAACTCTCCAAACTCGCCGGATTATTGCTGAATATGCAGATAACCCCATTAAACAAACAACCTCAGAACTCACAACTGATAACCTCTTTGAAAATGAACATTGAAAATAACAATAGCGTTCAAATTGACTTCTACCGGCAAAATGACACATACTACCTGAATTATACCATTCAACAACCGGTTTACGGAAAGCATTTGCAATTATTTTCCGATTATGTTAAAGGCAACTTTTACAAGATTTCAACCGACAACGGAGAAGTTATAAAAAATGTCTTTAAAGCCTTTGAATAAGCAACACTGCGACAGTTTGAAAAAAGCCGCCGCCATAGCCAGTATTTCTCTGTCCGTTGCCTTAAGTCTTTTAAAAACCTTTGGTGCATTATATACCGGCTCTTTAGCCGTACTGTCATCTATGATTGACAGTTTGGCCGATATTTTCGCTTCGTCAATCACATTTGTTGCCGTCAAATTTTCATCCAAACCGGCCACCGCCGACCATCGTTACGGATACGGCAAAGCCGAGGCTCTAAGTGCCCTTATTCAGTCTGCCTTTATCGCCGGTTCGGGAATCTTCGTTATGTATGACGGTTTCAGCCGTTTCTTCTATCCCCGTCAGTTGGAACAAACCGGCATCGGTATTTTAATTATGACTATCAGCTTGATTGCCACAATTGCTCTTATTCTCTTCCAGAAATACGTAACAAAACGTACCGCCTCGCGAGCCATCAGTGCCGATTCGGCTCACTACGCAGTTGACGTCATCACCAATATTTCCATCATCATCAGTTTGATTGTTGTTAAGTTGTTCCAAATCAGCTGGTTTGATACCTTAACAGCTTTTGTTATTTCATCATATTTACTCAAGAATGCCTATCTTTTGGCCAGCGATGCCGTAAAAGTTTTAATGGATGCCGAACTCAGCGATGAAATCCGCTTAAACATTATGAATATTGTTAAAGAAAGCCCTTTTGCCAAAGGCATTCACGATTTACGAACCAGAGACCTTGGCGGAACATATATGTTTGAATTCCATCTGGAACTGGACGGAGAACTTTCTCTTTATGCTGCCCACGATCTGACGGATTTAATTGAAGAAGATATTCTAACCGCTTATCCAAACTCTCAAATCATAATCCACCAAGACCCTGCCGGAATTAAAGAAGAACGTCTGGATCAAAAAATCAAATACAATCGCAAATAAACAAAAATCCCCTTTGTTGTTAACAAAAACAACCAAAGGGGATCGCTTAAGAGAAAAACATTCGGTAAAACCGAAAAATATTTTTATTCAGTATTTCTAAAAATCCCTCGTGTTTCACAACACTGTCCTCGGGAAGCTAAAGAAAAACTGGACTTAGATTCTACAAAAGCCCCGGAAATAAATTTCACAATTTATCATCACTCCGGGGATGTCTGGTTACCATAAACTGAAAGTAAAGCTATGAATAAGACAGTTTAAGCCCACCAGACAAACATACACTCTGTATGTAAATACCTTAAAACAAAGTTTCTTGTCTGCAAAAAACAGAGAGAAAACACGTTTCACATATATAGTAATGGACAATATAATCAATTTTAGCAGTTTTGTAATAACACAAACGGCCTTTTTTTGTCAATATATTTTTTTCAAACTTAACTAAAACCCCAAACAAAAAAGAATATACAGCATACTTAAACAAAAAATGCCAAAATATACAAAATAAATGTTGACAAAACACTTTTTATATATTAAATTGCAATTAACAAAACAAATTAGTATGAATACATTAAACGAAAGACCGCCTCCTGTATAAATTTCGGATAAAAACATAACCTAAAAGATTTATAACCGAATGAACATCAGAGATAAGCCCACAAATAAAAAGTTTTAAAATATTATCAAAAAAACTAAATGAGTAAAACTGACGACAACTGCCAGCCTCTACAAAGTTTTTGAGCTTTTATAAATATTATTAACAGAACTGAAGAGCAAACCTGCGAAACCCGCAGACCAGTCTCCAAAGTTTTAGACCTCTGTTTTAAACCTCTTATGCTCCGCTTTTATGCTCTGCATTTGAGGTTTTTTCTTTTAAATGCCCATTCTTGTTACACAACAAAAAAGCCCCGAACATTGCGGAGCTTCTCATTTTTTATATTAGTTACCCGTTAATCGACTTTTGTAAAAACTGCAGAATTAAACTCCCTGACAAAAAAGTTGAATAACGAGGGAAATAATAAGAAACAAAAAGGCTGAAATTTTTAGCGTACATATAGCTACGTGAATTTTCAGCCCTTTGCGATTTCTGTATTAGTTACCCGTTAGTCGACTTTGTAAAAACTGCAGAATTAAACTCCCTGACAAAAAAGTTGAATAACGAGGGAAATAATAAGAAACAAAAAGGCTGAAAATTTTAGCGTACATATAGCTACGTGAATTTCCAACCCTTTGCGGTTTCTGTATTAGTTACCCGTTAGTCGACTTTTGTAAAAACTGCAGAATTAAACCAGTAAAATGATTTCTAGGAGTGGGAAAAATTTTAGTTTACAAAATAGTAAATGAATTTTTCCCAACTCCGTAAAATTGTTTTAATGGTTAATTATCCAGTTTTTTAGGTTCGATACGCATTCTATAGAAAGACCTCCATACAAAGAAGAGTCCTAAAAGGAAGAATGCAACACCTAAGCTGAGGGAAACACAGCGAGGGGCTGCAACAGCCATCTCTACTGCCAACAAACCGAATAAAGTCGTAAACTTGATAATCGGGTTTAAGGCAACGGATGACGTGTCTTTATACGGATCACCAACCGTATCGCCGACAACCGCAGCATCGTGTAAAGGCGTTCCCTTTTCGTGCAAATCAACCTCAACAACCTTTTTGGCATTATCCCAGGCACCGCCGGCATTTGCCATAAACAAAGCTTGGAACAAACCAAATACGGCAATTGAAATCAGATAACTTGCAAACAAGTTGGCATCAAAACAGGCAAATGCTATTGTGAAAGAGAAAATCACAATAAAGATATTCAACATACCTTTCTGAGCATAAAGCGTACAAATTTTGACAACCCTTTTAGAATCCTCAACGGAAGCGGCTTTTGTGGTATCAAGCTTAATATGCTGCTTAATATAGTTTACCGCACGATATGCACCGGTAGAAACGGCTTGCATAGAAGCGCCGGAGAACCAGTAGATAACCGCACCGCCTAAGATCAAACCGAACAAAACATTCGGATCCAGCAAATTAAGTTGCAGATTTAACAACAAAATGATTGAGAAAATCATGGTTGTCGCACCGATAACGGCCGTACCGATAAGAACCGGCTTAGCCGTAGCCTTGAAAGTATTTCCGGCGGAATCGTTCTCTTCAAGCAAATGCTTGCCGACTTCAAAGTCAGGTTTGAAACCATATTCTTTGTCGATTTCTTTATCAATACCCTTAATCTGCTCAATTTGAGACAACTCAAAAACAGACTGGGCGTTATCGGTAACCGGACCATAGCTGTCAACGGCAATCGTTACCGGCCCCATACCTAACATACCGAAAGCCACCAAACCGAAAGCAAAGATTGTCGGATAAACCATATATCCGTCTAAACCTTCACGAGCGGTAAAATATGCAACGACCATCAAACCAACCATTACCAACCCCTTCCAGAAAGCGGAGAAGTTACCGGCAACAATACCCGAAATAATATTCAGGGAAGCACCGGCTTCACGACTGGCATTAACAATTTCTTCCACATGTTTGGAGCGGGAAGACGTAAAGATTTTGGTAAATTCCGGAATCAAAGCAGCGGCTAATGTACCACAACTGATGATAACCGAAAGCTTCCACCACAAATCATCTCCCATATTGCCGATCATTACATAAGACACGCCAAATGTAACACCGATGGAAATCAAGGATGTCAGCCAAACCAAACTGGTTAGCGGTGTCTCAAAGTTAAAGGCTTTGGCCTTTCCGAAAATTGCTCGACAAGCACCGGCATTCAACAGATAAGCCACAATGGAAGTGATAATCATTAAAACACGCATAGTGAAAATCCAGACAATCAATCTGGCCTGAATATCAATACCGCCTGCCATTAATGATAATTCTCCGTTCGGAGCGTACATCATCCCGGCACCCAAAACGATGAAGCTGATAAGAGCCACACCGGTTACGCCGTAGGTCTCAAAACCATCGGCAGTCGGGCCGACAGAGTCACCGGCATTATCACCGGTACAATCGGCAATCACACCCGGGTTACGGGCATCGTCTTCATCAATTTTGAAAATAATTTTCATCAAGTCGGCACCGATATCGGCAATCTTGGTAAAAATACCGCCGCAAATACGCAAAGCAGAGGCTCCCAACGATTCGCCGATGGCAAAGCCGATAAAGCAAGCCCCGGCATTATCTCTCGGAACAAACAAAAGAATGATAATCATCATAATCAGTTCGACGCAAATCAGCAAAACACCGATAGACATACCCGAACGCAGAGGCAAACTCATAACCGAATACGGATTCGCTTTCAGAGACTGGAAAGCTGTTCTGGAGTTGGCATAAGTATTAATTCTCATACCAAACCAGGCAACGGCGTAAGAACCGAGAATACCTAGAACAGACCAACCGAGAATAGTCAAAACTTTAGCCAACGGTGTTGCGTTAAGATAAAAGAAGTAATAAAAAATACAAACTGCAATAAATACTTCCAATAAAAGCAACAATTTGGCCTGCTGTTTCATATACGTTTTGCAGGTTTCGTAAATAGTGTGAGAAACAGCCAGCATTGAGCTGTGAGCCGGCATTTTCTTGATTTTGACAAATTCATAAAAACCAAAAATCATACCGAGTAAACAGACTCCCAAACCATACATCAGGATTTGAGAACCGGTAATTGCATACCCCCAGAGATTATACCCGACATCCAACGACGGAACATTCAGGTCAATTTCGGAAGCAAAAGCACCTTGAATCAAGGTAATCATCATCAATAAAGAAGCTGCCGCCGCTTTAGAGATTGTTTTCAATGACAACATGCTATTTTTCCTATGATTGTTAAAACAAAATTAATATGCTGAAGATACAACCGTTTACCAAAACAGTCCATACCCCATATTATGGATATGAGTTTATTCTGATTTTCTAAACAATATATTAAGTTTCAATATAAATTTATTGTAGAAAACACACAAAAGGCCATAGAAAAGAACATCATTTTCATGTATAATGGATTTTGATGTTTGAAAAAGGAGTATGGAAATGAAAAAATTACTGGTTTTAGGTTTGCTGATTCTCATTTCTGCCTGCACAACTTCCGCCCCGAAGGAAACTTACCCTTACGGAATGAATGAAAAAGAGTGGAATGAGCTATCCATCAAAGACAAAGCACGCATCCGCCGTGATTTTTACTTTTATGAGAGAGGCAACATCAACTTTGTTGACCCTCAAATGGAAGTTGAAGGACGCAAAGAATTACCGAATGTTTACACTAACCGAAAAGAAATTCTGCCGACCAAAGAAACTGATAAATAAGGATAAGCCCCTCATCAGAGGGGCTTATTTTTACTTCCGGATTCCGTTAACATAATCTGCTGCAATTAAAGCCGCTCCAATCAATGCCGCATTATGTCCGTTATACGCTTTTTTCAGCAGAAACGGAGATGAAACTAGTTGTCTGTTGGCTTCCTTTTCCAATTTGTCAACTTCGATATATTCTACCAAAGACCCAAACAAAACAATCATATCCGGATCAAACAAATTCGCAAAACCGACAATCCCCGAAAGGATATCATTCTGCCACATATCAAAAACTTCCTTGGCTTTCGGATTCCCTTCCTTCATCAACTTTATCAGGTCATAACTGGTCATGCTTTCGTCCCCGAAAGCCTCTTTGGCATCCAAACCCAAAGCGGTTCCCGAAGCGTAAATCTCATAACAATCGTAAGCACCGCAGGAACAACGGCGTTTTTGACCGCGGTTAATACTAAAATGAGCCTCCGTACCTGCTCCCGATTTTCCTTTAAACAAACGCCCATCGGCAATAACACCTAATCCCAAACCTGTTCCGATGGCAATCACAATAACATTGTTATATCCTTTTCCGGCTCCGATTTTATACTCAGCCCAAGCTACGGCATTTGCATCGTTTTCAAGATAAACAGGCTTGGATGACAAACGCTGAAAGTCAATATCCCGATACCCCGGGGCCATATTTCCCACTGAAGAAACAATTCGTTTGTTATCCAAACTGACAGCTCCGGCTGTTGCAATCGCCACCGCATCAATTTCCGGTTCATATTTTTGAATAATGTCTTCCAAACACCGGCGAATTTCTTCCTTTGTTTTAGGAGTTTCAATTCTCTGCCGCTCCGTTTGTAATTTTCCGTTTTCAGCAACAATCGCATAAGCGATTTTTGTTCCACCGATATCAAACGCTAAAAATTTCCTCATACCGACCTGCCTGAGTTAATTAATCCTTTTGTTTATCATCCTTCATAAATATTAAATAATCCTTATTATCATCCTTCCAACCCTGACAGCAGCTTGAAAGCCTCCCAAACACGCTTATATTTATAATAAACAGCGAGGAGAAAAATCATGATAGTCAAAGATTACAGCGAACAACCTTACCAGGAGACGGACGACAAAAGTTTTGAAGTAAAAACTTTTCGCGAAGAAAAACTTTTTGACCCGATTCCCGGCTTGGACGATCAAAAAGAAGTCGATAGGGACATGTATAATTTCGGAGACGAAGAAGATCTTCCCGACAGCGACAGAGAAACCATTTGCCGAGGACGAGGTATTAGCCGAAATTCTTGTTTTCATCCTTAATAAAAGAGTCTTGACAAAATCCATATATATCAATAATAATACATATTGAATATAATATATTATATATGGAGACCTCTTATGAAAAAAATCGAAAGCGTCAAAGAATTTGTTGAAAAAATAGATTCTTCCAAAAAAGTTAATCCCAAGGATTTATCTTCCGACCAAGACTTAAGCATTGCCATTATGAACCTCATTTCCATCGAGGAGCACCTTGTTTTTTCCGGAGCAAAGACGGGGAAAACTTCTTTTTACGATCTTATTCAAGATGTTCGGGAAATGAGAAAGAACCTCATGCAAAAAATCATTCCCGCTTATGAAGGAGAAGTCTGGTGTATTTCCAAACACCTGCTTGCTTCTGCCATGAGATTAATGGAAGTCGGCACCAAGCAGCAATCACTGAAACACCCTGACGAAGCATACAGCCTTTTTAATCAGGCTTATGAACTATACTGTCTTTTCTGGGGACTAAATATGAATATGCTGAATGTCGATGATGTCAAATGGATTGAAAACAACTCAGACGAGATAAAAAAACTTTCCGGAAAAATCAACGAAATTCGCAACGAAACTTCCACTCGTCCGGAAAAAGACAGCCCGCTTTCCAGAATGAAAAGCTTTGTACGTAAAGCCGTCGACTGCTGCATTGAATAAGGAGACCGTCATGAATAAACTTTTATATGGCTTATGTTTCATTCTCTTAGTATTAAGCGGGTGCAACAACCAAGAAAGCCCTGTTCAACCTAAAATCGACGAAAGCAAAATTTACTTTTTCTATCATGACAAATGCCCATACTGCCACGATGCTTTGGATTTTCTCAATACCAATTACCCTGACCTTCCGATAACAATGGTAAACGTTTATAACGACGGAGGTTTTGACTTATTCAAACATTGTGCCGATAAATTCAAACTCGGACCAAATATCGGAACACCTTTGTTGTGCATGGGAGATAATTATATCATGGGCTGGTCAAAAGATACCCCGCAAAAATTTAATAATTATGTTCAGCCTTTCTTAAAATAATAATCTTCACTCCCCGACTTATCGGGGAGTTTTTTTATTTGCAATAGCTGACGAATTTGCTATATATAAAGGAAAACAAACAAAGGAATTCTCATGGCTCAACAGCTCCCGATTGAAATAATGAAAAAAGCCGTAAAAGGCATCAGTTACATAGCTCACCCGCTGCGGCTCGGGATTCTGGAACATCTGGATATTTTCGGAAGCTCTTCGGTTTCCGCTATAACCAAAGCCCTTAACGAAGAACAAGTCATCATCTCTCAAAGCCTGAAAAAAATGCGGGACGCCCACTTGGTTAAAACAAACCGGAAAGGAATATTTATCTATTACGACATCTGCGAAGAATATCCCGCCAGCCTGTTTATTTGCCTCCGTAAACTCTATGGCTTCATGACCGATGATTTTCGCTTTTTACAAGACGGATACAAAGCCAAACTCCCTTCCGACTACATTATGATGACCGCCAACCGTATCAAACTCTTTGCCAATTACGACAAAATGCGGATTCTTGAATATTTAACCCTCAACGGTCCTCAAAACGTAACAGAAATCATCAACGGAATAAATTCCGAACAAATGAAAGTCTCACAATATCTGAAAAGATTAAAAGATGACGGCTTTGTCAACAGTCGCAGAGACGGTCGTTTTATAATTTATAACATTACTTCAGGGGTTCACCAAACCTGCATTCAATGCATTCATAAACGTTTCGACTCCCTAAAAGACAAATCAACATTTTAAAGATACAAAAAGCTGTTCCCTTATTTTTGAACAGCTTTTTGTTTTCTCGTTGCAATTTATTTCTCAAAAACATCTTGCAGAGAAATTACCGCAAGTGCCATTGCCGCCTTGGTCGGAACCGTATCAGCCAAAGCATTCAACATCAGAAAATCATGAATAGTTCCGTTAACCCTGACAACACCGACGGTAACGCCCGCTTCATCCAGCTTTCGGGCATACGCTTCGCCTTCATCCCGCAGAACATCATTTTCATCCGTAATAATCAATGCCGGCGGCAACCCCTCCAAATCTTCCTTTGTTGCCCTCAACGGGCTGGCATAAATTTCCTTGCGGGATTTTTTGTTCGGAGCATATTGCTGCCAAAACCATTCCATCGCTTTTCTTGTCAACCAAGGCCCTTCGGAATAAGTTTCATAAGATTCATTTTCAAAAGAAGCGTCTGTAACCGGATAAAATAATAGCTGAAAATCTATTTTAGGCGTGTTTTCATTTTTCTTAGCCATTAAAGTCATAACTGCAGCCATATTTCCGCCGACACTGTCTCCGGCCACGGCTAAACGATCCGTATCCAAATTATATTTCGCACCATATTCTGAAATATATTGCAAAACCCCAAACAAATCATTGGTCGTTTGCGGATATTGAGCCTCGGGAGACGGTATATAAACCGGAAAAACAACAGCAGCCTGAACCTCATCTGCCAACTGACGAATCAAACGGGCGTGTGTAACCTCGTTTCCCATAACCCAGCCGCCGCCGTGAATATAAAAAATAATCGGCAAAGTATCATCAACACCGGACGGACGAACAATCAGCACTCTCATTTCTCTGCCGTTTTCCAAAGAAACCGTAATCTCGTCAACATTGGCTTCAGGCAAAACCTCATCCTCTGCCTGTACATTCAACAAAACATTTCTGGCTTCTTCAGGCGTTA
Source organism: Alphaproteobacteria bacterium (assembly GCA_048463395.1). Lineage (GTDB taxonomy): Bacteria > Pseudomonadota > Alphaproteobacteria > RF32 > CAG-239 > JAGAJR01. The sequence goes on along the minus strand of DBFWPL010000024.1, from coordinate 747 downwards.
ATTCATATAACGGTTTTCCTCCGGCTTTTGACAACTTGTCAATAAAAGCTTTTACCGGTTTAATTAAATTAGGTTTACCCATATTCATTCTCCTCTCTAAAAAATTTACCGGAGATATAAATATTTATTTTCCTAATTCAATCTAAAAACTGAAAAAAAACATATTTTTTAGAAATCAGCTTCTTTTACGGCTTTATCCGTTGCAAAATCCCCTGTTCTCTGAACAGTATTGCTGACCGAACCAAGAAAACTGTCAAGATAATGATTGTCATACAGCCATTTTCCGCCATAAACCAGTCCGGCCAAAATAATTAAAATCATAAAACCTTTCATTTTCAACTCCTTTTAACCAAGTTAATTTTTCTGCTTTGAATGTAGCGAAAAAAGCTTTATCTATGGTTAACAGAGAATAAAACATAACCTAACAGGTGTATTTATTGACGCCATAAAAAAACACCCGTTTAAGGGTGTCGGCGGTCTTGCTTCGTAAGTTTCGCTTAAATTTTAAGCTCAACAACGCCGCTTCGGGCAAAGACATTTACGCTCGTTTCGGTCGCTGCCGCTTTCCTCACTCCCTAACAATGTCTATTGACACCATAAAAAAACACCCATTTAAGGGTGGTGGCGATCTTGCTTCGTAAGTTTCGCTTAATTTTTAAGCTCAACAACGCCGCTTCGGGCAAAGACATTTACGCTCATTTCGGTCGCTGCCGCTTCCCTCACTCCCTAACAATGTCTATTGACGCC
>DBFWPL010000023.1:0-192997 GCA_048463395.1 Alphaproteobacteria bacterium | reverse complement strand
ACAAATAACTTATGTACATCTGTTTCTTACTATGGCAGAACCTGCCAAAAAGACTGTTATCAGCCGCAGTGTACTGCCGGTGGTTATGTAGATGCCTGCCCGAGCGGACAAACCGGTACTTTGGTTGCCTATTATGGAAGAAACTGCTACCAAGGATGTGCTGACGATGAGGTTGAAATTACCTGTAAAATCGGTTCTGTTCTTTATGAGGACAAGAAATGTTACTCCAAGACCTCTAAGACACCGATTGCCGTGGTCTTTGACACCAATAAGCGGTTGGCAGTGGCTTTGGAGACAAGGGAATTGAGGTGGGGTATATACGACGGTCCAGATATTCCAACACTGGAGAATTGTACGAGCGAACCGTTATCCTGTGGTACAGACGGTGAGCTTAATACAGTACGTATTATCACGTTTAAGGGGGACATCTCACACCCTGCTGCCGAGTATTGCAACGAATATATGACCACGGCTACGGGTGCCGGAGACTGGTTTTTGCCGAGCTATGCCGAGCTGAAAAGCATCTATAATGCAAAAAGTGAGATAAATGCAGCTTTGAATATGCTTGATAAGTCATCACTCGAGGGAGGCTGGTATTGGTCGTCTACCGAGTACGATAATATCAGTGCTTGGTCATTGTGCATAGGTAGTCTAAGTGATGGTAGCATCGACTACCTCTTAAAGAATGCCACATACTACGTCCGTCCGGTTATCGCTTTTTAACTTTAACAAATAAGCCCTCTCGGAAGAGAGGGCTTATTTGTTATTTTACACAGACATCAGGTGCTCTTAAGTACAGCGGTTTCGGAAAATCAATAATCTTGTTTTGATATTTTCTTATTCCTGTCATTGCCAGCTCTCTTATCGGCGGACAATTTTCCATACGAATCACATGGAGACTCAAGCCTGTCGGCATGCTTAAAAAGCGTTCCACTCCGTCGCCGATAAAGGTTACCTTAACATTCCGCAGTTTATCAATAATTTCCTCTCTCATTCCGGCTGAGGGTTCGGAAATTTTTTTCAAATGCTTATCAAAAAGCTGGTAATAAAAGTCTTCCCGTTTGGTTTCGATAATAACGGCATTGATATCGGCGATTTCATCCGGTTGCAAATCTCCGGCATAAGCCTCAAAAGCAGTTACACCCAAGACTTTTATTTTTTCATTAGCAATCCCAAAAGCTCTTGCCGCGGAAATTCCGGCTCTGACACCGGTAAACGACCCCGGACCGACACAAACGGTTATCAAATCCAAATCATCAAACCTTACGTTTTGGTTTTCTAAAATGTTTTTAATTTCCGGAATTAAAACTTCCGCCTGTCCAAAAGCCATGCTTGCCGTATAAGAATCCAGTTTCACACTGTCTTTCATTAAGATAATTGAGCAGCCATTGGCCGTTGTATCAAAAGCTAACGTATACATTTTTATTCACTTGCCTGATTTTTTAATGTTGCTTATTCACTTTTATATTATAGAATCGAAAAACAAACAACGAAAATCAAAATAAAATCAAAAAAATGAGCAGAGATTTACTTTTAGACATGTTTTACGCCGCTCCGGAACTGTGGTATGTTATCGGATTGTTTTTTATTACTCTGTTTGGACGACTGTTATATTCGGAAATCTCGGTTCTCAGGCTTAAACAAAAAAACTACTTCCTCAATCGGGACAGAGAACGCTATGCCGAAACGCTTTACGCCTCTAAAGACGGATATTTTGCTTTTATTTATCCGGACGAGAAAGTAAACGATCCTCGTAAAACGATAAAAGAAAGGTGTTCCCGCCGGTTGGCCGTTATTCTCGGGCTGCCGAACGGTACCAATTCCAACTTTGAGGAAATTTTGAAAAACTTTTATAAAGAAGATGCCAAAAAAATTCAAAAATACACTGATTTACTAAGAGAAGACGGGGTTTCCTTTGAAGACCAGTTCCCGCTGAAAAACAATAACAAACATATTCGTCTGGCCGGTTCCCGAATCAACGGAATCGACGGGAACGTTTATTGCGACATGATTTGGTTCAGAGATATCAGTTTCGAATCGATTAAAATCAGCAATCTGGAAAATGAGAAAACAGACGCATATCAAAACATTATCCGGCTTAAAGACATGATTGACAACATTGCCTATCCGGTTTGGCTGAGAAACGAGAAGCTCAACATTATTCTTTCCAACAAAAAATTCAAAGAATTTCTTACTAACGGAGAAGAAGAAATATTAAATCCGAAAGGAGAAAGCATTTCTAAAAATCTGGCTTTTGTCGCACAAAGCAGCAACAAAATCAAACGTCAGACCGTTAATATCATCCGCAACGGAGAACGGCGTTCTTATGAAGTTATCGAAACGCCTTTTCATATCGAGCAATCGCTTGATAAAATCTGCACCGTCGGCTCTTTGATTGACGTGAACGAGTTGGATGATTTGAAAAGGAATCTTAAACTTCATCAAAACGCCCATCTGGAAATTCTCGGAACTCTCGGAACCGGTTTTGCCGTTTTTAACGAGAAATACAAACTTTCTTTTTATAACAAAGCTTTTGCCAAGCTTTGGGGCTTGGAGGAAGTCTGGCTGGAAAGCAAACCGACTTACTTTATGTTTTTGGAGCTTATCAGAGAAAAGAGAATGCTTCCGGAAGTCCCGGATTTCAGATTGTATAAAAACGATGAACAAAAAGATTTTAACGCAATTATCGAAGCCAAGGAAGATATGCTTCATCTGCCGGACGGAAGAACTTTCCGTCGTGTTCGCTCCCCGCACCCTATGGGCGGATTAACATTTGCTTTTGAGGATGTTACCGACCGTTTGGCAACCCGTCGGGCATATAATGCCCTTTTATCCGTTCAGCAGGAAATTCTTGATAATTTGTTTGATGCCGTTCTCATCTTTGGTTCTAACGGACGTTTAAAATTTTATAATCAGGCTTATCTCAAATTATGGAATATCGACGAACTGTTCCTGCAAAAAGAACCGACTTTCTCCGAGTTGTTGGATTCACAAAAGTCTTTTTTCAGTAACGTGGAGGATTGGCCGTCTTTGAAAAAAGATATTCTGACTCATTTGACCAGTATCACAACAAAGGCTTTTAATTTGAATCGTAATGACGGAAGTTGTGTTGAAATTATGTCAGGAAGTCTTTCAGACAGTTCTATGATTGTTACGTTCAAAAAACTTTAACAACCTAGACGGTCTTATAGACAAAACACTAAACCTTAAATCTTTATATTTATATTGAAAATTAACATTTTGTTCTTGCATAATTGACAAAAAAATCTTTTTGTGTCATTTTATAAATAGTTTCAAAGTGTATGTGCTAAAATTTGCAAGAACAGCAAAGAGAAATAATGGGAGTAACCTATGGTCAACAATAACCCGAATTTGGAATGGAAAAAATCCGGCTTCGAAACAAAGGAAAAGCTGACTCTTAAAGTTAATCTGAAAGAGGCGTTGAAATATGAAGCCAAGAAAAAAACAAACGTCCAAAAAAATACGGTTCCTACTCCTGCCGATCTTCCACTCGGATTAAAAAAAATCCGCAAAAAAATCAAAGATGTTTTTGATGAGGATGAAGACGAAAACGAGGACGATTTTGCCATCGTTGCTCCTTTGTCGCTGGATGAAAATAACTCTTTGCTGAAAGCTCTTAACGATGATGAGAGAAAAATTCTCAAACAACAGGAAATCAATAACACTATTAAAATGCAACAAAATGCCGGAAAAATGGAAGCTTTAACCATTGCAGAGCGATTTGCCAAAGACGCCGGACTTAAAAAACTTTCAAAAGAGAGCATTGCCAACGGAATGCAGGAAATCGGTCTGGGTGAAAACGCCATCAAAAATATTGTAAAAAACGACATTGCAAAAAAAATGAATATTAAAGGCAGTGATTTGTCTGACGCCAAAACCATCCAACTGCTTCGCGGCATTAAAAGAATCCGTGCCGTCGGGGGAGCCGATGCGGTTAAAGGCCTTAAAATCAGCGAAGTGGTTCTGGTCGGTGAAATCGATGAGAAAAACTGGAAAGTCGATGACCGAAAAGTTGCAAAAATCATTCAGAAAAAAAGAGGACTATCCAAAGATGACCCTAAACAACGCAAGAAAGTCAGCGGCAAAAAGAAAATGAAAACTAACAGCCCTATCCTTACGCAAAGGAAATCTTTGACATATGATTTGCTTAACTACCGAAATCAGGAAAATTTTTCCAGCAAAGATTTATAAGCAACCGTCAATAGCTTAAATTTTTCTTCCAATTCCTTATCACCCTGATTCAAATCGGGGTGATATTTTTTTACCAGTTTTTTATATTGCTTTTTTATCGTCTCAACCGAAACTTCCGAAACTTTTAATTCCATGATTTCCAGATAACGGCGTTCCTGCTCGGTATAGTAAACATCATCCATTGCGGAAAAGTCTGATTTATATTCCCCGAAAAAACCAAATTCATCTTTCAAATTATAGCCGAAATTGTATTTAACTTTGGAGCGAAATCCCTTAAAATGCATTTTGGGTTTGGCTTCCTCTTCCGGTTGCTCGGAAGAAATCCCCTCATAATAATTCCATTTGGCGTTATATTCCTGAACATGTTCCAGACAAAACCAATAATACTCCTTAAGGCTTCTGTCCTTAGGAGCTCTGTATTCTCCGGCTTTGTTGCAGCCGGGATGATCACATTTGCGGTTCGTATCTTCAGACTGCGGTGCAAAATATTTGCGAGTCCTCCGAATTTTCTTAATCTGCATTGTTTTTTTCTTTTTTTTCTTTTTTTAGTTGTGTTTTAAACAACGTCAATATATTATTACAGCAATTGCTCGGGAATGGCAATACTATTAAAAACTATGAAAAACGGACTACATATGACTAAATTGGTAAACAGAGTGCTTTTAATCAATAACCGTCGGACCAGTATGCGGCTTTGCCTTAAAGAATGGGAAGTTCTTGCCGAAATATGTAAGCTTGAAGGTCTCTCCCGCAATGCTCTGATTGAAATAATCGAAAACAATAATCATAGTTCTTTAGGATTGACTTATATGACCAGACTATTTGTCATTTCCTATCTTTATGAAGCGGCAAAAATCTCTTCAGGTAATAAATCCTCATCATCCCGCATAAAAAACAAACAAAAAATTTTTCAAATAATTGACGCTTTGAAGAAAAGAAGTCTGCTTAAAAATACTTAAGCAGCAAGAACATCGCCAAAAGCAACGGTCCCCAGTATAAAAATCCTGATTTGCGATACGATTTTTCTTTTCTGATATTCTTTTTTCTTAAAAGATAGGCAATATCCTGCGGGTTTACCATTACAGCTTGAGGGGAAGCACCAAAATCGAATCCGTTTTCCCGAAGTTTTTTTAATATTTCCGAATTGTCCCGCTTTTCATCGTTAGTTACCCGAACCGAGTGAATCCCGCTCCATTGAGAAAAACAATCAATATCCGGACAATATTTCTCCAACAGCAAAAGGGCCTGACGAAGTTTCCATTCTTTTGCCGTTTGCGGTTCTTTTCGGCTTTTGATAAAGGCGAGGGCATAATCTTTTAATGCGTTATCTGCAGAACAAATCCCGTTAAAATCCAAAAATCCTACTTTATTGTCCGTGCTAAGCAGAATCCCGTTCCACAAAAAAACAAAAACAGATTTTTCCAAAAGCAGTATGGCGAATAATCTGCTTAAATTTTTTTGAGCCTCAGGCGGAAGCTTTTTGGTCAACTGGCATTCTTTGCCAAAATGAACATAAAGATTTTCTTGGGATGTTTTTAGCCAATCAATATCCATACGGCAGCAATTTTCATATTCCGCGGATAAATCCGATAAAAATTCCAGTTCCGAACCATAAAGACGCATATCTTTGCAAATATCCAAATTGGTTGAAAAATCAGGAAATCCCTCTAACAAAACCGGAAAATCTTTCTTAATTACTTCAAAAAACAAAGAGGTGTAAAATTTTTCATCTTTTATATTTTTTGCCGTTTTGAACAAGATTTCCCCGCATAGTTTCTTTTTCCGAAAAGGTTGATAATCAAAAGGGTAATCCATCAAGGAAGATAATTCTCCGGCAAAAACATATAACAGCGGATTATTTTCTTCTTGCAAAAAACTCTTAATTCTTCTGATTTTTGAAACAGAACTGTTGCGAACAAATAAAGAAGCGACCGGAAGCACCGAATTAAAAGTCTTCATCCCTTTGACAAGAAACAGCAAATCTTTTTTTGCCAAGCTGACCGCCAACCTCTGTTTTTTTATGAATTGTAAAAATCTATTTATCATATATAATGCTTTCAAAACTTAAAGAATCCGAGGTTAGTATGCCTGAATTACCCGAAGTAGAAACAATTAAAAACGCCATAGAAAAAGCTATCGGCTTTACCAATATAATCAATGTTACAATCAACAACAATCGTTTTAGGGAAATTATTCCTGATGATTTTAGAGAACGAATCCGTCATGCCCGGATTATCTCATACCAAAGACAGGCAAAATACATTATCATCGGGCTGGACAACAATCTCAGCTTAATCTGGCATCTCGGTATGAGCGGACGGGTTAAGATTTGCGAAAAGATGCCTGAAACTCTTGATAAACATGATCATGTCATTATTGAAACGGAAAAAGGAATCCTTATTTATAATGATGCCAGACGTTTTGGTCTGCTTACTTACTGCGAAACCTCACAGCTGACAAAACATCATCTCTTGTGCCGATTGGGAATCGATCCGTTTGACAGTGCTTTTAACGGAGAATATTTGTTTAAAAAGTTTAAGAACAAAAAAGTTCCGGTTAAAATTGCCCTTTTGGATCAGACAATCGTTAACGGAATCGGCAACATTTATGCCTCCGAAGCATTATATTCAGCAAGAATCCTGCCAACCAGAAGTGCCGGAGACATTACGAAAAAAGAATGTGCCGCTCTGGCCGAATCCGTTCGCTTGACGCTTCAGAAGGCTATTGAAGCGGGAGGTTCAACCCTGAAAGATTATATTAAACCGGACGGAAGCATGGGGTATTTTCAAAATATGCATTGTGTTTATAACAAAACCGGACAAAAATGTCCTGATTGCACTTGCAACCTCAGCCAAACGGGCGGTATAAAAAAAATCGTTCAGGCAGGACGCTCAAGTTTTTATTGTTCAACAAAACAAAAGTGAAAAAAATGATAAAAGCATATAAATATTTTTTAACTTTAATATTCAGCATGGTGGTTCTTTCCGCAAATGCAAAAGCTTCTTCCTTCATTGAGGGGCTGGAAGACGTGCCGATTATGAAAGGGTTTACGCAAATCCAAAATGACGACATCTCATTCGGTAATGAAGAATCCAGGTTTGTCGAGGTTTATCTTACCGGAAGCAAAGCGGGATTTAAGGCTGTTGAGAAATTTTATATCGACACATTGCCGCAATTAGGCTGGACTTACCAGGGAAAACGGAATGACACTCTCGTTTTTTATCGGGAAAAGGAAAGCCTTGAAATCGTTCCGGAAAAGATTAAACCTTTAATTGTCAGAATTACCGTTAAAAACAGAGTATAGGACAAAAAGTTATGGAATATAATCATATTGCCGCAGAAGTCAGAAACAATATCGGAATTATCACGTTAAACCGCCCAAAGGCCCTTAACACCATTAATGAAGAGATGTTGTCAGAAATTACCGCTCAGGCTGAACTTTTTGACAAGGATCCAGAGATAAGGGCTCTGATCATCAGAGGAAACGACAAAGCTTTTGCCGCTGGAATCGACATTAAGGAACTGGTCGGAAAAATTAATCAGGGAACATTTCATCTCAGCGATTTAACCGCAAAAATGGATGCAATCTCCCGAATTAAGAAACCGGTTATTGCCGCCGTTGCCGGTTATGCTCTGGGTATCGGCTGCGAACTGGCTCTTTGTTGTGATTTTATTCTTGCCGTCGATAACGCTCGTTTCGGCCTTCCGGAAGTCAGTCTCGGAATCATCCCCAGTTTCGGGGCTACCCAACGTTTGACAAACACAATCGGAAAAGCCAAAGCAATGGAAATGATTTTAACCGGACGGGCCATGACGGCTGAAGAGGCTGAAAAAGCGGGAATCGTCAGCAGAATTATCGCCTTGCCGGATTTATTTGAAGAAAGCATTCGCACCGCTTCAAGAATCACGGCACAATCTTGTGTTGCCGTTACCGCAGCAAAGTCCGCCGTTAAACGGGCAGCCGCCAATATTGATTTGGAAAGCGGAATCGATTATGAAAACAAAAATGCCGAATTATGCTTAAACTCCATCGAATTTAAAGAATTGCTCAAAAACTTCATCGAAAAACGGGATTAAGCCCTAATTTCGCTTGAAAAAAGGCTTTTTTTGAAAAATTGTTGTTGACTTAAGAGGCTTGTAGAGTTTATAAAGCATATCAGAATTAAATATCGTTTAACTATTTTAATTGAACAGGATAAGAAAAATGGCCAATCATAAATCGGCAAAGACAAGAATTAAAAGAAACAACAAGAGAAGCATCATCAACGGTGCACGCAGAAGCCGCGTTCGTACTTTCGTTAAAAAAGTTATTGCTGCCGTAGCTGATAAAAATAAAGAAGCTGCCAAAGCCGCTCTTCTGGTTGCAGAATCCGAGTTGATGAGAGCCGCTCAAAAAGGTGTTGTCGAAAAACACAACGCTTCTCGTACGGTTTCCCGTCTTTCTAAAAAAATTAAAGCTTTGTAATACAATTTATAAGCGAAAAACTTAACACAAACCTTATCTCCTTTATCGTAAATCAAGGAGGTTGCGGTTTGTGTTTTTTTATGTTCAAACCAAGAGAATCTGGGCGACTCTGCATAAAACCTCTGTCAAGAAATTTAATTTCAATGTTCTGCAAATGTTCTGTTGTAATTATTTTTTTCTTGTTTAGTATCTCAATCACTTTCAGAGATGTTGAGTTAAAATTACTCTGAGAAAGTTTTTAATAAAACATCTCAATAGAATTTATAAAAATAATATTATGTAAACTTGTTGAATGGGAATAGATGATGGCAGAAGAAGCACTAAATAATAATTCTGTACAGGATCAGTGGGGACAGATTTGCAGTCAATTAAAAACAGAAGTTGGCGAAACTGCATTTGACAGTTGGTTAAAACCTTTGACACCGGGGTCTTTTAATGACGGTGTCATGAATATTTGTGTTCCGACCCGCTTTATGAGAAACTGGGTTATTACACATTACAGCGACAGAATCCATAAAATATGGGAAAAGAAAAACCCTGAAATTAAAAGTGTGAATTTTGTTGTTCAAGCCATGCAGGATGAAAGCCGCGGTCTTTACAACCCTTCTTGCCGTTCTCTGCTTAAAAAGATTTCATCAAGTCCGGCTCCGCAAAATATTTATCAATCGGGAATCAGTTCCGTTCTGGCTAACAACAATGAACTGCAAAACGTCGGCGAATCCCAACAGTCTTTATCGGTTCCATTAAATCCACAATATACTTTCGAAAATTTTGTTGTCGGCAAAACCAATGAATTTGCTTATGCCGCCGCCCGGAAAGTTGCAGAATCCAGAAACGTTTCTTTTAATCCGCTGTTTTTGTATTCCGGCGTCGGTCTCGGAAAGACACACTTAATGCACGCTATCGCATGGCATATTAAACAGCAGGACCCAACCCGCAATATTGTTTATCTCTCTGCCGAAAAATTTATGTATAAGTTCGTAAGAGCTTTGCGTTACAAAGATACAACCGCTTTCAAGGAGCAATTCCGTTCCGTTGACGTTTTGATGGTGGATGACGTTCAATTCATGGGCGGAAAAGACACTACTCAGGAAGAATTTTTCTACACCTTTAACTCTTTGATTGAAGAAGGTCGTCAAATCATTATTTCCGCAGACAAATCCCCTGCCGATCTGGAAGGAATCGAAGCCCGTCTGAAATCCCGCCTCGGCTGTGGCTTGGTTGCAGACATTCATCCGACCGATTTTGACTTAAGAATGGGAATTTTGAACAATAAAGCTCAGCAACTGGGTGTCGAACTTCCGCAAAAAGTTGCTGAATTTCTGGCTCAGAAAATCACTTCAAATATTCGCGAGCTTGAAGGAGCTTTGAGAAGAGTTATTGCTCATTCGCAGTTACTTTCCGACAAGGAAATTACTCTGGACATGACGCAAGACGTTTTGAAAGACATGCTGCGTTCTTATGACAAGAGAACAACCATTGACGAGATTCAAAAGAAAGTGGCAGAACACTTTAATATTTCCGTCAAGGAAATGCAGTCTTCCAGACGTGCCCGTACGGTTGCCCGCCCAAGACAAATCGCCATGTATCTGGCCAAGCAGCTGACTTCCCGTTCTCTACCTGAAATCGGCCGCAAGTTTGACCGCGACCACACAACGGTTATGCATGCCGTTCGTAAGGTTGAGGAGCTGATTTTGGAAGATGTTTCTCTGGCGGAAAATGTTGAGGCTTTAAGACGGGTTTTGGAAGGCTAACAACCTTAAAAAACTAAAAAAGCTGTTGACGACTTGTCGTTTTAGTTTCTGATTTTGTAACAACAATGTTATGATTGTGGAAAAGTAAGGCGACAAGTCGTTTTTTATGTTTGAAAACATTGAATGGTAGAAAGAAATGAAGTTTACAATTGAACGTGCAAATTTGTTAAAATCTCTCAGCCACGTACAAAGTATTGTTGAGAAGAGAAACACTATTCCGGTCTTGTCCAATGTCCGAATTGAGGCTTTGGAAGACGGTATCAGCTTTAAAGCTACGGATATGGATACCGAAATTACCGAAATCGTCGATGCAAAAATTACCGAAGTCGGTGCAACAACCGCTCCGGCTCATATGCTCTATGATATTGTCAGAAAATTATCCGACGGGTCGGATGTAGAATTAACTTTCCCTGATGAAAAAGGACAATTGACAATTGCTTCTGGACGTTCAAAATTCTCCCTTTCCTGCATTGGCGTGGAAGACTTTCCGGTTATTTCCGGCGACAAGCTTCCGGTTAATTTTGAAATGTCCAAAGATGAACTGAAAGACGTTATCGACAGAACAAAATTCGCTGTTTCTACCGAGGAAACCAGATATTATCTGAACGGTTTGTATATTCACGCCAAAAACGAAGGCGAAGCAAAAGTTTTGCGTGTTGTTGCAACTGACGGACACCGCTTGGCTTGTGTTGAATCCCCATTGCCGAAAGGGGCCGAAAACATGGTTGGCGTTATTGTTCCTCGCAAGACCGTTGCCGAGGTCAGAAAGCTTTTGGATGATGCCAATAGTGATGTTGTTCAAGTTGCTTTATCCGAAAACAAAATCAGATTTACAATGGAAGACGTTACTTTAACATCCAAGTTAATTGACGGTACTTATCCTGACTATGAACGGGTTATTCCGACAGACAACGACAAGAATCTGGAACTCGGCGTAAAAGAATTATCTTCCGCCGTTGACCGTGTTTCCGTTGTGGCTGAAAGAACTCGTGCCATTAAAATGATTACGGCTCCAAACCATGTAACCATTACAACCTCCAGTCCGGATTTGGGTTCCGCTCAGGAAGAAATTGAAGCCAAATATGACAACGAATCGTTGGAAATCGGTTACAATTTCCGCTATTTGCTGGATATTCTCAATGAAGTTAAAGGCGACAGTGTCAGAATCAGTTTTGCCGACGGTTCTTCCCCGTCTGTCATTCATGATACTTCCGACGCCAGTGCCATTTATGTTCTGATGCCGATGAGAGTATAAGATTGACGAATCTGGCAAATAAATTATATGCAGTTACTCAAGAAAAGTCAGGCGTTACCCGCCTGACTTTAACTGACTTCAGAAACTATGCGTTTTTGAGGATTAATGCTGATTTGTCGCCAATTATTATTACCGGAGAAAACGGCTCGGGCAAAACAAATATTCTTGAAGCCATTTCATTTTTAACACCGGGACGGGGAATCCGCGGAGCTCGTTTGGCCGATATAAAAAGAATCACTCCTGCTCTTATTCCAGATGAATATGCTCCTACAGGAATCGGCAATACAAATTGGGCTGTTTCGGCCGTTATTCAAAAAAACGGCGATGAAGTTGAAATCGGCACGGCGGTTGAAAAATCCGCCAGGGAAACTGACGAGGAGGACATTCGCAGTTTTGACCGGAGAATCGTTAAAATCGACGGCAACAAAATTTCTTCTCAATCAGAATTGGGGCGATATATTTCTGCTATTTGGCTGACTCCGCAGATGGACAGGCTGTTTAGGGGCGGTTCCCAGCCAAGAAGAAGCTTTTTAGACCGATTGGTATATGCTTTTGATGTTGAACACGCCAAAAGGACGGCAACTTTTGAACATTATTACAAAGAATGGTATCAGCTTTTGAAAGCCGGCACTCCGGACAATAACTGGCTTTTTTCGCTTGAAGACAATATGGCAACTCTCGGGGTGGCTATTGCCGCAGCAAGAAGAGAGCAAACCGCCAAGCTGAATAATTTTATTGAAGCGGAACCGGACGATACTTTTCCGAACGTTATCTTGGAACTTGACGGCATAATTGAAAAAATGCTGGATGAAAAACCTGCCGTTGAAGTGGAAGATTTTTACCGCAATAAGCTTTTCTCCCAAAGAAGAAACGTTATCTATAATGACAATGTCGACGGAGTAAATCGGACTGATTTTAAAGTTTATTACAAGAAAAAAAGAATGCCGGCGGATTTATGTTCTACCGGAGAACAGAAATCATTGCTTATCAGCATCATTCTGGCTCAGACAAAATGTCAGACGTTGGATAAGGGCTTCGCTCCGGTTCTGCTCTTGGACGAAGTTGTTGCCCATCTGGACGACATTAAAAGGGAAGCTTTGCTTGAAAAAATCCGCGATTTAAATGTACAAGCCTGGATAACATCAACCGATGCAGAATTATTTTCTTCACTTCGAGAGAAAGCACAATTTTTAGAAGTTCGAAATAATCAGGTTTTTTAAAGAACGGCAGCCGTCTTATGATTAAAGACGGCTGTTTGTATGTTTGAGGGTCATTCGGGAATTAATATCCCCAAGAAGTGGTTCTTTTCCGTTTTCAGATAAGCGGATTTGCTGTACTCGTCCACTCCTTTGCCGGTTCGGTCATTGCAGTAATCCCAAGCATAGTCTGCAAAACCATCGTGAGGTGTTCCCGACCAGTAATACCAATCTTCATGCAGCGGTTCCATTCCGAGTTTTACAAGAAACGGATTGATATTCCGATAATTATTCAAAATACTTACCAAAACATCTATCGGAGCGGCAACAACCTTGTATCCGGGAACGTTAATCTTCTCAAAAAAGGCTATGGCCTCCTCCCATGTTCCGTAATACTTACTGCCGTAAAATCCTTCTCGGCTATCGCTATAGGAATTGTCTTTAGAAAGGGGATAATAAATAACCTCATCCGAAAGACACACTCCGACAATTTGCAGTGTCGGGTTAAAACATGTTGATTTTATCACATTTTCCGCTTTTTGGTACAACACTGGATACTTAAGTTCGTCTTTATGAGAAAACACGAACCAATTTTTGATTCTTAATAATAACTTTTTCATAAATGAATTTTTTTGTGAAATAATACGATTAAACTCAGATAAAATTTAAATTTTGATTCTTTATATCAAAATTTGAAAAAATGACAACAATTTATTAGCCTGATTATTAACTCAAAATTGACAGTTTACCTTTATTATAATAGGATGGTTTTAAAGATTTGTGAGTTAACCCTTTACTGGATAAAATGATGGAAACGCAATATTATACTCTGATTGAAAAACAGGATTTTTACGAAATTATTGAAAACAAATACGGCGAGCTGGCTATTTTTATTGATGCCCGCGACGGAGCTCCGAAAGCCCCTGTTTTGGAATTCGACGGCAAAAAAAATGCTCTTTTGAAAAGAGATGAACGTTTGGCCGTCCGTTTGGATAATATTGATGAGGAAACCAAAGGGCCTTTGGCCGAAGCCGAATTTGTCATGATTGTGGAATTAAAAGGCAAAATGGTTGAACGTGTTTACGGTGTGCCGGTAGAAAACGTTGAAGAAATCGTTTTTGAAGGCCGTCAGACCAGAGCCGACGAACTGGTTAAAGCCAAAAGCAGAGAAGATGTTTTAAAAAGCTTTGGTGCCGTTAAAACATGGGTCAGCGGAAGTAAACAATAATCATAAAAAAGGAATAAAACAAAATGATAGGGTTGGTTTTGGTTACCCATGGCAATTTGGCCTCAGAATTTATTTCGGCAATGCAGCATGTCGTCGGCAAACAGGAACAAATCGCCGCGGTTTGCATTGGGCCGGAAGATGATATGGAAGTTCGCAGAGCAGAAATCTTCAAAAAAGTGAAAGAAGTTGACAGCGGCAGCGGAACAATTTTGTTAACTGATATGTTTGGCGGAACACCTTCCAACTTGGCAATTTCAATTATGGATCAGGCAAACGTTGAAATTATTGCCGGAATTAATTTGCCGATGTTGATTAAAATCGCCTCCCTGAGAAAAGAAAAAAATCTCAAAGAAACCGTTGAGGGGGCTCAGGAAGCCGGTAAAAAATATATCAATATCGCTTCGCAATTGTTAGGAATGTAATGATGACAGACAATAAATTTTCCGCCACTTTGGAAATTCAAAACAAAAAAGGATTACACGCCAGAGCCGCCGCAGCTTTTGTTAAAACAATCGAAGATATGGACGCGGAAGTTACGGTTGAGAGAATCGGTCAAAAAGTAAGCGGTTGTTCCATCATGGGATTGATGATGCTTGCCGCAGCCAAAGGAACCACCATTGAGGTTACCACTACGGGAAATCAGGCAAAAGAAGCTTTGGATGCTTTGACAAATCTGGTAAACAGCAAATTCGGTGAAGACTAATTTATAAAAACATGAAAAAAAAAGCTCCGAGAAACAAAACCCTTGAGCTGAGTGTCGGCGAGATAAGTTCTTATGCCAAACAGGCGATTAAACTCAAAAGCATGGTTTCTCCAGATGAGGTTACCGACAAGATTATTCATCAAGATGCTTTCAAGGCTCTCGACTTTTTGCCGGATAACTGTGTAGACCTGATTGTTGTCGACCCGCCATATAATCTTACTAAAAGTTTTTCCTCCACTACTTTTAAGGAAATGGGGTTGGAAAAATATAAAAAATGGCTGGATTCCTGGCTGTCAAAACTCCCTAGAATATTAAAGGAAAACGGCTCCATTTATATTTGCTCGGATTGGAAAACTTCCATTGCCATTCCCGAAACAGCCGGAAAATACTTTTTGCTGCAAAACAGAATCTCTTGGGAGCGGGAAAAAGGCCGCGGAGCTCTGAACAACTGGAAAAATTGTCTGGAAGACATTTGGTTTTTTACAAAATCTACGCAATATAAATTTAATCTTGAGGCGGTTAAAGTCCAACGACAGGTAATCGCTCCGTATCGGGACGAAAAAGGAAACCCTAAAGACTGGAAAGGCGAAGGTTCGGATAAATACCGGTTAACTTCTCCATCCAATATTTGGACAGACATCTCCATTCCGTTTTGGTCCATGCCGGAAAACACGCCTCATCCGACACAAAAACCGGAGAAACTTGTTGCCAAATTAATCCTTGCCTCCAGTGATGAAGGGGATGTGGTTTTTGATCCTTTTCTCGGCTCCGGAACCACCGCGGTTACGGCAAAAAAATTAAAACGGCGGTTCATCGGTATTGAGAGAGAAAAAGAATATGTCGCTTATGCTCTCAAGCGTTTGGCTGATGCTGATGAAAACACCGACATTCAGGGATTTGAGGATGGCGTGTTCAAGGCTCGCAATACTCGTTAATTTCAAATAGCAATTTTATCTATAAAACTTGTTTTGACTATTTTCGGACTTAAATAAACTAATGAACTTTGCATTAATTTTTTTAAGGAGTAATAAAATGTCTTACAGTAACACAAATAAATCAGCCAAACCGGCTTCCGAAGAAAAAACAAACTCTGAAAATTCCAGCAAAAAATCCGGCTGCGGTTGTGGCTGCGGTTCTAAATAAATCTTGTCCCGCTTAGGGAGATTTCCCCGTTGATAATCATTCAACGGGGAATTTTTTTGTTAGACTATTTGTTTATATGGATTATATTATTTACGAAATAAGATTTACAAGAAGGTAAGATATGAAAAAACTGGCAGTACTTTTTGCTTTGACAGGATGTCTCTGGAGCTTTAACACCAAAGCTCAAACAGCGGCAGATTTGAAAGCAATTGAAGATTATCTCAACAATATTACAACACTTGAAACCAATTTTGTGCAAACGGCAAGCAACGGCAATACGGCAGAAGGTCGTTTGTTTATTGAAAAGCCGAGCAAAATCCGTATGGAATATGCCGCACCGACCAATGTTTTGATTGTCGGAGACGGAAAATATATTGTTTATAATGATAAAGATTTAGAGCAAGTTACCCATATTGATTATGATGATATTCCGGCCAGCCTCATTTTAGCCAACGACATTAAAATTGACGGCAAAAAATTCAAGGTTAAAGACTTTTACAAAGATGCCGGCATAATTTCTACTACGCTTGAATATGCACAAAACAAAGAAATCGGACCGATTACCCTTATTTTCAGCAATAATCCTTTGGAATTAAAGCAATGGAAAATCGTTGATCCGCAAAGCGTGGAAATTACCGTATCCCTTTATGATGCCGTCAGAGACGGAAAATTGGACAGCAGTTTGTTCAAATTTAAAAAAGACTCTTCTCCGCTTAAGAAAAAAGGCAAACGCAAATAATGACTAAAACTTCTTTTAAACTGGTTACCTGGAACGTTAATTCTATCCGTATTCGTATGGAACTTCTTAAAAAACTCATTGAAAGCAAAAATCCGGATGTTATCTGCCTTCAGGAGGTCAAAGCAAAAAAGGAGGATTTCCCTTTTGAAGAGGTTAAAAAACTTGGGTATCCGGAAATTGCCTTATACGGAATGGCCGGATACAACGGTGTGGCTATTCTATCTAAAACACCGCTTAAAGATATTAAAGAAAAGAACTGGGTCGGAAAAACCGACGCCCGCCACATTGTTGCCAAGGTATTTGACGATATTGAAATCAACAATATTTACATTCCGGCAGGAGGAGACATCCCTGATCCGATTGCCAATCTCTCATTCGCTCATAAGCTGACTTTTATGGATGATGTGGCGGAATATTGGGAACAGCATAAAGCTGAATATGCCAGAAAGAAAATGCTTATTTGCGGGGATTTTAACGTGGCTCCATCGGAAAACGACGTTTGGAATCATAAGCAACTTCTTAAAATCGTTTCACACACTCCGGTAGAAACGGAACGTTTGAGCCGATTATTTAAATCTCTGGACTTTTTTGATGCCGTTCGCAAGTTTTATCCGGAACCGGAAAAGGTTTATTCTTGGTGGAGTTATCGCAATCCTAACTGGCAAACCAATGACAAAGGGCGAAGACTGGATCATATTTGGGTAACACCGAATATGGAAAGCAGACTTCTTTCCGCCAAAGTGCTCAAAGAAACGCGAGCTTGGGAACGACCTTCCGATCATGTTCCGGTAATGGTTGAGATAAGTCTTTAGAATTTTAATTTATATCCGCCGTCTTCCGTAACAATTAATTGAGCAGACACATCATCATGCTCGACCTTTTGCCGTAAACGGTAAATGTGTGTTTCTATCGTATGGGTGGTTACATCGGGACTATATCCCCAAACTTCCTGTAAAAGCTCGTTTTTGCTGACAATTTTATTCTGAGCCTTATAGAGATAGCGGATAATCGCGACTTCTTTCTCCGTGAGCTTTATAAGTTCATTATTGCGTAGATTTAATATCTCTTTGGAAGAAGGGTGAAGTTCATAATCATTAAAACACAAATACCCTTCGGCACTGTTCTCCAAAACATAAATACTTGACTTCAACTGATTCAAAAAGTCATTCAACGACAACGGTTTGGCGATGATAATATTTAGCGGACTTTCCTCAAGGTTATTATCCTCTGCGGATAAAAGATGAATTACCGGAGATTTTATCTGATGAGCTCTCAGTTCTTTTAACAATTCCGGTTTTTCATCCAAAACAACTACGTCAAAAACCGTGTTTTCGTCTTCTTCATCAAAAATTACAAAATCCGGAGCATACAGCGTTATCTGATCAGCTAAATCCTGACGAAAATCAGTATTATCGGAAATAAAAAGCATATTAGGCATTATTTTGTCCTTCTTCTTAGAAGCTGATACTTACTCCGGTTACAAATGCATATCCCTGATTATTATCGGCAACGGAATTATTGTTTTCTTCAAAATCAACATGGGCGGCGGTTAAATAAATGTCTATGTTTTTATCAACCTGATATTTGTTGGAAAGCATGATGATTTCATCTTCATTTCCGGTATTGTCCGCCTGAGATTTGAAATAAGACAAGCTGACCTGATACGGTCCGATTTCATAACTCAAACCAATATCCCAAGCTTTTCCCTCGCGATAATTGTCAAACAAATCCGGCAGACGGGGATTATCAGAAACCTCCGTAACTGCATAATCATTTCCGTCAACATAGGTTTTACGGAAACTTCCGCCCAAAGTCCAACCGCCACGGGAGAGAGTCATTCCTGCCGTAAACTCTTTGTCGTCTCGGTGGTAAACACCATATCCGGCAGAAAGCGACATATCGGCAAAGCCTAAATCCGTTTCATTATAAATTGCCGCAATAAAAGCGTCATCCGAAGCATAACGGGCATATTTGTTAATTAGTCCGCGACGGTCATAGCTGTCCGGAACATAGGTTATACCTAAAATCGTATTATAAACTTCCGGCGTAATATAATTGACCTTTGCAGCAACACCGTCCGTATTCATTGCCGTAGAATTTAGAGTTTCAAAACTCGTTTTATGTTTTTTTCTGGTCCAGTTCGGATTAGATATAAAGTCGACAATATCTGAATTGTTAATGCCCAAGGCTCCCACTTCCGGAGCTCCGACATGAAACTGGGCGGCAACGTTATAGGTCTCGCCGGCGGTTAATTGTCCAAGCGGAGTATCCAATGTTGTATAAACTTCCTGTCCCCAGTCGCCATTGTTAAAATTTTGAATTTCTTTATCAATACCGGCCATTAAATCAACATATACACCTAACTTGTAGGTATCGTTAAACTCATGTTCCACGCCAAGGTTCAGATAAAAATTATTCAGCCAGTGATTATTATTGTCTTTTTTCTCAAAACGTTCGGAAACATCGCTGTAACCATAAAGAGAATCAAGACTTCCTTCAAAAATGTAATTTGTTTCTCCGGCCTGAACGGATGTCGCTCCTAAAATCATTCCGGCAATTAATAGATGTTTTAACTTCATAAAGGCCTATCCCGTTTTTATTTGCTTTAGTATATAGCCTTAATGATTAAATATTCAATAATTTAATCCACTCAGTGTTTTAAAGCGTAAAGGAATTCTAACACATAAGAAGCTATAAAAATCAACATACAAGGTATTGCGGCAACCCAATGTCCTAATTTTTTGTTCTTTCTAAACAGTAAAGAGGCAATCTCTGCTCCAATTAAAAAAAACAGAACCAAAGCTATAACCATAAAAAAATATTCCTTTTTAGAACTATATGTGCTGTAAGCCCCTTGTCCCAAAGTGATGTTTTGTAAATCACCGGGAAGAATTACCAAAAATATGTATGGCACAAATAAATTTATTGTTTGAAAAAGGTAATAAGGAATATTATCCCAAATGAATTTTATTTTTTGCATTATTGTTTTTCTCACAAATATACTTTTATTTTATCAAAGATTAAAACACTAATATTCCAAAGATATGGTATTGCAGCAATCAGAGTTCCTAACCATATCTTTCTTTTAAAGAAAAACCTACCTATCGACCATATTGTTAAGAAAAAAGCAATAATACTTACTGTTGAAATCGTATAATTAATCTTGCTTTTATATGACCATAAATCTTCACATCCATGATTCCATGGCATATAATCACTTGTTAAATCACCAGGTAAATTTATTGTGAAAAGCACAAGAATAAAAAAATTACACATTTGAAAAAGGCTGTATGGTATTTTTTTCAAAATTGGTTTTAGTTTTTCTATTTTCATGAGATACACCCTCATAAATTAATCTCTTGCGGCCATAAATATTCCATAATGTAAGAATATATAAAAAGGATAAAAGGAATAGCGGCAACCAGATATCCCTGCCATTTTTTTCTTTTTGACAGAAACCACGCAAGGATTCCCGGAACAAAGAATATCAGGAAAAGCTCAAGCATAACAACAACAAAACTTCTTTTAGATTCATACGCTGTTCCATGATAAGCTTCCGCTCCCCAACGTATGTCATCATCCATTAAATCATGTGGAATTGTGATGAAAATAAAAATACTCCAAAAGAAATTAAAGCACTGAAAAAAATAGTAAGGAATATTTTTCAAAATTGGTTTTAGTTTTTCTATTTTCATGAGATACACCCTCTGGTTGCCGAATTTATCTTTTTACAATAATATCAGTCTTTTACTTTTGTTCAATAAAAACCTACCAACATTCTTGATTACAAAAAAATATCCCAAAAATTTAATTTCGGGATATTTTTATCAACAGTATAAATGTTTCAACTAAACATCCAGATTAACGACGTTCAAAGCGTTATCCTGAATAAACTCTTTACGAGGTTCAACCACATCACCCATCAGGGTCGCAAAGGTTTCATCCGCCTCGTCAAGGTGGTCGATGCGAACCTGCAGCAAAGAACGTGCTTCAGGATCAAGCGTTGTTTCCCATAATTGTTCAGGGTTCATTTCACCCAAACCTTTATAGCGGTTAATGGTAATTCCTTTTCTGCCGCTGGCCATGACAGCGTCAACCAAAGTTACCGGACCGGCAATTTTCTTTTCCAAACCGGATTTAGCAACCAAAGTAGAAGTTTCAAGGAAGTTTTCTTCCAGAAAAGCTCTCATATCATTAACCATTTTGGCTTCCACGGAATCAAGAATGGTACCGTCAATAATGTGCTCTTCTTTAACACCTCGCAAAGTACGGTAGAAAGAAACAGAACCGTCATTAAGCATTTCGGTTTTCCAACCACGGTCATATTCAGCTTCCAGAGAATCAAGACGTGCGTCCAGTTTGCCGATTTCCTGTTTAAACTTATCTTTGTCATTCAGAACCTCAGGATCAAACAATCCGAAAATAGCCATTTGTTCAATAATCTTTTCCGGAGCTTTTTTGCTTAGAGAGCCAATCAGACTACGGACTTTACGGGTGCTTTCAACCAAAGAAATCAGGTCTTGTCCGGCGATTTGTTCCCCGTTGGCACGAATTAAAACAGCATCATCACACCCGCCGCGGATTAAATAATCTTCCATTTCGTGTTCATCTTTAATGTAGAGAACCGAATTCCCGCGTTTGGCACGATACAACGGCGGCTGGGCGATGTAAACATAACCTTTTTCGATGATTTCCGGCATTTGACGATAGAAGAACGTCAGCAATAAGGTTCTGATGTGGCTTCCGTCGACATCCGCATCGGTCATGATAATGATTTTGTGATAACGGCATTTGTCAATGTTGAAATCATCCCTTCCGATACCGGTACCGAACGCCGTAATCATCGTACCAATTTCGGCAGAGTTCAACATCTTGTCAAAACGAGCTCTTTCCACGTTCAAAATCTTACCTCTTAAAGGCAAAATCGCCTGAGTGCGACGATCACGTCCCTGTTTGGCAGATCCGCCTGCGGAATCTCCCTCAACGATGAAAATTTCAGACAAAGCAGGATCTTTTTCCGAACAGTCAGCCAGTTTTCCCGGCAGAGAGGCAACATCCAAAACACCTTTACGACGGGTGAGTTCACGAGCCTTGCGGGCAGCCTCACGAGCTGTCGCGGCCTCGACAATCTTACCGACAATGATTTTGGCGTCGGCAGGATGTTCATCCAACCATTCTTTGAGTTTGTCGCCGACAACACTTTCAACCACCGGACGAACTTCCGATGAAACCAGTTTGTCTTTGGTTTGAGAAGAGAATTTCGGATCCGGAGCTTTTACAGACAGAATACAGCTCAGACCTTCACGCATATCCTCACCGGTAATAACATTCTTGTCTTTTTTCAAGAGGTTGTTTTCAAGAATGTAGTTATTGATTGTGCGGGTTAACGCTCCGCGGAAACCTGCCAGGTGCGTACCGCCGTCTTTTTGCGGAATATTGTTGGTAAAGCAGAGCATACTTTCATTATAAGCATTGGTCCACTGCAAAGCAACATCTACCTGAATGTCATCTTTTTCGCCATTGAAAGCGATAACAGTTTCATGCAGAGGAGATTTGGATTTGTTGATGTGGTTTACAAACTCTGTCAAACCGCCCTCATAATGGAAAACAACCTCTCTCGGTTCGGCTCCGCGGTTATCAATCAGCTTCAGATAAACACCGGAGTTCAAAAACGCTTTTTCACGGATGGCACGTTCCAAAGTTTCAAAATTGAATTCTGTAAAGGAAAATGTTTCAGGAGACGGCAAAAACGTTACTTCCGTACCATGACGTCCGTTTGAATCGCCGACAACTTTCAAATGTTCGACAACATTACCGTTGGCAAAAGTTACCAGATGTTCTTTGCCTTCACGCCAAATGCGGAGTTTCAACCAAATGGACAAAGCATTGACCACAGAAACGCCCACGCCGTGCAAACCGCCAGAAACCTTATATGAGTTGTTGTCAAACTTACCGCCGGAGTGAAGCTCTGTCATAATAACCTCGGCGGCGGAAACGCCTTCTTCCTTATGCATGCCGACAGGAATACCGCGGCCGTTATCGCGAATGGTGGCAGAACCGTCCGCATTCAGAATAACTTCCGTCTTATCACAATAACCGGCTAAAGCTTCGTCAATGGCATTATCCAGAACTTCGTAAATCATATGATGCAGACCGGAACCGTCATCCGTATCTCCGATATACATACCCGGGCGTTTACGTACGGCATCCAAACCTTTCAAGACTTTAATGGAGTCTGCATTATATTCTTTTTCTTCAGCCTGAATTTCTTCCTTTGTCATCTCACTCATAATTTATTTTTCCTTATTATTTCCGATACTTTTCAGCTTTAGAGAATATACATCAACATCTCAAAATCACCAAGCAATAAATCAAAAATTTCAGGTGTTTTGTGTATATTTTTCAGGAGTCGGCAGAGGGCGTGAAAAATTTTTTATCGGACTCAAAACGAATCTGAGTCTTGATTTGCAGCGAATCGTGGGAATCTCTGGATTCAAGCGGTAATAAACCGTTAATAATTTACAGGTTAGAATCCTAACAAATAACGATTCTGTCAGACGTTTACAAAGCTTTGTTTTAAGGAATTTTCCGACAATTATTTTAGATAAAACCAATGTCTAAAAAACGCGTGCCATTATTACTTTTTGAAAACCTTTTTTAACGGTGTGTCGACGTTAAAAAAACAATATCTGTGGGGAAACTTAAAGGAAGAAGTCCTTTATGTCTCAAAACATTGCCAAGGACTGGCTTACCCAACAGAATTTCTAAAAAATACTATTATGTCCTAATCTTTTTCCGTTTCTTTTGTAGACAAAATATACAAAACATGTTATCCTTTGGTATATTTTAACCAAGGGAATTTGTCGTATGCAGAAAGTAATCATTTTAGAGTTTGAAAAGGGTCTGGATGAAAAATACAAAAAATGGACCAGAGAAGCAGTTGAAGACTTCTTAAACCTATTTCCTCAATACAAAGACAAATTCAAAGTCAAAGACGATAAACCTTTTACGCAATCTTCAATTGAAGACATTATCCGCAAAACAAGGCTTAAAAATCCCGATGTCGATGAACGAGAAATTTGGGAAAAATTTGAGCGACAACCTGACGGAACGTATTACCTGAAAAATGTTTCCATCGACTGGCTTTTGAGAGAAGCCTCCGAAAACGGTCAGGTTGATTTGAAAAAATGGTATAATCTTAAAAATAATAATCGCAAATATATTCCTTTCAGCGAACCGCTTCGAATTTCCGTTTGCCAACGGCCGACAACTTTCGCTTATGGTATCGGCGGCGGGTTCGGCCCTTGCCTATCCGCAGGAACAATCGGCAATGACGAAGGCTTTTTCAAAGACATTGTTATGCATGAGCTGGGGCATACATTTAACGCCACTCACGCAGAAAGAAGAAACACCGTCGAAAACTTAGGCTCTCACTGCACGGATCCAGATTGTCTGATGTATGAATATGCCTATACACCGGAAAGTTACAGACGGAGAAAAAACAGCAACAAACCGATTTTCTGCAAAGACTGCATGGAGTCAATGCATGAATATCTGCGAGACACTTTTGCTCACCAAAATACTCAGCAGCAAATCAATATAGATACAGAAACCAAACCGGAAGAAATCATCAAAATCCCGGTTGACCCTAAAAGGAAAATCCCATTTCGCGAATTTTACCAAAAGGTTGCCGCTCAGGAAGGTTCTCAATACAAAGAAGACCTTCAGGCCAACGGTTTCAAAGCCTCTTTGCTTCGCAACAACGGCGAAAGCCTTGACGTGGAATCAAACTGCGAAGACTTTATTTCTCTTAAAGGAAGAGACAAAGACGGAAACTACAAAGTTCCAAGCCTCAAAGACTGTGCCGACACCGTTAAACTGGCCAGAGAACGCAACTGTATTGTCGATATTTCACCGAAATCTTCCGCCGAATTTCAGGCTCGTATGCTGATTGCCTGCTTGGAAGCCAATATGGAAACCGACCGCAGACCGGAAATTACTCCCGAATTTTTAAAACAACTGGAACCGGAAACAAAAATCAGACTTTTAGCCCTCCTGAACAAAGAAAGACAACGTCAGCAAACTCCGGCTCCAAAACCGGCTGCCTCCCGTCTGGAACAAAGTCGGGAAGACAGAAAAAAAGAATTGGAAAGAAAAGAAAAACTCAACCAACTGAGCGAAAAGGAAAAACGTCAGTTAACCGTGTTGAGAGAAGCTGAACAACGGGAAACCGAAAGAGAACAAGCTGTCCGCGATACCGGAAACGAAACAGACCCGAGAGGAGAGCAACATAAACAAAAAACCGGATTGTCTCCTAAAAATTTTTATTACACTTCTCAAGCCAGAAAAGGAACTGCCGCCTGGAAATTGCATCTTGATGTGGTTCCAAACCGCAATGACCCTACCACAAAAGCCATTTCCGAAATGTTGGAAACTCTGGATGTCGAACACAAAATTGCTCACGGCGGCGAGAACGGCAAAGGTATGACCATTTATATCGGAAATTATGAAGACGCCAAACGTCTAAGTAAAGAAATCAATCTTCGTTTCGGACAGGATATTGAGAAATCCCCGAGTTGGGTTGATCAAGCCGACGAAATTAATTTCAATCCGAAAGTTACAGGGCGTTTTTATCTGCAAGGTATTTTTGAACAGCAGTATCCGCAAAGCACCATTAATGGCTTGTGCCCATCCCGTTTTGGTTCCTTGATTGACAGGAAATCAGAATATCTGGTTTTTTTCGCGGCCCAAAAAGAAGGTCTTATTCAACGAAACGCTCAGTCTCAGGAATATGTCGGGGACAGAAAAGCTCAGGACTATAATACCCGATATGAATTTGATATTTTGGAAAGCTATTGCTCTCACAAGCTTTATCAAAAACATATGGGCGAATTTTATTGCGGCAAAGACGCTGCCAAATTTGAAGAGCAAATTTTCGGAACAGCCATTCCAAAGCAAGGAAGTCCGGAAAGACAACTTTGGGACAAGGTTGCCGACCGCTATGTAAAAGCGGTGGAACATGATTTTGCCAATTGCTCTCAAATGGATAATATCGCCGGACGTTATACGCCTATTGATTTTTCCAAACTTCCGCCTGTTTCCCGAAACGGCAGAACACAGGGACGGGGCGGACGGCCTTAGTTTTTAGTGAGCTTCAGCCCAATTATCACCGACGCCCACTTCGGCAATAAACGGAACGTCGTATTCAACAACGTTTTCCATATTCTCTTTGATTAAGCGACTGACCTCGTCAACTTCATCCAACGGAGCCTCAAAAACCAATTCGTCGTGAACCTGTAAGAGCATTTTGGTTTTGTATCCTTTTGCTTGCAAAAGTCTCAGTACTTTGTTCATTGCCAATTTGATAATATCCGCAGCACCGCCTTGTATCGGAGCGTTAATCGCAGCTCGTTCGGCATTAGAAGCAATTCTTTTGTTTTTATCATTAATTCCCAAAACCGAGCATTTTCTGCCAAACGGCGTTAAAACATAGCCGTTGCGGCGGGCAAATTCTATGGTCTTGTCCATATATTCCTTAATCTCGGGCATTTCTCTGAAATAAGCGTCAATATAAGCCTTGGCTTCCGCCGGCGTTACATCAATCTGTTTGGACAAGCCGTATTGTGAAATTCCGTAAACAATACCGAAGTTAATGGCTTTGGCATGACGACGCATATTACCGTCGATCTGTTCCGGCGGAAGACCGAACACTTTTGACGCTGTCGACGTATGAATATCCACACCCTCGGCAAATGCTTGCTTTAAGGCCTTAACATCCGCCACCGCCGCCAACAGCCGCAACTCGACCTGAGAATAATCGGCAGCAATGATTTTGTGTCCCGCTTTTGAAACAAAGCAGGCCCGAATTTTCTTACCGTCTTCACTGCGTATCGGAATATTCTGCAAATTCGGATTAGAAGACGCCAAACGACCGGTATTGGCAACAACTTGCGAAAAGGTCGTGTGAACACGATTGTTTTTATCCAACAATTCCAGTAAAGCGTCTGTATAGGTTGACTTCAGCTTGCTGATACCTCGCCAATCAAGAATCTTTGCAGCCAGAAGGTTCCCTTCCTCAGCCAACTGCTCAAGGATATCCGCCCCCGTCTGCCAAGCTCCGGTTGGCGTTTTTTTGCCTTTGGCACCCAGTTTTCCAAACAAAATATCGCCGATTTGTTTTGGAGAACCGATATTAAACTCTTCCCCTGCCAAAGCGTAAATTTCTTTTTCATATTGCCGAAGCTTAACATCAAAATCACGGCTTAATTCCAACAAGGCTTTAGAATTAACCATAATTCCGTCATCTTCCATTTTTTTCAGTATGTCAATCAGCGGACGGTCAAAATCCTCATAAACGGAAACCTGATGTTCCCTAACCAAACGAGGTTTCAAAACCTGATACAAACGCAGAGTAATGTCTGCGTCTTCCGCGGCATAATCCAAAGCTTTATCCAAATCCACATAATCAAAGGTTACTTTGTTTTTACCGCTGCCGGCAACATCTTCGTAATGAATGGTTTTATAATCAAGGAACAACTCTGCCAGTTCATCCATTCCGTGGCCATGTTCCGAACTGTCCAAAACATAAGACAACACCGAAGTATCTTCAACCGGAGAAATTTCCGTATCATCTCCCAAAACCTGAGCCATAAAGTGCATATCAAACTTAATGTTATGTCCGATTTTTAAGATAGATTTGCTTTCAAAAACAGGTTTCAGGTGTTTTTTGACAATATCAAAACTCAGTTGTTGAGGAACATTGGTTTCGGCGTTACTGAACAAATCCAGATTAGCCCCTTGTCCCGCGGTTTTATGCCCTAAAGGAACATAACAAGCAACTCCCGGTTCCACCGACATGGAAAAACCGACAATTTTATCAAAAATAAAATTCAATCCGGTTGTTTCGGTATCAAATGCAAACGCCCTTTTTTCTTTAATCATCTTAGCCCAGCGTTTTAAACCATCTTCATCACGGATAAGCTCATAGTGTTTTTCCACCGGTTTAAATACAGTGTTTACCCCTTCCACACCTTCTTCTTCCGAGTTTTTAGAACACTGTTCCGAAACCCATTTTTCGATACGGGGACGAATGCTTTTGAACTCATATTTATCGACAAATGCCATAATCTTATTTAACTCCGGTTTACGGCATTCGTATTCTTCAATATCGTGCTCAACGGGAACATCGTTTTTCAAAGTTACCAATCGGAGAGAAATTTCCGCGTTTTGTTTATTGGCAATAAGTGTTTCACGGCGTTTGTTTTGTTTTATTTCTTCCGCCCGATTTAAAATCTCTTGCAAAGAGCCAAACTGATTAACCAATTCCGCCGCCGTTTTTAACCCAATCCCCGGAACGCCCGGAACATTGTCGATACTGTCTCCGGCAAGAGCCTGAACATCAACCACCTTATCCGGCAGAACTCCGAATTTTTCTTTTACATCTTCCAGCGTAAAAAACTTATCCTTCATCGGGTCATAAAACTCCACTCCCGGGCGGATGAGCTGCATAAGGTCTTTGTCAGCGGAAACAACGACCACTTCATAGCCTTTATCCAAAGCCTTTTGGGCATAAGTGGCTATCAGGTCGTCGGCTTCGTATCCCTCCATATCCAAATAATGCAAATTAAGAGCTTCCACCGCCTGATGGATGATTTCAAACTGAGGAATTAAATCTTCCGGCGTTTCCTTACGAGTACCTTTATATTCGGGGAAAATATCATTGCGGAAATTTTGTCTTTTCGCATCAAACAAGACCAATGAATAATCGCAGCCGATTTTATTGGTCAGTTTTAAAAACATATTGGTAAAGCCATAAACCGCATTTACGGGAACGCCTTCCGGACCGGTCATCGGAGGAAGAGCGTAAAAAGCACGAAAAATATAGCCCGAACCGTCAACAAGACAAATTTTTTTAGTCATCGCCGCTCACTTTAAAAATAAATTAAACCGTAATGTAAATATAGCCAATAAAATCTTATTCGCCAACAGATAAAAAGAAAGAACGCTCCAAACCGCTGACGGCGTTCAAATCCGTCTGGTAAAAATCTTCAAAATTATCAATATATTCAGCTAAAGCAAGCTCTATGCACTCGTCTACCGAACGACCGCTTTTAGAAGCGATTTTTTCCAGTTTATTTTTGAGTTCGGCAGAAATGTTAACTGAAATATTGGCCATAAAATCTTCCTTAATCTTTTTATGATATATGATAAAAACAGTTGTAAAATATTTTGCGAATCGTGGCAAGGACTGAGTTTATGGCAAAAACAACAAAGAAGAAAAAAACAATAAAGAAAAAAAGAAAAAAAGAGTCAAAACAAAGGGTTGCGAATCGGCATATTCTCTTAAAAATTTTTGCTTTGTTGGTGATAACTTTATTAACTTATCTGACCTATTGCTACCTCACTCTTCCCGACATTGAAAAAGCCGTTGCCAGAACCCGTCAGCCTTCAACAACCATTACCGCCGAGAACGGAAACGAGATTATCACTTTCGGAAATATTTATTCCGAAGTGATTATGCTTGACGAGCTGCCTCCTTTTGTTCCGGATGCCGTTGTTTCTACCGAAGACCGACGTTTTTACCAACATTTCGGGTTTGATCTTATTGCCTTTACCAGAGCAATGGCAACCAACCTGATTAAACGCAGATACGCTCAAGGCGGAAGCACGATTACCCAACAAGTTGCCAAAAACCTGTTTCTTACGCCGCAGAAAAACATTAAACGAAAAATACAGGAACTGCTTTTAGCCTTTTGGCTGGAACATAAATTCAGCAAAGAGCAGATTTTAACCCTTTATCTGAACAGAGTATACCTCGGTTCGGGAACTTACGGTATTGAAGCCGCCGCCAACAAATATTTCCAAAAAACTTCCCGAGATTTAAACCTTAAAGAAGCCGCCATTATTGCCGGAATGCTTAAAGCCCCTTCCCGCTATAATCCGATTAACAGCATGAAAAAAGCCGAAGACAGGGCAAAAGTCGTTCTTAAGATTATGGTCGAAACCGGAGCCATCAGCAATGAACAGATGAAAAACGCCTTAACCATGAAAACCGGAGCGGAAATCTCCGATAAAGTTCAAGGCGGGCGGTATTTTGCCGATTGGGCTTATAATGAGGTTAACGCTTATATCGGCGAAAGAGACAGCGACATTTACGTTTCGACCACATTAGATCAAAATCTACAGGAACGAGCCGAAAAAGTTCTGCAAGAAACAATCAAAGCCAACAAACACAAAAACGTTTCTCAGGGAGCCGTTGTCATTCTTGATAAAACCGGAGCCGTCAAAGCCATGGTCGGCGGTGTGGATTACAACCGAAGCCAATTTAACCGGGCAACCCAAGCCTTGCGACAACCGGGCTCCTCTTTCAAACCGTTTGTATATCTGACCGCTTTGCAAAACGGTTTTACCAGAGACAGCATTATTGACGACTCTCCTATTTCCATCGGAGACTGGAAACCGGAAAATTATGATAAGAAATATTACGGACCGGTCAGCATGGACAGGGCTTTGGCACAATCTCTCAATTTGGCAACTATTAATCTCTCCGAAAAAACAGGTCGAAGCAAAATCATCCGCAATGCTAAGAGAATGGGGATTACCACACCGATTGAAAACACGCCTTCTCTGGCTCTCGGAACTTTTGAGGTCAAGGTTTTGGATATGGCGGTGGCTTATTCCTCCATTGCCAACGGTGGTTTGGCAACCTGGCCTTATACCGTAAAAGAGATTTTTACCCGCGACGGATATCAGCTCTATCAAAGAGAAGTTGACCGCCAAAACCGGATTATTGACGAGCAGATTACCCATACCCTGACCGGAATGCTGAAAAACGTTATTGATTACGGAACCGGAAAAAAAGCTCAAATTCCGGGGTTTGCCGCCGGAAAAACAGGGACGACCCAAGATTATCGGGACGCATGGTTTGTCGGCTTTAATAACGATTATATTTGTGCCGTATGGGTCGGAAATGACGATAACTCTCCGATGAAAGGCATTACCGGAGGAAATATTCCGGCGGAAATCTGGCGAAAAATTATGATTGCCGCAAAATAAAAACAATAATTAATTTTGTGAAAATAGTGCTTTTATAATATCTTTTATTATATATAATGGCGACAAGATTATAAATTCTAATTTAAGGAAAAAAAAGATGACACAAAAACCTGTATTGCTTATGATTTTAGACGGTTGGGGTTATCGTGAACCGAAAACTCCGGACAATGCGATTGAGATGGGACATACGCCGAACTGGCACCGCATGTATGATGAAAATCCGCATTGTTTAATTCAGACTTCCGGTTTGGATGTCGGTTTGCCGGACGGACAAATGGGAAATTCTGAAGTCGGACACACTAATCTCGGTGCCGGTCGTGTTGTTATGCAGGATTTGCCAAGAATTGACCTCGCCATAAAAGACGGCTCCTTAAAAAATAATCCGGTATTGGTTAAAATGATTGAAACATTAAAATCCAACGGAAAAGCCGCTCATGTTATGGGTTTGATGTCTCCGGGCGGTGTTCATTCTTCTCAAGAACACATTGTCGCATTATGCAAAATTTTAGCAGAAAGCGGCATTAAAACCTGGGTTCACGCCTTTTTGGACGGTCGTGATACGCCTCCTTCCTCTGCCGAAGGTTTTCTGGCTGATTTTGAAAAGTCAATCAGCGGCTTAAACAATGTTAAAATCGCTACGATTGAAGGACGTTTCTATGCGATGGACCGCGATAAACGCTGGGATCGTGTCGAAGCGGCTTACAATACCGTTCTTGCAGCTGAAGGCAAACGTTATGCAA
Organism: Alphaproteobacteria bacterium; assembly: GCA_048463395.1. Lineage (GTDB taxonomy): Bacteria > Pseudomonadota > Alphaproteobacteria > RF32 > CAG-239 > JAGAJR01. The sequence goes on along the minus strand of DBFWPL010000023.1, from coordinate 161,507 downwards.
CCGCTGACGAAGCCATTAAAGCCTCTTATACCGAGAAAGTTACCGATGAGTTTGTTATTCCGGCCGTTATCGGTGATTATCAGGGAATGGAAGACGGCGATGCCTTGCTTATGGCAAACTTCCGTGCCGACCGTGCCCGTGAAATTTTATATGCTCTTGCCGATGCCGAATTTAACGGATTTGCCCGTAAGAAAACCGTTAAGTTTTCCGCTCATGTCGGCATGACGGAATATTCCGTTGACCACAATCGTTTTATGCAGACGATGTTCCCGCCGGAAGCTCTGACCAATATTCTCGGCGAAGTCGTTGCCAACCACGGGTTGACCCAGCTGCGTATTGCCGAAACGGAAAAATACGCCCATGTTACCTTCTTTTTTAACGGCGGTGAGGAAAAAGAATTTAAGGGCGAAGAACGTATTCTTATCGCCAGCCCGAAGGTCGCAACTTATGACCTTAAGCCGGAAATGAGCGTTTACGAGGTTACGGAACAACTGGTTAAAGCCATTGAAGACAAACGTTTTGACGTTATCATCTGCAACTATGCCAACGGCGACATGGTCGGACATACCGGCATTATGGAAGCTGCGTTGAAAGCCGTGGCCGCCGTTGACGAATGCTTGGGCAAGGTTGAAAAAGCCATTAAAGACGTTGGCGGGGTTATGATTGTTACCGCAGATCACGGAAACGCCGAAAAAATGGTTGATGAAAAAACCGGACAGCCATATACCGCTCATACGGTCGGAAAAGTTCCTGCCATTTTGGTTAATTGTCAGGAACATGTTTGCCGTTTGCGAGACGGACGCCTGGCTGACATTGCCCCAACGATGTTGGATCTTTTGCATATCGAAAAACCAACGGAAATGACCGGACATTCTCTTTTAATCAAAAAATAAAAAAAGAATGGAACTAAAAAAGGCATATAAACCGGTTTTATTAAGCATGGGGTTGTTATTCCTCATGCTTAGGCCGGTTTTTGCCGTTTCCGTTTCGCAAAAAGACCTCGAACAAGTGGAAAAGCAGGTTGAAGCTCAAAACATGGAGCACAAAAAGCTTCAGGCTCAGGCAACAAAAATCAGTATGGAATTGGCCTCGGTTAATCAGGATATGATAAAATCCGCCAAAATGATTCAAAACAGCGAGGCTAAAATCTCGCAAATGGAAAACGAGCTGCTCAAACTGCAAGAGGATTTGGAGATCGCCGAAGAAAAATTCATTACCGAAGACGAAAACCTGATTAAAACTCTTTCCGCCTTACAAAATCTGGCTTTAAAACCGACAGAAGCATTATTTGTTCAGCCGTTGACACCGGTTGAAATCATTCGCAGTGCCATGCTGCTTCGGGAAACGGTTCCTTATTTGGAGCAAAACGCTTCCCGCATTCGCAAGGATTTAGAAAAAATTACCGCCAAAAAAGCCTTGGTTGAAAAGCAGGTCGCAAAAATCACCAAACAGAAAAAAATTCTAGAAAAAGAACACGACCAAATGAAAATTTTGGTTCAGAAAAAATCTAAAATCCGCAATGCGGTAGAAATTAAAAGCGTCCAAACCAAGAAAAAAGTTCAGGCATTGGCTTCTCAAGCTCAGGATTTAAGGGACTTATTGTCTAAGCTTGAAAAACAGCGATTGGCAGCAAAGAAGAAACGTCAAGAAGAAGAAAGAAAGAGATTAGCCGAGCAAAGAGCTTTGGAAGAGCAGCGTTTGGCCGAAACTCAAAAACTTGAACAGGCACAAAGAGCCGACTTGATTAAATTGAAACCTGAGTTTATAAAAGAAACAGGAAGTAACTTCGTGAAAGCCAAAGGAAAACTTTCCCGTCCGGCAATCGGTCCGATTATTACCGCTTACGGGCAGGAAACTGCCAAAGGCGTCAGCTCGAAAGGCGTGATTATCAAAACCAGAAATCAGGCTCAGGTTATTTCTCCTTATGACGGGTCGGTTATTTTTGCCGGTCCGTTCCGCGGATACGGAAACCTTATTATTATAGAACACGGACAAGGTTATTTGTCTTTGCTGGCCGGCTTGGAAAGCATTGACTGCGAACTCGGGCAAATGCTTTTGGCGGGAGAACCTCTCGGGCAAATGCCTGACGATAAGGACGCCAAGCTTTATGTTGAACTTCGAAAGGATAACCACCCGATTGATCCGATGGCTTGGATTGCAAATTAGTTTATGAATGGAAAATCTCATGTTAAAAAAATCATCTTTTGCGTTTGTTTTTATTCTTAGTTTATTCTTTTCGGCGTCTTGTGCCGATGCCGCCAAAAAAGCTCCTGAAAAAGAAGATGCCGACACTTACGAGCTCTTAAATCTGTTCGGCGAAGTTATGGAAAGGGCAAAAGTGTCTTACGTGGAAGAAGTCTCTGACAAAAAACTGATTGAATCCGCCATTAACGGCATGCTCTCTTCCCTAGATCCGCATTCAAGTTTTTTGGACGGGCAGAGCTTTAAGTATATGAATGAACAAACCAAAGGCAAATTCGGCGGTTTGGGCATTGAGGTTACCATGGAAAACGGCGTGGTTAAAGTCGTTTCCCCGATTGATGACACTCCTGCCGCCAAAGCCGGATTAAAACCGGGCGATTACATTACCAATATTGACGGCGAACAAGTGATGGGACAAACCCTCAATGAAGCCGTCGATAAAATGAGAGGCAAAATCGGAACAAAAGTCAAATTGACAATCCGCCGCATGAACGAAAAACCTTTTGACGTTACGCTAAAACGCGAAGAAATTAAAATTCAATCCGTCAAAAGCGATATTAAAGCCAACGATGTGGCTTATATTCGCATTACGTCTTTCAGCGAAGACATCGACAAAATGATAAAGAAATCTCTGAAAGAAGCTCAGAAGAAGACAAATAACCAAATCAAAGGCGTGATTATTGACGTTCGAAACAATCCGGGCGGTTTGCTGGATCAGGCCGTCAGCGTTTCCGACCTGTTTTTGGACAAAGGAGAAATTGTTTCAACACGTTCCAGAAACGAATCCGATACGGTTCGTTATACGGCAAAAAGCGGGGATATTGCTCAGGGGCTGCCGATTGTGGTGATTATTAACGACGGTTCGGCTTCCGCTTCCGAGATTTTGGCCGGTGCTTTGCAAGACCACAAAAGAGCCATTATTCTGGGTGAAAAATCATTCGGAAAAGGTTCCGTACAAACCGTTGTTCCGTTGGGAGACTACGGAGCAATGCGTTTGACGACAGCCCGTTATTACACGCCTTCCGGACGTTCTATTCAAGCAACCGGCATTGAACCGGACATAGAAGTAAAACCGGCAAAGATTGAAATTATTGAAAACAATTACGGCGTCAGCGAGGCAGAATTTAAAAACGCTTTGAAAAATGAAAACGAAGATAAGAAAAAAGATAAAAAACAGGAAACCGTTGTCGATGAATCTTTGGCGAACGATTATCAGCTTTCCAGAGCCGTCGATCTTGTTAAGGCTTTAAGCCTTTATGGTTCTCAAAACAAATAACAAAGGATGATTTTTTGTTAAAACAGTTAAAACAAAAAAAATGGCTGATTATCATTACGCTGTCAATTCTTGTCCTATTGGCGGCAACGGGGTATTTTTTTGCAAAGATGAAAAGCGAACCTGTTTATCTGACCAAAATTGACAAGATTATGTATGATAAAAAAAACCGGTCGCCAAAATATGTTTTAACCATGCCGGAAAAAAAGATTACACCCAAAAAGGAAAACAATATTTCTCAAGTTGAGAAAGAAGAGGTTTCCACAGAAGTTAACACAACTTTTGAAACAGGGGATTTAAACGACATTGTTCGCTCTATTCCTCAATTGTCTTCTTTGGGTGAGGCTCCGGGCAAAACACCTTTACATCCTTTCGAAAGACAGGAGAAATTTACGAGACAAGAAGAAGGGCTGATTGTTCCGGCTCTTTCTCCGGAAGGAAAAAGACCTTGGGTTGTTTATGGGAAAAAAGTTAATGTTCAACCGAATTTCTACAAAGTTGCCGTTGTTATCAAAAATATCGGTTTAAACCCCAAGGAAACGGATTTAATTGCGAACGGGTTACCTGCCGAAGTTTCTCTTTCTTTTTCTCCTTACACCGTTGATGCAGAAAATCAGATAAAAAAAGCCCGTTATCTCGGACATGAAACTTATATGGATTTGCTTTTGTCATCAAAAGACTTTTTAAAATCCGATACCGGTCCGTTGGCAATGAGTATTATTTCAAACATTGATGACAATATCCGCCGCATGAAGCAAACTCTTGCCGTTGACGCCCCTATCGGCGGGATTGTTATTAATCAGGGACAAGTTGATAAAGAAAACAAAGAAAGAACCGAAAAACTGCTTTCTTCCGTTAAAGAAATGGGACTTTTGATGATTGATGCTACTGGAGAAGACGGTATTGATATTGTAAAAATTGATGGATTGGCTCGTAAAAAAGCGGATATTATCATTGATGAAAACTTGGATCAAAAACAAGTTGCGGAACAATTGAAAAATGCAGAAAGAATTGCTCTTGAACAAGGGCAGGTTTTAATTATTGCTTCATCTAAACCGGCATCTGTCGTAACTCTGAACAAATGGCAAAAAACATTCTCTCCTCAGTTGACTTATGAACAAATGAGAGAAAACAACATCACCACGATTGACCGTCCATTTGCTTTAGTTCCGGTTTCCGCTATTGTTGTGGAGTAAATCATGCAAAAAAAGTATAGACCGAACGCCGGCATTGTTGTTTTCAGAAAAGATAAAAAAGTTTTAGTTTGTGCCCGAGCTGACCGAGAAACCAATAATTGGCAGTTCCCACAAGGCGGAATAGATACCGGAGAAACACCTGCCGAAGCCGCTGTCAGAGAACTCTCCGAAGAAACAGGCATTACTTCCGCCAAACTGATTTATACAACTCCTGCTCCTATTCGCTATGATTTTCCTAATCATATTTTGAAACATTTTGAAGAAAACGGCAGTGATTTTTATGGGCAAGATCAGTACTGGAGCCTGTTTTATTTTGAAGGAAACGACAGTGAAATTAATTTTCTAACCCATCCCGAAGAAATCGAGTTCAAAGATTTTCAATGGATAGATATTAATCAAGCTCCCGAACTTATCGTCTTTTTCAAAAAAGAGGCTTATAAAAAAATGGTTGAGATATTTAAGCCTATTATCGAAAAATTTCAGCCCAATACTTAAAATTTATGGAATCGGAGTGTTTTTTGTGATACAATCCCTTTGTGAACCGACAGATATCAGGGATATGTTATGGATAACAAAAAACTGCAAAAAATGATACATCAGGCTATAAACAAAGCCGTTAATGTAGAAATTCGTTCTGAAATTCCTTTCAATTATGAGCAAATTGAAGCCCTTGACAGGCTGAATGAGTATTGCGTCAATCAAGTTCTTAACGACACCGAAGTTTTATATGATCCCCGAAAAATAGGGTATAAAGCCAATCAGGAAATGCTGACAGCCCTGACTGCCATGTGCTTGGCACAATCCTTAATTAATCCAACCAGAAAAACAGGTGAAAGCAAAGAGTTTTTTCAAGAAAACATTACAATCAGCGTGCCGGAACCGGGAGTAAAACAATTGTGTTTCGGAAAAATAAATCCGGACAACGTTTATCAGGCCGTTTATCCGGAAATTATTGATGACTGGATGATTTATCGAAACAAAGAAGGCTTGGGAATCCAATCTTTAATAGACGAGAAAACCAATCTTGCCGGTTTGGATAATTATCAACGAGGCGGCAATCCTTTATATGAATTCGCCCGTTTCCACCGCAAATACACCGAAAAAGAACGTAAAAAAGAGGAAAGAGCCCGAGAAAGTGCCCAAGAAGCCTTTCGCAATGAAATGGTTAAAACGCTGGCGGCGAAAATTACCGAACAGCAGCTTTTAGAAGGCAAAAACCCGATGGAAATGTTGGAGTTATTGTTTGCTCCGGAAAAAAACAGGCAGCAAATAAAACAAATCTCTCAAAAATCTCGAGAAATCGACCCGCAGATTGAAAACAACATTATGAAAATGCTGGAATATTCCAATTCCCGCGAGGATAATACCCACTCCCGTTAAAAAAGGTCTATTCTTTATCTTTTTTGGACTTTAACTGCCCACAGGCGGCTAAAATATCCTGCCCCCGCGGTGTACGTATCGGTGCGGCAAAACCGGCATTGTTCAATTCTTTCGCAAAGGCATGTATCCGGTTACCGGAACTGGCTTCAAATCCACAACCCGGCCAAGGGTTAAACGCTATCAAATTGAATTTGGCATCCAATTTATATTTTCTCATCAATTCTATCAGCTGGCGGGCACAATCCAAAGAATCATTAATATCTTTCAACATCAGGTATTCAAAAGTAATAAACCTGCTGCCTTCCATTTGTTGATATTCCTGACAGGCTTTCATTACTTCTTCAAGCGGATATTTATTATTAATCGGCATTATTTGTGAGCGGATTTCATTATTCGGGGCATGGAGGCTGACAGCCATTTGAACTTTGGTCTCTTTGAAAAAAGGAGCCATTTTGGGAGCAATGCCCGACGTAGACAGGGTTATACGTCTTTTGGAAAGAGAAATTCCGTCGCCGTCAGTTAAAATCTTCATGGCTTTGGCGGCATTTTCTGCATTATGAAGCGGTTCGCCCATCCCCATAACCACAATATTCGACAAATAACGGGTTTCATCACTCGGGGTCGGCCATTCCTTGTAAACATCCCGTGCGACAAGAAATTGTCCGACAATTTCTCCCGCCGTCAGATTTCTGGTAATTTTCTGGCTTCCCGTGTGGCAAAAACGACATCCTACCGCACAACCGACTTGTGTTGAAATACAGACGGCTCCTCGGTCTTCTTCCGGAATATAAACCGTTTCTACCCGCTGTCCGTCTTCAAATTCCAAAAGCCATTTATGGGTTTTGTCTTTGGATATTTGTTCGGTAACGATTTTAGGTCTGGTTATGGTATAAGCGGCGGCCAGTTTTTCTCGCAAATCTTTTGAAAAACTGGTCATTTTTGAAAAGTCTGTTTCGCCCTGCCAATAAAGCCAATGCCACAATTGTTTGGCTCGGAAAGGTTTTTCTCCGATTTTAGCTAATTCCTGAGCGATTTCTTCTTTGCTGAGGTCGATTAATTCTATTTTATCAGTCATGGTTATTTTTTATTACATTTAGAGCTAATGGCTTTATAGGCACTGGTAAACCCGGCCAGAGAGTAAGTATCTTTGGTGTTGGTTCCTTTGGATGAAACACCGTGAACAATCATTCTTTCGCCTTTTTTCATCGCAGTTACCAATTCTTTATCAACTTTGTCGCTTACTGCCCATGCTTTATCTTCATTTGTAAATAAACGATTTATGGTTGTTTTGCCGATTTTAACGGTAACTTTGCTTCCCGGCTTAAAGGTATATCCGGCCACAAAATTAACTACGTCAAAACTTTTCTCTCCCGGACGATGGGTTACGACGGCATAAATATCGCCGCGTTTGGTATATTTTCCTTCATCTCTTTTAGGTGTTGATGCCATGTAACAAACAATACCGCCGGCATCTTTGTGATAATAAGCAACCCAATCGTCGTATTCTCCAATCATCTGCTGTGTTGCGGCAGACGTGGTTTCCGGAAAAAACAATCCCAGCAAAACAAGTGATAATAAAAATTTATTCATACCTATATACTCACAAAAAAGTTATTTTGTGCCGATTATATTTGAAAAAAATATAAAAACTGTTAACAATACCCCTGAAAATAAAAAAGCAGGAAGATTGAAATGATTAGAGATAATTATCTGGATGTCAAAAAAATTATTCAGGATAAAAAAATCCTCAAATTGTTCCGTGTTGTGGAAAGCCACGGCGGGGTTCTGCGTTTTGTCGGAGGTGCCGTCCGCGACGCCTTAGTCGGACTCAAAGGATTTGACATTGACCTTGCCACAGATCTTTCTCCTGACGAATTAGTGGAAGCCTGTACCGAAAACGGTATCAAAACCGTGCCTATCGGCATAAAATTCGGTACCGTGGGCGTTATCATCAACGACCAGGTTCTTGAAGTAACTTCCCTTCGCAAAGACATTAAAACCGACGGACGGCATGCCGAAGTTATCTTTACAACGGATTGGGAAGCCGACGCTTCCCGACGCGACTTGACAATCAATGCCGTTTACGCTGACGAAAAAGGCAATGTTTTTGATTATTACAACGGTATTGAAGACTTGGAAAAAGGGGTGGTTCGTTTTATCGGTCTGCCGGCTCAGAGAATTAAAGAGGATTATTTGCGTATTATGCGTTTTTTCCGTTTTTATTCGATTTTCGGGAAAACGGATATTGATAAAAAAGCTCTGAAGGCCTGCATTGAAAATCGAGACGGACTTAAAAACCTTTCATTGGAAAGAATACGCGATGAACTTTTCAAAATTTTACTGACCAAAAACGTCAGTAAAACAATCCGCATTATGTTTGACAATGAAATTCTTAGTTATCTGCTTCCGGATTCAAAAAATCTGGATAAGTTGGATTTTCTTATCAATATGGTTGCCGACGAAGGTTTAAAGCCAAATCCGGTCAGACGTTTGTTTATGCTTTATCTTCCGGATAAAATGCTGGCAGAAAACCTCGCTTCCCGCTTAAGACTGACAAAAAAACAAAAAGAAGAATTTATTAACTGGGCAACAATTCATCCGCAATTGTCCGAATTTATGAACGAAGAAACCTTAATGGTTCTGATTTACAGATACGGAAAAGACTTTTGCCGAGACAAACTGCTGTTGCTTCAAGCCGCTCAGATGAATAAAATACTATATTTGTCGGAAACCCTCAAATTTATTAACGATGCCATTGTTCCGATTTTTCCGATTAAGGGAAAAGATGTTATTAATGCCGGCATACAAAATCATCATAATATCGGCGTTATTCTCAGTGAATTAGAAGAAATCTGGATTAAAGACAGTTTTTCGGCAACCAGAGACGAGCTTTTGCAAATTGCGGCGGAGTTAGTTAAATCAAAATCTGCTTAGCCATGCATTGGGAATATGTTTTATTGATAAAGGAAGCTTTACCAATATGGCATCAAAACGTATGTCATGGTTTGCATATTGCGGATGTTTGCTTAAAAAAGCCTGTGCTCCGTTGATTATTCTTTTTTTCTGTTGTTCTGAAATGGCATAAGCCGCTTTTTCCAAATTTTGGCGTTTTTTTACTTCCACAAAAACAATCAAATTTCCTTTAGTTGCAATAAAGTCAATCTCTCCGGCATGTGTTCCTTTTCCGGTTACATAATTGCCGCAGATAATCCGGCAGCCTTTGCAACGCATTAGCATTTTCGCCAGAAATTCTGCTAATTTTCCGCTTTTGTTATTGTTCATTCTTTATTTGCAGAGCCTGTTCATAGACATCGTTTTTGTTAAGTTTATATTCTTTGACAACTTCTTTTACCGCGGTTTTCAACGGCATTTCAGTCATTTTCCGCCGTAAAATTCCGGATAGATCCAGTTCGGTGTTTTTGTTCTCTTCGGCAGGAGCAATCATCAACACCATTTCGCCTCTCGGTTCTTTTTCTGCAAAATGTTTTATCAGTTCTTCGGCAGTTCCGTTAACGCATTCCTCATACATTTTGGTAATCTCCCGAGCCACCGCCATTTCTCTGTTGCCAAAAACTTCGGCTGCAGCGGTCAGCGTTTTGACAATGCGGTTCGCCGTTTCATAAAACACCAAGGTTGCTTTTATATTCTTCAAGTCTTCAAAATTTTCTTTTCTCGCCTTATCTTTGTTCGGAATAAAACCGGCAAAAAGAAAACGATCGGTCGGCAATCCGGATAACTGAAGAGCACAAATCAATGCACAACAGCCCGGAATGACCGTGATGTATATCCCCTCTTTCCGACAATGTTTAATCAGTTTATATCCGGGGTCGGAAATCAACGGAGAACCGGCATCACTGACCTGAGCAACGGATTTTTCTTCCCGCTGAATCAAATCAACCAGTTTTTGAGCCTGTTCTTCCTCATTATGGTCATGCAGCGTTATAAACTGTTTTTTGGTGCTGATATTTAACAGATTAAACAGCTTTTTGGTAACTCTGGTATCCTCGCAAGCGATAACATCGGCATTTTCCAATGTTTCCAATGCTCGAGCTGAAATATCTCCCAAATTTCCTATCGGTGTGGCAATAACATATAATCCGTTTTTCATGACATCTTGTTCTTTACATTATGACTTTTTTAACTTAAATCTGTTACTTATTTAGTATCTTTGTTATATTTTAGGGCAAAAAGCAAGTGTTAAAAAAATTTAGTATTCTCTTTTTGGGACTGGTTTTAGCCGGTTGTTCGACAAATTCTTCCAGCCGCAGCGGTTTTGACGCGTTTAATTCCGACATCAGCGAAGTCAATTTCGGTTCAACAACAAATTTCCGCGTCGGGGTTTTACTGCCGTTGAGCGGAGAAGCCGCAAAACACGGGCAAGGCCTTAAGAACGCAACAATGATGGCTTTGGAAGACGTGAAAAAGCCTAATATGATTTTACAGTTTTATGATACCAAAAGTACACCCAGCGGTGCCAGAATCGCTGCGGAAAATGCTCTAAACCAGAGAGCTCAGTTGATTATCGGTCCGCTGATGAGCGGTTCCATTCGGGCAATTACCGAACAAACTACCTCCAAAAACGTTCCGGTAATCGCTTTCGGCACCTCTGAAGAAGTTCTGCAGCCCGGAATTTATACACTGGGACTGTTGGTCAGCGAACAAGTCAATCGAATTATCGGATATGCCGTCCAAAACGGACGTTCAAAATTTGCCCTTTTGGTTCCGGATAACAATACCGGTATTGCGGTTGCAAAAGCTTCCATTATCGCTGCACAAAAAAACGGCGTTGAAATCAAACGTATTGCTTTTTATCCGCCAAACACAACCGATTTTTCGGAAATTCTCAAATCCATGACCGATTATCCGCAAAGAAAAGCCCGTTTGGATAAAATCCGCTCAAATTTATCTTACAAAGCCCAAAACGGCGACACCAACTCGGCAAAAGTTTTAAGACGTCTGCAAAATCTCGACACCATCGGCGATGTGGATTTTGACGCTGTTTTGATTCCGGAATATGGTTCACGACTGAAATCCGCGGCATCTATGTTCGGATATTATGACGTTTTTCCTCCAAAAGTTAAATTCTTGGGAATGTCTGTTTGGGAAAACACCAATCTTAACAAAGAAGCAACTCTTAACGGCAGTTGGTATCCATCCCTCTCCAGAACACACAGCATTTATTTTTCCAACAAATATGCCGACTTATTCGGGGAACGTCCGAGCAGCCTTTATTCTCTGGCTTATGACGCTATCGCCTTATCCGCCGCCTTATCCCAAAATGCTAACGATGATTTGAACGAGCAAATTACAAATCCGGACGGTTATATCGGCATAAACGGTGCTTTCCGCCTGTTTGAAAACGGAACAAACGAACATAGTCTGGATATTGTTGAAGTCCGGCAGAACGGCGACGAGGTTATTGAAAAATCCCCTCACAAATTTATGTTGTCTTCGGAAAACAAAGGTTCCGAAACCATTGTTATTGATGAAAACTATCGGGCTCCGCGAATTTTCGGAAAAGACAAATATCTGGCTCAAACCTTGATTTACGGGTATCAGCTTAACCCTGAAAATCAGCCGCTTGGGTATATTCCTGCCGCAGAAGAACATCAGATGGTTAAAGATTCCCTGAAACAATACAATGTTGTTATTCCGGATATGTAATTTTCCATTATGTTAATTGTAATTTTTTTCCTTGAAAAATAAGCGAATTTCGACGATATTGGAGAATAGATTTTTTATGGAGGGCATCGGGCTGACGATCCGCCAATCCGGTCAGGTTCGGAAGGAAGCAGCCGTAACGGAATCCGTCGGGGTCGATTGCTCTCCACCTTAACCTTAAACAGAAGATTTTTTATGGCAGACGAAGAAAACAAAGACAATCAATATGTCGTTTTAGCAAGAAAATACCGCCCGCAGAATTTTGACGATTTGCTGGGACAGGAAGCTTTGGTACAAACCTTAACCAACGCCATAAAAAACAATCGTCTGCACCATGCTTATATTTTAACTGGAATCAGAGGTATCGGTAAGACAACCACCGCCCGAATCATTGCCAAAGCCCTTAATTGCACCGGTCTTGACGGAAAAAGCGGTCCGACCATTCATCCCTGCGGCGTTTGCGAAAACTGCAAAGCCATTACCGAAGGCCGGCATATTGATGTTATGGAACTGGATGCGGCCTCTCGCACGGGTGTTGACGACATTCGCGAGATTTTGGACGGTGTCCGTTACAAGCCGACAAACGCCCGCTATAAAATATATATCATCGACGAAGTTCACATGCTCTCCAAAAACGCTTTCAATGCTTTGTTGAAAACATTGGAAGAGCCGCCTTCACATGTCAAATTTATTTTTGCGACAACGGAAATCCGAAAAGTGCCGATTACGGTCTTATCCCGTTGCCAGAGATTTGACTTACAGCGGTTGTCTATTGAAAATCTGATGACGCTGTTTAATAAAATTATTGCCGCAGAAAATCTGAAAGCCGAAAACGAAGCTTTGCACATTATCGCCAAAGCCGCGGACGGTTCCGCCCGCGACGGGCTTTCTCTTCTGGATCAGGCAATTTCTCTCGGTGCCGGTGTGGTTAAAACTGATGTCGTTAAGGATATGATCGGTTTAGCCGATAAAAATCAGACGTTTGAATTGTTTGAATCTCTGGTTCAGGGAGATGTTTCCGCCGTTATTACCAAACTTCAAGAGCAATATAAAAACGGAGCCAACCCGACAACCCTTTTGCAAGATTTGATTAATATTACTCACATGTTGGCCAAGGCTCGAATTATTCCGAATTCAATCAATGATGTCAGCATGACCGAAATGGAAAAAACTTTCTGCCAAAAACACAGCGGAACGGTTCAAATCGCCATTCTTTCCAAAATCTGGCAAATGCTGATTAAAGGCCTCAACGAGCTGCAAATCGCTCCGGTTCAGATTGACGCTTTGGAAATGATTTTAATCCGTATTGCTTATTCGGCTAATCTGCCAACGCCTTATGAGCTTTTGAACGACGTAAAAAAAAACTCTAATTTAAGTATTGCCGTTCCGCAATCAGCAAATGTTCGTCCGGTTGCCGAAACCTCTTCCGCTTCGGTTTCTCCCAGGCAATCTCCGATAGTTGAAGAAAATCCTCAAAACATTTCCGTTCCCGGAAAAACGGTGTTTAATTCTTTAAGTGAATTAGTTGCTTATCTGGAAAGCAACCGGCAAATGCTGGTTTCTTACAAATTAAAAAATGATGTTTCGGTCAGTGAGTTTACAAACGGGGCAATAAAGATGACCGTTTCGGATAAAATTCAATCGGATTTTATTATGAATCTACACAAAATCCTAACTGAAGCAACCGGTTTAACTTGGAAAATCGAAATTTTACGCGGTCATCTGGGAGAAACACTGGCTGATCAAGAAAGAGCCGAGCTGGAAGAAGATAAACGCAGTATTTCCGAATATCCTTTGGTTAAAGCCATTTTGGCGGAATTTAAAGGAGCAAAAATAGAAACTTTAACCCGCAAAGTAATTTCCGAATCCGCTGAAGAAGATGAGGATGAGGTCTTTTTTGACAACGGGGAATAATTTTAGAGAAGGACAAACAAAAATGATGAATATTCAAGGAATTATGAAGCAAGCTCAGATGATGCAGAAAAAAATGGAAGAGGCTCAAGCCAAGCTCTCCCAACAGGAAGTTATGGGTTCTAGCGGCGGCGGTATGGTTAAAGTTACTCTTAACGGTAAATTTGAAATGAAAAAAATTGAGTTGGACAAGTCCCTTATCGTCGCTGACGAATCTGACATTCTTGAAGATTTAATCGTTGCCGCTTTTAATGATGCCAAAGCTAAAGCAGATACCATGATGGCCGAAGGTTTGCAGGATGTTACCGGCGGTCTCAATCTGGGCGGTTTGAAACTTCCGTTTTAATTCAGGATACTAAAATGGCCGGCAAAGAAATCGAAAAACTGATAAAAATTATCGCCAAACTTCCGTCTTTGGGAACAAGATCTTCACGGCGTATTGTTTTGCAGCTGCTGAAAAAAAGGGAAAGCTTGTTTCTTCCGTTAATCGAATCTCTTAATGAGGTTGCTCAAAATATTAAAACCTGCGAAGTCTGCGGTAATTTTGATACCACCTCCCCCTGTTCCGTCTGTGCCTCTGAAAAAAGAGAACAGCACCAAATCTGCGTCGTACAGGATGTGGCAGATTTATGGGCTATGGAAAGAGTAGCTTTTTTTAAAGGAAAATATCATGTTTTGGGCGGGGTTTTATCCGCACTGGACGGCGTTGCTCCCGAAGACCTAAACATTGAAAGTCTGCTCTACCGGATAAAAAAAGAAGAGATTTCCGAAGTCATTCTTGCTTTGCCGGCAACCGTCGACGGACAGATTACGGCACATTATTTGGTTTCCAAGCTTAAAGGCTGCAATATCAAAGTTACAACTCTGGCTCAAGGTATTCCGATGGGGGCCGAGCTTGATTATATGGACGAAGGAACGATTCAGCTGGCTCTGAACTCCAGAAAAGTTTTGTAATGAGGAAACAATCTTTTTTGTCCAGATTGCATCCTTAATAAAAGTTGTAATATTTTTTAGATTGTGCTACTTCTTTTTAAGAAAAATAATTTTTAAAAGCAGTAGATATGAAATATTACGATTTATTTGTACCCATCGGGGCTTTTTGTGCCACTTCTTACCATTTGCGACGCCGTAACCTGCAAATCGAAGCTTTGCCTCTGGACTGGATAGGCGTGTGGAAAGTTGAACAGGCCGCAGAAATGATAAAAACAAAATTTGACGGCTTTTTTAAAAAAGAAAACTTAGTTTTTCAGAATGTTAACGGAACACATAATGCTTATATGGATGAACCCAATCATGTGGCTTTTTTTCATTGCATAGACAGCGATCTTCCTTTTGAAGAAGGATATGCAAAAGCTAAAGCGATGTTTGACCGCCGTATTCAACGCGTCTGCGAAAGAATGGACAAAGCTAAAAGCATTTTGTTCGTATATGCTAACAATGAAGAAGTTACACCTGAAGAATCTGCCAGAGCATTCGGTATTCTAAAAGCTAATTACCCGAACAAAAAAATCAATTTGCTGGTTCTGGACTTAAAAAAAGACTATAAAGGTATTGAATATCAGCAAGTTAACAAGAATGTTCTTTTTGTAAAAATGGAATTTGATTTGGAACATGACTTATATTCGGGAAGAAAAGAATCTTTTGACGAGGTTTTAGGAAATTATCAAATAGCCTCTTTGGAGAAACGTCTCAAAAACATTTTTGACAAGATATTGTTTAATTTAAAACGTATTTGTGTCAGCCTTGTTTGTATGCTTATTCCAAATAAACAAACAAGAAAAAAATTAAGAAAGAAATTAAAAACCAATCGTTGTGTTTTTGACCGGTAAAGTAAAAGCCCCGTTTTCGGGGCTTTTACTTTATTCCAATGTATTTTCTATTAAACGGTCAAGATTGTCTCTTTCGCTGTTATTATAACCGTCAAATTCTTCTTTGATTTTTTTCAGTTTTTTCCGATCTTCTCGCAGTTTTTCAACCTGAGGACGGGCAAACTTCTCAAACAATGCGTCTGCATCGTCCTTTTTAGCTTTGTCAGAAGCTTTTTTATCTTTTTCCGAACCCTTATCCTCTTTTTCTTCTCCTGCCGCTTCCTGCGTCTTCTTACGGATTGTATCAAGTGTTTCTTTCGGAATCAGAGCTTCTATCGGCTGAGCAAAAGAACCCGCAATGTTGAAATATTTTGATTCCGTAAATACCGGAGATTGTCTGTCTCTCGGAACCATCCAATTTAACAGAATGTAAAACAAGGTTACCAACAAAAACGCCCGGGCAATTCCGAAAAACAAACCCAATATCCTATCAATATTGCTTAATTTACTGGAGCGAATCTTACTGACAATTCGTCCTGTCAGCAGAATCCAGATAATCAGGAAGGTTATTAAAATAAACAAAGAGGTTACAACACCGACCATCCATCCGGTTTGGATGTATAATTCGGCTATCGGACTTAAAACCGGCAACAGATAAATAATGGACGCCGTTCCCAGTACCCAGCCGATAATTGACAAGACTTCCTTCATCAATCCGCGGCTTAAGGCGATTAAAGCCGAGATACCGACAATAATTAAAATTATCACATCCAAATTATTTAACTGGTGCATTTTGTTTGTTCCTAATTAAACCAATTGATTAACCTCTGGACATTACCGATTTCATATAAATTAATATCCAGTTTGTTTTGTTTTTTGTCATTATGGCTTGGCGGCGTTATCGCACTCGTAAACCCTAGTTTATAAGCTTCTTTTAAGCGGGAATTCGGCTGGCTGACGGCACGAATTTCTCCGGATAAGCCAATTTCCCCGAAAATAACCATATCTGCCGGAAGCGGTTTGTTGGTTAAAGAGGAAATAACAGCCATGGCAACAGCCAAATCTGCCGCCGGTTCAGAAATTTTCAGCCCTCCGGCAATGTTCAGATAAATATCCTGAGAGCTTAAATTCATACCGCAACGGGCTTCCAGAACAGCCAAAACCATTGCCAAGCGGTTAGAATCCCAACCGACCACAGCCCTTTTCGGACTGGCATATCCGGTCGGACTGACCAAAGCCTGAATTTCTACCAAAACCGGACGCGAACCTTCTATTCCGGCAAAAACGCAAGAGCCGGAGACATTACCCTGTCTTTCTGCCAAAAACAGAGCGGAAGGGTTTTCAACTTCCACAAGTCCCTGATCCTGCATTTCAAAAACACCTATTTCATCCGTTGCCCCATAACGGTTTTTTACGGCTCGGAGAATACGGAAATGATGTCCCCTCTCCCCTTCAAAATATAAAACCGTGTCAACCATGTGTTCCAAAACTCTCGGACCGGCAATGGCTCCCTGTTTGGTTACATGACCGACCAAAAATAGAACAAAACCTTTTTTCTTGGCTAATTTTATCAGCTCATAAGCACAGGCTCGAACCTGATTAACGCTTCCCGGAGTGGAATCGACATCTTCCAGATACATGGTTTGGATGGAGTCAATAATGACTACTGCGGCTTTGGATTTTTCCAAAGTTGTAATAATATCCCGCACATCCGTTGCACTGGCCAGATTAACCGGAGATTGTTCCAATTTCAATCTTTTTGCCCGAATACGCACCTGATCAATCGCCTCTTCTCCCGAAATGTAGTAACATTCCGGATGAGACGGAAGATTGGAAATGCTGGCACAGGCTTGCAAAAGTAAAGTGGATTTGCCGATACCGGGGTCTCCACCGACTAAAATCGCCGAACCGGGGACCAACCCGCCGCCGGAAACACGGTCTAACTCTTTGATATTAGTTTCCAGACGGCTTAAAGCCTGTTCGGAACCGCTGAGCGGAACAAACTCCAGAAGATGTCCTTTTTTCTTAGGGGCAAAATTAGAGAACCCTTCCCCGCCGACTTTTTCTTCAACGATGGTATTCCATTCGCCGCAGGCGTCGCATTTTCCCTGCCATTTGGGATAAACGGAGCCGCAATTCTGACAAACGTATTCGTTTCCGCCTTTTTTAGCCATATCAGACCTCTACTTTAATCGGTCCCTGAGAACATCCGTTGATAAATTGTCTGACATAAGGGTTTTCGGTATTATCCATTTCTTTAACCGTTCCCTGCCAGATAATTTTTCCTTTATATAGCATAGCGATTTTATCCGCAATTTTGCGAGCGGATGCCATATCGTGCGTAATGGTAAGAGCTGTTGCCCCCAAACCTTTGGCAGATTCAATAATCAAATCGTTAATTACGTCAGACATAATCGGGTCCAACCCGGTTGTCGGTTCGTCAAAGAAAATAATTTCCGGACGAGTGGCAATGGCCCGAGCCAAACTGACACGTTTTTGCATACCTCCGGAGAGCTCGCTTGGAGATAAATCCGCAACGTCAGGGGTCAGACCGACCTGACGCAACAATCGGACGGCTTCCATTTTTGCTTCTTTTTTCGGCATTCCTTTATTTTCAATCAGCCCAAAAGCAACGTTTTCCCAAACCGTTAAGCTGTCAAACAAAGCTCCGCCTTGGAACAGCATTCCCATTTTACCGTGCATGGCATCGCGGATATCCTCATTGGCATTAACAATTTCCTGACCGTCAACTTTAATCGAACCGGTATCCGGAATCAAAATTCCCTGAATACATTTGATTAAAACCGATTTTCCGGTACCTGAGCCGCCGATAACAACCAAAGACTCTCCTTTTTTGATTTCCAAATCAACGCCATCTAATACGACCTTTTTACCAAAAGCCTTATGGAGATTTTTAATTTCAATTTTATTTTCGCTCATTTTGTATCTCCAGATTATTTTGTAAAGAACATACCGGTAATAATGTAGTTAAAAATCAAAATCAGAATTGAAGAAGCCACAACGGCATTTGTTGTCGCCTCACCCACACCCTGAGCACCGCCACGGGATTTATAACCGTTGTAACATCCCATCAAAGCAATGATAAAACCAAAAACAGCCCCTTTGGTCAGACCGATGTTGATGTCTATTGCCTGAAGCTCGTTAATGGTGTTTGTGATATAGTTGGCCGGATTAAAGCCCAACTGATAGACACTCACCAAAAAACCGCCGAAAATACCGATAATGTCCCCGACCATAACTAACAGCGGTAAAACAAAAATTCCGGCCAGGAGACGCGGGGTAAACAAATATTTGAACGGATTTGTAGACAAAGTAACTAAAGCGTCAATCTGCTCGGTTACTTTCATGGTTCCGATTTCGGCAGCCATCGCCGCACCGATACGTCCGGCAACCATTAATCCGCAGAAAACAGGAGCCAGCTCACGGGTTACGGAAATAAGCACGACTGAAGCAATTGCACTTTCGGCACCATAGCTGGAAAAACCTGAATATGTCTGCAAAGCAATAACCATACCGGCAAAAATTGTTGTCAGGGCAACAACCGGAAGAGAATAGAAACCGATATCCAAAAACTGACGGCCGAGAAGTTTAAGGTAAAACGGCGGTGTTACGCAGTTATAAACCGCTTTTGCAATAAATAAGGACAGCTCACCCAATCTTTGGATGAAAATAACCAAAGGTTTTCCGAGTTTTCTTAAAAAATTTTCAACAATATTTTTAGCCATTGATTTCTCTCTGATAATTAAGTGATTTGTTTGTATATTACGGCATGGAAATCTTTAAATCAATAACAACCTAACTTACACCCAAAGCCAAAATCAGCTTATTTAACACAGAAGCTTCAAAAGCATACAGCTTTATTTGCGGAAGCCGGACATTTTCTAACACACAATATTCTTTTTCGGGAAGTCTTTCTATTTCTCGCGGATTTTTAACAAGTTGAACAACCAAATCTACCGGCGAGGATGTTTTAAAAGGAAATTTGAGTATTCCTACACCTCTAACCTCCATTAAACCACTCAGGTTTTGGGGAACTGAGGCTATCAGGCTGTCATTGATATTTTCAATGTCCGTTCTATCATCGGAAACAAGTTCCGCTCCTTTTTCCATAATCATCCGCAGAGCTAAGTCGGACTTTCCGGAGCCGGAATCTCCCATAATCAAAATTCCTTTGTTCAGATATGAAATGCAACCGGCATGAATATTGGGCATTAGCAGCCTTTCAAACTCAAAAGGCGTTGGTGTTTTTCTTCGGACACCGTGGTAATTTCTATTTTTCGTCCGGTTTCAAAGGGGGTGATATTTACGCGGAAAACATCTCTGGGCAAATAGCCAGACATTTTTTCCGGCCACTCAATCAGGCTGACTCCCTGATACAAGGCATCTTCCATTCCCAATTCAAAAATTTCTTCCGGAGATTTAATTCGATATAAATCAAAGTGATAAATTTCAAAATCCGGAGTTTCATAACTTTGAACCAAAGTAAATGTCGGGCTTGGCACTTCTTTTGCTCCGGTCAACGATTGTATAAAGGAACGGGCAAGAACGGATTTTCCCATTCCCAGAGTACCAAACAAGGCAAAGCAATCTCCGATTTGGGCTATTTGTGCCAACTGACGACCAAAATCCATGGTTTTTTGCTCATCGGGACAAATTACCGTATAAGTTTTTTCCATTTTATCTCCGGATTACAGGTCCAAAATGCCTTTACGTTTTACTTTTGGTTTAATGATTTTGATTTTCGGCTTTCTGCCCTGAACTTTTCTCCAGTCCCAAGGCATATAGAACTGCCCCTGCCACAAACCTCTGTTATCCATTTTGGCTTGTTCCTCATACGGAGCATAAACATCGCTGTATTTACGATAAGCAACAGCCCAGCCGGCATTTACCAAAGCGGCTCCGATATCATACTGCCCCAAAGAGCAGACACCCAGCATATTTCCTTTAGAATCCTGCTGCATTACCCGACATTCAACGACATTATCAGCCAGCCAGCCTTTGAGCCATGCGGCAGCCTGTCTTCCGCAAGCATAGGAACGTCCGCTTCTGTCGGCACAAGTTTGATTAGCTTCCGGAGCATCTACGGCGTATAGTTTCATATATTTTCCGTTAATCTGCAAGGTATCACCGTTAATAACTCTTACTTGTCCGTAAACAGCTGGAAAATTGGAAGGATCAAACCCTTGATTGGAGCTTTCGCTCTCTCCGCCGAAAGAGCTCAAAAGTTTTTGAAAACCGCTTTGTTCCTGTTGTTGAGCCGGAGCCTGCACCGGTTGAGGAGCCTGCATATTTTCGCCTAAAGAAACTTGTTCGGAAGGCATTCCGTCTTCAATTGCCGGAACATAATCTTCATCTTCCATCAAATTAAGCGAGGCACTGCTTTCTTGCTGTTGTTGTGCAGAAACCTGTTGCCCGAGAAACGTTTTAATCGTCTGCCCAATTCCGCCAATACCATTATTAAACGCTCCGATAGCATACAAAATAAATGTTATGATAGCGGAAAAAACCAAAAAAGACGGCAGACAGCCCATTGCACGCCAAGCCATCTTCATAAAGATATATAAAACAACCAACCCGACGATCAGCCCGATAAACCCGCCGCCTTGCAGAAGCAAACTGCTGCTCTGCGTGCCGGAACCGCCAATAAAAATCAAAGCTATGGCCGCAAAGCCTAAAACAAATTTTTTAAGAAAAAGCATGGTTCATCTTTCCTTTTTGGTTGTCTGTGTGATTTATTAGAACATATCATCGGATATATTCCAAGCTTTTTTTAAAATAATTTTCTAAAGTAAATATATAGTTACCAAGACAGATTTTCTCTATAAAAATTCATTTAAATAAAAGAAAAGGCAGAGTTCCCTGCTCTGCCTCAGCCTAAATCTCCCCGGATTTTATTATTTTTTTGTATAACAGTTGCAATGGCAGACACCATCACGTTCAATATCACTGCGGCATAATTCGGAAATGCAGTAACGCTCCGGATTTTGTCCGTCGCAAGGACATCTCTGCCATTCGGTATCTCCAAACATCATGGTTTTGGCTTTAGCAACTTTTTCAACATTTTTGGTGGTTGTGTAGCCGGCTTTGGCACAATTTTCCAACATTTTTTCAAGAATAGTCATTTTTTCCTCTTAATCTATTATTTTCATTGTAAATTTTTCTCCGCCAGATGACGAAGCATTGTTTTGCGTTAAATTTTCCTGATTATTTCTGCCGTCATTTTTACGCTTTTGTTCCAGAATGTCAATAATCATATCAAGCTCGGCCGCTGAAGCATATTGCAAAACAACTTTACCGCCACCTTGTTTGCTCGGACTTATTTTTATGCGAAGTCCCAGACTGTCGACCAAGCTGCGTTCAATATCAACCAAATCTTCATCTTTTTCGATTTTTTCTTTTGGTTCTTTCTTACCTTCTTTTTGTTTGGCAACCAACTCTTCAACCTGACGAACACTCAAGTCCTTACTAATAATCTGTCGGGCAATTTCCTCGGCATTTTCCAGGCCGACTAAAGCTCTGGCATGTCCTGCGGAAATTTTACCTTCTTTTACCAAAGTTTTTACACTTTCCGGCAGGTTAAGCAATCTCAGAGTATTGGCAATATGACTGCGGGATTTTCCGACGATTTGAGACAATGCCTCCTGTGTATGAGAAAATTCGTCAATCAGTCTTTGAAAGCCTTCGGCTTCTTCAATAGCCGATAAATTTTCACGCAACAGGTTTTCAACCAAAGCAACTTCAAGAACTTCTTTATCGCTTAATTCTTTTTCGATAACCGGAACTTTATCTAAACCGGCAAGTTTGGAAGCACGCCAGCGACGTTCACCGGCAATCAATTCAAATTTATCGCCTTGTTTTCTGACCAAAAGCGGTTGCAACACGCCTTTTTCTTTGATGGATTCGACCAAAGCATTTAACGCTTCTTCGTCAAATTCCGTACGCGGCTGATATTTGCTTGGCTGAATGGCATTAATGTCAACATAATCGGCTCCGCTTTTTTCAGTATGGGTTTCAATATCGCTGAGTTCCATATCCAGATCTATACTGTCTTCTCCTAACAATGCCCCCAATCCGCGGCCAAGACTTTTACGTTTCGGATTATGAGGAACTTCTTCCTTATCTTTGACAATATCAATATCTGCCAATTCTTTTTCTAAATCTAACATGCCAACAATTCCTTTTCTCTTTTCAGAACTTCACCGGTTAAGCTGATATACGCCTGAGATCCTGGACACTTAAAATCATAAATCAAAACAGGTTTGCCGTGGGAAGGGGCTTCTGAAATGCGGACGTTTCTCGGAATAACAGTCTGATATACTTTTTTACCGAAGAAATTCCGAACATCGTCTTCAACCATTTGACTCAGATTATTACGACGGTCATACATCGTTAATACCACGCCTTGCAATTCCAGTTTTGGATTAAACTTTTTCTTAATTTGATTAATGTTGCGGATTAGGTCGGTAATGCCTTCCAAGGCCAAAAATTCACATTGTAGCGGAACAATAACCGCATCGGCGGCAACCAGAGCGTTAATTGTTACCAAGCTCAGAGAAGGCGGACAATCAATTAAAATGTAGTCATAATTAACGGCATCTTTTTTCAAAGCATTTTTCAGAGCATACTCTCTGTTTTCCATATCAACCAACTCGACTTCGGCACCTGCCAAATCTGCAGAAGAAGGAACCAGCGAGAAGTTTGGAATCTCCGTCCAGACGATGGCTTCCGACAATCTTTTATCACCGAGAAGAACTTCATATGAAGAGGCCATGCGACCACGTTTATCCACACCCATGGATGTGGAAGCATTTCCCTGAGGGTCTAAATCAACAACCAAAACTTTTTTTCCGGCGGCGGCCATAGCTGTTGCCACATTGACCGTCGTTGTCGTTTTTCCGACTCCGCCTTTGCGGTTGGCTATTGCGATTATTCTCGGCATTATTTAACTCCTTTAATTGCAGATAAATTCGTTATAATCAAAATTACGCCTTCATTGCTCGTTTCGCTCGGAACAACTTTACAGTTAAAATTCCAATCTTTTTCAGCCTCAGCAATTTCTTCGGCATAACTTTTACCTTTAGGAAAAATACAAACCGTGTTTTTTCCAAAAAACTTTTTCGTATAATTCAACAGATCTTTCAAAGAGGCCATTGCCCGAGAAGTGATAACATCAAATGAACGGGCAGGGATATTTTCTATTCTGTCATTAATTATCTCAGCATTTGCTTTCGTGATTTTATTAACCTCGTTTAAATACAGTGTTTTCTTCCCAATACTTTCTATCAGACTCACTTTTAAATACGGTGTTTTTTCTTTTGCCATTACAGCAAGAACCATCCCTGGAAAACCAGCCCCAGAGCCAAAATCACAAAGACTTTGAGCAGATTCCGGAATAAATTTAAATAACTGCATTGAGTCTAAAAAATGGCGATTCCAAGCATCTTCCAAAGAAGAATTGCTAACAAGATTAAATTTCTTCTGCCATTCGTGCAAAGAAGTCTCGTAAGCTTTCAAAAGCTTAAATGTTTCACGTGAAACACTATTTTCTGCCACTGTATTTTTCATAAAAATATTTATATATTTTTTATAAAAAATTAAAATACAAAAACAGGAGTTATAAACACATATTTTATTAAAAAAAATATCACCCAAATAAAAGAATCTCAAATCAACAACTTAAACACTGTTTATTGACTCTAACTATAAAAAATTTTATCTTTAAATACACCGTTAGAACAAAAAACAACGGATTAAAGTTTCCATCGGTTGGTACAATTATGAGTTTGCAAATAAGATTCGGCTTCGTCAAATCGACATCCAAGCTCCGATATTTGATGAGCATCATCACTGATAACGATAGGAACATTTTTTTCAATTAACAAATCAGCTAACCATTTTGCCGGATAATAATCCGGATTCTCTTTTCGCAGCCCTTTAGTGCTTAATTCCGTCGGAACATTATACCGTGCCAGATAGCCAGCAACCCTTGTTTTTTCCGGCTTGAATTTTTCTCCCAAACTTTCTTCAACTCGACGCATATAGTCTATATGGGCAATAAAATCAAACAAACCACTGGCTATCGCTTTGCATATCATTTTATAATGATTGGAGACAACTTTCTTCTGTTCTTCAATATTCCCTGCCAGAGATAAATTTCTCGGATCAATAATCTTTCCATCCGGCAAAAATAAAAAATGGTTTCCGCTTAAGCAATAGTCTGGACGACATTCTGATTTGAAAAACTCAAAGCCTTCTTTCCAACCATCATAGTCAAAATAATCAACCTCAGCTCCGACATAAACTTTTAGAGGATAGTTTTTAGCAACAGAACGAATATGTTCATAATGCTTCTTGAAATCTTTTACGGCATCCTCAAAACTTGTTCGATAAATATGCGGTGCATGATAATTCTGAAGAAGTTTTTTTGACGGGCTTTCCGAAAAACCTTTATGAACGATAAAATGATCGGAAACACCTATTTCTTCAAAACCCAATTTAACAGCTTGTTCCAACATTTCTTCCAAGCTGTTTCTTCCGTCCGAAAAATTTGTATGTGTATGATACGAATATTTTTGAATCATCTTATCCCTCAACCAATTTTATTTTTACTTATAAATTATCGTTAATCCCTATCAACTTATAAATATCGCAACCGCATAATCCGGAAAAATATTGTTTCAAATACAAAGCATTTTCAGAAATATCTTTTAGTTCCTTTTCAGATAAACCATATCTCTTTTTTATACCTTGTAATCTGTTTTCAATGGTAACAATGTTCATTCCTTCAGGAAACATATCACTCAGCTGAATAAGACGGTCATAATCATTGTAAGAAAGCAAAGATAATATTTGTTTGCTTGTTTCCAAGTCTGTCCGACTGTATGCGGGATAGTTTTCAATATCAAAATCTTGTTTTGGAAAGCAATGACTGAGACAAATCACAGCCATTTCCGGATAACCTTTTTTCAGCATTTCCCGATATCCTTCCAATCCGTGGAAAATACCGGTTTTTCTTTCATCAATATGTTTTCCGTAATCATGCAAAAGCCCAAAAACATAAGCTTTATCTGCGTCCAGTCCGCATTTTGAAGCAATTAAAGACGCTATTTCCGCTACTTTTTGGGTATGAAACCGATATTCTTCCTCTTTGGAGAAATCTCCTTGCGAAAGACGAAAGGCTATGCCTTCCTCCCAGATTTTTAAGGCTTCGGAAAGGTTAGGGTATCCAACAGACATTATTTTATTCCCAACAGCTTATAAACGTCTTGTCTGGCTCTTGTATCAAAATCTGCTTTTATGCCCTTAACAATCTGAATATACGGTACCAGTTTTTCGAGCGGGCGACCATATCGTTTGGAGATATCAGCAAAGCGTTCTTCTATGGTACAAAATTCGCCGAGATTATTCATTTGATCGCATAACTGTATTAAGCGGTCATAGTCATCATATTCTATATTTGAAAGTAATTTTTTACATTCCGGAATATCCGGAGTTTTCATATACAGACTTTCATCAATGATTTTTCTATAAAAAGAATGGGTAAGGGAGATACGAGCAATCTCAGGATAACCGAGTTTGTTAAGATATTTATAGCCGGTATATGAATGATAAACATTATTAGTTTTTTCATCAAGGATTCGTCCGGCATCATGCAACAAACCAAAGACATAAGCTTTGTTTTTGTTTAAGCCTGCCGCTTCTGCTATTTTTTCAGCCGCCAGAGCAACACCATGACAATGTTTTCTGAATGTGTATTCCTGATTATCTATAAAAGGGCAATTGCTGTTATTTCTCAAATTTACAACATCTTCAAACATTTTTTGAGCGGTTTGCTTATCGGGGAAAGCTGTCATTTATCTACTCCGAGGAGCTTATATATGTCGCACCCGCATTTTTTATCAAAATAATGTTTTAATTCTAATGCATCACGATATTTTCTTTTAATAACCAGGGATGAAATCCGGTATTTATCACGAATAAAATTCATACGCTCTTTCAGGTTAACTAAACCAAGACCGGTTACAAACATATCCGCCAATTGTATCAGTCGGTCATAATCGTTGTATTCTATTTTACGGAGTAATCGTCTGGCTTTGCATAGCTCTTTTATCGGGTAGGAAGCATAATCACGAATTTTGAACTTTTTACTTGGAAAACTGTGAGTCAGGCAGACACGAGCAACATCATCATAGCCTTTTTCCATAAGAATCTCATATCCGCTGACACCGTGGAACGTATCTCCTTTTTCTTCTACGGTTACCAGTTTTCCGTAATCATGCAGCAATCCCAAGATATAAGCCGAACGACCGTCTAATTCGGGGATTTTTGAGGCGATAATTTCTGCACAAAAAGCAACCAATGTTCCGTGAACCCTATAAGTATTAATTATTGAGGGCGGAAATTTAGGATGATTAACACTCAATGTTTTTAATCCTTCATCAAACAAATTCAGAGCTTCTGTCATTGACGGTATTTTCATAACTCACCTTTTCACATAACCTAAAATTGCTGTTATTGCTGCCGGTGTTACTCCCGGAATACGAGAGGCTTCACCGATGGTCGCCGGTCTTACTTTTGTTAATTTAGCCACCATTTCCCGAGAAAGACCGCCGATTTTGCTGTAATCAATATCTTCACGGATTTTAAGTTTCTCATCTTTTTTAAAGACTTCAACATCGGCAAGCTGGCGTTTGAGATAGCCGGAGTATTTTGCCTCTATCTCAATCTCTTCAAAAACATCATCCGGAATTTCTTTCAGTTCCGGCCAAATTGTGTTAATTGTTTCACGTGAAACGTCATCATAGGACATAACATTGAAAGCCGAACGCTTTAATCCGTCTTTTTTGGTTCTTATGCCAAAAGATTCCAGTTCATTCGGCGTTATCTTCAGGTCTTCACATATTTCACGATAATGCTTAATCTTGGCATATTTTTCTTTAAATACACTGTATCTTTCTTCGCCGACACAACCTATGTCATATCCTAATTGCGTTAATCTGGCGTCTGCATTATCCGCCCGAAGAAGCAAGCGATATTCAGAGCGGGAAGTAAACATTCGATATGGCTCGTCAACACCTTTAGTTATTAAATCATCAACCATAACTCCCAAATAACCGAGGCTGCGGTCAACAACAAATTCTTTTTCTGAACCTAAAGCTTTTAA
Organism: Alphaproteobacteria bacterium; assembly: GCA_048463395.1. Classification (GTDB taxonomy): domain Bacteria; phylum Pseudomonadota; class Alphaproteobacteria; order RF32; family CAG-239; genus JAGAJR01. The sequence goes on along the minus strand of DBFWPL010000023.1, from coordinate 133,892 downwards.
GGCCGCATTGACACCGGCAAGAAGCCCTTGTGCCGCAGCTTCTTCATAACCTGTTGTTCCGTTAATTTGTCCGGCTAAAAACAATCCGTCTATTTTTTTCACTTCCAGACGATTATTCAGCTCTTGCGGATCAACATAGTCATATTCTATTGCGTAAGCAGGTCGGAGAATTTCTACATTCTCTAAGCCCTTTATGGTATGAATAAATTCGTGCTGTACATCTGCCGGAAGAGACGTCGATATTCCGTTAGGATAAACCACATCCGTATTCAATCCTTCCGGTTCTAAGAAAATCTGATGACTGGTGCGGTCGGCAAATTTGACAAGCTTGTCTTCAATACTTGGACAATATCTCGGACCGACACCGGTAATTAATCCGGAAAACAAAGCACATTTGGAAAAATTATCCCGAATAATTTTATGTGTTTGCTCGTTGGTATGGGTAATATAGCATTTTATTTGAGGATTGGTTATTTCTTTGGTTAAATAAGAAAAAGGAATTGGCGGGTTGTCGCCCTCCTGAACTTCCAAAATATCCCAATTAATCGTTTTTCCGTTCAAACGGGCAGGGGTTCCTGTCTTTAGACGTCCGACTTTAAGACCTTTTTCCTTTAAATACGGTGTTATTCCGGAACAAGAAATATCATTAACTCGTCCGCCGATTGTTGTTTCATGACCGATAAACATTACGCCGTTCAGAAATGTTCCGGAAGTTAAAACAACCGTTCGGGCAGAAAAAACTTTTCCGTCTGCCAACGTAACTCCGGTAATTTTATCTCCGTCAAAAGACAGTCCCTCAACAGCTCCTTCTATTAAATCGAGATTTTTTTGATTTTGCAAAGCTTCAAGCATATATTTTTTATATAAATCTCTATCTGCTTGTGCCCGAGGTCCTCTGACCGCCGGCCCCTTGGAAGCATTTAAAATACGGAATTGAATCCCCGCTTTATCAATAACACGGGCCATCAGTCCGTCCAAAGCGTCAATTTCTCTGACAAGATGTCCTTTTCCCAGTCCCCCGATTGCAGGATTACAGGACATTTCTCCGATTGTGGATATTTTATGCGTTATCAGAGCCGTTTTTGCTCCGACCCTGGCGGCTGCCGCACAGGCTTCACATCCGGCATGACCTCCGCCGATAACAATAACGTCATATTCAAAGCTGTTATTATTCATTATTATTGTGCCTTACATAGAAATTTTTTCATCTTAATCTAGCAAAAAAAAATTAAGAAACTGTCAAAATTTTATAAGATTACTCCCTATTTAAAGCAAAAAACCGCCAAGTTTTGCAACTCAGCGGTATTTAGAAATGCCTGTTCAATCAAGCTTCAAATCTTTATCCAGAATCGTCTTAAGAAAGACTTTTATTGTCTCGTCTTCCGCAAGAGAAGGATTGAAATAATAGAGAGAAAGCAAGATATGTATGGCGGTTATCAACTCTTTAGAAATAAAGTCTTTGAATCTGATAAGATATGATACATCAAATAAAATTATCTTATATGTTCTGCGGATATTTTCTTCAGTCTGCTTTGCCTCCAAACTACTCAATTTCTCGCAGAATAAGTTTGCCTGCTCATTCAGCAGTTTTAAAATTTGAGAAAAAGAATATTCTTTGAAAACACTGATAGATTCAACAGCAGGTTTCCAGCTTTCGGGAGGACGTAAGTTGTCTCCGGAAAGGTGGCGTATCATTTCTCGGTTATAAAACCTGACATGATTACATACTTCCTTCATGGGCACAAAAATTTAACAGATATATTTAATTTCAGAATAATCAAAAAACTCGCTGCATTTTATTCAGAAAAATATATCTGTCAACTATTTACCAATGCAAAAACTTCCGAAAATTTTATTGAGAATATCATCTACTTCTATTCTGCCGGTAATTTTACCCAAACCGCGGGCGGCAAGGCGGATATCTTCAGCCGAAAGTTCTATCTCTTTTTTGAGATTAAACATATCCAGATTTTCCAATGTCTCCTGAAGAGCTTCACGATAACGGGTTCTGGTAATCAGTAAATTAGAATTAGATGTGAACTGCTCTTCAATATAAGAGTGAATCCTATCCAACAAGATATCTATTCCTTGACGTTGTTTGGCAGAAATGGTTACGCATCCTTGTTTTTGCAATTCTGAACATTGTTCAAATGTTAAATTATCACTTTTGTTTGCGACAAACAGTATTTTGTTTTTAAATGATTTTTTAATTTTATCAAAGATTTGAACAGAGTCTTTTGAAGCATCAAACAAACATAATACCAAATCAGCGTCCTGAATTTTGCTATAAGCCAATTTGATACCCAGCTGTTCAATTTCTTCTTCTGTTTCTCTTAAACCCGCCGTATCGGTAAACATAACCGGATAGCCTTTAATATCCAAATAGATATCTATCGCATCTCGGGTTGTTCCGGCGATATCGGAAACGATAGCGGCCTCTCTTTTAACCACAGCATTTAACAAACTTGATTTTCCGGCATTCGGAGGACCGACAATAACAACTCTGAATCCTTCTCTTAAGCGTTCGCCGATTTTATCACCCTGTAAATGTTGTTTTATAGCTTCAGAAAGTTTAAATACAGCGTTTTCAAGTTTAAATACAGTGTCTTCCGGAATATCTTCATCAGGAAAATCTATATATGCTTCCAGATAAGCCAAAACTTTGACTAATTCTTCCCGCCAGCCTTCATACAGATTTTTTAAATTTCCTTCCATTTGTCTTAAAGCATATTTTTGTTGTTCGGAAGTTTCTGAATCTATTAAGTCAGCCAAACCCTCTGCTTCTGTTAAATCCATTTTTCCGTTATAAAAAGCTCTTTTGGAATATTCTCCCGCTTCTGCCATACGGAAATCCGCCAAACGGCTTAAATTGTCCAAAATACTGGATATGACGGCTTTGGAACCATGCGTTTGTATTTCAACAATATCTTCTCCGGTAAAAGAGTTTGGTGCCTTGAAGTAAAGAAGTAAGCATTTATCCAATGTTTCACGTGTAACAATATCTTTAATATCCGTAAAATAAGCATAACGGGGTTTTATTTTTGCCGTATCAATCGTTGTCATTTGGTTTACGGTTTCCAAAGCTTTTTTGCCGGAAACACGAATAACGGCCACGCCTGATTTGCCGTAAACCGTCGATAAAGCATAAATTGTTTTGTCGTCCATTTACTTTCCTTTAATTCAATCTGTTTTATTGTAAACTAAAATTATTTAATGAAAGTTTTATCATGGCTGTTTTTCTATACTATTTTCTCAGTATTTTTAATATGCTTTTTTCTTTATTTATGATTTGGGTCATGATTAAACTCCTTTTCATAAAAGAATATCGGGAATGTCCGCCGTATGTTCCGAGTTTCGGACAAGAGAAAAAGTTCATCATTGAAAGAGTAAGCCGGTTATTGGCGGACAGCAAAGAAACAAAAACTATTCTTGATCCGGGATGCGGAACAGGATCACTGCTTATCTCGTTGGCAAAAAAATTTCCTCAACACAAATTTGTCGGTATTGAGTGGGGATATATTCCTTATCTGATTACAAAGTTCAAAGGCAGAAAATTAAAAAACCTGACCGTCGTCCAAAAAGATATGTTTAAATGCTCGTTTAAAGAAGCGGATATTATCGTTTGTTTCTTAATGCAGCCGTTAATGGAACGTTTCGGCAAAAAAGTAAAAGAAGACGCCAAGAAAAATTTGATTGTTTTTTCCAACAGTTTTGAAATTCCAAACATGAAACTATCTGAAAAAATAGAAACCAAGCGTTTTTTATTTGTGAAAAACATATATGTCTATAAAGACGTTTTTCAGACTCTCTGAGAAGAATTTGCTTTTGCGGCGGATGTTTCTTCATAAAAGTATTAAAAATCCTCTGTACGGCTGTTTTTCGGACTCGTTATTTTTAAATCAAAGGTTGTAAAAATGAAAGAAAATTTATTAAAACTTATAATTTGGGATTTTGACGGTGTTATTGCCGATAGTGAAAAACTCTGGCTGAAAAACCGAATGGAAATTTTAAACAGAGATTATGGTCTCAGTTGGGATTTTGAAACTGTTAACAAACATCTCGGCGGGATGAGCGATAAGACCAAAAGAATCGTTTTGAAAAATATGGGTATCAACCTCAAAGATGATTTTGAAGAAGAATCCCTTAAGCTTGACTATATATCCATGGCCAAAGAGATGAAAGCTACTCCCGACGTTGAAAATATTTTCAACCAAATCAAAATCAAGCAATGTGTTGCCACCGGCGGATTATATGACAAAACTATTGATAAAATAAAAGCCGTAGGTTTTGAAAAGTTCTTTAATGCCGGTAATATTTTTACCGCAGATATGGTGGAGCACGGCAAACCGGAACCGGATCTGTTTCTTCTCGCCGCCAAAAAAATGAAGACAAAACCGGAAAACTGCTTGGTTATTGAAGATTCAATCGCCGGAATGACCGCAGCCATTCGGGCTAAAATTCCGGTTGTCGCATTTCTCGGAAGTGAGATATATCAGTCTTCTGATTACAAAAAACGCGTAGAAACTTTGGGGGTTAAAGATATTTTCTATAATATGGCAGACTTGAAGACCTTTATTGAAAATAAACTAAATTAAGACAACGCATAAGCCAGAATTTCGCACCATTTGGAAACGCCTTTTTCCATATTTGCAAACTCATCATCCCGAATTTCAATCAGGCAGTTTTCCAAATTGTTTTCAGCCCCGTGAATAACGGAAGCTCCGGTATTATATTTGCGTAAATCATAAGGAACATTTTTTCCGACAATCAAATCCTTAAACTCGGAAATTCGTTGATTTACCTTATTTACCAGAGGATTTTCTTCCAAATAAAGGATTCCGGCGTGCCAAGGACGAAAACTTCCCCCTTGTAACTGCGGCGTAAAACCATGTACGGAAAAAACCTGCGGTATTATGCCTGCTTTCCTTAACTCGGCAATTTTATTCTCTATTGCCTGATGGTATGGGCGATAATATTCAGATAGCCTTTTTTCTTTTTCTTCGTCAGAAATATTGGCATTTCCGGGAATTATGACTTTATCACTTTCTTTTACAATCAATTCTTCTTCGTTTTCTCTGCGATTTAAGTCAACCAGAAGTCTGGAATATCCGCCGATAAAAGCCGTAACACCCAATTTTTCTGCCAGACATTCCGTCAGTTTTCCACAGCCTTTGTCTCTGGCAATATGCGTGTCATAATACTTATTTTCCAAACCTAGGTTATTATATTCCTCAGGAATTTTTTCAGAGGCATGTTCACAAGTCAGAATCAACGGTTTTTGAGAATCCTTGTTAATTATTCTAAAGCTATTGTTTTGCATTATCTCTCATCCTTTTCATCAATACCGGATTAACATAAGGCAGTTTTCCGGTTTGAGTCAAAGCCTGAACAACAGACTGGGCATATCTTTGTTCTCCGTCTATCGTTTTTTTGGAAACCGTTTTTTGCGGACGATATTCGTCATAATTGTGCTCATAGTAGTAAAACAGCGGTTTGTAAACCGTTTTGTCATCCGTAGCTCTGTTTCTGTTCCAACTATACTTATTGGCTAAAGGACGGTTTATGTGTGTTCCTTCATTCTGGGCCGCACTGTTTACCATATCGCGGTTAAACTGTAAGAAAGCAGATACAAATTCCTTGTTAAAATGGGCATTCATAAAACGAAATTCGACCGTATGTTTCGGAACAATATTCAAGGTTTTGTATTTATGCCCAAAGCAACTCATATCAATCAATTCGTCTTTATTATCGCACATATCAACCATTACACAGAGCAAAGGATAATCTCTTTGTGAATTTGTGCTCAGATTATGGCTGATATAAGTCGCATACAACAATCTTCCGTCTCGGCGTTCCGGTGCGGCAAAATTATCCACGATATATTTTTCATGCTGCATCATTCTTTTTACCAGTCTTTTATAACCGTTAAAATCCAATCCGGCAGCGGAAACGTGTTGGTGCAGGGAACAATGGACATTTACAAATCCCTGATCAAAAGAATCGAATAATTTCAAACAATTTTTCTCATCTTGTTTTGACCGCATTATTTTGGAAGCATATTCAACCGGAGCCAATTGATTATACGGCGTTAAGCTTTCATCCCTCATGATAACGCCGGCAGAATCCTCGTCATTATAAACATCCGCGTTTTTATTGCTGGTATAAATATTTTTCCAACCGTTTTTATTTTTTAAGTAATCTATTAAGATGCTATAATCTCCCAGTTCTTCAGGAACATAAAACTCCAACTCAAAACCGTTCGGCGTATATTGTCCGAAAGAAGCTCCGGATTTTGTTTCTTTTTGGAACATATTTACAAAATCAAACCCGCTATTATCCTGATTTTGTTCATATTCCGCACTTAATTTTTCTCTCAGATCACATACTTTTTGAACAAAATCCCTTCTTTTGGCATAGGTATAATTTTGGTTATAACGATAATCTTTGGCGACATTTTTTCTTAAATAAGCGTCTGTTAAAAATCTGGTTTTATCTTCTTTATCTTCGGCTTTTTGAACAGAGGAAAAGTTTTTATCCAAATATTCCAAGATACCGCAAGCCGTATTTAAACCATGTTGATGACTGTACGGCATATTGGTTTTTATCGGCCAATTGCAAAATTCGTTATCATGATCTTTTTTGCTGGCAAAAGAATAGATAAACTGACGATATTGAAAACTAAAACTCTCGATTTCATCAATGATTTTTGACAATTTTCCGTCTTTGGTTACGGCAAAATCCTTGCATTTAAGAGAACTGTTTGTCGGATCATCCGCATTATAAGTTGAAACACGTTCTTTAAATTCTTTTACAAATTCCGAAAATTTCTCCGGAGCTTTTTCCTGATAGTTTTCACAAAAATAGGTTGTCAATTCCGCAAAAGGCTGACTCATGGCGTCAATATGCCAGTCAAAATAAAATTGCTTAAAATTTTTGTTTCCGGTCATGTCAAAATAACCGTTAAATGTATCTTTTACTTCTGAAACCGTGTCAAATATTGTATTTTGCTGAAACATTGCATCCTCTGTGATTTTTGAAATTTATTTATTCTTGTTTTTGTAATTTTCAAAAAAATAACACCCTTGATTACCCAAATTACTAATTGTAATCAAGGGTTCGTAAGCAGAATTAATGTTTTTGTGATTTGGTTGTTATTACTCATTGTCTTCCTCATTATGAAATTTGTTAATATTCTCAGTTTGTTGAAAATACCCTCTAAGCGTCCAAAGCTGATTTAGAACGAAAACGCCTAGAGGCTCATAATGAGCAAAATGTTAATGAGCAAAAAAGATAAAGAAACGGCAACAAATGATGTTAAATGTTCGTCATTTAACATGTCAGAAGACTGATATATGTTATCAAATTTTCTCATTTGTGCCTTTTTTATAAAAAATCTGAAAAAGATTATTTTATTTTTCAAAAAAAATGTCAATAACTTATTTTCAAAATTACTGACATTTTTTGAAAGATTATAAAAAACTAACTGTTCATCGTATTAAAGAAATCTTGATTGTCCTTAGATAAACGTAATTTATCAAGCAAGAATTCCATGCCGTCAGTCATTCCCATTTGCATTAAAACGCGGCGTAATACCCACATTTTAGATAAAGTGGCTTTGTCAACAAGCAGTTCTTCTTTACGGGTACCGGAGCGAGTAATATCAATGGTTGGAAACAAGCGTTTATCCGTTAATTTTCTATCCAGAATAATTTCAGAGTTACCTGTTCCTTTAAATTCTTCGAAGATAACCTCATCCATACGGGAGCCGGTATCAATCAAAGCTGTGGCAATAATAGTCAAAGAACCGCCTTCTTCAACATTACGAGCTGCACCGAGCAAACGTTTTGGGCGTTGCAACGCATTGGCGTCCACACCACCGGTCAAAACTTTACCGGAAGAAGGAATAACCGTATTATAAGCACGGCCCAGTCTGGTAATGGAATCCAGAAGAATTACAACGTCTTTTTTGCTTTCAACCAAGCGTTTAGCTTTCTCAACCACCATTTCGGCAACCTGAACGTGGCGGCTGGCCGGTTCGTCAAAAGTTGAAGAAATAACCTCCCCTTTTACGGAACGGGTCATATCCGTAACTTCTTCCGGACGTTCATCTATCAAAAGTACCATTAAGTATACCTCAGGATGATTGGCAGAAATGGCATGGGCAATATTCTGCAACATCACGGTTTTACCCGTACGAGGAGGAGCCACAATTAAACCACGCTGACCTTTACCTTGCGGGGAAATCAAATCAATAATGCGGGTGGTATAATCTTTTTCGCCGTTAATAATATCAAAATTTAATTTTTCAGTAGGGTAGAGCGGGGTTAAGTTATCAAAATTAACTCTTAATTTTGATTTTTCAGGATCTTCAAAATTTATTTTATTTAACTTGGTTAAAGCAAAATATCTTTCGTTATCTTTCGGACCGCGAATTTCACCTTCAACAGTATCACCTGTTCTTAAGCCGAATTTCTTTACCTGAGAAGGCGATACATAAATATCATCCGGTCCGGCCAGATAATTGGAAGCAGAAGAACGCAAGAAACCAAAACCGTCTTGCATAACCTCAATAACGCCGTCTCCGTAAATGATATTATCTTCAGAAGCTACTTTTTTTAAAATAGCAAACATTAAATCTTGTTTACGCATTGAAGAAGCATCTTCAATACCTAAATCTTCAGCCTGAGTTAAAAGTTCAGTAGGACTTTTTTGCTTTAATTCTTTTAAATGCATGGGGAAACCTTGAAATTCAGATTTGAGTAAATATTTATTAATAAGGTAGGACTAATCTTTGATTAGTATATAACGGTTATATGATTTAAAATCTTTTGAGTCAAATAAATGTTGGAGGTTTTTTTTATGCACAGTCAATCAACTCATAAATAATATTTAAAGTTTTTAGTAGTTGTTTGTTTATTCCTGTGTGTTCTGTGTATAACTGTCGTATTAACAGAGTTATCCAAAGGTTAACGATTTGTTAATAAAAATGTTAACTCTTTTTTTACTTTCGGCCATTCTTTTTCAATTTCATATATTTAAATTCGTAAATGAAAATTTCAAGTTTTTGTGAATAACTTTTTTATTCCCGTTTTTATTATCGGGTGTTCAACTTGTGTGTAAGTCAGTATATTAGATTTTACATTACGGTGATTAATTTGTATAAATATTAGAAAAGGGGAAGTTATGCACATAAAAAGTCTGTTTTGTTTATAACTTTCCAATACTTTGTTTTAAGGAAATATTTATGAAAATCATCGGTATTACCGGTTCTATCGGATGCGGAAAAACAACTTTGGCCGGGTTAGTCAAAAAACTGGGATACAGTGTTTATGATGTGGATGGCTGGGTTAGGCGTTTATATTATAAAAAGGATTTTATAGCCGTTATTGAAAAGAATTTCCCTCAGGTTGTTAAAAACGGAAAAGTTGATAAAAGAGCTCTTCGCAATATTGTTTTTACGCATAATGATCAGCTTAAAAAGCTAGAGGCTCTGGTTCATCCTTTTTTGAAGCAAACCTTAAAACAATTAGTCAGAAAAAATCATTATTACAATGATTTATATTTTATTGATGCCGCATTGCTCTATGAAATGGGGTGGAATAAATATTGCGATTGTGTTATTGTTGCCGATGTTGATTATGAAATTCAAAAGCAGCGGGTTATGAACAGAGATAAAATTTCGGCTGAGGATTTTGAAAAAATTAATAATGTTCAGATGAAAAATTCAGATAAAATCCTTTTGGCAGATGTTGTTATTAATACAGACAAGCCTAAAAATCTTTTATTGGTTGAGTTGGCTTGTTTAATGGATGAATTGGAATAAAAATGGTCAGAGAGATTGTTTTTGATACGGAAACTACCGGTTTTAAGGCTGAAGAAGGCGAAAAACTCGTTGAAATCGGTGCGGTTGAATTAATTAATCATATTCCGACCGGAAAAACATATCATCAATATATTAACCCGCAAAAAGAAGTTCCGGAAGAGGCTTATAAAGTTCACGGATTGTCTTATGACTTTTTGAAAGATTATCCGATTTTTTCAGAAGTGGCTGACGAATGGCTGGAATTTGTCGGTGAAGACTCTGTTTTAGTTGCCCATAATGCCTCATTTGATATTAACTTCCTTAATTATGAGCTTAAGCAAATAAACCGTCCGCAATTTTCTTGGGACAGAGTAGTTGATACTTTGGAAATTGCCCGTAATTTGTTTCCGGGGTCCAGAGTTAATTTGGATGCTTTGTGTAAACGTTTTAATATCGACAATACGGAGCGTACTCTGCACGGAGCGTTGCTTGATGCCGAACTTTTGGCAAAAGTTTATCTGGAGCTTTTGGGTGGTGTTGAGCCGACTATGCTGGGAGGCGAAAAGAAAATATCTTCCAAAACGGAATTTTTTGAGGGCAAAATAGAAAAAGCTTTTCGGGAGGCCAGAATTTTTCCGATTGACGAGGCGGAGTTGAAAGCTCATGAAGATTTTTTATCAGGTAAAATAAAAGAAGCTATCTGGTTGAAATAATTATCTTTTTCTTCTTAATAAAATATACAGGGCACCTTCACCGCCGTTTTTTGCCGTCGGGTGGCGAAAAGATAATATTAGCGGGCGGAGTTCCTGAGAATTGAGCCATTGGGGAACTCTTTCTTTTAAAACGCCTTTAGTTGCAAAGATATTGTCATCGTCTTTTTTTTGAAGACCTTTTCCGGTTATAATCAATATGCAGCGTTTTTGTCTGATATATGATGTTTTTACAAAGTCAAAAACCTTGTCATAAGCCATATCTTCCGTACAGCCATGCAAATCCAACGTTGCTTCTATGGGAAATTCTTCTCTTTTAAATCTTTTGGCGGTATTATTATCGATGTTGTCTGTTATGTTGAGTTCCAAAGTGTTTAAAGCATTGCCTTTGTAAACCTCAGACATGTTAATATGAGGTTTTATTTCCTTTATTATTAACGGTTTGGAGGAAGGCGGTTCTGAACGGGATATTTTTTTTATCCCTTTGGTTATTTCTTTCCAAGCCTCATCTTCCGTAAAATCAGGCTGAGATTTTGGTGTTTTCATCTTTTTTATTTTCCGTTTCTTCTTTGGTATCGGTCATATATTCAGAGAAATTGCGGACGACAAATTCTTTCCAATCTCCATCGGGAGAAACACAGCCTAGTTTTTTGTTTTCCGCATTAACAAGAACAATACCGCCGAACTTCCATAATTTTTCGCAATTAGAATAGTCACTGATTAAAAAATTTTTTGTTCTTTCAATGAGATGTCTGTAAACTTTCTTTTTGAAATAAGTGCTGTAAACAAGAATTACGGCGACAATAAATGTCAATCCGAAAAAAACACCGACAGAAAGAATGAGGGCTAAGCCAATCATTACCGGAACCAGTATCGGAAGCAGGCATTCCCAAGGATCATAAACAGGAGAAAGGGGTCTGTTTATTTTTCCGTAATCCAGATAAATACGAAGTTTATCAAGTTCTACGGCTTTTTTTAGAGCTTTGTAGATTAATTTGTCTGCTTTGCTGGGTTTTTTCAGTTCAGTCATTATTGATTATTCTCCAAATCTTTGGGAATTAAAATAAAATATTGTCCGGAAGAGTTCATTTTTCCGGCTTTTTCTAAAACTTCATCTTTTCCGGAACCCCAGAAATAATCTCCTCTGATAGCTCCTTTTATTGCTCCGCCGATATCTTGAGCAATAACGAGTTTTTCTATTTTTTCTTTGTCAGGACCGGTTGTTTCAAGCCAGAGCAAGGCTCCGAGCGGAATGAATTTTTTATCTACGGCTAAGCTTCTTCCGGCTGTAAGAGGTACGCCCTGAGCTCCTATAGGACCATCGGCGGTAACCAGCCTGTGAAAAACGTAACGTTTATTTTCTGCCATGTTTTCTTTGGCCAGAGTGTCGTTTGCAGCCAACCATTGTTTTATTTTTCCCATAGAGGCTTCACCCGGTTTTATCAAGCCTTTTTCAAGCAGAATGCTGCCAATGCCGCGGAAAGGGTGTCCGTTATTATCGGCATAACCAATGCGAATGTGGGAACCATCCGGCATATAAGCAACGGCAGATCCTTGTATTTGCATAACATAAATGTCAATGTGGCTGTCAGCCCAAAGCAGGACAGGAGCATTTATTTGTGAGTTTTCTATTTCTTTACGAGTATAATAAGGGATGAATTTGTTGTTTTGTATTCTTCCTACCAAGCGTTTTGCAGGAAGGTCTTCACCAAAATCTTTTAGATTGATTTCTACTAAATCGGCAGGTTTGCCGTAAACAGGATATTTGTAAGTTTGGTCTTTTGTATAAGAAGCATTCAGAGCAGATTCATAGTATGATGTGAATTTTCCGTTGCTGTTTCCATTGTGATAAACGGCAAAAGGCGTAAAGTTTTTTTCAAAAAAATTTTTTATTTCAATGTTGTTTTGAGGATTTTTTTGTTCGAATAAATTACAAGTTTTTTGGTAATTTATTGTTGGTATTTGTATTAAAGAATTGGATAAAAATTGATTTTTTTCATATTTAATGCGGGCACAAGAAGCTTTAAAAGCATTGACGATTTCTTGGAAATTATCATTGTTCCAGTTTTTTAAGTCTTTGAATTTAGCTTCTTTTAATTCCAACTCCTTTGGTTCTTCCGGTTGGGTGACTGGAGTTTCGAGAGGGTTGGGTTGTTTCTGCTCTTTTTTTTCGCAAGAAAACAAAAGGGCTGAGAAAAGAAGTGTGCAGATAATTTTTTTCATTATTTTTTAGTCGATACCAATAACCAGTTAGGGTTTGTTGAAGTTAAACTGCGTTCAAAGGTCCAGACATCAGTAATGTTCTGGATAAAGTTTTCATCCCCTTCTATGACTTCATCTTTGCTGTTTTTTAAGATGTTTACTTGTTCGGAAACAAATTTGACAGTGATTTTGGCTATGTCGTTTTTAGAGATTTTCGCATCGGTAATTTCAGTATTTTCGAATCCGATAAAATCTGTTTCGGAGACAATTCCTTCGGCTTTGCGTTTTTCTATAATCTCCTGAAATTTTTTAATCAATGTTTTGCTGACAAGCATTTCCAGTGTTTGGGTATCGCCTTTGGAAAAAGAGGTTACGATAACTTCAAAAGCTCTTTGAGCTCCTCGGAGGAAATTTTCTTTGTTGAAACCCGGAATGAGGGAAAGTACTTTGTCTGTTCCGCTCAGTTCTTCTTCTTGGTTTTCAGCAGGTTGTTCGGCAGCGTTTTTTTCGGCTTCCTGAATAATCAGATCAAAGATTTTAGCGGCCTTTTTGTCAGTAATCTGATTTTGAGAGTATTCGTCAGGTCTTGAACCAAGAATGCTTTTAAGCCTTTGAAAAACCAAAACAACTACTACTAAAAGAATTATAATATCAAGATACTGTGCCATTTTTTCCTCTTAAATAACTTTTAATTTGTTTTTCAATTAATATATAGCGGTAAATCCGTCTATTATCAACAGTAAATATTTGACGTGCAAAATTTAATGTTGTATCACTTAAAGTAACTTTTTTCTAAATTAGGAGATTTTTTATGAGTGAAGAGAATAATAATCACGAAAACGCCAATGTTCCGGCAATTGTTATCAATACCCAATATGTTAAAGATTTGTCTTTGGAAATTCCTTTGGCACCGGAAATTTTCCGTGAGATTACCTCTGCACCGAAAATGGATATTAATGTTGATGTTAATGCCGAGCATTTGCATGACAATTTCTTTAATGTCTCATTGAGTATTAAAATGGATGGCGACGTTAACGACAAGAAATTGTTTATTTTGGAATTGGTATATGCCGCCGTTGTTTCTTTGAATGTTCCGCAGGAACATATTGAACCGGTTCTTTTGGTTGAAATTCCGAGAATGATTTTCCCGTTTGCCCGCAGCATTATTACCAATAATCTCGTTGACGGGGGATTGCCGCCGTTTATGTTGAATCCGATTGATTTTGTGGCAATGTATCAGGCCAGAAAAAACGTTCAGGATAATCAACCTAAAGATTAAAAAAAGCCCTCTATTGAGGGCTTTTTTAGTAAGGTTTTATTTTGTCTTTTGATTTGCAATATTCAAAGACAGGGCAGGATGAGCAGTTCGGTTTTTGGGCTTTGCAAATATATCTTCCGAACAGAACCAGCCAATGGTTGGCGTTTTTTATGTATTTATCCGGAAGGTTTTTTATCAAATCTTTTTCTATTTCCAGCGGTGTTTTGCCTTGGCTGAAATCTAGACGATGTGAAATTCTGGTTACATGGGTGTCAACGGCAAGGGTTGGTTCATCAAACCAGACGTTTAAAACAACATTTGCGGTTTTGCGTCCGACGCCGGCTAAATTTTCCAAAGCCTCTCGGTTATGAGGCACTTCTCCGTTGTGTTTTTTTACCAAATCTTCGCTTAAAGCAATAATGTTTTTGGCTTTGTTGTTATAAAGCCCGATGGTTTTTATGTGGTTTTTGAGTTTTTCTATTCCCAAAGAGAGCATTTTTTGCGGGGTGTCGGCTATTTTGAACAATTCTTCCGTTGCTTTGTTAACGCCTTTGTCCGTGCTTTGGGCGGAAAGGACAACGGCAACAAGTAATGTGTACGCATTGGAATAATTTAATTCACAGCGGGGATTAGGATCTCTGCTTTCAAATATTTTCATTATTTCGAGAATTTCGGACTGTTTTCTCATCAGGCTTTTACTCCTCCGGCACCGGCCGCTTTTGGGGCATTTTCATCTAACGGCCAACGCGGACGAGGTTTGAAATCCAAGTCGTTGGTCAGTCCTTTGGAAAATCGTTCCAATCCCGCCCACGCAATCATAACGCCGTTATCCGTGCAAAAACGGATAGGCGGAGCGGAAAATTCAAGTTTGTGTTTTTGAGCCAGATTTTTAAGCCTTTCTCTGAGGAAGGTATTGGCGGCTACGCCCCCTGAAACAACCAAATCTTTGCCTTCAGGGTAGTTTTCTTTAAAATACTTAATGGCTTTTTCCAATTTGCGAACCAGACAATCGGTGACGGCAACCTGAAATGATGCACAAATGTCTGCGGCTTCTCTTTTTCTCATAATAGCGTGTTCAATGTTTCCGTCAGGAGAGTAGGATTCAATAATTTTGCGAACGGCGGTTTTTAATCCGGAAAAGGAGAGGTTGCAGTCTTTAGTACCATATAGCGGACGAGGCAGAACAAACCGGTCGGGATTGCCGACGGCAGCCATTTTTTCAATCATCGGACCGCCCGGATAACCCAAGTTCAGCATTTTTGCTACTTTGTCGAAAGCTTCTCCGGCAGCGTCATCAATAGTTGTTCCCAAGCGTTCATATTCTCCGACATTTTTAACAACCAAAATTTGGCAGTGTCCGCC
Organism: Alphaproteobacteria bacterium; assembly: GCA_048463395.1. Lineage (GTDB taxonomy): Bacteria > Pseudomonadota > Alphaproteobacteria > RF32 > CAG-239 > JAGAJR01. The sequence continues at coordinate 118,558 of DBFWPL010000023.1, read as the reverse complement.
GGAAACAAGCAAAAGCAGATAAGGATATTTAACATTACTGGTTAATCGGGCGGCGAGAGCGTGTCCCTCAAGGTGGTTTACGGCAACAAATGGTTTGTTTAATGCCAGAGCAAGGGCTTTGGCGGCCATTACGCCGATGACAACACCGCCGATTAACCCCGGGCCGGAAGAGGCAGCGACGGCATCTATGTCTTTTAGTTTTATACCTGCTTTGTTTATGCAGCTTTCTATTATTTCATCGATGTGTTCAAGATGTGAGCGGGCGGCAATTTCAGGCACGACGCCGCCGAAAGCTTTGTGTTCTTCCTGAGAAAGCAGGCTTTCTCCGAGTATCTCCCTTTTATTGTTGACTATGGCCGCGGCTGTTTCATCACAGCTGCTTTCTATTCCTAAAACAATCATTTGAATATTCCACTAATTATATTGCCATTCTTCAATTTTTTTATTAAGATACATCACAAGAATTTGTCTTTCAAGAATTATGTAGAGGATTTTAAAATGGCCAAAAGTAAAGAATCTAAAAATCAATCAGAACCGGAAAATCAGATTGAAAAAGTGTCTGCAAATGCAAAAAAATCCGTTTTTAAAGCAATTTATTGGATTGCCGTTCTTTTAGTAATTTATTTTGTTTGGAAAAATCCTTCCGTCTTAGACAAATACATTGATTATGCAAAATCTCTCCAATTTTCGAATAATAATACAGCAACGGAGGAAATCGTTTCTGAAAACAATACGTTAAACGAATTTTCTGAGCAGATTTCCCGTTTGCAGAATGAGATTTATGCTATTCGTCAGGTTCAGAACAATACTGTTCCGGCAGTTCCGGTTGATTTGAGTAATTTTGAAAGCAGATTAGACGCAATTGAAAAGCACAATATTAATGTGATTGACTCTAAGGCCGATGCGGCGACGGTTTTAGGTGTGGTAACCCGTTTGGATAAACTGGAAGATCAGTTGGAAAAAGTGGCTAAAGTTACGGATCAGGGTGCTTTGGTTCTCAGTGCCACAATGATGATTAAAGAAGCCGGCGATAACGGGCAGAATTTTGAGTATGAAACGGAAATTTTACAACAATTGGCAGATGGCAATTTGAAACTGAAAGAGCCTATCGCTGTTTTTGTGAAATATGCTAAAGAAGGTATTCATACTAAAAATTATCTTATTAACGAATTTGAAAGTATTTATAAGGCTTTATTAAAAGAGCAGAAAAAAGAATTGGGACAAACTTGGAAAGACAGAATCAGCAGCAAATTTAACGAAATCATCAAAGTTAAAAGAGTTAACAAGGATACTCGGGAAATTGAAGCCGAAAAAGAACTTGATTTGGTTTACCGTTTGGTAAAAGGCGGGGATTTGTACAAGGCTTTGAAAGAAATTGACAAGAATGAGAATCCTGAATTGATTGACAATGCTTCGTTAAAAAAATGGATTGCCGATGCCAGAGCCAGAGTTGAATTTGATAATGCCGTTACAAAAATTTCTTCTTATTCTCTTGCCCTGATGAAAGTCAATTATATTAAAAAGGAGACTATTAATGACTAGAAAGATATCAACTTTTATCTTTATAGGTTTGATTTTTACCGTAGCCGTGTGGATGGGAGATAAAGACAGCCTGATAACAGTTGACTGGCGGATGTATAATTTGGAATTTTCAGTTCCGGAAGTTATGCTGCTGGTATTGCTGTTTGTTGCCGTGGTTGATTTTATCAATCGTATTTTCCGCAGATTGCTTAATCTTCAGGTTAGAGAAGTATATAAAAGCAACTATGCCGAGAGTGTGAAGGAGAACGAGGCTATTGATGTGTTGGCCGGAAAAATCAGCGAAAAAATTATCATTGACCGTAAGGATTTTGATAAGTCTCTGTTGTATGTTTTGCGGGCAATGACTTCCATTACGGCCGGAGACATGAAAGAAGCCCGGGCTAATATCAGAGCTTTGAAGAAAATTATCGGCAAAGACCCGATAATTGATGTTTTGACAATGAAAATTTATAAGGGCGAGAAAGATTTTGACAATATGGAAAAGCTTTCTGCCAAATTGATGAAGAATGAAGATATTCAAATTGTGGGAATGAAAGCCGCTGTTGAAGCCCAAATGCAGAAAAAAGAGTTTGCGGAAGCTCTGGCTACGGCAAACAAAGCTTTTGAACTTCGTCAGGATTTGTATTGGGTTATTGAAAGTGCTTTTGAACTTCGTGCCAAAGCCGGAGACTGGGACGGTGCCATGCAGGTTCTGGATGCCGGAATTAAAAAGAAAATCGTTCCGGCTGAAAAGCATAAACGTCTGAAAGCGATTGTTTTCTACGAAAGAGCTTTGGAAGCCCGTAAAAAAGGCGATGATGTCAACTTTTTCAGATTGTGTTCTCAAGCGATTGAAGCTGATGATACGTTGGTTCTGGCAGCTTTGGCTATGGCACAGTATTATGTTGAAAACGATAATCAGTTCCGCAAGGCAGCAAAAGTGTTGACTACGGCTTGGAAGAAAAATCCGACGGATGAAATTGCTTATGCTTATTTGAATTTGTATCCGAAGGATGATGCATTGGCTCGTATTCAAAAAATGGAGAGTTTTGCACTGCTGAATGGTCTCAGACCTTCCCTGAACAATCGTATTTTGGCCGAATTATGTTCGGATGCCGGTTTATGGGGCAAGGCCAAAGGCGAAATAGAAGTCTTTTTAATCAATAATCCTTGTACGCGTAAGGTAGCAGAATTGATTGCCAAGCATGAAGAATATTATAATAATGATAAAAAGGCAGCTAAGGAGTGGAGAGAAAAAATCAAAACAATGGCCGATGACGGCGAGTGGGTTTGCGAATCCTGCGGGGCGACTTCTCATGAATGGTATTCCGTTTGTCCTTCCTGCGGAGCTTTTGGGCAAGAAAGATGGCACTTGTATGTTGAAAATCAAGAGCCGGAAATTGAAGAACAAAAGGCTGAAGAGGATGATGACGAAGATTAATCTTCAAAGAAAGCAAAAAAGACGGGATTTTCCCGTCTTTTTTGTATTCAATTATTAAAGTTTTTTTAGGCAAAAAAGTGTAATCTGTCATCATTGAATTTTATTAATAAGATGGTGAGTTAAATGAATAATCCTGAATTGAAAAAAGAATGGTTGGAAAAATACTCTGTTGTTCCGAATGTATTGAAATCCATGTCAGAAGCGAATGTTGCTGCAACAGCTTTTAACACGAATATAGACGCTGTTTTGAAAATAAGCGGAAAGGGACTTTCCGAATTAATAGAAAAAGCCGGATTATCTTTGCAGCAATTGGAACATATTCGTGAAACAAAATTAAATACCCCCGAAGATGTGGTAAAGGGTATTTTTAAGTGTTTTAGCAAAGGAATTGCCGAAGAGTGGTTAACGGAAGACAAGATGGTTTTTGATTGGATGGTTGCTAATTTGGGATATGACCGTTTGCAAATGGGCGGACAAGGGGGAATTGTTGCCAATGTTTTGGCGGTTACGGGAGTAAAGAAAGTATATGCCCACACGAACTCTCTTCCTAAAATGCAGGCGGAACAGTTTTTAGCTTTGGATAATTTAATGTCTTTTGACGCGGAGGGAAAAGAGACTCCTGCTTACAAAGTTGACAGAAAAGAAGATATTCCGCTGATTCATTGGATTATTGAATTTGATAAGGGTGATGTTGCGGATGTTGACGGGAAAAGTTTTGTTTGTCCGAAAGCAAACCGTTTTATTGCGACGTATGATCCTCTTAATCTGCGTTTGGTCAGAGATGAGCATTTTATCAAAGCTACAAGCAGCCGGAAAATGGATTATGTGATATTATCCGGTTATCATGCTCTTACGGAAAAAAATGACGGTGTACGCCTTCAGGCGGAAACTCTTCCGGTTATTCAGAGCTGGAGAAAAAACGGTGCGATTGTTCATTTGGAAGTTGCTTCGACACAAGATATTGCCGTTAGAAAAGCGATTGTTAACACAATAGCTCCCGAGGTGGATTCCATAGGGGTTAATGAGCGGGAGACAATAGATATTTTGGAAGCTATCGGTGAAGATAAGCTGGCGGATGTTTGTGAACGAGATACTCACAGTGTTAATTTGTTTAAGGCTGTTTTGGCGATAAAGAAATATGTTAAATGCGGTCGGATACAATTGCATATGTTTGGTTTGTATATTACGCTTCAAGATAAAAATTTTAAAATTTCTCCGGAAGCGAATTTGAGAGGGATGATGATGGCTGCTACGCTTGCCGCCGGAAAAGCCGGAACGGGAAGTCTTAATGACAGGAGTAATCTGTTATGGGCTCAAGGGCGAGAGATTTCGGATGTCGGTTTGGAGGAATTGAGGGCTCTTTCCGATTATATCGGAGAGGAAAGCTTGTCAGAAACCGGCCTTGGCACATATGACGGGTTTGATGTTATTGCTGTTCCGACAATCTTAATAGAAAAGCCGATCACTTTGGTCGGTATGGGGGATACGATTTCTTCGTTGTCTTTGGTAGGAGCTCGGTAGTGCTTGAATTTTTGAAAACTTCTGAGGAAGTTTTTTCTTATAACGGGTATTTCGGGCAAGAAAACGGTGCGGAATTCTTCAATTTTGAAGACAGAAAAAGTCGGGTTGTTTTGTCAGCTCCTCATGCGACAAGAACGTTTGTCTGTAAAAAAGTGAAAGCTCCTGATTTGTTTACGGGAGCTTTGGTTAAAGTTATCGGTGAGAAGTTCGGGTATTCCTCTTTAGTCAGAACGGGTTTTTGTTCTCAAAAGATTTTAATCAGTGATTTCATAAAAGAGAATAATCTCGGGGATAAATATTTTTTGGATATTCACGGAATGGATAACGGTCGGGAGTTTGATTTAGCGGTTGGAACGGGAAATTTTTTTGCGGATGTTTATCAGAGTGAAATTTTGAAAATCAGAGAACTGGCAGAAAAGTATAAGATTAAAATGGTGCTAAATCATCCTGACTACAGGGGGATAAAAGGGTTGACCGGACGTTATCAAAAAGAGTTTGGTTTGCCGCAGGTTTTGCAGTTGGAATGGCGGCAGGATTTTCGAAATTTTTACACTTATCCCGAAAAAGTTTTGGAACAGACAATACCTTTTATTGCGGAATTGGCTGATTTTCTATCTTAGTTATTTTTATCTGGCTGATTTGGTTTTTGTTACGTTTGATTATTTCAAATTCAAAGTCGCCGAAAACGAATTTTTGCCCTTGTTCCGGAATAGACTGGGTCATATCTAAAAGATATCCGGCAATGGTGGCTGCATTTTCATCACTGATGTTCCAGTTGAATTTGCGGTTTAAATCCCGAATAGGCACTTGACCGTCAACCAGATAAGATTTGTCTTCGGTTTTGCGAATACCCATGATATCTAAAGACGAGATGTCGCTTTCATCATTAATATCTCCGACGATTTCCTCCAAAATATCCTCAAGGGTAACAATTCCCTGTAAATCGCCATATTCATCCACGACAAAGGCAAAATGCTCTCTGCGGGTCTGAAAAAGCTGCAATTGCTGGATTAAAGTGGTGTTGTCGGGAATGAACCATGGTTTTGACATTAATTCCGAGATTTTTATTTTGGAGAAGTTGTTATTTTTGTCGACACATTCCTGCAGCAAATGTCTGACTCTGATAACTCCGACAATGTTGTCTGGTTTGTTTTTGTAAAGCGGTATTCGGGAAAAAGGGCAGTCTTTGATTTTTTTAACAATTTCTTCGGTTGGCAGTTCAACGTTTATGGAAAAAAGGTTTTTGCGGTGGTTCATGACATCGTAAACTTCAACCTCATCCAAATCCAGAACGCTTTTGAGCATATCTTCCTCTTCTTTGTTCGGCGTTTCTTCACAAAAGTTGTTTTTTTGAGAAAATTTTCTGCTTGAAAGGAATGCCGTGAAGATAACGGAACATAAAATGAATATGTTGAAGATAACGTAAGACACTTTATTGTTCCGATACAAAATCGTTAATTGCGGAAATGACTCTGTTAACGGTATTGTCGACTTGTTCTTCTCTGGTCTCGACAATAATATCGGCTTCAGAATAATAAGGATATTCTTCGCTGATGTATTTTTCGAGCTTGTTTTTGAGATGGCTGTCATCGCCTTCCAAAAACGGACGGTGCTTTCTGCCGGCGGTTCGGTTGTATAAAACGTCAATGTCAGCTTTGAGCCAGATGGTTATGGCGTGTTCTTTTGCCAGTTTACGGGTTTGTTCCGCAACAAAAGAGCCTCCTCCCGAAGCCAAAACGCAAGGTTCTCCTTGAAGAAGGCGTTTCATAACTCGCATTTCTCCGGCACGGTATTCTTCTTCGCCAAAGCATTTCAGAACATCGACCAATGATAATCCGGCTGCTTTTTCAATTTCCTGATCTCCGTCAACAAACGGCAGGTTTAATTTTTTGGCAAGACGTTTGCCTACGCTGGTTTTACCGCTGCCCATAAGGCCTACCAGCAAAATTATTTTGTTTATTTTATTACTCATTGTTGTTTTTTTATTTTTCTTTCATCTTTATTATGTTAACAATATAGAAGATGTTTGAATATTTTATCAATATATTTTTACAGAGGTTATAGCAAATGAGACAGAAAAAATCAAAAGCAATTTTTTATGTTGCCGGAGCGGCAATTTTATTGGCACTTCTCTTTATGGCATCAAGAGAAGTTCCTGTCAGTGTTGAAACCGTGGAACAACCTCTGGAAAATACGTTCTTGAATAAATAAATGAAGAATCCGGTTGCTAATTTTCTGGAGATGATGGTTGCAGAAAAAGGAGCTTCGCAGAACACGGCAGAAGCTTATCGCCGGGATTTGGAACAATTTTATGATTTTATAAACGGTAAAGACTTGTCTCTGGTTACAAAAAAAGATGTAACCGGATTTGTTCAATATTTAAACCAAAAGGGATACGCCGCTAAAAGTGTGTCTCGTAAACTTTCTGCCGTTCGAGAGTTTTTTAAGTTTTTGTTTTCGGAAAAAGACGTTAAAGATAATCCGTCTGCCAATATTTTAACGCCGAAACAGGAAAAGCCGCTGCCTAAGTTTTTAACGAGAGGAGAAATAAACCGTTTGATTGAAACAGCCGAAAGTTATGATGATTTAAATCATAAAAGAATGGCTGTTATGTTGGAACTGATGTATGCCTGCGGTCTGCGGGTTTCTGAATTGGTTTCTTTGCCGGAGAACTGCATTAATTTTGAAAAAGGTCAAATTTTAATAAGAGGCAAGGGCAGCAAAGAGCGAATCGTTCCGGTTGCCGGTGCGGCTTTGGATGCGGTGGTCAGGTATTTCGATTATCGGGAGTTTTTTTTGAAAGCAGGACGTAAGTCAATTTGGTTGTTTCCGTCAAAAACATCTTCTTGCGGACATTTGACCAGAGATGCTTTTTTTAAGCAGATAAAAGCAATTGCCGCAAAGGCAGGGATTTCTCCTGCCAAGATTTCCCCCCATGTTTTGAGGCATTCTTTTGCGACTCATTTGTTGAACAAGAATGTTGATTTGCGTTCCGTTCAGAAAATGCTGGGGCATGAAGACATTGCGACAACGGAGATTTATACGCATATTGTTTCCGAACAATTAGTTGAAACCGTTCAAAAAAAACATCCTTTGGCAAAGTTTAAATAATAAAAAAACGAGGGTGTCTCACGACAGCCTCGTTTGATTGTTTTTGATAGCAAAGAAATGAAAAAGTCAGTTATCGCTTTGTTGGTTATTGAGCCAAGAAATCGATAAGTTCTCCGATGGTCCGGGACTCGACGAAAGGATTGGCAACGGTTTTGTTGAACTCGCTTTCGCACCACATGATGACGACGTAGTAATCGTTCTTTCCACAGTTTCCGATAGCCGGGGAAAGGGTGGTGATCAGAGCTTCTTCATTCACGTCTTCGACGTTTATCTCGCAACAGTCGGCAATGTAGCTCTTGACTGTTTCGCGGGAAATTCGCGGTCGGGCGATACGAGACAGGATTTTTCCTATCTTACGGCCCTCTTTGGCACAGATGAAGTCGGCGATATCCATAATCGTGATGACTTCCCCTTTTTCACAGGCTCTCTCGAGATAGGCCAGCGGTGTTGACGAGTTGTCAGACAGTTTGCGACCGGTATAGGTCTCGAGCAGGTCGACGAGGTCAATGAGGTGCGGTCTGGTGATGGCCGTTCCTGAGATGTCGGCATCTTTTCCGGCATGTGCCTGCGTCTCGAAGAGGCGGATAACCTGCTTACGGTGTAAGCGGGGATACTCGGCAAAGATATTTCCCAGTTCGCAGATGAGAACAGCACGCCCCAGTTTGTAGAGCTTTTTGGCATCAACGGAAGTGTTGTATTTTGCGTTGACTTTTTCGACAGCGAGGACAAAGTCCTTCATGGGGATTTTGTAGATCTGAGATTTGAGAATTTCTTCACGACCGGCATTTTTCAATGCTTTGCTGCTGTACTTTGCTTTCAAGCCGAAATACAGCGGGATGAGTTTTACATTAACGTCCATAGTAATAAAAATTTAGAGTAAGTATTCTAATTTTTGTTAATTCATAATAGGGAAATTGCTATAAGAAATAACACAAAGAAAATAATTTGGCAACCTTTTTTAAGTCAAAATTTGACAAAATTTGTATTTTTTTATTATGTTAGTTTTAAAATAAAAAACAGCTGCGAAATATGAAATTACGCAGCTGCTGAAAAGGTGATTTTCATTTATTTTTTCTGAAGAAAATCAATCAATTGCTCAATCGTTCCTCTTTCGGAAATTTCAGTGGGAATGCGTTTTTGGAAAAACTCTTCGCACCAGAAGATGGTTGTCAGATAGGAGTCTTTTTGTTTTCCGCAAACAGGAAGAGTCAGGCTGGAAACAGGCAGGGTTTCATCAAGCGATTCCTCCGGCTCTTCAATAATATGAGCCAGATAAAGACGGATAATTTTTCGCGGAATTTGCGGAGAGATGATTTGTCCTCTCAGCATGGCAGCTCTTCTTGGGGTGCTCGTAAAGAGATTGATTATCTTTTCGACGGATACGTTGTTCCATATCCAAGTATTTATGGAGTTTTTGTTAAATTCCATGCTGCCGGTACGCTCTTTAACCGTCTCAATAATTGATTTCAGAAAGTTGAAGTCAATTCTTCCGTCATGAATGGTTACGGTTGCCAGTTTAGCTTTTTTGAATTGGGTCTTTTTTGTGAAGATTCCAATGACTGTTTTTTTCATATATAAAAGTATTTAGTGATAATTATAGTTTTCATTAAATATGTTTATATATTGTTTTTTCGAAAAATGCAATATTTTTGTCAAAATTATATCATATCCGCCAGGGCCAAATATTGTTGCGGGGTAATTTCTTCAGCTCGCAAAGTCATTGAAATTCCTGCCCGTGAGCATTTATTTTCAATGTCGGGGATTGATTTTAAGCTTTGGCGAATCATTTTCCTTCTTTGTCCGAAGGCAAGGGTTGTCAGCTTTTCTATGTTGCTTATTTGTTTTTTTGTCAGTGTGTTGTCTAATGGGCGGAACAATAAAACACTCGACCAGATTTTGGGTGCGGGGACAAAGCAATTGGGATTAATGTCTAACAGTCTGTCGATTTTGCAAAGAAGCTGCGAAAGAATAGATATTCGGCCGTAGTCTTTGCATTTTATCGGAGCAATAATTCTGTCGGCAACTTCTTTTTGAAACATAAGCGTTAAGCTGGAAAAGCTTTGTATGTCTTTGAGCCAGCCAACTAAAAGAGGAACGGAAATGTTATATGGCAAATTGCTGATGATGTGTCTGGGAGCTTTGTCCTTTGTGCCGAAATTTTCTTTTAAGGCGTCTCCGTTGATTATTTCCAGTTTGTCGCCGACTTTATTTTTTATTTCGTTCATTACGGCGATGCAGCGTTCGTCCATTTCCACAACAGTCAGTTTTTGAGGGTTATTGGAAAGAATCGAGCGGGTCAGTCCGCCTGGGCCGGGGCCGATTTCATATACAAATTCATTGCTGAAGTCGTTTTTGTTTTGGGTGTTTAATGATAAACGGATGATTTTATCGGTAATGTTTCTGTCGAGCAGAAAATTTTGGCCTAAAGCTTTTTTCGCCATTAATCCATGAGTTTCAACAGTTTCTCTTAAACTCGGGAGTTTATCTATTAATTCGGCAATGACGGTCATCAGTTTCTCAATTCTATAACGGCCTGTTGACGAAGGTGTTGAAGATGGCGGTTGGCAAATTCCTCCATTCTTTGGTTTTCAATAAAGCTTTCCATGTCTTTACGGCTCGGAATTTCCGGTTTGTCTTTTTTAGGGTCGTAAGCCTTTTCCAGCTTAAGAATGTAGTAATTGTTTCCGGATTTTATCGGGTCGGAGATGGTTCCTGCATACATTTTTTTGAGTTTTGCTTCCAAAACCTCAGGTAATTGTCCTTCGTTTACCCAGCCGAGTTTTCCGCCGCTGGATGAACTTGGGCTTTGGGAAAACTGCATGGCATAAAGTTCGAATCTCGGATCACTGCGTAAGTTGGAGACCAAAGCCTGAATGTTTTGGGCTTCTTTTACCGGAATAACGATTTCTGAAACTTTATATTTACGGAAAGAAGCGTCTTTTTCTGCTTTTTGAATGGCTTCTTCGACTTCTTTAGCGGTTGGTCGGGCATCAACGGCGGTTTTTCTTTTTATCAATCTTATCCAAGCCAGGTCGGATTTCATCTGGCTGCGGAAAACATCTTCACTTACCTGTTCTTTTTTTAAGATGCTTTTTAGTTGTCCGGACGGAATTTTGTTAGTTAATTCAAAATTGCGAATCGATGAATCTATTTCTTTTTCGCTGATATTGATTCCGTTCTTTTCAGCATCCTGAATTTTTAATTTTTCATCAATCGCAGCTTGCAAAACCCGTTGTTTAATCATGTTTTTTGTTTGATGATTAAGCGGAATTTGTGTTGTCATGACAAAGGCGTTGACTCGGTTTTCCATATCTTTGGTTGAAATGATTTCTCCGTTTACCAAAGCAACGATTTTGATATCGTCATTATAAAGTTTTATTCTTTGCGGAATTACAGGAGCCGACGGCTGAGGAGCCGGTTCTTCTTTGGGAGCGGCAACCGGTGTCGGGGCGGCTTTTTTGAAAACAACGGATTTTCCGGACTCGGGAGATGGTCGGGCGGTGTTTAACGAAGAGAAATCATAGGCTTGTGCCGGAGCTGAAAGAAGCACCAATCCCAAAACCAGCATTATTTTTTTTATCATGATTTTCTCCTTTTAGTTTAGTTTGAGCCAAATCCACCGAGTGTTTTAAGCAGGAAGGAGAAACTTATTTCGTAGTTTCCTCCGTCGCTGTCATATTCTTCGTTGTAATTTGAGTTATATTTACGCAGAGATGTTATTAACTTCAAGCATTCATCTTCATAAATTATGTTTCCGCCGTATTCTAATGTTCCGCCGTTTGGAGCCAAATCTATACGGTCGAAGATTTCAATGCTCCAGTCTTTGGTTAGTTTGGATTTGAAAGCCAGATAAAGTTCTTTACGTTCGTTATAGCCTTCTTTTATGGTTTCGCGGCCTTTTCCCTGCAAATATATATAAGAGATATAAGAACTGAAAATTTCAGGACCGATACTTGTTGACAGTTCGCTGTATTGCATTTTGAAGTTGTCTTTATCCATGCGGAAACGATAGTTTAAGTCCAGATACTTATGCGGGTTGGCATAAATTCGTCCGACATAATCACTGAAACGTTCTTTGGTTCCCATGCTGCGGGAAAAGCTTTCGTCCGAATCAAAATAATAGCTTTGGGCGATGAAGGCTGAAGAACGTCCTGTTATGTCTCCGTAAGAACTCCAGTTTAAACCATAGCTGACACGGCTGCCGGTATCGTTTCGGTCATAGCCGGCATAACGGTCCAAATCCAAGACGTTTGTATCGTCAAGTTCAATATTCATACTGTCTTCATTTGGAATTTTATTAATTTTGTTTCCGCCGTTTGGTGCTGCGACGGCAACAACGGTCGGTTCCAAAATCTGCCGTGAAGATTCCGTTGCTCGGACAAAAGGCAGTTTCCACTCTAAACCGACTTGAGGCATCATTCTGCCGACGGTTCCCGTATAGATTTCATCTTGAGGGTTAAGATAGTTGTCAACGTAATATAAATCTGATTTCAGGGATGCAACCATTCGGTATTTTTCACCGTAAGGACTGGTATACGGTAATACCCAAGAGTTAATCATTGTTGCTCTTTGTGAGGAGTCATCTTGTTCTCTGTAGACGGAAGCAAAGTCAAAAGTTGTTTTACCGTATGAGCCGTAAGCTCCCGGTTCACTGATGTTTTCGTAAGTGAGAACAGGAACAACGTAAGGTTTGTCGTATTTGATGAGACTGCTGCTGATTTGTTTGTAATAATAAGCCTCAATCGCAGCATAATTTCGGTTGTCAAATCCTTGCATTCTGGCTCTGCTGGTCAGCCAAGCATCATCTTTTTTAGGGAGAGACAAGTCTTTCAGGTAAGCTCCGTCAGTAGCGTAATTAATATCCAAATCAGCCAACCAGAAATCATTTACTTCATAACGGGCGGTTCCAAAGAGATTGCCGCGGTTTTCATCGTTGTCTTTGTCGGTCATGATTGTACCGCTGAAATTAACGTCGCCTCGATAGAAGTTTTTGCGATATGTTCCGCCTAGGATGAGACCTTTGTCAGAGCTTAAAATCGGAGAAAACAAGAAATCTTCATTATCGGAAATATCCCAGAAATAATTAGGCTGAACTGCTGCTCCGAGGTAGCTGTTGCTGGAAATTTTCGGCGGCAGAAAACCGGTTCTTCTGGTTACCTGAGGATCCGGATGTGAGAAAAACGGTGTGTAAAATACCGGAACACCTTTTACCTCAAGAAAAGTGTCTTTGTAATATACATCTTGGCTTTCCGCGTCATGTTTTACTTGTCGGGCTTTTAGTTGCCAAAGAGGATCCGTATTTTTGCAGACATTACAAGGAGAATACACGACCTTATCCAGAATTTTATTTTTGTTTTTTAATTGTCGGACTTTTCTTGCGGCCATGCGGGTTTCATCTTTCATGATGACCTTAATATTTTGCATTTCTCCCCGGCTCATTTTGTCGCTTAAGACAACATAGTCCGAGAACATAACATTTCCGTTTTCTTCCACAAGGGTTACGTTTCCGACAGCGGTAATTATATCATCTTTTTGATTATAAATTACTTTATCTGCTATCAGGCTGAGGTTTTTGCGGATAATGTTGACGTTTCCGCTGGCGGTTATGGTTTCTAAATCCTGATTGTCTTCCAACTCGTCGGCACTGAAATAAATCTCCGGTGTTTCCGTTTCAATTTTATTATCGTTGTTTTCAACTGTTGGGAAAACATTGGTTATGTTTTTTTCAGGATTAATGGCAACATAAGGAGATATTTTCTTTTTGTCGTTGTCAGGCAGAGTTCCGGCATCTACATATAATTGGGCAAAAGCTCCGGAAGTTTCGCTCAAAAAACATCCCGCAGCCATAAGCAGTAATGATTTGAAAAAGGATTTATTCATTATTTTCCGGTCCTTTAAGTTTTTTTCTTTGTGCTGCCGGATTATAGAATAAGAGCATATAAATACAAATTGTCAGCGGGATAAAGAAATTTATGAATAACAGAGGCAGAAAATACAGATGTTTAACGGAGATGTTTCCGAAAGCTAAATCTCCGGCCTGAATTATAACCATAGAAACAATTGATACGGAAATCAGTTTGGTTTGTCCTCTGCGGTTGAAGTTTCCGACCAAAAGTCCGGTACAGGCAACTAAAGCAAAAAGCAAATTGTACAACGGAGTCAAAATTCTGCGGCAACCTTCTACAATATAGCGGTTTACTTCTTTTGGGGTCAGATTTGTGTCTTTTTTTGCCGTTAAAAGTTCCCAAAGACTTTTTTCTCTGGCTCCGGTTTCTTTGGCTTTTTTAGATCCGACGGTTCCGAAGTCTACCGAGTAGCGGTCAAAGCTCAGCGATGAAAACTGAGAGCCGGTACGGCTGATTTCTTGTCGGACACCGTTAATCATAATGATTCTCGGACCTTTTTCCGTGTAAACAATCCGTCCTTTTTCTGCTGACAGGGTTACTTTTGTTTTAGGGTTTCTTTCATCATTAACGAGAATTCCGCTGATTGAGCCGTCTTTTTCATGTGTGGTAATAAAAACGGTTAAATTGTTTTGCATTGTGGTAAATTCGCCTTCGCGGAACATCAGATGCGAAACGTCGTTTTTTACTTGCCATTCCAGTTCGTTAAAAGCTTTTTCCGCAGCCGGAATGCCGATGTTATTGGTATAAATGCAAAACAGGGTCATAAGTATTCCGACATAAAAAGCCGGTTTGGCACATTGCCAAGGGCTGATTCCTGCTGCCATCATGACCGAAAGTTCCCGGTCTGCAATCATCCGGTTATAAACAAACAATGCGGAGACGAAAAGAGAAATAGGCGAAAGGATAATGAAGATACGCGGCATGAGCAGGGAAGTCATTTTTACAAAAATGCTGACCGGCAAACCTTTGTTGGTAATAAGTTCAACAAAACGGAGGGATTGGGTGAGCCAGATGATTGACATCAGGGAAAAGGTTACCAGCAGAAATCCAACAATGATTTGCTTTACTATGTATAGGTTAAGTTTCTTCATAGCGGGGATTATAAACAAAATATATTAGAAAAACACTAAAATTTTTTGTTTCTGCCAAAGATTTTTAATAAATTTAATATGGTTATTAATTGTTGTTTTAATATTTTTATGCTATAATGGACAAAAATGATGCTTTTTTGGAGAAAAAATATGGCAGATCGGAATGACAGCATGACTAAAGGATCCAGAGCCAAAAAGAAATATGTGGCAAAATCCCGAGAAACCGAAGTCAGCCAGCAAAAGGTCAGAACCGTTAAGCCCCATAAATTAAAAGAATGGTTTGGACGGTTAAGAGAAGCTTTGAAAATTAATCAAAAACAAGGCGAAAATTCTCAACGGAAGGAAAGTAAACGACAAGAAGAAGCAAGAAATAAAAGGGAAACCAATAAGAGAAATCAAGAATCCAGAAGAAACGAACGTTTAGCAGCGGAAAAAGAAGCCAGAGAGAGATTAGAAAAAGAAAATAAAAAAGCTCAAAAACAGGAAAAGAGAGAAATTGCGGATATTGAGGCCAAGAATAATGCGGTCAATAAGGAAATTAAAGGATTGACCTCTCATCATGAAACCAATAACGCCAGAAAAGAGAAAATTGATAAATTACGTCAAAGAGTTAGAAAAAGAAATGAATTGAGAAATCAAGATGAAAATAATCAAACAATGATTTTAGACAGACCTCAGAAGGGTAATAAAGAAGTTGTAAAAGCTGACGGAGAAGTTCGAAATGCTCAAAAAGAAGCCGATAAAAAAGTAGAAGAAGTTAAGAGCAAAACCGAGAATGTGGCAAAACAAGTTAAGGATAATGATATAGCCAGATTAAGCGGTCAGAATCAAGATGTAATTGACCGTAAGCTTAATGAAATAGATGCTCCGTCCAAGGGGCAGAACGGTGATAAGAAAAAATCCAAGGAGAATGAAAAATTGTCCCCTGAGGAAATTAAAATGCTGCGAAAAGGTGTTAATCCAAAAGATAAGGCTCAGGTAACCCGTTTTGAAGCAGAACAGAATCGTGTTCATTCTTCGGAAGGTGAACATACGAACTCTCAAACATACCAAAGACCTGTTCACAGTATCGGCGATTAAGTCTTTTCGTTTATTAAGAAAAAATTCCCAAAATTAAATAGTTCTTGAATAAGGATTTCTTTACGAATATCCTGTTATTATCATTTTTATGAAAAAATAACCCTCCAGTCGAATAGTTTGTTTGGATTGGATAATTTGAACTTTAATAAAGAAGGGTGAAATTAATGAGTGAAGGGTCAGTTGCTTCCCAAGTCGCTGCAAAGTGGCGGAAGAAACGCGGGTCATTAATTATGGCTTTGCATGAAATTCAAGATATAAAAGGATATATTCCGTGGGACGATGCGATGGAAATCGCTGTCGGAATGAATATTCCTTTGGCACGGATTTATGAAGTGCTTACTTTTTATAACTTCTTCAAGTTAGAAGCTCCGGGAAAAGCCGTAATTTCAGTGTGTACTGGTACGGCTTGTTATTTAAAAGGGAACGACAAAGTTCTGGAAGAATTTAAAAAAGAGCTGGGTATCGGTGAAGGAGAAAGTACGGCTGACCGTATGTTCCATTTGCAGTGTGTCCGTTGTGTCGGCTGTTGCGGTCTGGCTCCGGTTTGTGTTGTAAACGGCAAAACTTACGGTCGTGTTACTCCGGGAGATGTTCGTAATATTCTGGACGAGTGGAGAAACAAACTTGCGGATGATAAGGAGTAAGGACTATGGCTGACGCAAATATTGATAAAAGATTTGATATTCATGAAATCTCTAAAGAAAAAAACAAGGATATGGAGAGGTTTGACTGTAATATTTATATTTGCCACTCCACCGGATGCAAATCTTCGGGAAGTGATGATATTATCGACATTGTAAAATCCGCTTTGACTGATCATGATTTGGAAGGACAGGTTCGTATTGTTCCGACCGGATGTATGGGATTGTGTGCCCAAGGTCCGTTGATGAGAGTAGAAATCAAGGGGCAGAAAGACGTTTTGTACAAGCGTTTGGAACCGTTGGTTGCCCGTATGATTGTTACGGAACATATTGCTCCGGCTTTGAAACTTAAAGAGGGCGAGATATTTGAAATCCCTGAATTTTTGGCTCAGCATATTCTGTCATTGGATCTGCCGTTCTTTACCAAGCAGGAAAAAGTTGTTTTGAAAGAAGCCGGACATTTGGATCCGGAAGATATTCAGGAATACATCGCTCACGGCGGCTATCTGGCTTTGGAAAAAGTTTTGAAAACGATGAAGCCGGAAGATGTGGTTCAGGAGATTAAAAAGTCCGGTCTTCGCGGCCGCGGGGGCGGTGGTTTTTCTACCGGTATGAAGTGGGAAATTGCAGCCAAAACGCCGACTGTGGATGAAAAATTCATTATCTGTAACGGAGATGAAGGCGATCCGGGGGCTTATATGGACCGTTCCATTTTGGAAGGAAATCCGCATGCCGTTATTGAAGGTATGATGATTGCCGCTTATGCCATTGGGGCAACGGAAGGATGGTTTTATGTCCGTGCAGAATATCCGTTGGCGGTGGAACGTTTGGAAAAAGCGATTAAAGCTTGTAAAAAGACCCGCTTGTTAGGTAATAACATTATGGGAACGGATTTTTGTTTTAACATTGATATTCGTTTGGGTGCCGGAGCGTTTGTTTGCGGTGAGGAAACAGCTTTGATTCACTCTATTGAAGGCAAACGCGGAACACCGAGACCTCGTCCTCCTTATCCGACGGATAAAGGTTTGTGGGGAAAACCGAGCTGTGTTAACAACGTGGAGACTTTGGGGAATATCCCGACCATTATTCTGAAAGGGGCTGACTGGTTTGCTTCTTTCGGAACGGAAACTTCTAAGGGGACAAAAGTGTTTGCTTTGACCGGACAGGTTGAACATTCCGGTTTGATTGAGGTTCCGATGGGAACAACCATTCGTGAGATTGTTGAGGAAATCGGCGGTGGTGTGCCAAACGGTAAGAAGTTGAAAGCCGTTCAGACCGGAGGTCCTTCCGGAGGCGTAATTCCTTTGGAATATATGGATTTGCCGGTATGTTACGAAGAATTGAAAAAAGTCGGTTCAATCATGGGTTCCGGCGGTATGATTGTTATGGATGAGACTGCCAATATGGTTAATATCGCTAATTTTTATCTTGATTTTACGGTTGACGAATCCTGCGGTAAATGTGCTCCGTGCCGTATCGGCGGAAAGCAGATGTTGTTGCTTTTGGAAAAAATTAATAAAGGTAAAGGAACCAAACAAGATATTGCCGATTTGAAGCGAATTGCGACGGCTATGCAAAAAGCTTCGCTGTGTGGTTTGGGTCAAACAGCTCCGAACCCTGTTTTATCAACGCTGAAATTCTATGAGAATGAATATCTGGAAAAGGTAGGCGAAGGTAAAAAAGATAATTCAGAGGCAGAGGAGAAATAAGATGGTAAAACTGAAAATTGACAATCATGAAGTTGAAGTTCCTGCCGGTACGTCTATTCTTGATGCGGCAAGAAAAGTCCAAATTGATATTCCTACCCTTTGCAAACATCCGGATGTTGATCCGACAGCCGGATGCGGTATTTGTATTGTTAAGGTTAACGGCAGAATTTTACGTTCTTGCTGTACGCCTGTCAGCGAAGGAATGGAGGTTATCACTTCCGATCCTGAGATTGTGAATGTTCGCAGAACGGTTTTGGAGCTGATTTTGAGTAATCACCCGAACGAATGTTTGACTTGTATTCGTTCCGGACATTGTGAGCTTCAGGATTTGGCCAATACTTTCGGAATCTCAAATTCCAAACTGCCAAGCCTGAATAAAAAATATCCGTTGGATGATTCTACTAAATCCATTGTTTTGGATTCTTCGAAATGCGTTGTTTGCGGCAGATGTGTCGAGGTTTGCCAAAATCAGCAGAATGTGTGGGCTTTGAGTTATCTTAATCGTGGTTTGGCAACAAGAATTACGGCGGCCGGAGGTATTAATCTTGCCGACAGTCCGTGTATCAAATGCGGTCAATGTTCCGCTCACTGTCCGACCGGGGCGATTGTCGAATATGACGAGACCCAAAAAGTTTGGGATATGCTGAATGATCCAGATATTTACACAATTGTTCAGATTGCTCCGGCAGTTCGTGTGGCTATCGGCGAAGAATTCGGCTATGAATTTGGCGAGAATCTGACGGGAAAAACTTATGCGGCTTTGCGTCGTTTGGGTTTCAAGCGGATTTTTGATACCAACTTCGGTGCCGATTTGACGATTATTGAAGAAGCTTCCGAATTTGTGGAACGCTTTAAGAATAATCCGGAAAGCCTGCCGATGATGACTTCTTGTTGTCCGGCCTGGGTGGATTTGTTAGAAAAATATCATCATGATATGATTCCTCACTTCTCAACCTGTAAGTCTCCGCAATCTATGGTCGGTGCATTGGCAAAGACTTATTATGCCGAGAAAATGGCGATTGATCCGGCTAAAATTCGAGTTATTTCGATTATGCCTTGTACCGCTAAAAAATGGGAAATCGTTCGCAGTGAGGATATGAGCAGTTCCGGTTTCCAAGACGTGGATGTTTCTTTGACGACCCGTGAGCTGGCCCGCATGATTAAACAGGCCGGTATCAGTTTCCGTGATTTGGCGGCAGAAGAAGCAGACTCTCCGTTAGGCGAGTATTCCGGTGCCGGAACAATTTTCGGAACAACCGGCGGTGTTATGACGGCGGCTTTGCGTACGGCTTACTACTATATTACCGGAGAGGAACTGAAAGATATTAATTTCACGGAAATTGAAGGTCTGGAAGGAATCAAGGAAGCTGAAATCGACATTAAAGGAACCAAGGTGCGGATTGCCGTTGCTCATGGTATCGGTAATGTGGAAGAAGTTTTAAACCGTGTTCGCGAGGCTAAAGCAAACGGGGAAGAGATGCCTTATCACTTTATAGAGGTTATGGCTTGTCGGGGCGGATGTGTTGCCGGCGGCGGACAGCCTCGAGTAATGATGCCGGGACAGTCTAAACCGAGAGGTATTACCGATGATATTCGTCAAAAACGTGCCAAAGGTTTGCTTAATGAAGATTTGCAGGCCAGAAACCGTTTGTCTCATAAAAACGAGGCGGTTAAAACCTTGTATGATGAGTATTTGGGTAAGGCCGGTTCTCACAAAGCACACGAACTGCTGCACACGCATTATGTTCCTCGTTCTTTGTATAAAAAGTAAAGATATCCGTTTTAAGGCAGGGTTAAAATCCTGCCTTATTTTGTATCCCGAACCCCCCCGGATAGTCCGGGAGGAGCTTTTTCAGAGAGAAAAGATGAAGATAAGATTGGCAAAAGTTGGTGATGAGCAAGAAATAACCAGAATTAATGTGGAAACATGGCATTCTGCTTATCAAGGAATTATACCCGCTGAACTCTTGGCGGAAAAAAAGATTGACGACCGGAGAATTTCCAATTGGCGAAAAACTATTGAAACAGCGGAAACAAGGGGAATCCGAGCATGGGTGGCTGAGGATGGGGCCGGAAAAATCTGCGGATATTTAACCGGAGGTAAAGGTCGGGATAATTTTTCTGATTATAACTATGAAATTTATGCTTTGTATGTTCATCCGGAGAAGCAAAAACAAGGAATAGGCCGGATGTTGGTTGATGCTTTCAGAGCGTTTATCGGTTATAAACCTTTTTATTTGTTTATTGCGGAAGGGAACCTTCCGGCAACAATTTTTTATGAACGGCTGGGCGGAGTTAAAAATGAAAAATTGAGTCGAACGTTACAAATTTCAGGTTGCGAGCTTAAAGAAGAGTGTTTCAATTTTCAATTGTAATACATTAATTATTTATTTGTAATGTTAAAAAAATTCTCGTAATATATGTATTATTCAAATGAGGTGTGTTAAAGTTATTTAGCAGACAGGAGCAAAATATATGAAAAGAGGAACAGAACGAACCAGACAAATAGATGCCGAGATTGGTCGCAGGTTGAGGCTTTTTAGGGAAATGAAAGGGATTACCCAAATGGATTTGGCGGGTCGGGTCGGATTAACGTTTCAACAGATACAGAAATATGAACGAGCCCAAAACCGTATCAGTTGTTCTAAATTAGTGGAAATTGCCGACGCATTGGGAATTGGCTTACAGGATTTTTTTGAAGACATTTTGGAAGCGGAACGGACAAAGTTGTCAAATGAGGAAATTATTTTGATTGCCAATATTCGAAAACAACGTCCGGATATCCGTCGGGATATTTGTAAATTTTTACTGGCTATTTAATAAAAGCCCCTTGATTAAGGGGCTTTTATTTTATCTGATAAGTTCAATTTTAATTTTCTTTTTGAAGAACTTGGCAAAACGAGTCAGATAGGCAAGGGCGAAAGTTTTGCCGTTTTCAATCTCAATCCAGCGGTCGGGCTGGAAGTCAAGAATGTCGCATAGTTCGGTAACGGAATAATTGTTATCGGTTCGGATTTGTTCAATCTGCCGACCAAGCAAAACGGTTGTTTCCGGATTGCGTTCGGCAAAGTTTGTGTTAAACGGACGGTTTTTTCTTTTACTCATTTTCAAACTCCTTAATTTGTTTATATAAAACAAAACTCACCTTATTAAGAAAATAAGGTGAGGGAGTTCAGAACTGTGAAAACGCAGTCTGGGTTATTCGAGCATAGCCTTATGTCCCCAGCTCCCCCATAGAGGAGTAGTTTGTTGTTTTCAAGGAGCTCTGACACTCCGCAGTTCACCTCTGAACCGCAAGAGAAATAATAAAGCAAACAGATTAATTTGCAATTAAAAAAGCCCGCTTATTTAGGCGGGCTTTCGTATTCGAAGTAACTTCGAGACTAAATCATAGCCATACCGCCGTTGATGTTAATCGTCTGGCCGGTAATGTACTGAGCTTCGTCAGAAGCAAGGAAGGCTACAACATTGGCAATATCCTGAGCTTCGCCGAGTTTACCTTCAGGGATTTTAGCCAACAGGGCGGCTTTTACGTCTTCAGGCAAAACATCAGTCATCGGTGTTCTGATAAAGCCTGGAGCAATTGAGTTTACGGTAATGCCGCGGGAACCGACTTCTTGTGCCAAGCATTTGTTCATGGCAATCATACCGGCTTTGGAAGCGGAATAGTTGGCTTGTCCGGCGTTTCCGGTAACACCGACAACGGAAGCGATACCGATGATACGACCGAAACGGCGTTTCATCATACCGCGAACGGCAGCTTTAGCCAATTTGAAACCTGCAGAAAGGTTAACATCCAAAACCAACTGCCAATCTTCGTCGCTCATGCGGATGAAGAGGTTATCACGAGTCAAGCCGGCGTTGTTGACCAAAATATCAATACGGCCGAGTTTTTCTTCAACCTGAGAAACGAGGTTTTTAACATCTTCCGGATTAGTCAGATTAGCGGTGAAAACTTCTACACGGTCGCCGAGTTCGGCTTTGAGTTTTTCCATCGGTTCGGCACGCATATCCGTTAAAGCCAGAGTTGCACCTTGTTTGTGCAATGTGCGGGCGATTTTGTCGCCCAGACCGCCGGCAGCACCGGTAATTAAAGCTACTTTATCATGTAATTCAAACATTTTGTTTTCCTTTTAAAGTTATTATAAATCTTTAGCCAATGCTTCAATCTCAGCAACAGTGCCGACCGAAAAAGCATTCATTTCTTTATCACTTCTTTTAATAATTCCGGAGAGGACTTTTCCCGCTCCAAGTTCAACAACATCGGTTACGCCTTCTTCCTTCATGTAAAGGACGCTTTCTCTCCAGCGGACAGAACCGGTTACTTGTTCAATCAATCTTTTAACGATTTCTTTTTCGTCATTGACGGCATAAGCCAGAACATTTGAAATGAGCGGAATTTCCGGTTTATGAGCCTTAACCTGCATTAATGCATGAGCCATAACCTCTGCGGCAGGCTGCATTAACGGACTGTGAAACGGAGCACTTACCGGAAGTTTAATACACCTTTTGGCACCGAATTCCGGAGCTATTTCAACAGCCTTTTCAATTGCCTGAATGTGGCCGGAAAGAACAACCTGACCGTCAGAATTGTCATTGGCGGCAACGCAGGTGTATTTTCCGTCTGCGGCAGCTTCAGCCAGAGCGGAAACATCTTTGAAAGACATTCCCATAACGGCGGCCATTCCGCCAACACCGACCGGAACGGCTTTTTGCATGGCGTCGCCGCGGATGCGAAGCAGTTTTGCCGTGTCTTCAAGAGAGAACACGCCGGCGGCACAAGCGGCAGAATATTCGCCCAGAGAGTGTCCGGCGACAAAAGCCGCTTTGTCTTTGAGTTTGATTCCGAAGTCTTTTTCCAAAATGCGGACGATCGCCATAGAATTGGCCATTAAGGCCGGTTGGGCGTTTGCGGTCAGCGTCAGCTCGTTTTCCGGTCCTTCGGTCATTAATTTGAATAAATCCTGATTGATGGCGTCATTGACTTCCTGAAATACTTCTTTGGCGGACTGAAAATTGTCAGCCAGTTCTTTTCCCATACCCACGAATTGTGAACCTTGACCGGGAAATACAAATGTATATTTCATCAATAAAAAACCTTTATATTATTAAATATATCGGGATTCAGCTTTAGCGGAATTGTGTAAAAAGTCAAGTTTTTAATCAATTTTATCATTTTATCCAAGTGTTTATTAACAATCTTTTGATGATTTACGCCGTATAATTCAGGCAACAGTGAATCGATAAGGTGAGATGATGGCAAAGGGTAAAAACAAGAAAAAAGAAAAAACTTTTCTGACAAAATTGGTTTGGCGTTTATTCGGGGCACTTTTGATTACTTTGTGTCTGGCGGTGATTGCCAGTATTTTTTCTTTTGATGAGGGCGACAGTTCTTATAATGTGGCGTCTGCCGGCGATGTTCAGAATTATCTGGGCGTTTTCGGGGCGGCAAGTGCCGGTTTTACGTTGTCTTGGTTTGGTGTTGCTTTGCCGGTTTTTCTGATTGTGCCGATGATGTGGGGATATAATTTTCTGAGACTGCGGGAGTTTGTGAATGTTTATTCCCGCTTATTTGCATTTATTTCAGGGGTTCTTTTCTTTGCCGCTTTTTTGGCTTTGCTGCCAAGTCAATGGGGTGCTGCTAAGTTGGGCGGTATTGCCGGAAAGTTTTGTGCTTCTCATTTGATGAGCTTTATCAATAGTTTATACACTTATGCTTACAGTAAACAGATTGTTGCCGGAATTTTGTTTGTCTTGGCCTGGTTAGGATTTAATTATGCCGCCGGCATTACTTATAAAAGCTGGTGGAGATGTTTTGCCGCCGTTGTTATGGGAATTGTTGCCGGATTTAAATTCTTTGGTTTGGGAATAAAGGCGTTGTTCAAAAAACGGGAAGTTTCGGAAGAAGCGGAAAATAACAACCGCAGAAAGAAAAACAAAGAACCTAAAGTCCGAAAAGAGCCAAAACTTAAGGATGACAGCAAGTCTGTTGAGAAATTGGCGGTTAATGTGGCTCCGGTTGATGACGGTTATCAGTATCCGGACATTAACTTGATTTCCAAGCCGGAAAAGAAATCAGGCAATGCGATTTCTGAAAAAGAACTGGATAAAATAGCCCGTGATCTGGAAAATGTATTACAAGAATTTGGGGTTAACGGAAAAATCGTTAAAGTTCGTCCGGGGCCGGTGGTTACATTGTATGAGCTTGAACCTGCTCCGGGGACAAAAACCGCCAGAGTTATCGGTTTGGCGGATGATATTGCCCGTTCGATGTCGGTTGTTTCCGTTCGTATTGCCGTTGTTCCGGGGTCAAACACCATCGGTATTGAAATGCCGAATTCCAACCGGGAAACCGTATGGCTTCGCGAATTGTTTGAGGATGATAATTTCAAAGTATCCAAAAATGATTTGAATATTGTTTTGGGTAAAGACATCGGCGGTCGGAATGTTTATGCCGATTTGGCAAAAATGCCGCATTTGTTGGTTGCCGGTACAACCGGTTCCGGTAAATCCGTCGGTGTCAACTCAATGATTTTGTCTTTGTTGTTCCGTATGCGTCCAGATGAGTGCAAACTGATTATGATTGACCCGAAAATGTTGGAATTTTCGATGTATAACGGTATTCCGCATTTGTTGACACCGGTGATTACCGATCCGGCAAAGGCGGTTATCGGTCTTAAATGGGCGGTTAAGGAAATGGAAGACCGTTATCGGGCCATGGCTCAGATGAATGTTCGTAATATTGCCGGTTATAATCAGAAACTGGCGGAATTGCGTGCCAGCGGAAAAACGGTCAAACGGACGGTTCAGGTGGGTTTTGATTCCGAAACGGGTAAACCGATTTATGAAGAGCAAAATTTGGATTTGACACCGCTGCCATATATTGTAATTGTGGTGGATGAAATGGCGGATTTGATGTTGGTTGCAGGAAAAGAAGTGGAAGCGGCTATTCAGCGTTTGGCTCAGATGGCTCGTGCCGCCGGACTGCATTTGATTATGTCTACGCAACGTCCTTCCGTGGATGTTATTACCGGTACGATTAAGGCCAATTTCCCGACCCGTATCAGTTTTCAGGTTACTTCCAAAATCGACAGCCGGACGATTTTGGGCGAGCAAGGTGCCGAACAACTTCTCGGTCGAGGCGATATGCTTTATATGCCGGCCGGACAACGCCCGATACGTGTTCACGGAAGTTTTGTTAAGGACAGTGAAGTTGAGAAAATTGTTGAGTTTTTAAAATCCCAAAAAGCTCCGGAGTATGTGGAAGCTGTTACACAAGGCGAGCTTAACGAAAAAGACAAGGGCTCGGTTTTTGACAAAGGCGATTTTAGCGGCGGAGACAGTGATGATGATCTGTATCGTCAGGCGGTAGAGATTGTCCGTAACGATAAAAAGGCTTCAACCAGCTATATTCAACGCCGGTTGCGTATCGGCTACAACCGAGCGGCTTCAATCATCGACCGAATGGAAGAGGAAGGTGTGGTTTCTGCCGCAGACCATGTCGGACGCAGAGAAGTTCTTTAGCATTAAAAAAGGCCTTCGTTTGAAGGTCTTTTTTGTGCTTTGTTTTTGTCTAAAACATAATTGACAGAGTATAAGATTTATAGTAAATTAAGCATTCAAAATGTATTTTTCTTTATAATAATTTTGTCAAATTAAATAATAGTATCATTATGAAAAATTTCAATTTGCTGGAGAAGGTAATCACAGAGTTTGGTTTCACTCCTGAAGAGGTTGTAAAAAACTGGCTTGCATCCGGAAAGGTCAAGTTAAGAGATGTTGAATCAACCGGTTTGAAAAGGGACACTCCTGACATTATAGGTAATATCTCTCCCGGAATGTTTGTTTATAGCGATGGTTTAATCTCTGTGGAAATTATTCCGGGTAAACAAATTACATCGGTAGTCGGAGCAATCATTGGCCGGCGGGTATTATGTGTTTGCTTGCGGGAAACAAGTATACCATGGTCGAGTGATTTTCTGGAGGTTGATACCAGGAGTATTTCTTCCGGTTTCGAGGCAACACAAGAGATTTTGGCGGTTGCTAAAGAACAAGGTAAGAAAGCCGAAGCTGCTGAGTGGTGTGCCAAGTATGCCCGAGACGGAGTTAAAGCCGGAGAAGCGTTTCTTCCGTCATTGGACGAATGGAAAGCTATTCAGCCTAACAAGAAGATTATTAACCAAGCATTGTGTCGGTTAAAGGTTGCGAAATTAAACGGTTTGCACTGGTCGTCTACAGAGTACGGTAGTCACGGTTCTTGGCTATTGTGCATGGATTTTGGTGGCTACAGCTACGACTTTAAGCATAACAATTACTACGTCCGCCCGGTCCTGGTTTTTGAACTTTAATGTTTTAGCCTTATTAAAAAAAAGACTTCTCTTACCTGAGAAGTCTTTTGAGTTTTAAATCTACATGATTTTATTTGGTTACAACGACCATGGCTTCTCTTAAAATACGGTCGTTAATCATATATCCGGTTTGAACTTCGGCAATGATTGTTCCGGCCGGTTTGGTTTTGTCTTCGACCTCTTGAATAACTTGATGGAAATTCGGATCAAAAACAGTGTCTAAAATTTCCATTTTTTTGATGCCGAATTTGTCAAAAACTTTCATTAATTCGCTTTCCGTCAATTCCACACCTTTGAGCAATGCGTCACAGTTTTCATTGCTGTTTTCCGTAACGGCGGCAATTGCCCGATGAAGGTTGTCGGCGACGGGAAGCAAGTCTTTGGCAAAAGATGAAACAGCGTATTTGTTGTTTTTTTCAATTTCCTGAGCACAGCGTTTTTTGGTGTTTTCGGCATCGGCGTAAGCCCGAAGGAAATCTTCTTTTAATTGGCGGTTTTCTGCTTTGAGTTTTTCCAGCTCTTCGTTGAATTCCTCGGCTTCATCAGAGGTTTCTTCTTCGGCGATTTCTTCTGAGGCTTCGTTTAATTCTTCCTCTAAATTTTCTTCCTCATTTTTGAAGTCTTTTTTATCCTTTTTCATCTTTTTCCTCTTTAAATTATTTTGCAAGGTGTGTATATATTAGGAAATTTAGTGATTAAAGTATAACAAGTCAAGAGCAGAAGTTTTTTATAGATTAAAAAGCTATACTTTTGTAAAGATGTTGTTATAATGAACTTAATTATTTTTAGATGTTGAGAGATTAAAAATGGTATCGTTGTCTGCTGCTTCAGAAAGTCAAAATATTTGCAAACCTCTGCCAAAAGGTTTTAATAAGAAAAAATTTCCCGTTACATATAATGTTGTTAATAATCCCAATCTCTCAGAAATCCAAAATTTTGCTAAAAAACAGTGTCTGGGGAAAAATGAATGGCCGGTCATTGACAAGGTTAATGCGTGGATGATTTCTTCCGAAACGGCCACTTTTATGAAATGGGGAGGTTTGGGAATGATTGCTTCCGAGCTTCCGGATGTTTTTAATTCAGTTTACGGGAAAAACGGCGACTGTCTTTGTGTGGTTACGCCAATGTATTTGGGTGATACTGGAAAGAAAAAAGCTCATCTGGACGGAGGTGTCTATTTCGGAGCTGAAAAAACTTCCGTAAAAGTTAAAAAGATTAAAGTTATTGAAGTTCCTTTTGTCGGTGATAAATATGCTTTGGTTAAGTATAAGGTTACTGTTTATACCGGAAAATCCGGCAGTACGGATTATATCTTTTTGAGCAGTGATCGTTTCTTTTCAATTAATCCTCATAAAAACAATCCTTCCGCTCAGGACGGGTGTTATGTTTATAATGAAGCGGGAATTAATGAGGTTGAACGTTTCGCCTTTTTCTCAAAAGCGGTTTATGTTTTGGTTAAAAATATCTTTGAGGGAAAATTGCCGGAAATTGCCCGTCCGAATGTTCTTATTGCCAATGACTGGCACAGCGGAGCCCTTTCCGGTTTAATGAAGTATTTTACGGTTGCCCAAAAAGATATTTGCAAAATGGATGCCGGTTTGGCTGATGAATTGAAACAGCTTCCGATTATTCATGTTGCCCACCACTTGGGATATCAGGGATGGGATTATGAAAATACGGCAAAAATACTGAACTCTTTATATGAAAACATGGCAACGGTTGTTTTTAAAAATGCCAAGGCGATTAAAAATTCCAATCCGAGAGCAACAAACACACTGATTGTGCATGATTGCTATAATCAAGCATCTTGTAATTTTCACTTGGCAGACCGGGTGGTTACCGTTTCTAAGAATTATTTGGAAGAAGTTTCCAAAGAATTGGGGTTTGGCTTTGATTTTCGCGATATTTTGAAAATTCGCAAAGACCACAGAAACTTTTTCGGAATTGTCAACGGGTATGAGAAGTCCCTGATCTCTCCAAATAAAGATAAAATTTCGGTAATTGACAAGTATTTTGAAGATTTTGATTTTAAGTTTTTTGACGAAAATCATCTGGATGTTAAACTTCAAAATAAAAAAGAGTTTATTAAGCTGATTTCTAAGCTCGCTTCCGATGAGGCTTATCGTAAAAAAGTCATTCCTTTGATTGATACCTATAAGTTTGAAGATATTTCCAAGTCGGTAAAAAATGCGGCGACGACGCCGATTATTTGTGCAACAAGTCGGTTGGTCGAACAAAAAGGATATGATATTGCCGCACAGGCTATGTTGCAGTTAGTGGAGAAATATGCCCAGTTTAAACGGGAATTTCCGATTTTTGTTTTGGGAGGTGCCGGTGATGCAAATTACTTTGAAATGCTGACAAAACTGAAAGACAAAGTTGCAGAAGTCAGTAAAAAGGCGGCACAGAGAATTTTTGTTTTCCGAGGGTATAAGGATGAGTTTGCTTATGCCATTCAGCTTGCTTCAGATTTTTATATGATGCCGTGTCGTTTCGAACCTTGCGGATTGACTCAGATGGAGGCTATGGCCAAAGGAGCTTTGCCGATTGCAATGTCTACCGGAGGTTTGGTTGATACGATAGATGACGGTGTGGATGGTTTCCGGACAGAAGTTTTCTTTACGGAAAAGCGTCGGGTGTATGGCAGCAATTTAACGGCTCAGCGTCTGAAAAACAATGTTAACGCTTATGCCGAAACTCTGCAAAAGGCCTTGTCGGTATTTTATCGTCATCCGGAAAAAATCGGCGAAATGAAAACCAATGCAATGAAAAAAGACTTTAGTTGGAATGTTGAAGGCGGGTCTTTATCGAAGTATTATAATTTGCTTCGTTTCGGACACCTTTAAAAAATCGTATAGTGGAAATCTAATACAGATTTTTCGAATAAAATACTCAGTCATGTACGTTTTTGTACACTCCTTCGTATTTTTTTCTTAAATCTTATTATCTTTCTCACTCTCCGGTTTTTTATATATAAAGAAAGAGGACTAAAAAATGAGACATACAGGACGGAGAAACGACGAAGTTCGTCAGATTGAAATTATTCCCAATTATAATCCTTATGCAGAAGGGTCTTGTCTGATTAAGAGCGGCAATACTCATGTGATTTGCACGGTTAGTCAGGAAGAAAAGCTTCCGCAATGGCTTAAAGGGCAAAAAAAAGGCTGGATTACGGCGGAATATGCCATGATTCCGAGAGCTACACAGGTTCGTGTTCCTCGTGAGTTGAAAAAGCCTTCCGGCCGGACGCAAGAAATCCAGCGTCTAATCGGGCGTTCTTTGCGGTCTGTGGTGGATTTGGAAAAAATGCACGATATTTCTCTGGTGGTTGACTGTGATGTTATTCAGGCTGACGGAGGTACCCGCACGGCGTCTATTACCGGAAGTTTTGTTGCGTTATATTTGGCTATTCAAAAATTGATGTCAGAGAAAAAACTCAAGGAAAATCCGATTAAAGAGTTTGTGGCGGCGATTTCCTGCGGAATTTATCAGGGAGAAAGTATTCTTGATGTTGACTATGAGGAAGATTCCCATGCTCAGGCAGATACGAATTTTGTTTTGACGGAAAGCGGAAAGATTGTGGAAATTCAAGGAACCGCGGAGGAGACTCCTTTTGAAGAAGAGCGTTTTTCCGAGCTTTTATCTTTGGCAAAAGACGGAATTCAACATTTGATTTCTAAACAAAAAGAAGCTTTAGGAGTTAAGTAAGTGAAGATAGATAAGCTTGTTGTTGCCAGTCATAACCAAGGTAAGATTAAAGAGATTGAGGCTATGTTGGCTCCGTTTCATATTGAAGTTTTATCTGCCGCGGATTTAAAATTGCCGGATGTTGAGGAAACCGGAACGACTTTTGAAGAAAACGCCCGTTTGAAAGCGGATACGTTGTCCAAATTGACCGGATTGGCTTGTTTGGCGGATGACAGCGGTTTGTGTGTTGATGCGTTGGGCGGACGTCCGGGGGTTTACTCGGCTCGTTATGCAGAAGATGTTTCCGGTAACAGAGATTTTGACAAAGCGATGGAACGTTTGATTGACGAGTTGAAAGAATCTGGAAGTCTGGATTGGTCTGCTCATTTTAGCTGTGTGTTGGCTTTTGCTGTTCCGGAGCAGAAAACGCAAATTTTTGAAGGACGTATTGACGGTAAGATTGTTTCTGAAAGAAGCGGAACCAACGGATTTGGTTTTGATCCTGTTTTTATGCCGGAAGGTTTTGAGAAGACTTTTGCAAATTTTACAAAAGATGAAAAAGCCGCAATTTCTCATCGGGGTCGGGCTTTTCAAAAATTTATAAAGATTTTTGAATAAGGTGATGATAAAGAAAAACCTCCCAATCTGAAAATTGGGAGGTTTTGTTTAGATGTATAATTCTTTTTGTTCCTGCGAAATATCTTGAAACGGGGATATGGTAAGAGCAAAAACATCTTCTTTATTTTGAGTGTGTTCTCTGCGGATTGTTTCTTGAACTTTAAACGCAACGGCTCTGGCAATAACATTGAGAACTTTGTCGTTTAGTAAAATTTTTTGGCTTTCCAAGTCTTTCGGATAAACTTGAGAAATGACGTCCAATTTGTGTTCCGGAACATAAACACGGTGCGGAATGTAATGCCGCATGAATGCATAAGCGGAAGCGGCTGTCATGTCATCTGTGCGGGTATCATAGCCGATAAGGTTTAAAGCGTCTTTTGTGCTTATGTTTCCGATTTTTTTTGCGTCAGCGAGGTTGTACCACAATCCGACCCCTTCGTCGGCGAATCTCTTCCAAGGGAATTCTATGCCCGGATCCGGTTTGCGGTTTGGAGCAATGTCCGAATGTCCGACAACCATATAAGGGCTGATATTGTGTTCTTTAATTTTAGTTTTGCAGAATTCCAGCAGAGATTCAATTTGAGCTTCATTGTAAGGTTCTTGACCCATGGACGGGCTGTGAATCTCAATACCGATGGAATTGGAATTAATGTCTCCGTCATGCTGCCGCCAAAAAGAGGCTCCGGCGTGCCAAGCCCGCAAATGGTCAGGAACGCATTGGGTAATTACACCCTCTAAATCCATAACATAATGGGCACTGACTTCATAACGGTTGAATGAACCGATGATGTCGGTGGACGGGGTCGCGTGAATTACCAGCATATCAATATCTTTTTTGCGGTAATTATAATGTTCCACAGGGCTAAAATTCATTTTGTTACTTTATACGTGCGTGATTCTTTAATTAAAGTTTAGCTTTAAGATACAAATTTTTGTTTATTTTGCAAGCCTTATAGTTAATCATCTGCAAATTTTTTTCTATCTTGTTGACTTGCCGGACAAGAATCCCTAGAGTTAATTTTATGACGAACAAAATATTTAATATTCCCGCTTCCTGTTCTTTTACGGATGTTCTTGCCGAAAAGTTTTTAACTGAATATCAGGATAATCCTTTGGAGCTGGCAGATGTTCTCTTTTTGCTGCCAAACAGAAGAGCCGTTAAAGCTTTGGCAGATGCTTTCGTGCGTTTGAAAGGGCTTTCTCCGACTATGCTGCCTCGTATGATGCCGATTGGGGATGTGGAAGAGGATGAGATGCTTATTTCCGGTTTTGATAATTCAGAGGTTCTCAAAACACTTTCTCCGGCAATGGAGAGAAACGAAAGGCTGCTTTTGTTTACGAAAATCATTCTTTCCAAGCCATCGGAGTTTGGACTGGAAAAGCTTTCGGCAAATCAGGCGTGTTCTTTGGCTCAGGAGCTGGCAACCCTCATAGATACAGTGAATAACGAGAATCTTTCTTTTGATAATCTTAAAAATTTAGTGCCGGAAGAATATTCCGCTTATTGGCAGGAAACACTCAAGTTTTTGGAGATAATTACCCGTTTTTGGCCGGAGATATTAAAAGAAAGGAATTTGGTCGATCCGAGTTTTCGCCGCAATCAGTTGTTGTCTGCACAGGCTGATTTGTGGAAAAAGAATCCACCGAAAAAAAGAATTGTCGCCGCCGGAACAACGGCAACTTTTCCGGCCATGAAAAAACTGGTAAAGACCATTTTGGAATTGGAAAACGGAGAACTTATTCTTGCCGGTTTGGATAAAAATCTGGATGTGGAAAGCTGGGCGGAAATTGATGAAACGAATCCGCAGTATGAGTTGAAAGATTTGTTGGATTATTTGGAATTTGATCGGAAAGACGTTGAAGATTATGTTGAGCCGAACAATTTGAACCGGGAGGTTTTTATTTCAGAAATCATGCGTCCGGCCAAGACGACGGATAAGTGGCGGGATATTAAGAACAAACACCTTTCCCGAGAGGCTTTTGACGGTTTGCAGGTTATCAGCTGTCCGGATATTCGCCAAGAGGCTTTGAGCATTGCTTTAATTATGAGAGAGAATCTGGAGATTCCGGAACATACGACAGCTCTTGTTACCACCGACAGAAATTTGGCTCGCCGTGTGGCGGCAGAGTTGGAACGCTGGGAAATTAAAGTGGATGATTCCGCCGGACGTCCGTTGGCAACAACGGCTATCGGAGCTTATCTGCGGTTAATGGTTAAGGCTTGTGAAAGCGATTTTGCTCCGGTGGACTTTCTCAGTCTTTTGAAGCATCCGTTTACGGCGGCAAAGATGACTTATGCCGAAATCCGAAAACTTGTTCGGGAATATGAGAAAAAAGTTTTGCGTTCGGGAAAAGAAGATGAGGAGTTAGACGGTTTTGTGGTTTCTGTTAAAGAATTTCTGCGGGATTTTTATGAAATTATGAAACAGCCGTCCGCTGATTTTAAAGAGCTTATCCGTTTGCATGTTCTGTCGGCGGAAGCTTTAGCCTCAACGTCGGATAAAGAAGGGGTGCAGATTTTATGGCGGGGAGAGGCCGGAGAAGCCGGAGCCAGATTTATTGCGTCTGTTTATGAAAAAGCGGATATTCTCGGAACTATTGAGCCAAAAGAATATGCCGGATTATTAGAGGCTTTGATGTCCAGTGTTACGGTTCGTCCGAAATACGGAACACATCCCCGTTTAAATATTTTAGGGCCGATTGAAGCTCGGTTGACGCATTTTGACACGGTTATTATCGGAGAGGTTAATGAAGGAGCCTGGCCGAAACCGGCAGGGGCGGATCCGTGGATGTCCCGTCCGATGAAAAAGGATTTTGGTTTTCCGATGCCGGAGAAGATAATCGGTGTTTTGGCCAATGATTTCGGTCAGTTGATGGCTAACAGCCAAGTTTATTTGACCAGAGCCGATCGTGTTCAGGGAACGCCGATGGTTAAGTCGCGGTGGTGGATGCGTCTGGAAACAGTGTTAAAAGCCATGGGTGTTAATATTGATGATATAGAAAATAATCTTTACTCTTCCTGGGCAAAATTTTTAGATCGCAGCGAGACATTTGTCCGGTTATGTCCTCCGGAGCCGCGTCCGCCGGTTTCGGCCCGTCCGAGGGAGCTTTCTGCCAGTGCGATAGAAAATTGGATGAGGGATCCGTATATCATTTTTGCAAAATATATTCTCAAGCTTAAACCGTTGGACGAGCTGGAACAGGATTTAAGCATGAAAGATTATGGAAATATTATTCATGCCGTTTTGGAGGCGTTTAATAAAAAATTTCCGCTTTCTTATCCGCAAAATGCCAAAGAAGAGCTTTTGAAACTGGGGCGGGAATATTTTGCCGAAAATGAAGTTGCTCAAGAGACAAGGGCTTTTTGGTGGCCGAATTTTGAAAAGACGGTTGATTGGCTGACAGAAACGGAAGCTCCGTATCGTCGAGATATTGCCAAGGTTAACAGTGAAGTTCAGGGAAGTTTCTCTTTTGATGCTCCTGCCGGAAAATTTACGATTACGGCAAAAGCGGACAGAGTTGATGAAACGCGGGACGGTCGAATAAATGTTATTGATTACAAAACCGGACAAGCTCGTTCTCCGAAAGAGGTTGCCGGAGGATATGCCCCGCAGCTGCCGATTGAAGGGTTAATCGCTAAGTTTGGCGGATTTGAAAATATTCCGGCAAAAGAGGTGGAAAAGCTTGTTTATTGGCAGTTGGGACGCAAAGAAGTCGTTATTGACGATAATATGGAGCAGCTGTTGGACAATTCGTATCAACGGTTGAAAGATTTGGTGTCGGTTTTTGATTTTGAAACCACACCTTATATTTCCAAGCCAAATCCGAAATACGCTCCCAAATATTCTGATTATGAACATTTGTCCCGAATTAAGGAATGGTCGGTTCAGGAGAGCGGTGATGAATGAGCTTAAACAGAGAAAAGAACAAAGAGGAGGCTTGGCTACGGGGCAGCAGCGAAAGGCAGCGAATCCAAATCGTTCGGTTTGGGTGGAAGCTTCTGCCGGTACCGGTAAGACCAAGGTCTTGTCTGACCGAGTGTTGCGGATTTTATTAAGCGGGGTTCATCCTTCTAAAATCCTTTGCCTGACATATACCAAAGCCGCTGCGGTGGAGATGAGTTCCCGAATTGCCGGACGTCTCAGCAAATGGGCTGTTGCCGATGAGGAAGAATTGCATAAGGAATTATTCGTTTTGCTAGGTTCTCTTCCTTCAGAGAGAAAAGCTTATGAAGCTTTAGAGGCCTCTGCCCGGAAGTTGTTTGCCGTTTTGTTGGATACGCCGGGCGGAATGAAAATTCAGACGATTCACAGTTTTTGTCAGGAGATTTTAAAAAGGTTTCCTCTGGAGGCAAAAATTTCTCCGTATTTTGAAGTTATGGATGACAGAACATCGTCAGAAGCTTTGGATGAGATAAAAAAGGGATTACTCAGAAAAATCGAATCCGAGCCGGAAAGTCAATCAGCTCAGGCATTGGCTTATTTGACTCAGAATGTCAGCGAATATAAGTTTCCGGAAGTCATGAACGCGATTGCCGCCAATCGCAGCAGGATAGCCGTTTTATTCGCGGGATATCCGGATTTTTGTGAGTTAATCAGGGAGACGGCGGCTCGCTTGGGCGTTTGTTGTGATGATACGGAAGAAAAACTGATTTCTGATTTTGTGTTTGCGATTGATGAAAATATTCTGCGTCGGGTAATGAATGCCTGGTTTAAAGGAACGCCGAGTGATGTATCTAAGGCTGAAAAACTTTCTTTGTTACTAAGCGAAAAATTTGATTATGAAACCTATAAAAGCTTATTTTTAACCAAAGATGGAAAACCGTTGGCTAAAGCGGGAACAAAAGCAGCTTTGGCTGATTATCCGGAACTTTCTGAGGTGTTTGCCAAAGAAGCGGAGCGGATTTTGAGACTGGAAGAAAAAAGAACGGCTTTGCGGGTTTTTACTTCGACGAAAGCAGTTTTGTATTTGGCTGAAGATTTAATCAACGGGTATGAATACTATAAAAAAATCCATTCTAAAATGGATTATGAAGATTTGATTGTCATTACAAAAAAGCTGTTGGAAAATAAAACCGTTGCAGATTGGGTGTTGTTTAAACTGGACGGGGGAATCGACAATGTGCTGATTGACGAGGCTCAAGATACTTCGCCGAATCAGTGGGCGATTATTCGCTCCATTACGGAAGAGTTTTTTGTCGGAGAAGGGGCTCGGGAAAAAGTTCGCACGGTTTTTGCGGTGGGGGACAGAAAGCAATCCATCTATAGTTTTCAGGGAGCCGATCCGCAGGAATTTGAACGTATGCGTCAGTATTTTTCACATAAGTCGGAAAATTTTGATGAGGTTCGTTTGGATGTTTCTTTCCGTTCGACGGCGGCTGTTTTAGATAGTGTGAATTCGGTTTTTCAAGATGATTACGCCAAAAAAGGCGTTGTCCTTGAAGGGCAGGATATTACCCATATTCCGTATCGTATCGGGGATGGGGGCAAGGTGGAGCTCTGGCCGTTAATTGAACCTTTGGAAGGGGAAAACGAAGAAGGATGGCGTCCGCCGGTAGAGAGAAAAACCGGCGAATCCACAAGTTCCAGATTGGCAAAGCAGATTGCCCGTAAGATTAAAACCATGGTTGAAGGCGGTGAGTTGTTAGTTTCACAAAATCGGCCGTTGAGATATCGAGATTTTATGATTTTGGTGCAACGTCGTAACAGCTTTGTGGAAGAGTTAGTTCGTGAGTGCAAAAACGTGAATGTCAACATTGCCGGTGTTGATAAGATAAAACTGCTTGAGCAAATAGCAATTCAGGATTTGGTTGCGGTTGGAAAGTTTTTGCTTTTGCCGACGGATGACTTGACCTTGGCGACTATTCTCAAATCCCCGCTGTTTGGTTTGAATGATGATGACTTGTTTGACTTATGCTATAATCGGGGGCCGGTTGCTTTATGGTCCAAGTTGGGGACTGCCGATAAGTATGAAGACGTTTACAAACAGTTACAAGAGCTTTTGGACATGGCTGATTTTGTTCGTCCGTTTGAGCTGTATTCACATATTTTAAACAAGCAGGGCGGACGAAAGAAGTTTGTGGAACGAATGGGCTTTGAAGCCGAAGACGGTTTGGATGAATTTATTAATCTGACACTTGATTTTGAAAGAGAACATATTCCGAGTTTGCAGAACTTTATCAATTGGGTTGCCAAAGATGAGATTGAGATTAAGCGGGAACTGGAGCAAAGCGATGCCGATGCGGTCAGAGTCATGACGGTTCACGGTTCCAAAGGTTTGCAGGCTCCGGTGGTTATTCTTCCGGATACGGTGCGAGTGGTAAATGTTAAAAAAGAAGGCGGAATGTTGTGGGATGATTTGTTTTATTTCCCGCTTTCTTCCAAAGATTATGACATAAACTGCGATAAAATAAAGCAACGGGAATCCGAATTGCAGCTTGAGGAATACAAGCGTTTGTTATATGTGGCTTTGACGCGGGCGGAAGACCGATTGTGCATTTGCGGTTATCGGAAAAAGAACAAGGCTAAGGAAGAATCCTGGTATGAAATCTGTCGTAAAACGCTGGCAAAGCTCGGGGATGAGAAAGAAAACGGAAATATTGAATATTGTATTGCTCAGGAAGCCGAACCTAAAGAAGTTAAAAGTATTAAAAGTAAAAGTGCCGAACTTCCTGGTTTGGCGTGGATAAAAAACAAGGCTCCGGAAGAGAATCCTTTGGCAAAACCGTTTACGCCGTCCAAACCGGACGAGGATGAAGAGGAGCTGCCATTATTGTCGCCAATCGGAGAAAACGGTCAAAGCCGTTATCGCAGAGGTTTGCTTATCCATAAGCTTTTGCAGTTTCTTCCGGACGTGCAAAAGGAAGACAAAACAGCTGTCATAGATGAATTTTTGTTGAAAAACGCTCCCGATTATGCGGATTATGAAAGAAAGCGAATCCACCATGAAGTTCTCAGGCTGTTGAATGATGAAAAATACGGAAGTTTATTTGGTCCGAACTCAAAAGCCGAAGTTCCGATTATGGGTGTTGTTGACGGAAAAATTATTTCGGCTGTTATTGACCGTTTGGTTGTTGAAAACAACAGGGTTTTGATTATTGACTTCAAAACAAACCGTCCGGCGGCGGCAGCTCCCGAAGATGTTCCGGCAGTTTATATAAAGCAGCTTAAAGCTTATAAAGAGCTGCTGGAAAGGATTTATCCGGAGAAAAAGGTGGTTTCTTTGATTTTGTGGACAGATACATCTTTGCTTATGCAGGTAGATTAAAAAAATTAATTTTGCGGATTTTGTATAAATGCTCTTTAATATAAAAAAATATTCATTATATTAAAACTATTGATTACATAATTTAGAAAGGGAATAAAAATGAAAGCGATTAGCGACAGTCAGTTTGAAACGGAGGTTTTAAAGACAAAAGGTTTAGTTTTGGTTGATTTTTGGGCAGAATGGTGCGGACCTTGCCGTCAGTTGATACCGGTTTTGGAAGAAGTTTCCAAAGAAATGGTCGGCAAAGTAGAAATCTGCAAAATGAATGTTGACGAATCGCCGAACACTGCTGCTCAGTATGGTATCAGAAGCATTCCGACTTTGTTTTTATTTAAAGACGGAAAACA
Source organism: Alphaproteobacteria bacterium (assembly GCA_048463395.1). Taxonomy (GTDB): domain Bacteria; phylum Pseudomonadota; class Alphaproteobacteria; order RF32; family CAG-239; genus JAGAJR01. The sequence continues at coordinate 80,271 of DBFWPL010000023.1, read as the reverse complement.
GATTGACGTTAAAGTCGGATTAAATTCAAAATCTTCTTTAGTCAGTTGGATTGAAGCTAATCAATAACATTTGTTTGTTGTTATCAAAAAGAGCCTTTTAGGGCTCTTTTTTTATATCGATTACTTCAATCTCCTTTTTTTTAGATTATATTTTGAATATTCAAAAAAGAGAGGTCGGATGGTTTGGATTATAAACGGTTTAATTTACGGTTTCTTTACAGCGTTGTATACTTTGGTTAACCAGCATTATAAACTTAACGGTTATTTGTTGGGAATTTGGCGTGGTTTGGGAATTTCTTTATTCTTTTTTCCGTTTATTTTTTTCTTTCCGGTTCCTCAAAGTGCTTATTATTGGTTTTTGTTGATTATTCAGGGATGGATGATCGGCTTTTATGATTCCCATTTATTTACGGCTTCGGCAACTTACGGAGCGGGGCCGACTTCCCGAGTGATGGCTTTGACTGCAGTAATAACAACGGTTATGTGGTGGGCTTTGACGCCGGATGAGTTTATTCAGTTATTTGACGACGGAACGGTTTTTATTACACTGATTTTGATTTTATTCGGGTTTACGGTAAGTTATTGGCAAATGCAGAAAAGCCCTGTCTCCAAGGCTCTTTTGAAATATATGATACCGGTGATGCTGGCTTTGGGCGGTATGAGCGTGATTACCAAAGATATTGCTATTCACGGAAGCGACGTTTGGATGTCGGTAACTTATTATCTGGTTGTGGTAACATTTGTCAGCGGTGTTTATAATACTTATTTTTATATTTCTCGGGAGAAACCCGGTTTCAGGGGATTTTTTGCAAATGTTTTTTCAAAGGAAGCGGTTAAGGCCGGATTGTATATTATCAGTTTTAGTGCGGCATTGATTACGGCAAAAACCGTGGCTATGAGGGTGGCTCCCAACCCGGGATATGTTGCCGCGTTGCTTTTGACTTCGCCGATCTTTGTTTTTATGCTCAACCGTTATAATAAGGTTCCGGATAATGTTTCCGTTAAAGCCGGTTTCTCCATGCTTTTCTTCTTAATTATGCTGCTTTTGCTTGTGAACGGAAATTATGGAATCATGGATTGAAGTATCGTATATACCAAATATTTATAGAAAAAGTTTGCTTTCGGGGTTGTTTTCTGATAATAATATATTATGTTTTAGGCATCTTGCGATGAGGATAGCTTGTCGTGGGAATACCTGGCTTGCAGCTGAGAGAGCAAGCTAAGATATTCTCTTTACCTTGCCTTTTTGAGGTTATACCTTGAGTCTTGTTCGTTTTTATGGAAAGGTATGTAAATGATTGAAGAGAATCCGGATATTAAAGAATCTAACGATTTTATAAAAGCACTGATACAAAAACAATCCAGAAGAAAATTGATTGAACTGACACAAAACACAGATTGCAGTATGGATCAACTGGCACGTCTCTCCGGAGTTAATGAAGAGGTGTTGTTAGCCATGATTAACGGAGAGCAGGAGATTACTCCGAATATGCTGACCAGAATTCTGGATGTTTATCACTATTTTGGAGAAGAAGAAATGCTTTTTAACCAGATGGTTTGTTAGCATAGTTCTTCAATTAACTTATTGAGAACTAAAAATCCTAAAGGGGTTGCTTTAAGAGAAGACGGGGTTTCAATGAGAAATCCCGTTTCTTTCAGCTCCCAAAGTTTGTTTTTATTTACAAAGCTGTTCAATTCAATTCCGCAGGTTTCGGCAAAATGTTTTTTATTTATGCCGTCGGTAAGGCGTAATCCCATGATAATAAGTTCTTCCGCTCGTTCTTCAGGGGTTAGTTCTTCTGTCCGACAGTGATGGGTTGTGGCATAAATTTTACCGTTATGCGTTATTCTGCCATGAGCGGACTTGCCGATACCGACGTAATCATCCCCTTGCCAGTATAACAGATTGTGTCTGGATTGATAATTAGGCAGGGAAAAGTTTGATACTTCATATCTAGGGTAGCCGTTTTGTTTTAGAAATTCTTCCGTAAAAGAATACATTTCCGCCGCAGCATCTTCTTCCAAAGGAGAAATGCCTTTTTTGGCAAAAACGGTGCCTTCTTCAATTGTCAGCTGGTATAAAGAGATGTGTTTGAGACCGAAATTAACAGCCTGAGAAAGCTCTTTTTCCCAGTCAGAAAGACGTTGGTTCGGGCGGGCATAAATTAAGTCTATGGAATGGTTGTCAAAAGTCTGTATTACGTCATTGACGGATTTTAAGGCGGTTTGCAAGTTATGTGTTCGGCCAAGGAATTTTAAGTCTGTATCATTAAGGGCCTGAACCCCCAAAGACAAGCGGTTAATTCCGGCTTTTTTTAAATCTGAAAACAGATTTTTTCGATTGCTGTTGGGGTTTGCCTCAAGAGAAATTTCCATGTTTGGAGCACAATGCCATTTTTTATGAATATGGTTGATTATCTTTTCAATATATTGAGGTTGTATCAGAGAGGGGGTGCCGCCGCCGAAAAAGACGGAAATGATGTTTTTGTCGGCAGTAAGGTTGTGGTAAAAGTCTAAATCCTCCAGATATTCCGCAATGATTTGTTCTTGCGGAATATCTTTTCGGACTTCTTTGTAAAAGTCGCAGTACGGGCATTTACTCAGACAGTAGGGCCAATGTATGTAAATTCCCAGTTTCTGCATTAGAGAATAAATTTCGACAAATCACTTGCCTGAGTATATTTGGATAATTTCTCCTCAACCATGGCGGCGGTAATCGTTTCTTTTTCTCCGCTGCGGTCGGAAGCATTGAAGCTGATGTCTTCCAGCAGAATTTCCAGAACGGTGTGCAGTCTGCGGGCTCCGATGTTTTCAACGTTCTCATTGATTTCAACGGCAATGTCGGCAATCTTGTCGATTGCTTCTTTCTCAAACTCCAAGTCGAAGTTTTCGGTTTTCATCAAAGCAACGTATTGTTCAATCAGATTAGCTTCCGGTTCGGTTAAAATTCTCACGAAGTCTTCGTGATTTAAGGCTTTCAGTTCAACGCGTATCGGCAGGCGGCCTTGAAGTTCCGGCAATAAATCCGATGGTTTGGATAAGTGAAAAGCTCCGGAGCAGATAAACAAGATATGGTCTGTTTTTACCGGTCCGTATTTGGTATTAACGGTTGTTCCTTCAATCAGAGGGAGTAAATCCCTTTGAACGCCTTCTCTTGAGACATCGCCGCCGCGGCGTTCGTCTTTGCCGGCTATCTTGTCAATCTCATCAATGAAGACTATTCCGTCATTTTCAACCGCTTTGATTGCGGCGTTGATAATGGTGTCTTGATCAAGAAGCTTGTCGCTTTCTTCATCCATAAGGACTTTATAAGCATCGCCGACAGTCATTTTCTTGGTTTTATATTTATCACCAAACGGTTTTCCCAGTATGTCGCCAAGGCTTATCATGCCCATTTGGGCTCCGGGCATTCCCGGAATGTCAATTGTCGGCATGCTCGGATTTGTGTTGTCAATGACGCTGATTTCGATTTCTTTGTCATTTAGCTGATTTTCCCGCAGGAGTTTGCGGAATTTTTGTTTGGTTTCGTCGCTGGCATTTATACCAACCAAGGCTTCAAGAACTCTTTCTTCGGCAGCGAGCTCCGCTTTGGCGTTGACGCTTTTGCGAAGTTCGTTTTTGGTCGTATTGATGGAGATTTCCAGCAAATCACGAATGATAGATTCAACATCACGTCCGACATAGCCGATTTCCGTAAATTTCGTGGCTTCGACTTTAATAAACGGAGCTTTAGCCAGTTTTGCCAAACGACGGGAAATTTCGGTTTTGCCGACACCGGTCGGTCCGACCATTAAAATATTTTTAGGAACAACTTCTTCTTTCAGGTGTTCAGAAAGCTGCATTCTTCTCCAGCGGTTACGCAGAGCTACGGCAACAGCCTTTTTTGCTTCACTTTGACCAATAATGAAACGGTCTAATTCAGAGACAATTTCTCGAGGACTAAAATTCGCCATTTTATTCAACCTTTTCAATAATTACGTTGTGATTGGTGTAGACATCTATATCGCCGGCAATTTTAAGTGCTTTGGCGGCAATCTCTTCAAGATTCAAACCTTCTACGTCGTATAAGGCCTTAGCCGCAGCCATGGCATAGTTTCCGCCGCTGCCGATACCGATAATGCCGTCGTCGGGTTCCATGACTTCTCCGGTACCGGAAATAACCAAAGAAACGTCTTTATCCGCCACAATCATATAGGCCTGAAGCTGGCGGAGATATTTGTCCATCCTCCAGTCTTTGGCCAGTTCCACGGCGGCTCTTTTTAATTGGTTGGCATGTTTTTCCAGTTTGCCTTCCAGTCTTTCAATTAAAGTTATGCCGTCTGCGGCGGCTCCGGCAAAACCGGCAATGATTTTTCCGTTGCCGATGCGGCGGACTTTTACGGATTTTGATTTGAAGATAACGGCTTCACCTAAAGTGGCCTGTCCGTCTCCGGCCATAACTACTTGATTTCCTTTTCGTATGCACAGTATTGTTGTCATAAGAATTTCCTCGTTTTGAATATTATATTCTCTTATGTAGTTAAAAATTTTTTCGTTTGCAAGAAGAGAGAATAAAATCCCCACCGTTTCCAGTGGGGATTTTTGTTACTTGCGTTCTTTTTTATTCATGCGTTCCGGAGATTTATCGCCGATGTTGGTTTCAATGGCGTTTGATACCGGACGGGTTATTTGCGGAATTTCTTTTTCAGGGCGGAACGCCTGATCGCAAATTTCTAAGCCGACGCTCTTAAGAGCCGTTTCAATCGGAATGAACAGGTCCGGACCGTCTTCAAGTTTCTTGCCGGAGTTTGAAAGGCCGGTAATTGTTCCGTGGCTGTCGATCAAAGCACCCCCGGTGGTTACGGTTTGAACGAATGTATCGACAATAATTTCAGCTCCTTTTTCTTCCGAATAACGGTAGCCGCTGACTTTTCCGTTGTTGTCCAAATAGCCTTCTCCGCTTTCAAAATCAAGAAGTCCCAGGGTCATGTAAGTTTCTTTGTTTATTTCCGGCAAATCCAGACTTAGCGACAAAGGCGTATAAAGTGTTTTTTCATCCAACAATAATAATGCGGTATTTTTATTTGGATTAATGCGGAAAACTGTTCCGGTGTAGTGAACACCGTTAATTGTCTTCAGATCGTAGCGGTTGATATCTTTTGTTACCAAGTCAGCCGAAGTCAAAACAAACTGATCGGAGATAATCAGACCGGCACCTTTTTGGCCTTTGGCATTGGTAATTTCCATAATGGAAGCTCGAACCGTATACAGATTTTCAGGTGTGAGCGAATCATAAGGTTCTCTGCTGACAATACAGAGACTGTTTTTGCTGCTGGCGGAGCTTTCTTCCGTCGTGCCTTGTTTCTCGGCTGTTTCCGGAGTGTTCTCTTCAAGCGGCGTATCAACCCAATTCTCTTCCAAAACGGCAATATTGGTACCGGAACTGATTGAGTCTCCGCTTTCTGAAATGATGCTTTCTGCCGCAACGGCATTGATGCCGGTTTGAATAATTCCGCTTCCGGAGGAGGTACTTCCGCCATTTTCTTCAATTTCAGCAGTTGCGATTTCCACTTCCAAAGGTTCTTCTTCAACCTGCAGCGTGGTAACTTCTGCTTCTAAAGGTTCTTCCACAACTTCAACCGCAGCGACATCTAATTGCAGAGGCTCTTCCTCAATTACGACAATGCTTCCGTCTGAGCATATTCCTCCTGCTTGTTGAACAATTGTACCGTCAGGGCAGGTTCCGCCAAATTCAACGAATGTTCCGTCCGGGCAGATACCTCCGGTTTCGGTAACCAAAGAACCGCCTGTACAAAGTTTGAGTTGTTCCGGCTTATATTGCGGTTGGGTTTCAACCAATGTTTGAACTTGTGCTTGTCCTTGTGTTTGTTCTTGAGTCAATGGCTGAGTTAACGTTATGGTTTGAAGCTCTAAAGGTTGTTCGGTCAGAACAGCCGGATTTTCACACAATGTTATTTGTTCCTGAGCCAACTGCTGCTGCATTTGTTCTTGTACTTGCAGACAGCTTGGACATTGTGGGCAAACCGGACAAGTGCTTTGCAGGCAAGGCTGTTGGTTTTGCTGTTTCTGTTTCAGTTCGGCTTGTTTGATTTCTTCCTGATATTGGCATTTTATCGGGTTTTCAATTCTCTCCATGGCGATGAGCGAATCTCTTTGTTCTTTTAATTCTTCAGGGGATACGCGGCGAGCCAGTTGGTTTTCAAACCCAGGGAGATTGCGGAGATTATCAACAGCATCGGCAAATGCTCTCTCAATCAAAATAAGTTCGCCGTTATATTCGCCTTCGTTTACTTCGGAATATCCGACGGATGTTCCTTTCCACAAAACATTGGTTTTACTTAAGTCCATTAATCTCCATGTTACGGTCATTTCGGCAGAACCGGTGCGAAGATTTTCTTTTTTGCTTTCATTCCAATCATAACCGTCGCAAATGTTCATAAAGTAGTCGGTAATTTCCGCAGTTAAGATGTATTCCGGTGTCGGTTCGTTGTTGCCTTCCAAACAAACATCGTTCGGGATTTTCACAATCGGGTAGCAGTTGCCGACGGCATCGTCAAAGATACGAATGAATTGCATATCTTTCTGCATAATCCGGCCTTGGTTCAGAATAGCATTCTTAGTTTCGCGGCGGCAGCCGAAAATTCTGAAACGGTAGTTTCCGAGTTTATTGGAATAAGGGGAAAACTGTCTGCCGCGTTGAATACGGAAATCAACCCATTCCAATTGAATAGGGGCGAAATCTTTACATTCCCGATGGACTGTCCGGTAGATTTCATCTTCTTGCAAGGTTATGTAATTTTGAATGAAACTGCGGCGTTTTTTAGGCTTTGGTTTCCGTTGGCAATCTATGCAAGGTGTTTTACAGCGTTCGCAGCGTCCGCCCGGAAATATGCTTCCGTCCTTAGTGCATGAAGAACAACTTCCGCCCGGGAACATACTGCCGTCTTTGTCTTCCTGTTCCTGTGTGGTATTGAAGAACTCTCTGGTTGAAGTTGCACCAAAGCAGTTTGTGCTCAGACCCAAACCCAAAAAGGCCAGAACAGGTAATAGTAAAAACTGCTTAGATTTTAGAGTTTTCATAAGTATTGTCTCCATTAATTTTGTTTAGGCGGAAAATGTCTGCGGTAAGACAAAGCCTCAGCTACGTGTATTCTATGGATATTTATTTCATTTTGCAAGTCTGCAATCGTTCTTGCTAACCGCAAAGTGCGATGATATGCCCGGGCGGAAAGTTTGTTTTTGTCGGCAAAATTTATGAGAAGCTGTTTGGCTTCGTTATCCAAAACTGTGGCCTGTTCCAAAAGTTCGCCTTTTAATTGGGAATTGGTTGTGAATTCCGGATGTCCGAGTTGTTTGAAACGATTTGATTGGATTTTTCGGGCTTTAATGACCCGTTGTCTGATTTGTGCCGAACTTTCTCCGGTCGGAGCCGAGGCCATATCCCAAGGACTGACGGCAGGGACTTCAATGTGAATATCAATGCGGTCAAGCAGGGGACCGGAGATTTTTGACTGGTATTCTTCGGCACATTTCGGGGCTCGGGAGCATTCCATATCCGGATTGCCCAAGTGTCCGCAACGGCAGGGATTCATTGCCGCAATTAATTGGAATTTGGCAGGATATGTGGTATGAGAATTTACTCTGGAGATGGTTACACAACCGTTTTCAAGCGGCTGACGGAGAGCTTCCAATGTTGAACGGCTGAATTCGGGAAGTTCGTCTAAAAAGAGGACGCCGTTGTGTGCCAAGGAGATTTCGCCCGGTCTGGCTTTTCTTCCGCCGCCGACAAGTGCCGGAGTTGAGGCCGAATGGTGCGGATCTCGGTATGGACGTTCAAAGCAAAGTTTTCCGTTTTTGAGTTCTCCGGCAACAGAGTGAATGGTGCTGGTTTCCAGAGCTTCTTCCGGTGTCAGAGGCGGGAGAATAGACGGCAGTCTTGCGGCGAGCATGGATTTTCCGGATCCCGGAGGGCCTATCATTAAAAGATTATGAGATCCGGCAGCGGCGATTTCCAAGGCTCGTTTGGCACTTTCCTGTCCTTTTACGTCTTTCATATCCGGCAGATTTTGTTGTTCTGTTATTTGAGAAGCCTGCGGAAAAGGAATGGTTTGGCTTCCTTTGAAGTGGTTGATGACGTCAAGGAGATTGTGCGGAGCCAAAATATCTTTTAATCCCGACCAAACGGCTTCGCTTCCTTGAGCGGACGGACAAATAAGCCCTTTATTTTGTGAATTGGCTTTGATGGCAACGGGAAGAACCCCGTTAACAGGGACAATGCTTCCGTCTAATCCGAGTTCACCGAGAACAAAGTAGCCCGAGAGCTCTTCCTGAGGCAAAATACCCATGCCGATTAACAACCCCAGAGCAACAGGCAAGTCAAAATGCGATCCTTCTTTGAGTAAATCGGCCGGAGCCAGGTTGACGGTTATTCTTTTGGCGGGGAGACTCAGTCCCAAAGATTGTAAAGCCGCTCTGACCCGTTCTCTGCTTTCGGCGACGGCTTTGTCGGGAAGTCCGACAATTGTAAAGGCCGGCAGTCCGGAAGAAATTTGAACCTGTAAATCAACATTGAGAATTTCAAGTCCGTTAAAAGCAACGGTATTTATTCTGGCTAACATTGCCGTGCCCTACCAACGAGGGGTTCTTTCCCCGTTTCTCCAGCGGCGGGTAGGATAGCTTCCGGGTTTTAGAAAGTCGTAATTGGCTGTTTTATAAGGAATTTCACGAAAACGGACATAATCTTTTTCTTCAAAAAAACGGGCACAGGTTTCTGCCGGTTCAAATACGTTGGAATAGCACCGGACAATGACTTTTGTTGTCTGGTTTATGAGGCTGATGGTTGTTTCTTCGTTGGCATAAACGGTGCGAGCGGGTATTTGCTCTTTTTCCTCTTTGGAAAACAAGGAGCAGGCACTCAAAACGCTTAAGGCGGACAACAGAAATATCAGGCTTTTTTTGCTCATTTTTTTGAAATCCCTTTTATTTAGGGTAAATATAGGCATAAAAGATTAAAATTACCTTAAATATTGCTTGCAAAATTAAAGTTTTAGGGTATATTACGCCTCGTCCCTTGCCGGATGTTTCCGGCTATACATAACCCGGCGGCTCAATAATTAAAAAATTATAAGGCTACCAATTGTTGAGAATCCATAAGGAGATTTTATTTATGACTAATTATGAAAGCGTTTTAATCGCTCGTCAGGATCTCGGCACCTCTCAGGTTAACAACATTGTTTCAGAATTGAGCGATGTTATTAAAAAAGAAGGCGGCGAGGTTGTTAAAGTTGATAACTGGGGTTTGAAAAACCTGGCTTATCGCATTAAGAAAAACCGTAAAGGCCACTATGTTTTGATGAATATCACTGCTCCGGCTAACGCTATTGCAGAATTCGAAAGAATTATGAGATTCAACGAAGACATTATTCGTTATATGACTGTTAAGGTTGATGAGTTCAATTCCGAACTGTCTTCCTCTGGTGAAACTTCAGCTGTAGAAGAATAGGAGAAACGTAATGGCTAAACAAGTATTCTTTAGAAGAAAAAAAGCTTGCCCGTTTTCCGGTGAAGACGGTCTTAAAATCGACTATAAAGATGTAAAACTTCTTTCCAGATATATTTCTGAAAAAGGTAAAATCATCCCTAGCCGTATTACAGCTGTTTCTGCAAAAAAACAAAGAGAGTTGGCTCGTGCCATTAAACGTGCACGTTACATCGCTCTTCTTCCATATGTTGCAGCTTAAGGGAGGGTAATGAAATGGAAATTATTCTTCTCGAACATGTAGAAAAATTAGGTAAAATGGGTGATAAAGTAAACGTTAAAAACGGTTATGCCCGTAACTACCTCCTGCCTGCCAAAAAGGCTCTTCGTGCAACTGAAGCCAATATTGCTTTTTATGAAAAACAAAAAGCCGAATTGGAAGCTCACAACAAAGCTATGTTAGATGAAGCTGCCGCAAAGGCAGAATCTTTGAAAGGCTTTAGTGCCGTTCTGATTCGTCAGGCTGCAGAAACCGGTCAATTGTATGGTTCCGTTACCATTCGCGATATTGCTTCTGCTATTAAAGAAGCCGGTTTCAATGTTGAACGTCGTTGTGTTTATCTGGAAAAGCCTATTAAAGATTTGGGCATTTATTCCGTTAAACTGAACCTGCATCCGGAAGTATCTCAGACTATTCTTGTTAACGTAGCAAGAACAGATGATGATGCTAAGAAACAGGCAAAAGCTTATTCTGCCGAATAATTTTATTCAGGTTTGAAAAAAGAAAGGCTCCCTTTTGGGAGCCTTTTGTTGTTATATGTCATCCCAGCCTTCGATAGCTGTACTTTGGTTATAAGAAGAAACATTCGCTTCAAAGAAGTTGCCTTTAACGTTTCCTTCTCCGTTGGTGTCGGAAATTTTTTCCAAATGTTGATAAGGATTGGTGTCAAAGCCTTCATATAACGGTTGGTATCCGATGTCTTTGAGGCGTTTGTTGGCAATGAATTTGGTATATTGTTCAATTGTCTGCGGTGTAATTCCCATAATTTTATCGCCGATAATGTGGTTGCTCCAAGCAATTTCCTGTTCAACGGCTTTGGCAAACATTTCATAAACTTCGTCATCGCTGAAGAAGGTTGAGTGTTCTTGTTTGATTTCTTTGATGATGTTGGCGAAAATAACGCAGTGAGTGAGTTCATCACGGTTGATGTATTTGATTTCGTCCGCGGTTCCGATCATCAGACTGCGAGAGGCCAGATTGTAAAAGAAATTGAAACCGTTGTAAAAATAAACGCCTTCAAGCAAGAAGTTTGCAATTAAAACTTTGGCAAAATTCTTGTCGTTTCTCTCATCAACAAAGTTCTGGTATATTTCAGCAATATATTTGTTGCGTTCCAAAAGAACTTTATCTTCCCGCCAACGATCATAAATGGTTTCCCTTTTTTCGGCAGGGATAATGCTCTCAATAATGTAAGCGTAGCTTTGAGAGTGTACGGCTTCCTGATAAGTTTGGATTGCCAAAATCAGGTTAACTTCCGGAGCAGTGATATAATCGCTGATGTTTGGGAGGTTGTTGGTTTGAATACTGTCGAGGAACACTAAGAAGGAAAGTATTCCGTCGTAGGCGTTTTGTTCATGAGGCGTGAGTTCGTTATAAGCTCTTTTATCATCAAACAAAGATACTTTTTCCGGAATCCAGAAATTTTCCATCATCAGGCGATAAAGTTTGTTTGCCCATTGGTATTTGACGTTGTTTAAGTTAAACAGGTTTGTAACATTGCCTTTAATCATTTTGCGGTTAATCAGGCTGTCATCCCCGTTAATGTTGAATAATTGTTTTCTTTTGATATTCATTTTCTTCTCCTAATCTATCCGGCACAGCTGACACATTCTGATTTTTCGACGGAAGAGCCGTCTTTTTGAATGGTACGGGTGTAGTAAAGGGTCTTAATATCTTTTTTCCATGCGTCCATAATGGTTTCGTAGATGTCTACGGCTTTGATGTTGCGATTAAGGTTATACATCAATTCAATGGAAATACCGGTATCGATCCATTTGTTGATACGGGACATGATGTCAATGATAGTTTTCTGGTTGATGTTGCGGTTTTCTTGATAGAACCAGAACTTGTCTTTGATGAACGGCGGGCAGTTCGGAATACTTCCTTTACCATGGGTTTCTACAAAAAATTTGCTGTAAATCGGCAAAACGGATGCTGTGCATCCCTGAATCAGGGATGAACTGGTGTTTGGGGCAATGGCACTGAGTTGAGAATTGCGAATGCCGTATTTAGCCAAGTCGGAAAAGATTTTGTTCCATTCTTCTTTATATTTTGAGTTTTGAAATTCAAGTTGGCGTTTCCCCAGAATCAGGCCTTTGTCCCAATCAGAGCCTTTATAAGCTCCGAAAGTTCCTTTCTCTTTGGCGATGTTAATGCTGGTTCGAATATTGTATATAGCGATTTTTTCAAACAGGTCATCGACATAATCCGCTGAGGCAATATAAGGAATATTTCTTTTGGCGAGGTGGTCGGCCAAGCCCATGGCTCCGATACCGATAGTGCGGTATCTTTGGTTGTGTTGGGAACCTTCGAGAATCGGAACTTCCGTAAAGTCGATGGCGTTGTCCAAAATACGAACCGAAGTTTGGCAAATGCTGTCAAGTTCTTCATCACTGTCAATGTTGGCAAGGTTGATGGAAACCAGATTGCAGACATGGACTAAACCGTTTTGGGTTTCGGAAATGATTTTTCCACCTTCAAGACGTTTGGGCAGAAATTCGGTAGGGTGGACGTTGCTGTGAGATTCCGTGCATAAGTTGGTACCGACGATAATACCGTCATGTTTGTTTGGGTTATAACGGTTCAGCGTGTCTTTGAAGGCAATGTAAGGCATGCCGGTTTCAATTTGGGATTTCATTAACCGTTTAAGCAGTTCTTTGGCAGAAACAAACTTAAACATTTCCAGTTTTCCAAACTCGGCATCCAAGTAAAGCTGGGCATAGAGGTTTTCAAAATCTTTACCCCAAAGATTGGCGATTTCTTTGCCGTATTTGGTGCGGACTTCGTTGGGGTCGACAAGAAGCCATTTTTCATTGTTTTCGACTTTTTTCATAAATAAGTCCGGAATGACGACTTGAGGGAAAATGTCATAAGCTTTCATTCGTTGATCTCCGTTTTCGGTGCGGAGTTCAAGGAAATCTTCAATGTCCAAATGCCAAATATCAAGAGAAACGGTTACGGCTCCTTTGCGTTTGCCTTGCTGGTTGACGGCAACGGCGGTATCATTGATAATGCGTATCCAGGGAATTACGCCTCCGGAAGAGTTCTTTATTCCTTTGATTCTGGCTCCTTTGCAGCGGACGCGGGAAAGGTTGCAGCCAACGCCGCCGCCAAATTTGGAGATGGCGGAGATTTGGTCAATGACGTAGAAGATGGAATCCCTGTTGTCATCCATAACGGTAATAAAGCAAGAACTTAAATTTCCATTTGGACGGCGGAGATTCATCAGCAACGGGGTGCCCAAAGAGATTTTGCGGTCGGCCAGTTTTTCGTAGGTGTCTTTTACCAAAGCAAGGCGGATGTTTTTCGGAGCATTTTGTTCAATCAACAGGGCAATGGTTAAGAACATTTCCTGCGGAAGTTCAATGATTTTATCGTTATATTCGCAAAGATAACGTTTAATCAAAAGATTAATGCCGGCATAATCATACAATAAGTCGAAATTCGGATTGATAAACTTTCCGGCTTCAGACAGTTCTTCCTCGGTGTATTTTTCGGTTAAAACAGATGAATAAACGCCGCAATCGACATTGTTTTTTACAAAATCGGAAAAGTTATGGTAAAGAGATTTTTTGGAATGATTAAGGTTTCTGTTAACGGCGGTTTGTTTGTATAATTCAAATAATTTCAGGCGACCGGCGGCATTTTTCCAGTCCGGTTCGTCAATACTGGTCAGGCTTAGGGCAGTCAGCGTCAGATAGTTTATGATTTCTTTGGTTGTTGTATTGTTTTTGATAAATTGTTGGACTTTTTCAATCAGAGGTGTTTGGTTTAAATCAAAACCGTTAACCGCCCTGTTCAGAGTTTTTTGTATTTTGGAAAAGTCATAAGCCTGCGGGGTCGAATCCCGTTTAATTATTTGAATTTCTGTCATATTTAATTAACCTCTTATATACCATATGTTGTATTTCTTAATCAAATTAAACACAATATATTGTAAAGTAAATAAAATTTTTTATGAAATCAGCAAGTCTTTGAATTTCTGTTTTTATAATGTGGAAAATTATAATTTATTTAACCTATTTGGGTTAGAAGGAAATTATTAATTTGCACAGAATATTGGGGACGGAATGTTTAAGCAGTGGTGGAATGCCAGCCGGATTTATTTTGACAGAAGGATGCTGATAATGGCCTGTTTGGGTTTTTCCAGCGGTTTTCCTTTGTTTTTGGTTTTTAGTACGTTGAATTTATGGCTTAAAGATTCCGGAATTTCGTATGCTCTTATCGGTGCGTTTTCTCTGGTAAAAACACCGTACAGTTTTAAATGGGCGTGGGCTCCGTTTATTGACAGGATTAGTCTGCCGCTGTTTTCCCGATTGGGAAGGCGGAGGGGTTGGGCTTTGTTTTCGCAGATTTTGTTGATGTTGTCCATTCTCGGGATGGCGGCAACCGATCCGGGGAAAACGCCTATGCTTATGGCGTTTTTTGCAGTTTTGGTGGTTATTGCTTCCGCTTCGCAAGATATTGTTCTGGATGCTTTTCGTATTGAGAGTTTTAACAATAAGGAACAAGGGGCCGGTTCGGCGATTTTTGTGTTGGGGTACCGGTTGGGGTTGATTTTTTCCGGTGCGGGGGCGTTATGGCTGGCATCAATTATGAGCTGGAATAACGTGTATGTGATTATGTCTTTGGGGGCTTTGGCGGGTATGGTTACAATCCTTTGTTCCAAAGAACCAAAAAGGGAACAGCATTATAAAGAGGAAAAGTATAAAGATTTTGATGATTTTTTAAGAACGGCGGTTTATGAGCCGTTTGCCGATTTTATGAAAAGAAAACACTGGGGTTTAATTCTGTTGTTTATTTTTCTTTATCGGATGAGTGATGCTTATATGGGGCCGATGGCTTATCCTTTTTACGATGATATGGGGTTTACCAAGGCTCAAATTGCCTATGTTTCTAAAATTTACGGAATGATTGCCACAATTTTGGGCGGAATTATCGGCGGCGTGGTTTTGAATCGCATCGGAATTATGAAAGGGTTGATGATTTGCGGAATCTTGCAGGGGCTGACTAATCTTATTTTTGTTGCTCAGGCTTATGCCGGAAATAATATATATATATTAATGATGACGATTTCTTTTGATAATATTGCCGGAGGAATGGGGGTTACGGCTTTGGTAGCGTATTTGTCTTCCTTATGCAATGTGGCGTATACGGCAACGCAATATGCTTTGCTTTCTTCTCTGATGAGTTTTGCCAGAGATGTTTTTGCCGCGACCAGCGGTTATATGGCCGAGTTGGTTTCCTGGCCGGTGTTCTTTTTTATCACATCCTTGATGGTTGTTCCGGGGTTGGTTCTGCTCTGGTATTTGATGAAATTAGAAACGCATAAAATAGTTCTTGAAAAAAAGTCTGTTTGATAATAGGTTAAAGGTCTGTTTATTTAGATTTCTGTGAGTGTATTATTTAACTAAAACAATAGATATATGAATATTATGGAGTTAACGTCCGTTCAGCTTGTTGTTCTTGTGTTTCTATCATGGCTGTTTTCTTTTTTTGTCGGGATGTTCTTACCGCTTGGAAAGAAAGACTGGGTAGCACGATTCAACTGGCTGCTGTTTGTGTTGTTCTCTGTCGGAGGTCTGCTTCTATTGACTCTTAACACTTCATTGTGGATTGGCGGCAGTTCGTTGGTGATTTCCGCTTATCTTATTTACAAGGGAAGAAAAGGAAGTGGCGAGCTGGATTGGCTTTTTGGCGAAGAGAATCAAGAATCGAAAGGCAAAAAAGCATAATTTTGTCTGTCTGTTGTGAGAAAGCGGCTTTTTTATAAAGCCGCTTTGCTTTTTTAAACTTTGTATGGTAACCGGGAATATATAAGTTCACTTACCTTGTTGGGCAGAACAGAACCAAACCATGCGGCGAACCGCATCGGCCACGGAAAAGTTATTAAACCGACATTTTTGCTTAAACGTTTGGCAATGATGGCAGCTGCTTTGTCTGTCTCCATAAAGAAAGGCATCGGACAGGTGTTTTTGTCGGTTATGCCTGATTTTACAAAGCCCGGACAAATGACGCTGACATTGATGTTATATCGACGTTTGAGATCAATTCTCAAGGCTTCACCCCAAGCTTTGACACAAGCTTTGCTGGCACTATAAGACGGGCAGGTGGCCATACCGTGATATCCGGCAACGGAGCTGACAATGGCGATTGCTTTTTGGTCGTTGTGGTAAAGTTCACAGCCGATGTCGCCCAAGAATTTTTTGCGGAAAGGGTTCATGGAAAAAGCCTTTTTTTGTTTTTTCATTTTGTGAATAAATTGTTCTAAAGAAGAATTGTTTCCTTCCAGCTTTTTCATTAAGGCATATTGGCGTTTTTTGTAGATTTCAATTGTCGGGATAACCGTGTTTACAACTCCGCCGACATTGGTGTCGAAAGTATTATGAACATTCTCCGGAGTTTCTTCCAAAGTGGCAACGCCGGCATTGGCGATGACGAGATTAAGCGGAGCGTTTTGTTCGCATTCCTCTATCCAGTTTTGAACGGCTTCTTGATTTTTGACATCAAGAATTTTTGCAAAAACCAAAGCTCCGAGCTTTTCACATTTTTTTTGGACAATCAAGAGCCGGTCTTCATTTCTTCCGCAGAGAAACAGGGTTTTTGCAGTTGTGGCAGCATAGTGTAGGGCGAGAGCTGCACCGATGCCGGATGTGGCTCCGGTGATCAGAATGTTTTGATTTCTTTTTTGCATTTTATTTTCCTAAAGTAAAATATTCTTAATGTTTTATTACATATAATAAGTAAAGAAATTTTTAAGAGGAGATAATCGTGCCGGTGTCAAGTATGACGGGATTTGCCAGAAAAAACGGTGAATGTGCGTTTGATAAAGTTACATACAATTGGTTTTTTGAAGTTAAAAGCGTCAACGGCAAATCGTTAGATGTGAAAATCAAACAGCCGGTTTGGCTGGATGTTCTTGCTTCGCAATTTAAGAATTTGGCGGCAAAATATTTTAACAGGGGATGTGTCAGCGTTTTTTTGGAAGTAAAAGCTTCCGGCGGCGGGCAGTCGGTTAGAATCAACAAGGATTTGTTGACGCAGTTGTCTGATACGGCAATAGATTTGTGCCAAACTTTTGGCGACAGCTTTCAGAAACCATCAGCAAGCGAGCTGCTTAATATCCGAGGGGTGGTTGATGTCGAAGATGTTTGCCTGAGTGAGGAAGAGCAAGCCGTGCTTGAAGAAAAACTGCTGTTCGATTTTGAGGAAGTATGCAAGGCTTTGCGGCAAGATCGGATAGGTGAGGGTGAAAAAATAAGTCAGGCTTTGCTTGATATTGTCGATAAAATTGATAAAATAGTTCAAAAAGTGGATAAGATTTCCCAGTCTATGCAGAAAAAGCTGAAGGAAAAACTTCTCTCACATATTCGGGAGTTGTTAGGATCCGAAAGTCAGGTTTCGGAAGACCGATTGGCTCAAGAGGTGGTTTTTTATGTTACGCGGGCGGATATTCGGGAAGAGGTTGATCGTTTGAAAGCTCATCTGAAAACCGCCAGAGAGTTATTAAATTCAGATGAACCTGTGGGAAGAAGGCTGGATTTCCTTTGTCAGGAATTAAACAGAGAGGCCAATACAACCTGTTCCAAGTCAAGTGATATTGAACTGACAAATTTGGGGATGGAGCTGAAAACTTTAATTGAGCAATTTAGAGAACAAGTTCAAAATATGGAGTAAATGCTATGGATGAGATTATTGACAGACTGAAAAAAGTTCGCAAAGGAGCGATGTTTATCATTGAAGCTCCTTCCGGAACAGGTAAAGGGACGGTTGCTAAAGAATTACTTCGCCGGGATAAAAATATTAAGTTTTCGGTCTCTGTTACTACTCGTCCGAAGCGTGAAGGCGAAGTTGAAGGTGTTGATTATTATTTTGTCAGCGATGAACAGTATGATGAGTTTTTAGCTCAAGATGCTTTTTATGAGCATGTTGATTCCCAGTATGGTTCCCGTTACGGGACGCTGCGGTCGGAAGTTGACAGCTTTATCAATGTTGGACAAGACGTGTTGTTTGACATGGATTGGCTTGGTGCTCGTCAGATGAAATCTAAGGCGAAAGATGACGTGGTAACAATTTATCTGCTGCCGCCGTCAATCAAAGAACTTCGCCGTCGTTTGGAAAACAGAGGAACAGACTCTCCAGAAGTGATTAAAAAAAGGATGGATTTGATTTTGGATAAAATGAGCCACTGGGATGAGTTTGATTATGTTATCGTTAATGTTGATTTGGAAGAAACCATTCTTAAAATTCAAAAAATTATTTCCGGTGAGAGAATGAAAAGGGTTCGTCAGGTCGGACTGAAACGTTTTGTTAAAGAACTGGTTAAGGAAGTAACCGATGAGTGAGGTGTTTTTTGACAGGACGGGAAAACAAAAATATGCCGATGACATTATTCCTGTCAGTCAAAAAGGATATTTTGCGATTTTAGTCAAGGATGATAAAGTTTTGGTTACTTATCCGCCTTTGGTGGATACGCCGGAGTTTCCGGGGGGAACGGTCAGTCGGAAAGAGGATTTTCGCTCTTGTTTGTTTCGCAAGCTTTATGAGGAAACCGGAATAGAGTTTATGCTTGATAAAGGAGAGCGGCAATTTCAGCAGGAAATTAATTATTTTGCCGAAGATGCCCGTCCTTTTGGCGAGTTTTGCCGTTATGACCAGACATTTATTGTTTATGACGCGTCATCTTATGGGTTTGACACCAATCATGAAATTTGGAAAACGCCTGAAAACGGCAGAGCTGTCTGGGTGGATATTAAAGAAATATTTTTAGGCAACATCAGGATAAATTATACGCATTGGAAAGCGTTTAAGTCCCTGTTCGGAAGTTATAAAGACTGAGTATTGCCGTAAGAGGTGAGACTTTCTCTTTGTTCACGATTCATGGCTTTGTAGACAAGTGCTGCGTTTTTGGCCGCCTGAGGAACATTTTTGTGGGCGGCAATCTGATATAAATGAAATGATTTTACCAAATCTTGTTTGACGCCAACGCCGCGGGCAAACATCCATGCGTAAATTTCAATGGCGTGAAGGTCTTTTTTCTCTACTCTTTTTTCGACTTCGTGGAGTTCAACGGGCGTAACTTTTCCGGCTTGAATGGCTTCTATGGTTCTTTGCCACTTAAGTTTTTCAGCCTGCAAGGCCTGTTCTCTGATTTTGCGTTCGTTTTCAAGCTTGATGGCTTTTAATTCTTCTTTGTCGGATATGGAAACCGCTTTTTTGACTTGTCTTAACGTGTCTTCTTCATCCAGAAAATTTGGAGCATTGCGGTTTTTCACAAACAAAGGAAGATAGCCGTTATTGTCTGATTTGACAATGTCACGATAAATTTCATCCAGACTGGTTGCCATGGATGTTTCGCTATAAACAATGCTTATTAATGTTGCAAAAATAAGGATTTTAAATGTTTTCATTTCTTTATTTTTAACTTTTTAATATTATGATAATGCTATCAAAATTAATAGGGTTTTAAAAGCACATTCTCAAGCTTATAAACAGATAGAAGGAAAAAATGAAAAAGATATATAATTCCGTTGCCGAAATGGTCGGTCATACACCTTTGCTTAACATGTCAAAACTGGCAAAAAAATATAAGGTAAAAGCCAATCTCCTGGGAAAATGCGAGTTTTATAATCCGTTGTTTTCCGTTAAAGACAGGGTGGCGTTGAATATGCTGGAAAAGGCAGCGAAAACCCGTCCGATTACAAAGGACACGGTTTTTATTGAAGCAACGTCGGGGAATACGGGTATCGGTTTGTCAGCAATGTGTGCGGCGAAAGGTTATAAACTGGTTATCGTTATGCCGGAAAATATGACCAAGGAGCGGATTATGCTGATGCGGCATTTAGGGGCCGAAGTCATTTTGACCCCGGCAGAAGACGGGATGAAAGGAGCTATTGCCAAAGCGGAGCTCCTGGTTGAAAAGGGGGACGACGTGATTATGCTGAAACAATTTGAAAATGAGGCTAATCCGGATGCCCATCGTTTGGGAACCAGCATGGAGATTATTGAAGATACCGGAGGAGAGGTTGATGTTTTGGTTTCGGCCGTGGGGACTTCGGGGACTTTGACGGGCATTGCTTCTACTCTGAGGACTTGTAATCCTGAGTTGTATGTGGTTGCTGTAGAACCTGCCTCCAGTCCGGTCTTGAACGGAGGAAAGGCCGGACCACATAAAATTCCGGGTATCGGAGCGGGATTTGTTCCGCCGTTTTATGATGACGGATTGGTTAATGAAGTGGTCGATATAACCAATGAAGATGCTGCCAATATGGCAAAGTCGGTTGCGGCAACGGAAGGTCTTCCGGTGGGACTGTCTGCCGGAGCGGCTCTTGCTGCGGCGGTAAAGGTCGGGCAACGTCCGGAGATGAAGGGCAAGAATGTCGTTATTATTCTTCCCGACGCAGTGGAAAGATATTTTTCAATGGGTGTGTTTTAGGGTTAAAGATGTTATTTGATAAAATTGTTATTATCGGTATCGGATTAATCGGTTCGTCTTTGGCTCGGGTGATTAAACGGGAAAAGTTTGCCGGTCATTTAACGGCCTGCGACAATAATCCTCAATATCTCAAACAAGCATTAGAGCTGGGAATTGTCGACAGTGTGGAAGAAAATCTGACCAAAGCAGTTGAAAATGCGAATTTAGTGGTTTTGGCAACTCCGGTAGGCGTCTATGGAAAACTGACCTCTGAAATTGTTCCTTTTTTGAAAAAAGGGGCGATTATTACCGATGTTGGTTCGGTTAAAAAGTTTGCCATGGAGGAAATTGAAAAGAATGTTCCCGAAGATTCCGGAATTATCGTTGTGCCCGGACATCCGGTGGCCGGTACGGAAAAATCCGGACCGGAAGCCGGTTTTGATACGCTTTTTGACGGAAGGTGGTGTATTTTGACTCCTTCCGAAAAATCAACGCCGGAAGCGGTGGAACTGGTTAAGCGGATGTGGCAGGGTGCAAAAATGCGAATCGATACGATGACACCGGAACATCACGACAAGGTTATGGCCGCCGTTTCTCATTTGCCGCACCTTATCGCTTTTTCGATTGTGGGAACGGTTGCCGATTTGGAGGGTTATGAACAGCAGGAAATTATTAAATATTCCGCCTCCGGATTTCGTGATTTTACCCGTATTGCCGGTTCGGATCCGACGATGTGGCGGGATATTCTGCTTAATAATAAAAATACGATTTTGGAACTGATACAGCGTTTTGTTGAGGATTTGATTGCATTGCAAAGAAATATCCGCTGGGATGAAGGGGACAAGCTGTTTGAACTGTTTGCCAGAACCAGAAAAATTCGGAAAGAAGTTATTGAGGCCCGTCAGGATCAGCCGGAAACAGAAAAGAAAATTCTTGCGGAAATTAATAAACTTGCTAAATGAATGATTTTTTTGTATCTTGGTAAAAATTTTTTAAATTGAAAGCCTTGTGATGAAACCAAACACTATTCTCGGAACCTATTTGATAAAGCAGATTGTCTTCAGTTTTCTGGGGGTTTTGCTTACGGTTTTGAGCGTTGTTTTTATGTTTGAAATTATTGAACTTCTCCGGCGGGTGTCCGGTCATGACGAGGTTACGTTCGGATTTGTGCTGCAAATGGCTTTTACCAAGCTTCCGAAAACAGTCGACATGGTTTTTCCTTTCGTGATGATGATTGCGGCCATGATTACTTTTTGGAAACTGAGCAAAACCAGCGAATTTGTCATTATTCGGGCGGCGGGAGTTTCCATTTGGGGTTTTTTGGCTCCGGTTCTTGTGGCAACGTTTGTTATAGGCGTCATTAATATCACGTTGGTTAATCCGATTTCTTCCAAGCTTTATGAGATGTATGAGACGATGGATTATCGTTTGAAGACACGCAATCAAAACGCGGTTTTGTTTACGGACAAGGGGCTTTGGACCAGAGAGGCGATTGATGAAAACAAATTTTTGGTTTTGCAGGCAAAGTCCATTCGTCAGGAAGGTAAAAATCTGTTATTCCGAGATGTGAGTATTCTGGAAATGGACAGAAATTCTCAGATGATACGTCGGGTAGAGGCTTTTGCCGCGACATTGGATAAAAAAAATGATTTTGAGTTGAAAGACCTTAAGGTTTTTGAAGCCGGAAAACCGACAATCGTTTTGAACAATGTTAAGTATAAAACCTCTTTGACGTTAGATAGGATTAAGGAAAACTTTATTGATCCGGAATCCATTTCTTTTTGGAAGCTTCCGGGGACCATCCGTTTTTATGAGATGTCGGGTTTCTCGGCGTTAAAACACAATATGCGGTATATGTCGCTGTTGGCGTCGCCGTTTTTACTTTGTGCTATGGTTTTGGTGGCGGCGGTTTTTGCTTTGCGTCCGAATAACCGCAAAGGCGGGGTGATGTTTTTGATTGTCGGTGGTGTTTCTACGGGTTTTGCGGTTTATTTTCTGTCGCAGGTGATTTATGCTTTTGGTTTGAACGGCTATATCCCTGCGGTTTTGGCGGTATGGACGCCGACTTTGATTGTAACACTGATAGCCGTATCTGTTCTTTTGCATCTTGAAGATGGGTAAAAGTGGTGTTTTCTTAAAAAAGTACTGGATTTTAAAAAGTTTGTGTGTTATATCAGTTGTATTCTTTCATAAATGATTTTGAGAGTGGGGCCAAAAACCCCGCTTTTTTGTTACAAGGAAGTTATTGATGCAGAATAAACACCCTTTACAGGACTTATTGGAGCCGGTTATTGACGGGCTTGGATTTGACGTGGTCAGAATTCTGACTATCGGTCAGGCGAATCCGACTTTGCAGATTATGATTGAACGGAAGGACCGCAAAGACATTGTGGTTGAAGATTGTGCCAGAGCCAGTCGGGCGATTTCAGAAGTTTTGGATGAAAAAGATCCGATTAAAGACCGTTATTCTTTGGAAGTAAGTTCTCCGGGGCTTGACCGTCCGTTGGTAACATTAGAACATTTTCAACGCTTTGCCGGTTCTGAAGCAAAGCTGGAGACTTCGGTGGAAGTCGAAAAACGCAAACGTTTCAAAGGTAAAATTTTGAGCGTTGATGACAAAAATAATATCCATTTTGATATGGATGGTACGGAATATGTTATTCCGTACGAAAACGTTGCTAAAGCAAAGTTAATCATTACCGATGAAATGCTGAAAGCTTATGAACAAGATCTGCCGGAAGAAATTCTTGCCGGTATTCAAGAGTAACTTAACCTAAGAGGATTACAATGCAAAATATTGAAAGTATGCCAAGACCTGAAATTATTCTCGTTGCTGATACTGTCGCCAGAGAGAAAAATATTGATAAAGAAGATGTTTTTCAGGCGATGGAAATCGCCATTCAGAAGGCAGGACGTTCCAAATATGGTTTTGAACATGATATCAGAGCCAATATTGATCGTAAAACGGGAGCCATTACGTTAGCCCGATATCGTGAAGTCGTTGCCGATGATGCCGTTATCGAAAATGAAGTTACTCAGCTTTCTTTGGAAGATGCCAAACTTTATGACAGCAATGCCAAAGTCGGCGAGTTTATTATTGATGAACTGCCTCCGATTGATTTTGGCCGTATTGCCGCTCAGACAGCAAAGCAAGTGATTGTTCAAAAGGTTCGTGATGCCGAACGCAATAAGCAGTATGAAGAATACAAGGAAAAAGTCGGCACAATTGTTAACGGAACGATTAAAAGAATCGAGTTCGGCAATGTGGTTTTGGATATTGGCAAGACAGAAGCTATTTTGCGTCGCGATGAAATTATTCCGAGAGAAAAATTCAAAAACGGAGATCGTATCCGTGCGTATGTTTTGGAAGTTCGTCGTGAAAACAAGGGACCGCAAATTTTCTTGTCTCGTACCTGTCCGGAATTTATGGCTAAGTTGTTTACTCAGGAAGTTCCGGAAATCTATGACGGTTTGGTTAAAATCATGGGTGTTGCCCGTGATCCGGGATCTAAAGCCAAAATTGCCGTTAAAGCAGATGATATGACGGTTGATGCGGTCGGAGCCTGTGTTGGGTTACGCGGTATTCGTGTTCAGGCGGTTGTTACGGAATTGCAAGGCGAAAAGATTGATATTGTCCCTTATTCCGAAGACAAAGCCCAGTATATTGTCAGTGCTTTGGCTCCGGCAGAGGTTACCAAAGTGGTTTTGGATGAAGAAAACGGCCGTATTGAGGTTGTGGTTCCGAAAGAACAATTCTCTATTGCCATCGGCCGCCGCGGTCAGAACGTAAAACTGGCTTCTCAGCTTTTGGGTTGTGATATTGATGTTTTGACCGAAGAGCAGGAGCAGGAACGTCGTTCTAACGAAAATAAAGTTCGTTCTCAGAGATTTATGGAAGCTTTGGATGTAGATGAAATGATTGCTCATCTGTTGATTGCCGAAGGTTTCTCTACTGTTGACGAAGTGGCTTTGGTTCCGTTGTCAGAATTGGCTGAAATCGAAGGTTTTGACGAGGATGTCGCTTCCGAGTTGCAAAATCGTGCCAAAGAATTTATTGAAAAGAGAAACAAAGAATTTGCTTCCAAGAGCAAAACACTGGGTATTGATGACAAACTTAAAGAAGTTTCCGGTTTGGATCAGGATATGATTTTGACTTTGGCTGAAAAAGGGGTTAAAACAATTGATGATTTGGCTGATTTGGCCAGTGATGAGTTGATTGAACTCTTGGGCGAAAACTCGCTTTCCGAAGTTGAGGCCAACAGAATTATCATGGCTGCCCGTGAACATTGGTTTGCCGAAGAATAATTTTGACGGGGAGGACAGAGCGGTTTTGTTGTTCAAAGCCTCTCTGTTCCTTTTCCGGAAATTATTTCGGAAGAATGAGGCGATAAAAAATGAAGAACGAAGAAGAGCGAAAATGTATTGTCTGCGGAGAAGTAAAAAGCAAAGAAGAGCTTTTACGTTTTACAATTGCTCCGGACAATACGGTGGTTCCGGATTTTAAGAAAAAGCTTCCGGGGCGGGGAATTTTTGTTTCTAATTCGAAAAAAGATTTGCAGACGGCTATTGAAAAAGGGTTATTTTCAAAAGCAATCCGGAAGAAAGTGCATGCTGACAATCAATTAGTTGATTTGGTTGAGAAAATTTTAAGGAAAAAAGGGTTAGACTTTATCTGTTTGGCAAAAAAAGCGGGCGTTTTAGTTACCGGTTTTGAAAAAGTTAAAGAAGCTCTTATAAAAAATAAAGCGGCTTTTATTTTAGAAGCTAAAGACGCCGGAAACGACGGTCATGAAAAAATGGTTTCTTTGGCGAAGGATTTGGAAGTCTTTGTTCTGTATGATGTTGAGGAGTTGGATAAGGCATTAAATAGAGTTAATACGGTTCATGTTGCTTTTCTGAAAAGCGAAATGTCCAAAACAGTTTATGATGAGTTTAAGAAATTGCAAGTCTTTTTGAATTCATAGAGTTTTTTTGTAAAGATACGGAGATAAAACAATAATGACAGGTGATAATGCAAATAACAAACTAACATTATCGGGAAAATCAACACTTACGCTTAAAGGGTTGGGCGATACGGCCAAATCACGCAATAACGACGGTAAGAAAGTTGTGCAGGTTGAAGTCCGCAAAAAGAGAGTGATTAATACCAGTGCCCCTGTTGAAACCAAGGTGGAAATTGATGAGGCAACGGCGGCTAAACTGCGTTTGATTGCCGAAGCCAAAGAACATGAGGCTAAACGCAAGCTTGAAGAAGAAGAAAAAGAGCGTCTTCGCCGAATTCAGCGGGAAGAGGAAGAAAAAGCCCGTGAGCAGGCCAAAGTAGAAGAAGCCGCTGCTAAAGAAAAGGCTGAGAAAGAAGCTGCCGTAAAATCAGCTCAGGAAGTTGCAGCCAAAGAAGCGGAAGAAAAGCATTTTGTGAAGCTTAAAGATAAAAAATCAAAAGATTTTGAAGATGATGAAGACGATGATGAGGATTTTCATAATCGGAAATTTAAGAAAGATGCTTCGAAATCGTTGAGTCGTGAAGATACATTTGAACAAGAACGCAAGAAAGTTATGAAACGCAGTTTTGAACCGCAGAGACGCAGCAGCAAGGTTAATGTTCATAATTTTGGCGGAGATGATGACGATGATGATTACGGATTTGGCGGTCGCCGCCGTTTCAAGAAGAAACAGCCGAAGCCTGTCCAATCTGTTCAGCCTCAGGAAAAAATCTTTAAAGAAGTTATTATTCCTGAAATCATTACAGTTCAAGAACTGGCTAACCGTATGGCTGAGAAAAGTGCCGATGTTATTAAGAAACTGATGGCTTTGGGCGTTATGGCCACGATTAACCAATCCATTGACGCAGATACCGCTCAAATTGTGGTGGAAGAACTCGGACACAAAGTAAAACGTGTGGCTGAAAGCGATGTCGAGCTTGGTCTCGGCGGTCCGGAGGATACCCCTGACCAGTTGTTGCCGAGAGCTCCGGTGGTTACGGTTATGGGACACGTTGACCATGGTAAAACGTCCCTGTTGGATGCTTTGAGAGAAACAAACGTGGCTGACCGTGAGGCCGGTGGTATTACTCAACACATCGGTGCTTATCAGATTGAAGTTTCAACCGGAGATAAAATCACGTTTATCGATACACCGGGGCACGAAGCATTCTCCGAAATGCGTGCCCGCGGTGCAAAGGTAACGGATATTGTGGTTTTGGTCGTTGCCGCCAATGACGGTATCATGCCGCAGACGGTTGAAGCTATTCGGCATGCTCAGGCTGCGGAAGTTCCGATTGTGGTTGCTATTAATAAAATCGATTTACCGGGAGCCGATCCGATGAAAGTTAAGACAGCTCTCCTTCAACACGGTATTGCTGTTGAGGAAATGGGCGGTGAGTGTTTGTGTGCGGAAGTTTCGGCTAAAAAACGTATCAATATTGATAAATTGGTGGAAGCTATTTTGCTGCAGGCTGAGATTTTGGATTTGAAAGCTAATCCGTCTCGCGGTGCCGAGGGTACTGTTGTCGAGGCTAAAATGGAAAAAGGCCGTGGTTCCGTTGCAACGGTTCTGGTTCAGAAGGGAACGCTGCGTATCGGTGATATTTGTATTGCCGGTAAAGAGTGGGGACGTGTCAGAGCTATGTTTAACGAACGCGGACAGAAAGTTTTTGAAGCAGGTCCGGCAACTCCGGTTGAGGTTCTCGGTTTGCAGGGAACTCCGTCTGCCGGTGATGATTTTATTGTTGCCGCTGATGAAAATCAGGCCAAAGAAGTTACCGGATATCGTATTCGTAAGGAACGTGAGGCCAAACTGGTTAAAAGTGCGAAATCCGCTATGGAACAAATGCTTGATAAGATTAAATCCGGTGAAATCAAACATCTTCCGGTTATTATCAAAGCGGATGTTCAAGGTTCCATTGAAGCTATTGAAGGCACGATTAACAAGCTTTCCAATGACGAAGTAAGTGTTCAGGTTCTGCATTCTGCCGTCGGTCCGATTTCAGATTCTGATGTTACGCTTGCTAAAGCTTCTAATGCGTTTATTATCGGCTTTAATGTTCGTGCCATTCCTCATGCTCGTGATATGGCTCGTCAGGATGGTGTTGATATTCGTTATTATTCGATTATTTATGACGTTGCCGATGATATTAAGAAGGCTTTGGAGGGAATGCTTTCTCCTGAATTGAGAGAAAAAATCCTCGGTTATGCCGAAATCCGTAATGTCTTCAATATTACCGGCGTGGGTAAAGTTGCCGGTTGTATGGTTACGGAAGGACTGGTCAAACGCGGAGCTAAAGTTCGTCTGTTGCGTGATAATGTGGTTATTCATGACGGAAGTCTCGGCCAGCTTAAACGCTTCAAAGAAGATGTGAAAGAAGTCAAGTCCGGTTATGAGTGCGGTATGAGCTTTGAAAATTACAATGACATTCAGGTCGGAGACTTTATTGAATGTTATGAAGTGGAAGAAATTGCCGCAACGTTGTAATTGGGTGTCAATTTATTGAAGGAATAAGAATATGGCAGAAAAAGAGCCGTCGCAAAGACAATTACGGGTCGGGCAGGAGATAAAAAAAATTATTGCCGGACAAATTGAACGGGGAGAAGTTCGGAATCTGGAAGGAATCAATGTTTTGGTTACGATTATGGAAGCCAGAGTTTCTCCTGATTTGAAATACTGTAATGTTTATTTTATTACTTCTCAGAATGATAAGAATGAAGAAGTGCGTGAAGCTTTGCAGTTGGCAGCCAACCATTTTCGGAAAGTTGTCGGGGCTAAAACCGAATTGCGGTATGTCCCTGAAATTAATTTCCGGATAGATGAGAGTTTTGCTCAAGTTGACAAGATGGAAAGGCTGTTCAGAGATCCAAGAGTGACTCAGGATTTGAAAAAAAATTAAAAAAAAGGACCTTAATGGTCCTTTTTTTATGTCTCTTTGTAAATGAGCAAGTGGTTGTTTATTAAAGAAATGTTTTGTCTAAGGTGTAATTTGTTTAAGCAAGAGCTCTTGATTTTTGTCAAAATTTGATTTAATCTCTTCGGCAGAGATTAGATATTATGATATTAACTATTAAAACTATATTTATGGAAAAAAGAACAGTTAAAGAGTTTGTTAATGCGGGTGAAATCATATCCGTTGCCAAAGAAGGCAGATTTATTTTTGCTTTAAAGAGGAACGGACTGACGGATATCTATAAAAGGAAAAAGAAGTCGTATATGATTTTAATCGCTGTCGATGTGGTGAATTTCCATTATCGAAAAGGTTATTTGTTTTTTGAATGTCAGAAACCTGAAACGACGGTTTGGTCCTGTATCAAAGAAAACGATATTGAAGTTTTTAAATTAGGAAAGGCCGTTGACGACTTTTTTGTTTTTAAACGGGACAAAGGCTATAAAATTTCTTTTTTTGATTGTGATGGTAAGATTAAGAGCCTTTTCGGCTCATCTTATTTTTACAGTGAAGAAAAAGAATTCCTTGTGGTGGAAGTGGAGCGTTCCGGAACTTATCGGCTTTGGGCAAAGAGGTCTGACGGGAGTGATTCTGATTGCAAATATTTTGCTTCGAAATATTGCGGAAGTATTAATCCTGTTTATATTCTTCGCGATGCAGCAGGTGTTGAATGGGCGTTTATTCCTGCACCTCCCTATTATGCTGGTTATGTGAAAAAACTCAGAAAAGCAGACAGCCATTTGCGGCGGCTCAGCCGGAAAGGCAGACCGTATCGTCGGACGTTGGTTGAGTTGTTTCTGATTTTAAAAAACAAGATGTTTAATTGAGTAATCTATAGCAAGTGTTTAATCTTTTTAATTATTATTGCGTATGAAAACGTACAGATTTATGGCTTTAGGCAAGAAGAGTTTTTTGCTTGAGGAAGATTCCGAGCTTTTGGTTCGCCGGATTGTTGAAGAAGGTTGTCGTTTTAGTAACTTGGCTCCCGGAGTTTTTGCTCTTAGGAAAGGTGATAATTGCGGACTTATCTTTGTTTTCAATGAAGATATGTCGGAGATTCTCCACAAGGTTGAGTATAATGATGCTGTGGTTGAGGATAACTTTGTCATTTTTTCGGTCGGAGTGAATTATTTTCTGATTAATGGAAAGGATATTGTTGCTTTGGGAAGCTGGTTTCAGAACAAAGTCTTTTTGCAAAAGGACGGAGGTTTTGTGAAAGCTTTGTATTTTTCAGAGCAAAAACCGGTCTTCAAAACGTATAAATCTGTTGCATTTTCCTCCAGAGATGCTGATGAACCGGCTGTCTTTGAATGTCTGGAAACAACAGAGGACGGAAAATCTCTCTATGAGATATTCTCCGGGGCAGGTGATGTTTGTTTTGAGTCGAACAGATCCTTGTCTCT
Organism: Alphaproteobacteria bacterium; assembly: GCA_048463395.1. Taxonomy (GTDB): domain Bacteria; phylum Pseudomonadota; class Alphaproteobacteria; order RF32; family CAG-239; genus JAGAJR01. Next base: position 50,763 of record DBFWPL010000023.1, on the reverse strand, counting down.
TGAGGCTGTTTCCGGTGAGTGGTTCCGCGTAATTTTTGGTAATGATGTGGTTCAACACTACCGCAACTATGAGGGGACGACTAAGTTCGTCAAGCTTTATGACGGTAAAGACGAAGCGAATTTTGACAATGCGGTTTTATTCTTTGACGAAAAAGAACAGCTTTACAAGTTGTATGGCTTTGAAGCGTATCAGCCGGTTTTGTGGGGAGAAGGCAGCAAAGAGGATGTCGAATATAATGATGACTTCATCCAGATGGGGAATCGCGAGTGGTATGCTGAAGAGGATGATTGTAATCTTTTGTCTCCAACTTGGGAGGAAATTGCAGATGAAGAACAGGAGAAGGAGGAGCCGAAAAAAGAAACGGTTTCTGTGATTGGTTTGTCTTCCGAAGAAAACAAGTTGCAGAAAGTTTCGTCTGCCGAGAATAGCAAAAGCGATGTTCCTGCCCAAAAGCAAGGATGGTTTGCTATTCTGAAAGGGTGGTTTTTCCCTTGGTAATTTGTTCTTTGATTCTTTGAAAAAGAGTGCCTTGAAAAGGGCACTCTTTTTGTTTTTGACAAGGTTTGTTTTTTCGCATACAAAGGACAGACAATTAATCAAGATGAGATTGGCGGATGAGCAGACATAAAAAAGGGGAAGAGGTTAACGGCTGGCTGATTGTGGACAAGCCCAGAGATATGGGTTCGACGGATGTTGTTACATTAACCAGAAGAATTTTTAATGCAAAGAAAAACGGGCATACGGGGACGTTGGATCCTTTTGCTACCGGTGTGTTGCCGATTGCTTTCGGAGAGGCGACCAAGCTTATTCCTTTTGTTACGGACGGGGATAAGGAATATGAGTTTGTCATTCAATGGGGAGCCTCCACCAATACGGATGACAGCGAAGGAGAAATTGTCGCCCGTTCGGATAAAATTCCGGAAAAAGAGGAGATTTTAAAAGCTCTTCCGCATTTTATAGGGCCGATAGAACAGGTTCCTCCGGTATACTCGGCAATTAAGATTAACGGGCAAAGGGCTTATAAATTGGCAAGGGAAGGCAAAGATGTTGATATGCCGTCTCGTAATGTGGAGATTTATGAGCTGGAATTGTTGGCGGAGCTTCCGAATCAGCAGGCAAAATTTAAAGTGGTTTGCTCAAAGGGAACGTATGTGCGTACTTTGGGGCGGAATTTGGCGGAATTTTTAGGAACAAAAGGTTATTTGCAAGAATTGAGACGAACAAAATGCGGTAATTTCGGTCTTGAAGATAAGATTTTAGTGGAAACTTTGAAAAAGATAGTGTATGTTGACGAAGCAAAAAAGTTTCTTCTTCCGATAGAAACATCTCTGCGCGGCATCGCGGTTATTGCTGTTTCGGAAGTTGATGCCGGCAAGCTTAGGCTTGGGCAATCTGTTTCTCCCAAAGCGTATGATGTGGAAAGATTGGTTGGTAAACAAGCGGTTGCAATGTGTAACGGGAGTTTGACGGCAATTGTGCGAATCGAAGAGCGGAAAATTGCTCCGGTTCGCGTGTTTAATCTTTAAATATAAGGAAAATATAGATGTCGATTACAAATGAAAAAAAACAAGAATTAGTTAAATTGTATGGTTTAAAAGAGGGTGATACAGGTTCTCCGGAAGTTCAAATTGCTATCTGGACAGCAAGAATTAATTCTCTCATCGAACATTTTAATGTTCATAAGAAAGATTTGCACTCTCGTCTCGGTTTGATGAAAATGGTTTCTAAACGCCGCCACTTGTTGGATCACTTGAAATCTAAGAGTGAAGCTCGCTATCAGGATATCATCAAGAAATTGGAACTGAGAAAATAATATTTATGCAATATTCAGACAAGAAAATAACAGATTTTTTTGTGCAGGTTGTTTTGCATAATGTCGTTATGGCTGTCTGAGGTTGCAGCGTGTTAAATTGAGGTGGAGCAATGGGGCTTCACCTCAACTTTTAAATCCCGAGTATTATATTCGGGTGAGGAAATCCCGAGCAATGGGGCTTGGGTGTTGATTGTAGGAAATAGGAAAGGAAAAAATATGATCGATTTTAAAGTGTCCCGTAAAGAGATGGATTGGGGAGGACGCAAGTTAGTTTTAGAAACAGGTAAGATAGCAAGACAGGCAACGGGTGCAGTTATTGCTAAATATGGCGAAACAGAGGTAATTGCAACGGTTTGTGCAGCAAAAGAGGTAAAGGCAGATCAAGATTTCTTTCCTTTGACAGTTAATTACCAAGAAAAATATTATGCAACCGGTAAGGTTCCGGGCGGTTTTATGAAAAGAGAGGGTAAGCCTTCCGAACGCGAAGTCTTAATCTCCCGTTTGATTGACCGTCCTATCAGACCATTGTTTCCGGATGCTTTCAAAAATGAAGTTCAAATTATTTGTACGGTTTTGTCTCATGACCAGAAGACGGATTCTGATATTGTTTCCATGATTGCCGCTTCTGCCGCTTTGGCTGTTTCCGGTATTCCGTTCCTCGGTCCTATCGGTGCCGCAAAAGTCGGTTATAAGGACGGAGAATTTATTTTGAATCCGACTTTGGATCAGATGAAGGATACTCAGTTGGAATTGGCGGTTGCCGGTACCAAAGAAGGTGTTTTGATGGTTGAATCCGAGGCTCAGGAATTGTCTGAAGAAACCATGTTAAACGCTGTTATGTTTGGTTTTGACAATTTTCAGCCGGTTATCAAAATGATTGAAGAGCTGGCTGCCGAAGCCGGTAAGGAAAAATGGGACGCTCCTGAGTTTCCGAAGGAATTTGATGAGTTATATAATCGTATTGAAAAAGCCTTTATCGGTAAATATGAAGAAGCTTTCAAAGAAACCGACAAGCTGAAACGCGGTACTTTGGTCGGTCAGGCTTCCGAAGAAGTCAAGGCCTCCATTGATCCGGAAAATGAGTTGGAAACACGTTATATCGGCGATGTTATTGAAAAGCTGATGCACAAAGTTGTTCGTGAAAAAGTTCTGACAACAGGTCATCGTATTGACGGCCGTGATACCAAAACGGTTCGTCCTATTCAATGTGAAGTTGACATTTTGCCTTGTGTGCATGGTTCTGCTTTGTTTACCCGCGGCGAAACACAGGCTATGGTGGTAACGACTTTGGGTACCGGTGAGGATGCTCAGATTGTTGATGGGCTTATGGACGAGTATAAAGAGGACTTTATGCTGAATTATAACTTCCCTCCGTTCTCTGTCGGGGAATGCGGACGTATCGGAAGTCCGGGACGTCGTGAAATCGGTCACGGAAAATTAGCTTGGAGAGCTATTCATCCGATGATGCCGAAAGATAAAGACAAGTTCCCTTATACTATTCGTGTCGTTTCCGAGATTATGGAATCTAACGGTTCTTCTTCTATGGCCACGGTTTGCGGTACAACTTTATCTTTGATGGCTGCCGGTGTGCCGATGGTTAAACCTGTTGCAGGTATTGCCATGGGGTTGATTAAAGAAGATGACGGACGGGTTGCCGTTTTGACGGACATTTTGGGAGATGAAGACCACCTTGGCGATATGGACTTTAAGGTTGCCGGAACAAAAGACGGTGTTACAGCTTTGCAGATGGATATTAAAATCACTTCTATCACAAAAGAGATTATGAAAACCGCTTTGGCTCAGGCTCATGAAGGTCGTATTCATATCTTGGGCGAAATGGCCAAAGCCATTGCCGAACCAAGAGCTCATGTTTCAGATAAGGCTCCGCGAATCGTTACTTTGAAAATTCCTACAGATAAAATTCGTGAAGTTATCGGTTCCGGTGGTAAAGTTATTCGTGAAATTACCGAAACAACCAAGACCAAAATTGATATTTCCGATGACGGTATTATTAAAATCGCCTCTATCAAAAAAGAAGACGGAGATGCCGCTTTGGAATGGATTATGGGTATTGTGGCCGAACCGGAAGAAGGCAAAATCTATAAAGGTGTGATTACGAAAATTATGGATTTTGGTGCATTTGTCCGTTTCTTGGGAACGACTGAGGGATTGGTTCATATTTCCGAAGTGAAGAATGAACGTATTGCCTCTGTTTCCGATTTTTATAAAGAAGGCGATACAATGTGGGTTAAATGTATCGGTCAGGATAATCGCGGCAAGATTAAACTTTCTGCCAAGAGAGTTAATCAGGAAACCGGAGAAGATCTGGAAAATAAATAGCAGCGATTGCTTGTTTTATGGAGGAGCCGCCGGATTTTTATTCGGCGGTTTCTGTTATTATATTTGACAAAAAAAGAGATTTTATCTACATTTAGAACAGATATTTTAAGTTTCTGTATATATTAAATAAAAAACATAAAACATGACAGAAAAAGGACTGTGGATGTGTCTGCTGTTGGTTTTGATTCTGGGACTTTGGGCTGTTCAATGGCTGGACAACCATTTCCAGAAGGAAGAACCGTTGCAAGAATCAAAAAAAGTATATCTCGGAGAGATTACTCGTTATGAAAACGGTCATTGGTACTGTGAGTTTTTTCGGGATGGTGTCTGGCTCTGCGGAATATTGGACGTTTCGGAAGATGTTCTAAAGCAAGGAGATAAAGTCGAAGTTCAAATACTTGATTTTAAGGAAACCTATATTCTGGAGCTGGTTTAATCTTTGAATGTGGATAAGGAGAGGTGTTGTTTAAGAAAAACAATACCTTTTCTTTTATTTAATTGCATTTTTTAGTAGAGTTTTTACGGAAACTCTAATATAACTTATATTAGCAAAATTGAATAATCCTGAGAAGTTATTTAATTCTGCGGACTGTCTTGAGGACAGAGGAAGGGGTTGTTTCTTAAAAAGCAGCCTCTTTCTGTTTGTGAAAAACTACTTGAAAGATTTAAAATAAAGGTGTAATAACAAAGAACTTGCCGGCACCCCTGGAGGCCGGCAAGGGTAAAATGACAAATAATAAGGAATAAAAAATGACAGATATTACTTTTGATGCAAAGTTGCGTGAGAAAGCAGGTAAGGGGGCAGCTCGTGCGTGTCGTCGTGAAGGCCGTATTCCGGCAGTTATTTACGGCGGGAACAAAGAAGCCCTTTTAATCAGCCTTGATCCGGTTCAATTGGAAAAAGCTTTGGATATGTATGGCTTCTATGATGCTGATATTGAAGTTAATGTCGACGGTAAAAAACATAAAGTTGTTTGCCAGGATGTTCAATTTCACCCAGTATCTGACAAACCTTTGCATGTTGACTTCTTAAGAAGATAATCGGTGTATCCGTTTACGGATTAAGAACAAGCCGCTTTTATGGGTGCTTCGGTACTTGTTTGGCGGCTTTTTTATGAGTGGAGAGCAAAATGTTTTTAATTGTCGGGTTGGGAAATCCCGGTGCGGAATATGCCAATACCCGTCATAATACCGGATTTATGGCTGTGGATGCCCTTGCGGAACATTATCGTTTTGGGCCATTTAAATCAAAGTTTGACGGGCTTATCAGCGAAGGAAACATTGAGGGCGAGAAAGTTTTTTTATTAAAACCGCAAACATATATGAATTTATCGGGAAATTCCGTGGTAAAGGCTGCTAATTTTTATAAAATTCTGCCGCAAAATATTATCGTGATTCATGATGACATAGATTTATCTATCGAGCAGGTAAAATCCAAGTTGGGCGGCGGTACCGGCGGGCACAATGGACTTAAAAGCATTGATGCCTGTATTACGCCGAATTATAACCGAATCCGGATAGGGGTCGGTTCTCCGCGAGGCAACGGGGATGCGGTGGTTAATCATGTGCTTTCCGGATTTTCAAAAACAGATGCCGAAACGCTGCATAAGAATATTGAAACAGTTGTCAAAACAATCGGAATTTTGATTAAAAAAGGGGTTGCCGAATATTCCAATAAGTTGGGTATGCTGCTGAAACCGAATCCTAAAAAATAGATTTAATTTTTAACCGGCATTAAAGATTGACAAAATGCTAAAAACCCGTAACTTGTTTTTATGGTTCAAGTTGCGGGTTTGGTTTATTATGAAAAAAAAGCTTTTGTTTGATGCGACGGTAATTGCCAATGCGGTTTATAAAAATGCCGGCCGCAGCGGTATTTTTTTTGCTTCTTATAATATTTTGGCGGGTTTGGTCAATTCCGGGAAATTTGATGTTTATTTATATTCGAATCTGAGAAATGTTGAGTGTCTGAACGGCATTATTGGCAATGATGAATGTCTGAGGGAGAAGCTCCAGATTGCTCCGATGTTCAGCAAAAGGGATTTAGCTCAGGCTTATTGGCTGTTTCAAAAATCGGAGTGTAAGAGGCACAAACTGGGGTTGAGAAGAAAGCTTTATGTTAAATTCAGACTGCTTTTGGCAGAGTTTTTATCATCATCCAATCGGCGGAAAGAGAAATTCTTAAAGTCGGTAGATTTTTATTTTTCTCCGATGGAGGCGGTGCCTAAAGAAATAGCTTCTTTTCCGAATATTAAAAAGTTTGTTTTTCTGCATGACGCGATACCGGTTTTATTTCCTGATTTTTATCCGGAAATGAAAAAAGGCGGATATTGGTATCAGGCTTTGTTGGATTCTTTAAATAAAAAAGATATTTATTTTGCCAATTCGCAAAGTACAAAAAATGATTTTGTGAGGCTTTTCCCGCAAATTGATAAAAATAATATTCATGTTGTGCCTCTGGCGGCGTCGGATAATTTTTATTGTTGTCAGGATGAGGCGGTCAAGTCTTTCGTAAGGAAGAAATATAATATTCCCGAAGGCGTAAACTATATTTTCAGTTTATGTACCTTGGAACCTCGGAAAAATCTGATTTTTGCCGTTAAGAACTTTATTCGTTTTGTTCGGGAAAACAATCTTGAGAATTTATATTTAGTGTTGGGTGGCGGTCATTGGGACAGCTTTATCAAGTCTTTGGAAGATGAAATCGGAAATTTTGAGGAGTATAAAAAATTTATCGTAAGAGCGGGGTATGTTGATGATGAAGATCTAGCTCCGTTATTCAGCGGGGCGGAGTTTTTTATTTATCCAAGTTTATATGAGGGGTTCGGAATGCCGGTTTTAGAAGCCATGCAGTGCGGGTGTCCGGTTATTTGTTCGGAAACCTCTTCCATGCCGGAAGTTATCGGCGATGCCGGAATTATGTTTAATCCAAGAGATGATGAAGCTTTTCTGAACGCTTTGAAACAAATGTATGAGGATGAAAATTTTAGAAAAAAATCCGCCCAAAGGGGCTTGCTGCGGGCAAAAGAGTTCTCTTGGAAGAAAACTGCGGATTTAATTATAGAGGAATTGAATCATGCCTGAGATAGTAAGGATAGTTTTTATTTGCGATACCAAGTATATCATGCCGACACAAACGGCGATTCAGTCCATTATCTGTAATGATAAAAAGAATCCGTATGAGATTTTTGTTTTGGGAATTGATGTTGATGAAGACGTTTTTTCCCGTTTAAGCACGAAGAATATCAAAATTTCCTTTATGAGTCTGCCAGATAAGTATCAGTCTTTGAATGTTAAGCATTTGTATGTTTCCAAGGCGGCGTTGTTTAAGTTTGATTTGGCAGAAGTTTTCAAAGATTTTGATAAGATTTTATATATGGATTCTGATATGGTGGTAAACCGCTCTTTGAAAGAATTGTATCAGACGGATTTATCGGAGAATTATGCCGCGGTGGTTAAAGATATGGCCGGGGAGAAGGATGGACATCATGCCAAAATGAAGCATCAGAGTTATTTTAATTCAGGGATGATGTTGCTTAACTTAAAAAAACTAAGGGAAGATAATATTCCGGAGAAGCTTTTGGAATACAAAAAGCATGAAGTTTGGAAGAGTTTTATGGACCAAGATGCTTTTAATTTTGTTTTTAATGAAAAAGTTTTATATGTAAGTCCTGATTATAATCTGATGTATGGTAATCTTACGTTTTCTCCGGATGAAACAGCTTCTTATTTTGGCTGTTCTCTCAAGGAGCTGTCTCGTATTTTGAAAAAACCATGTATTTTGCATTTGACGAACAAAGGAAAACCTTGGGATACTCTTTTGGCTCCAAAATTTGATGAATGGAATATCTATTACGAAAAGCTTCGTCATAATCGGAAATTGGGATATAAATTGCCGAGGAAAAGTTTGACTTTGTTTCAAAAAATGTGTTTCTGGTTTTCTTCTGAGAAAGCTTTGGATAAGCGGTATGTTTTTAATATTTTCGGTTTCAAAATTAAAGTAAGTCATACGCCGTTCAAATAAATTTTGACTTTTTCTATGGGTAATGTTAGACAGGAATCTGTTCTGTTTAAGGAGAGTTCCCATGGGGTTTCTGTTTGATAAAAAATATGTTGCCGGAAAGATAAAATATAAAGTTCTGGGTGTGAAGGTTTCTTTTAAATTAAAAAATAATCTGTTGGGGAAATATAAGTATAAATTTTTGCTTCCTAAAAAAGTACGTTTAGATGCCTGTACCCTATGTCAGTTAAAATGCAAGTCCTGTTATATGAGAAATGATAAACCTACTGTTGGTTTAGGTTATCTGAAGTTTTCGGATTTTAAAAAATTTGTTGATGATAATAAACAAATTGAAGAAATAGAACTATCAAACAGTGGAGAAATTTTTCTTAATCCGGAGCTGGATAAAATTATTAAATATGCTTATGAAAAAAATATAAGCCTAACAGCGTGGAATGGTGTTAATTTTAATACTGTTTCAGATGAAATGATAGAACTTCTTGTTAAGTATCAATTTAAAAAAATTACTTTTTCGATTGATGGAGCTAGTCAGGAAACTTATGAAAAATACAGAGTTAACGGAAATTTTGATACGGTTATCAGCAATATCAAAAAATTAAATGAGTTCAAAAAGAAATATGGTAGTAGCTATCCGGAATTAATGTGGCAGTATATTGTTTTTGGGCATAATGAAAAAGAAATTCCGAACGCTAAAAAACTTGCTCAGAGTTTAGATGTGGAGATTTACTTTAAATTAAATTGGGATGAAAGTTTTTCTCCTATTGAAGATGAGAGTTTCGTGAAAGAAGCTGCCGGATTGAAGTATACATCCCGTTCAGAGTTTTTGGAAAAAGAAAAGCAGGAATATACACGAAACAGCTGTTTAGAATTATGGTCTCGTCCAACGATTAATTGGGATGGAAAATTATTAGGGTGTTGCAAGTTGTATAAGGATGATTTTGGAGTTAATGTGTTTAAAGATGGTTTGTTTAATGCTTTGAATTCTGAAAAATATGTATATTGCAAGAGAATGATTGCAAATGCAGCTGCAAAAAGAGATGATGTTCCTTGTGGTCGTTGTTTGCAATATAATTTAATGCTGAAAACCAATTCTTTTATTAAGGAAGAGGAAATTCAGGATTAGATATAAATAAACTTTAAATATTTGACAAATCATACCCCCTTGGATTATTTTTGTATAAAAATGAGGGGGTTTTTATGTTATTTTATAAAAAACGTTACGGAAATAAACGTGAAGTTTCTTTTTTAGGAATTAAGCTGAAATATAAGGTTAAGAAAAAACATATTGATGTTCCCAAAGAACCTTCGTGGGATAACGGGTTAAAATCTGTTTTTGCAGAAGCCGGAATTTCTTTGACAAAGGAAAACGGGTGGTATTGTGTTGATAAGGGGCGTTTGCATATTGAAGGCTCTTCTTTTAATACATTGATTACGGCAAATGAAGTTCTTTATAAGGACGAATATTTTTTGCAAAGCCAAGATAAATATGTAATGTTTGATATCGGATTGAACATCGCAATGACTTCTCTTTATAAAGCCGAAGATGATAATATTAAGAAAATATATGCGTTTGAGCCGTTTAAGCCAACGTTTGATTTGGCGGTGAAAAATTTGAAACATAATTCTTCTTTGTCAGAAAAAATTTCGATTTTTAATTTCGGTTTGGGAAATCAGGATAAAACGTTGGAAATTAATTATAATGCCGAACGTCCGGGAGCGATGAGTTCGGTAAAAAATGTGTTTGAAGATTGTTCTGATGTTGAAAAAATAGAAATAAGAAAAGCTTCCGATGTATTAAGTCCGTTATTTGAACAGCATAAAGAAAAGATTTTTATGAAAATAGACTGTGAAGGTGCGGAAAAAGAAATTATTCCGGATTTGAATTCTTCTGGTTTGTTGAAAAAAGTGAGTGTCATTATTATGGAATGGCATTTTGAAGATCCTTCTTATTTAGTATCTATCCTTAAAGAAAACGGTTTTGTTGTTTTTTGCAACCATGTGAAGTTTAATGAGTTGGGAATGATTAGAGCCGTTCGAATAGCATAGGGAAAAATCTCCTTGAAAAATCAGAGGGGATTGGGTATAAGAATGAATATTGTCAGGACAGGGGCGTTGAGCCTCTGTTTGTTTGTCGGAATATTTTATCGGAGTTTTTTGATATGGGTTTTAATTGTGGAATCGTTGGTTTGCCTAACGTCGGGAAATCTACACTTTTTAACGCTTTGACGCAGACTATTGCCGCTCAAGCCGCCAATTTTCCTTTTTGCACGATTGAACCTAATACCGGTCGGGTTGCCGTGCCGGATCCGCGTTTGAAGCAATTGGAAGATTTGGTTAAACCGCGGATGGTTACGCCTACTCAGCTTGAGTTTGTTGATATTGCCGGTTTGGTTAAGGGAGCTTCCAAAGGGGAAGGTTTGGGTAATCAGTTCTTGGCTAATATTCGTGAAGTAGATGCGATTATTCATGTTTTGCGGTGTTTTGAAGATGACAATATTACCCATGTCGAGGGTTCTGTTGACCCTCTTCGGGATGCCGAAATTGTTGAAACGGAATTGATGATTGCCGATTTGGAATCATTGGAAAAACGTTATGAGCAACTGGCTAAAAAAGCTCAGACCGGCGGGGATAAAGAAGCTAAGCTAAGAGTTTCGGTCATGGAACCGATTATCAAAGCCCTCAGAGAGGGAAAACCGGCTCGCACAGCGGCTCCCGACAAAGCCGAGAAAGATGCTTACAAGCAATATCAGATGTTGCAGCTGCTGACTTCCAAACCGGTGTTGTATGTTTGTAATGTGGATGAAGATTCAGCCGCTTCGGGAAACAAGTTCTCTGAGGCTGTTTTTGCCAAGGCTCAGGCGGAAAACGCCAAAGCGGTTATTATTTCCGCGGAAATCGAATCAGAAGTAGCTCAGCTTGAATCCGAGGATGAGAAAAAAGAGTTCTTAGAATCTCTCGGGTTGGAAGAAACCGGATTGGCAAAAATTATTCGTGCCGGATATGAACTTTTGGGGTTGCAGACTTATTTTACCTGTGGTCCGAAAGAGGTTCGGGCTTGGACTTTCCTCAAAGGTTCAAAGGCTCCGGTGTGTGCCGGTATTATTCACTCTGATTTTGAAAGAGGTTTTATTCGTGCTGAGACAATTGCTTTTGATGATTTTATTAAGTTTGGCGGGGAACAGGCTTGCAAAGAGGCCGGAAAGATGCGTTCCGAGGGTAAGGAATATGTTGTCAGAGACGGCGATGTTCTGAACTTCCTCTTTAACGTTTAGTGAGGAGCGATTTATGAGGTTAGCTTTGTTTCAACCGGATATTCCGCAAAATACGGGAACGCTGCTGCGTTTGGGAGCGTGTCTGGATGTGGAATTGGATATTATTGAACCTTGCGGTTTTATTTTTTCGGAACACACTCTGAAACGTTCGGGAATGGACTATTTGAATCTGGTTTCTTATCGTCGTCATAAGTCTTGGGAAGATTTTTTGCAATATCGAAAAGAACATCCAGAAGAATACGGGAGAATCGTTTTGTTGACGACGCACGCTACCCGTCCGTATACGGAATTTGAATTTCAGGAAAACGACATTATTCTGATGGGGAGGGAAAGTGCCGGGGTACCGCAGGAAGTTCATGATACGGCAGATGCCCGCTTGATTATTCCGATGAACGAAAATGCCCGTTCGATTAATGTGGCGGTTTCCGCAGTTATGGTCGTGGGAGAGTGTCTGCGGCAGACGGACGGTTTTCCGAAAATGAAAATATAGCTGTGGCGTATGGTTGTCCAATTTTTGAAAAAAGCTTTGTTAATCGTTTGTATTGGGTGGTAATTTTTATTTTTTGTCAAAATTTTTCATTTTAGGGGTAGATTTGACCCCAAAAATGTGGTATGTTATGCCTCGTAAAGAACAAAAGTTCATTTTAATCAATTTATAAATAGGACAAGTAAATGAATAAAAAGATAGCATCTACCTTGACGTTTAACTCGGGAGATTACGTTGTTTATCCTGCTCACGGCGTCGGTAAAGTTTCCGACATTGCCAAGCAGAAAATCGCCGGGTCGGAATTGGAGTTGATAGTCGTTAATTTTGATAAAGATAAAATGACTTTGCGTATCCCTATGGCTAAAGCGGAAAATGTCGGTTTACGCAAGATTTCAGAAGCAGCGACAATGAATGATGCCTTAGGTGTTTTGAAAGGAAAGGCCAAGGTAAAAAAAATCATGTGGTCCCGTCGTGCTCAGGAATATGAAAACAAGATTAATTCCGGAAGTCCGGTTGCTATTGCCGAAGTTGTCAGAGACTTGTACCGGAATGAAAATTTGGCAGAACAGTCTTACAGCGAAAGACAAATTTATGAGCAGGCTTTAGACCGTCTGGCTAATGAATATGCCGTTTGCGAGAATATTTCTTCTGCAGACGCTACTAAAAAGTTGTTGTCTATTCTCTCTAAAGAATAGAATTTATATAAAGAGTTTTCTCTAAAAAGGGCTTTCTTCGGAAAGCCTTTTTTGCGACTCCGAAAACTTGTTTTTTCAAGGTGTTGGCAAGAACAATCTGCCGATAAAAATATTATGTGGATAAGATTGTGAACAAATAAAGACTCAGATTGCGAATCATTGTTGCCTTATTTATGAATCAATTATTAACGAATTCTTAATAAAGGTATTAAGCAATGAGAGAAAACGAATTAGTGGTTTATCAGACTGAGGATGTTACAATTTCCGCCGGATCGGAATTGGTGGAAAAAGGTGTTCAGCAATTTGTCTGGGGATATTATTTCTGCATTGAAAATACCTCTAACGAACGAATTCATTTGTTGGGAAAGAATTGGAATATTACCGATGAAAAAGGGAATCGTTTTTGTGATGATTCAGAGGGATTTAAGGGGGAAATTCCGGAGCTGGAACCGGGGGAATGTTTTGAGTTCTCCAGTTTGGCTCCGATAGCTTCTCCGAACGCGGTTTTTTATGGCAGCTGCAAAATTAAAAAGGATAGTCAGTGTCAGGCGGAAAATGTCAGAATCCCGACGTTTTCTTTGAGCAGCGGACAGAAGTTTTCTTCCATGATTAACTAAGAAAAAAGCCTCTTGATTGAGAGGCTTTTTTTCTAATTATATTCTTGAATTATCTGATTATTGGCAACATACATATTCAAATATTGATGAATATTGTTTTCCATTTGGCGGTTAAACTCTTCAAACAGCTTTTGAACCATGCTGTCCCAGTATTTTTCTTTTTCGGCGATGTCGGTATCAATCGGAATGATTAATTCTCTCCATGCTTCAATTTCTGTTTCGGCATTGGTTGATTTGTTAGGGTCGCTGATTTTTAAGACGACATTAAGTGTTGCTCTGTATTTAACTCGGTCTTTGTAGAGGAATTGTTCTGCTTTTTCGACTTCTTCGGTAACACTGGCATTACGAATGATAAAGTCTGCTTGCTTGTCTGAAGCGTAGTCAACGGCTTCTAAACGGTCCTTGGCCCATAATTTTGCCGTTTTTTCAATGGAAATAGGGAAGAGATGCTCGACATTTGGTCTGGTAAAAGACGGCGTAAATTCAGAAACAATATTTATTTTGTTAACTTTCAGTTCTATCGGCTGTTGTTCCGTGAAACGAGGTTCATTGTAGCGTTTCGGTTCAGCCTCCTCTGATCTGAATGAGGCACAGCCCTGAATTAATCCGAGGATTAGAAATACTGAAAAAATTCTTGTTAGTTTTGTCATCTTTTTTAACCTATTCTGTACTTATAAATATAGAGACTACGCACATTGGAAGTCTCTATAGAATATAAACATAAGATTAATATATGTTTAATGCTTGACCAGTTCGCCTTTGTCAAAAACATATTGTTCCGAGCAGAAATTACAGGTGGCAGAGATTTTATTTTTGTCGGCCATGGCTTCAATTTCTTTCGGATCAAAAGATTGCAGGGTATTTAGTAATTTTTCCCGGCTGCAACGGCACCCGAACTTATATTCTTTGGTGTCGGAAACCACAAGGTTGTTGGAATGATATAAGCGGTGAAGAATTTCTTGAGAGGAAAGATTATTATCGAATAATTCCTCCTCTTTGAGGCTTTGCATGAAAATTTTAGCTTCGTTCCAAAGCTCGTTAATATCAGTTCCTTCTTCAATTTTCCCGCCTTTTTCAGGAAGTTTTTGCAGAAGAATTCCGCCTGCTTTCCAAGAACCTTTTTCGTCTTCCGGAATTTGAAGGTATAGTTTCAGGTCGGTATCTATTTGCTCCGATTGTTTGAAATAACGGAGAGCACATTCAGTCAGATTTTTACCTTGTAAATCGACAATTCCCTGGTAGAGCTCCGTGTTTGGTCCCTGATCAACGGTGAATGCCAAAATGCCTTCGCCGAGAAAATGCGGAGCCGGTTCAATTTCGCCTTCGGTTTTGCGAAGTTCTTGAGCATGTTTGATTCTGTTTTCATCAAAAGTGGCACAGGCACGAATGTTTCCGTCCGAGGTTACATCGACAACGACCATGGAGATTTGCCCTTTGCTCTGAATTTGAAGAGTAAACAGCCCGTTATATTTGATGGTGGCGGATAAAAGTACGGCTAATGCCGTGCATTCGGCTAAAACGGACGAAACCTGTTTAGGGTAGTTGTGTTTGTTCAAAATAACGTTTATGACTTCATCCAGGCGGACAAGGCGTCCGAGAAAGGCACTGTTGTCGATGTGAAAGGATACACAATTGTCAAAATTATTGTTAACCAATTTATTTCTCCGTGATAAATTATTTGTTAGTTATATAGTTTGATTTGTAGGATTTTGCAAGTGTTAGAAGAAGCGGGAAAAGGAAAGGCCAAAAAACCTCTGAAAAAAATTACCAAGCAGTGTTTGAAAAATATTGCGTTGTATTATCTGAAAAGATTTGAAACTTCGGAAGCCAATCTTCGACGGGTTTTACTTAAGAGAGTGAATGATTACGCTTATCAAAATCCCGAATTTGTAAAAGCAGATGCTTATGAGTGGGTGGATGAGCTGTTGGAGGATTTCAAGCGTTTTAAGTATATTGACGATACCCGTTTTGCAGAGTTGAAAATCAGGGATTATCTTGCCGCGGGGAAAGCAGAGAGGTATATTAAAGGAAAATTGGCAGAGAAAGGTATTGGTGAGGCAATGGTTGACCAAATTTTATCTCAACAGGAGTTTAATCCGTTTGAGAATGCGATGCGTCTGGCGAAGAAAAAACGTATCGGGCCGTATCGTGTTGATGAGGAACAACGTCGGGAATATCGTCAGAAGGATATGGGAACGCTTATTCGAGCCGGGTTTGATTATGATGTAGTTGTGGAAGTGCTTAATACATCACTCGATTGAGATATAATCCGCAGGCGGGAGCGGTAATTCCGGCTTGAGAACGGTCTTTTGCTTCAAGAATTTTTTTTACATCATCAGGGGTCAGGTGTCCATCTCCGACCATCTTCAGCGTCCCGACAAAGTTGCGAACCTGATGGTGCAGAAAAGAGCGGGCCTCGACGCAAAAATGAATCTCTTCTCCCTTTTGGGAAATTTCTAATTTATCCAGTGTTTTTACAGGAGATTTTGCCTGACAGGCAGTTGCTCGGAAAGAAGTAAAGTCATGATTGCCGAGCAAGTGTTGAGCGGCTTCTTGCATTTTTGAGACATCCAAAGGAACAGGGACCCACCAAGAACGGTCTTTGTCCAGAGCACTGGGAGCTCGGCGGTTGAGAATCCGATAAATGTATCCGCGGCCGATGGCTGAAAAACGGGCATGAAAATCAGCGGGAACTTCTTCAACGTCAATAACGGCAACCGGAGCTTCCATTATCTTCAAATGGGCGTTGAAGGCTTCCCTCATTCTAAACAGAGGCATGTTTTTTTCCGTATCAAAGTGGGCGACTTGTCCGAGAGCGTGGACACCGGCGTCTGTTCTTCCTGCCCCGGATATTTCAACAGGATGGCAGAGGAAGGCTTCAGCGGCGTTTTCCAAATATTCCTGAGCACTGGGACCGTCAAGCTGTTTTTGCCAGCCTAAGAGTTTTGTTCCGTCGTATTCAATTGTGATTTTATACCGCATGTTTCCTCTGCTAAAAATTATGGGGCAGTTTTAATGCCCCATAACATAAACGATATTTTTTTATTATGCAATTATTCTGCAGCAATCGTCATATTGGCATTGTTGTTTTGCAACAGTCCCAATTTTTCCTGAATCTGCCAAATGATACGCAGTGCTTCAAGAGCGTTTTCGCCGGTAATGCGTGGTGTTTCTTTACCGTTAATGCAGTTTACAAAGTGAGACAATTCAGCTTGCAACGGTTGATTTGTCGGGATAAACAATTGTTCAACACTGCCTTTTAAGCCGTAGTGCATCCAGTCAGGGATATCTTCCTGATTTACATAAGGCATACGTCCTTGAGAGTGAACGTTAATGCTCTGGTTGATGAAGTCCATGTCAATATAGTTGGTATCTGTGGTAACAGTCAGTGTTCTGACGCGTGCCTGAGTGATACGGCTGGCAGTAATGTTGGCGGTTACGCCGTTTTCAAATTCCAGAACGGCAGTGATGTAATCTTTGCCTTCCGCATGGTCAGGCGTTTTTACGGAAGCGGCATGAATGTTTACAACTGGATTTTGAACCAGTGATTGGATGATTTCAACATCGTGAATCATCAAATCCATAGAAACGTCAACATCGGTAATACGACCGGAGGCGGCAGACATTCTTTGTGCTGTCAAAGAACGGATTTTGCTTTTATCGGACAAGATTTTGCCCATTTGTTCAACAGCAGGGTTAAAGCGTTCAATATGACCAACCAACAAAGTTACGTTGTTTCTTTTGGCGGCGGCAATTAATCTCTGGCATTCCTCTTCGGTTGTGGCCAGAGGTTTTTCGATTAAGCAGTGGATACCTTTGTTCAAGAAAAATTCGCCGACATTGGCATGAGTTACGGAAGTTGTAACAACACTTACAGCATTGACATTAGCGGCAACTTCTTCCATGGATGAGAAAGCTTTAATTCCGAACATTTCTGCGGCAGCATTGGCAGCATCAGAAAAAATGTCATAAACACCGACCAGTTCAACGCCCGGAAGGTTTTTGTAAGTTCGCAAGTGGTTCTTACCCATCATGCCGGCACCGATAACGGCGACTTTAATAGTGTTAGTCATGTTTTTACCTCTAATTTTTCAACGTGATTTAAATTTAGTTTACTAATAGCAAATTTCTTGGTAAAAAGCATTTAACATCTTGTTACATAATATTACAAAGGTAATATTTGTCGGAAAACTCCGGAATCCTTTGATCTATATAAGGTTTATGCCTATGAATAACTTTTTGAAGATATGTTTTTTCACCAGTTTTGTAACAATTTTCTGCTCGTGTTCAACCTCGAATCAACCTAAAAATACGGATATTCAGGTTGATGAATTGTTTTTTGCCCAGGATCCGGAATCGGTTAAGGGAAAACTGGATGTTTATTCTTCTATGGCTCGGGCGGTTAAGTATAATATTGACGTTACGGCTCAGAACATGAATAAAAAAATCTTCAGTGATAATCCCAATATGCAGCCGAGAGAAGTTATCCGAAAGGTATTGAACGTAAAAACAGGGAAAGAGAATCCTTTGTATGACGGGTTGCGAGCTCTGGATTTTTCGATTGTTTATGCTGTTTCCCGCCTGAGCGATAACAGGGCTTATGTGGATGCGGCCATTTATGCGAAGTCTGCTCAGAATTTGGCATTGGCGGCAATAAAGTCGCATAAAGACGCTTTGTTTGCCCAAAAAAAAGTGAAAGAAATCGACCGGTTGATGGCTCGGGAAAACAAAGTTCTGGCAGAACTTAATAAAAAACTGGAAAGGGCCGGAAGTCTGGCTAAAGAAGAGCTTGCTTACAAAAAAGGATTGGAAGTTTCTCTTCTTAAACTCTCGGAAATGAGAAGCTCCCTTTTATTTAATGAGGCAGATTATGCCCGTTTGGTTAAAGCAGACGAACGCAAAATGGAGCTTGAGGGACGCAAGTTTTATGAGATTGATGATTTTGACAAGAAACTGGATGTTCAGACTTTTCAACGTTCGGCATACCATAACCGAAGCGAGTTTGCATTATCAAAGGAAATGAATAAATCTTATTCTTTTCGGGAAGTGGAAGCTAATTTGCTTGAAAAATATCCGGAAATTGAACGCTTGCAAATAAACGGTTATAATGCCGAGGATCCGATTTTTGCCGAAGAACTTGAGCGGCGGGCCAATAAAGTCGCCATAGAGTTGGTGGATGCGGTTATGGCTTATCAGGCAAGCACCAAAGCGGAAGAGAAGAAATTTTTGAAGGCCAAGGCTTTTGACAATCTGACAATCGCAATCTTTACGCAGGTTGAACTGGCATTTGATTTGGTAAAGGCCGCAGATTATGATGAAGAGGTTATTGCAAAAAATATCCGGACTTTAAGAAAAGAAATTAAAAATCTGGAAAAGAGGTATCGTCTGAATGCCGAGCAGAAAATCGAACTGTTGAATTTGAAAGTTGCTTTGTCGGCGGCAGAGCTGAAAGAGAGCCAAATATTGGCAGAGCAGGCTGTGGCAATTCGTTCTTTGTATTTTTATGCCGGATTTTCTCCGTTTAACAAAACTTTGTTACGGGCAAGTGTTAAAGATATTGCCACAACATTGAAGCTTGGTTTTAATCAGGATGTGGTTGAAATGCTTGCGGCGGTTCCCGAGGCACAGAAAAAAGAGGAGCGTATTGAGAATAAATGGGCTAAGCAGGATGATTGGCTTGAGAAGTTAATGAAAGAAAAAAAGCCGGTTAAGAAGGCGATTGATCTTCCGAATAAGCCTCTGACGAATTTTGATCTGTATGAAGGGGAAGAGTTTAATAAAAAGAAAATTATGCAGCTGGGGTCTTATCGTCAAGCTGAGAATGCCAATGTCGAATGGGCCATGCTGAAAGAGCTGTATCCGGAGTTTCAGAGTTATAATCCGGTTATCGAAAAAACAAAGGTGAACAAAAAAACAATGTATCGTTTGGTTATTCGTTCGGCAGACGGAGGTTTCAGAGATATCTGCAATAAGCTGAGACGTGATCGCGTCGAGTGTATTTTACGCTAACCAAGATTTTTGTAAAAATGTTTGTCAAAATTCATTTGTTAGGTTAATATGACAAATACGGTTGCTTAGAAAGCTTCCGTTAATCTGATTGTTTATCCGGAGCTTAATGTTTGTATGTCAGATAATGAAAAGAAAGATTTTGACATTAATTCAATGAGAAACAAGGTAAAGTCTTCTCAGTTTTCAAGCGGGCAGAAAACTGCCTCATCCTCTTTGTTTGAGCCGGATACCGGAAGTTTTTCCTGGAGTGCCGTGGCCAATCAGACTTCTTTTCCGTCTGATCAGCATGAAAGTGCCAAGGCTCTTTCGAAAATTGTTGATCCTTTGGCGGCCGGAGGGATTAATTTTGGCGGTAAAAATCTGGCTGAAGGAAAATTTTCCGGAGAAAATTTTGAAAATGCCAATTTTTCTGCGGCAAATTTAAGCGGTGTGGATTTTACCGGTGCCAATCTTAAAGGGGCAGATCTTTCCGGTGCGGTTTTGACTGACGCTAATCTTTCCGGTGCGGATTTAACTGGTGCGGTTTTGACCGGAGCCCAGTTGGTGCGGACGAATTTTACCGGAGCAATCATGAAAGGCGTTGTCTTGACCGATGCCGATATTCAAGATGCCATTTTGTTGGATATTGCTATTGACGACATCGGGCTGGAAGAGCTTCAGAGCCTGATTGAGTATTTGGCAAAGTATTTTCCGCATAAGCTTAATCTTCAGCGATTGAATTTAACCTTGCTTGATTTGTCCAAGATTGATTTGAGGAATGTTAATCTGCGGGGTGTTGATTTTACCGGTGTTGATTTTACCGGCGTTAATATTATGGAGCTTGATTTGAGTGAATGTATCATTACTCCTCAGCAAATTGCTCAAGCTCTGGGGCGGGTTCCCAATGCTGAGGAACTTAAGCGGATTATGGCTCCGAAAAAGAAGAAGCCTAAGGCAAATCAAGGAATTGATATGACGGATTTCTTTCTTGGCGATGCAACGAATTATGGTATTTGGGACACGACTAAGGATTTTACCAGTATTGACCAGCTTTTGGATGTGGGTAAAAAGGTTTTCAGACGTTCGGCAAAAAAACCGGATGTCAAAGATGCCGAATTGTTGGAAAAAATAAAGACGGAAACCAATTCGGAAGAGAAAAACCATAATGCAGAGCTGAGAAAAGTTATTGAAGAGAGAAAACGTCAGGAACTTGAGGCCCGTAAAGAGAAAAAACGGGAATTTCAAAATGAAGTTACCAAGGAAAGTAATCGGGAGATGCAGGAGAAACCTGCCGCTAAAGTTAATCGTCAGGTTGCAGAGAGAATGATAAATTCCCGAGACCGGTCCCGTGATTAAAGGTTCGGATAAATGATTGAAAAAGCATATACTTTAGATAAAAATCAGAAAGGATTTTTTTTATGGGTATTTTTGCTTTTGCTTTGGGCTTTTGTTTGTTTTTATATTTCCGGAGTGTTTTGTCTTTCCATAGCTCATTTGATGCAGGAAGGCATCAGTAAGGTTACGATTAATCAAATCGGCGATTTTATTTTAAGGTTGTTTCATGAGCCGTTGTTTTTGTTTACGGCTTATGCAGAGTGGTGGCGGGTTTTTTCCTTGGCTTTTCGTTTTTCACAGCTGCGGGCGGCGTCGTTTGTACCGGTGATTCCGCTGTTGCTTTTTTGTATCATTGTTTATGGTTCGTATGTTAAAAGTCCTTATTCCTTTGTTTTGTGGTACCGTTTGAATAATCGTTATGCAAAATTGGAAGATGTTAAACTAATGGGAATCCTTTCCGGTTTCCTGATGGTTTTGGGACGATTTCAAGGCAGTGTCCTCAAGTTGAAAAAATCGCTATCCGTATTTGTATGGGGGGCTCCCGGACTGGGAAAAACGACGGCAGTTGCCATTCCGTCTATTTTAGAAAGCGATAAAGCGAGTATCGTTTCCGTTGAGTGCAGCGGGGCTTTGGTAAAATATACCAGCGGGTATCGTTCCCAATTGGGAAAGGTGTTTTATTTTAATTGGGGATTAACGGATAATCCGGTAAAAGGTGAATATTGGCCCAGATGGAATCCTTTGTCTGAAAAGGAAATGCCGCCCAAAGGAGAAGAACGGGATAAATATCTTTCCGGAATTGCCCAATATTTGTTGCCAAAACAAAAAGATAATTATTGGGAGAAAATGGCTTGTGCCGCAATGGAAGGGTTGCTGCAATTTTACAGTTCAAAAATAGATCAGGCTTGTGCCAATGATTATTTTTTGAGCGAGCTTTTGGACAAGGGAAAATTATCTCCCGAAGACAAAGATATATTACTCAGCTATTATGCTCTTATGCCGAGGAAATATACCGAATCGGTAATCAGACATTTGAACGAGGGAACGTTGAATATTGATAATTATCTTCCGATCGGGAGTTGGGAAAACGTTCCGGTATCTTGGCAGGGAAAAGAATTTAGTTTGGCAATGTTTTCCGATTGTTTGATTCAGCGATATTTTAGGGTTATGCAAAATGATGATCCGGAAAAAGCCGGAGGGTGGAAAATTTTGTTGGGAGAGCTTTTAAATGAAGCGGTTTTCTTCGGCTATAATTCCCGAGCGGTGCAGATTATGCAGCATTTATATTATCTTTCCCGCAAGCAGAGAAAAATTATTTTTACCTTAATGTTGGCTCCGTTGTCGGTTTTTCGAAAAAATTCGGTCAGGGAACGGACTTCATTGAGTGATATTTCTCTTAATCAGGTACGGGGGATGGTTTCCAAAACAGGAAAAACGCAGCCGGTTACTCTCTATACGGTTGCAGACAGTCGTTCATCCGCGTTTATGGTTAAGTTTTTTGTTGATATGCTGATTGAAAAAAATCTTCAGGAAAATGAGGGTCAAGAGATTCCATTAATGTTTGTTATGGATGATTTTGAACGGTTGCCGAAATTCACTCAGTTATCGGAAGGGCTTACTCATGGTCCGGATCGAAATATGTCCTTTTTATTGTTAACGGACGGTTTGAAAAATATTCAAAACAATTACGGTGTTGAAGGTTTGGAAGAGATAATCAGTGCGACTTCGTATAAATTAATGTTTGCCGAGAACAATCAGCGGTTGGGAGAGCATTTTAACAAGCTGGCGGTTTACGGGACGAAATCGGTGCAAATCCCCTCTGTCGATACCGGAGCTTTTTATAAGGTCAGGAAAGGTTTGGCAGATGCCAATTATTATCATCGCATTGCTCAGGGGTTATTGCACAGGTCTCGTTTTTCCGAGGTAAAAAAAGGACAGCATTTGTTATTGGCGGAAGGTTTTTATCATTTGCCGATTAAAGTCAATTCAATGTTCTTTTTGAAAGACGAAAGCTTAAAAAGCAAGGCCGCTTTGGACAGTTGTTATCTTTTGGATGAAAAAGTTGTTGAGAAACGGAATCCTCAGGATATAGAGATTCCGCAGCTGCTTGATGTGCTCAAAGACGGGGGAATTTCCGTTAATAAGGAAGAAGACATTGATAATTATCTGGAAGACAGGTATGATGAAATGGTTGAAAATATGCAGGAAACTCCGGACGAACAAAGTGTGATGGTTGATGATATTTCTTCACGTTGGCAGGCTTATCAAAAGAAAGAGCTTCGAGAAGTTACTCCGGGAAAAGACGGAGACTGGTGGTTGGAAGAAGAGGCTTTTTCCGTTTCTGATTCTTCTTCAGAAAATCCTTTTAACAAATAGTTCGTTAAATGTTTGATTATACAAAAAAGCAAATAACAGAAGATATTAAAGCCTATATCAAACAGGGCTGTTATCCTTTTTGTCATGTTTCCAAGTTTGCTGAGGAAGTTGAAACTTTTGTTTCGGAAGATTTGAAACAAATAGAAATGCTTTGTAACAATGCAGACTTTCAAACGTTGTTTGTTAATTATGACAAGATGATTCAGAGAGACGGCTGCGGGCTAAGAAAAAAGAGTTATGATACCGCATATTTTTTGAACAAGTGTTACGCTCTTTTCGGAGCCAAGACACCGGCTGTTCTTGAAAATGCTTCCGTGTGTTGTTTTGATGAAAACGGAGAAATGCGATACACCAAATATGTTAAGGGAATCGGCGGAAATTTTGTCGGCAGGTGTTTTTCTTCCGGCTGCGGCGAATCGATAATTTTATGGTCTCCGTCTCAAGCTACTCCGCTTTTTTCTGCAGAAACGGTTTATCATGAAGCCTGTCATGTGCTGCAAAAAAGGTATAATTGTTTTAGCGGGTTTAAACAGCAAGTAATAGACTATGCCGATAAAGAATCGGCCGGAGAAACAATATCGGCGGAAGAAAAGAAAAATTTTCGGGAAGCAGAGATTTTTCATATGTATCAGACAGAGGCTCATGCTGATATTTTTGCTTTTGCCTGTGTTTTGTTAAAACTTTCGCCTGAAGATTATGACAGAAATAAGGAACTGCTGTTGAAAGCTTCCAAGCGAAAGTTTGTTGAAGGTGCCGGAACCTATGACGCTTTTTACAATACTTATCCGATTTTGGTAAGGATGTTGGAAAATTGGGAACAACGAGGTATGGAAAACGTGCGTCGGGATTTTATGACGGAAGATATGCGTCCTGATTTTGAAAAGTTGGTTACATATACGGAAAAACAGGTAAGCCGGCATGGTTATAACAAGGAACAGTTTTTGAATTATTTTTATTTTGATGATGATGTTTCGAAAGACGGTCAGGGGTTTGAATGGTATCCTGAATATGCCGAAGCTCAAAAAAATACGGTTTGGACCAAGGGCGATTGTCTTTTGGATTTTTATAACGATTTGCAGAACTCAACGACGTTGGCCGAACTTTGGCATTGTTTTAATGAAAATGATAATCCGGAAATTTCCCGAGAAGTGGCTTGTTTCCGGCGAATGTACGAAAAATGCAATGCTCGGGGCAGATTGTATGCCAAGAAGAAACGTTTTGAAATTTCAAAAGATGCCGTTCGGAAGAAAATGCTGAAATCTATGGGAAAAGAGCTGTAAATTTTCAAAGCTTTCTGTTAATATAGCGGCATTGTTTGAAAGAATCGGAAAATGGAAGAAACGTTATTTTCATCACAGGTTAAAAGGCCTTTGGCTGACAGAATGCGTCCGCAGACTTTGCAGGAAGTTGTCGGGCAAAACCATATTATTGGTGATGATGCTCCGTTGGGGAGAATGATTAAGTCCGGAAAAATTTCGTCGTTTATTCTTTGGGGACCTCCGGGGTGCGGAAAAACGACCATTGCCCGATTGATTGCCGAAAATACGAATCTGTATTTTGAGCAAATTTCGGCAGTGTTCTCCGGTGTAGCCGATTTGAAAAGAGTGTTCCAATATGCACAGGACAGAAGAGCGACACAGGGTAAAGGCACTTTGTTGTTCGTGGATGAAATTCATCGCTTTAATAAATCACAGCAGGACGGTTTTTTGCCGTATGTGGAAGACGGAACGATTATTTTAGTTGGTGCAACGACAGAAAATCCGTCATTTGAACTTAACGCCGCTTTGCTTTCCCGTTGTCAGGTTTTTGTTCTTAATCGTTTGAATGCCGATGATTTTGAAGAACTGTTGCAACGAGTTGAAAGAGAAACGGGAAGAAAGCTTCCGGTGGATGAAGAAGCCCGAATGTTTATGAAAGATACGGCTGACGGTGACGGACGTTATCTTTTGAATTTGGCGGAAAGTGTTTTTGCTTATGCCAAAGATAAGGAAATTTTTGACAAGGACAGTATTGTCAAAATTATTCGTTCCCGAGCTCCGGTGTATGACAAGGGGCGGGACGGACATTATAATCTGATTTCCGCGGTTCACAAATCCTTGCGAGGTTCAGATGTAGATGCGGCTCTCTATTGGGTGGCAAGAATGTTGGAAGCGGGAGAAGATCCGAAATATCTGCTTCGCCGGTTGACGCGTTTTGCGGTGGAAGATGTTTCTCTGGCTGATCCGAATGCTGTTAATCAGGCAATTTCATGTTGGGATACTTATGAGCGTTTAGGTTCTCCGGAAGGTGATTTGGCATTGATGCAATTAACCGTCTATTTAGCCACGGCTCCGAAGTCTGCTGCGGTTTACAAAGCTATGCACAAGGCTCGGGAACTGGCTCGGAAGACAGGATCTTTAATGCCGCCGAAAAATATTCTCAATGCTCCGACCAAATTGATGAAACAGCTGGGGTATAACGAAGGTTATGAATATGATCCGGATTGTGAAGACGGTTTTTCCGGTGCCAATTATTTTCCGGACGGAATGAGCCGGGTGAAGCTTTATTATCCGGTTGACCGAGGGTTTGAGCGGGAGGTCAAGAAACGAATAGATTACTTTGATAATTTGCGAATCGAAAAACAGAAAAAGAAAAAAGCTTAAATCGGGAAAATATTGTATTTTTTAGAGAGGAAAGCAGAATTATGGCGGGTGTCGAAATAAAAAAAGTGAAAACGGAAGACGACGGAATGCGTTTGAACCGTTGGTTTTTGAAGTATTATCCCGGCTTGAGTTTAGGGCGTTTTCAAAAGTTGCTGCGGACCAAGCAAATCAAAGTGGACGGGCAAAAGGCCGAAGCGTCGTTAAAACTTTCTGCCGGTCAGGAAGTTCGGGTTCCGCCGTTAGATAATGAAAAACGGGCGGATGTTCGTCAGAAAGCTGTTTCCGCCAAAGATGCCGAGTTTATTCTGTCGTTGGTCATATACAAAGATAAGGATATTATTGTTTTGAATAAGCCGTCCGGTTTGGCTGTGCAGGGCGGCACCAATACCGTGCGGCATATTGACGGTATGTTGGAAGCTTTGTGTTTTGAGGCGGAAGAAAAGCCCAAGCTTGTTCACCGAATCGATAAAGATACTAGCGGGGTTTTGGTTTTGGCCAGAAACAGAAAATCTGCCGAAGTTTTGACCAAAGCGTTCAGAGAGCATGATTTGCAAAAGACGTATTTGGCTTTGACAATCGGTTGTCCGAAAAAGGAATCCGGAGAAATTAAAGCTCCGCTTGAGAAAGTCGGCGAGAAAAGCTTGGTCTCCGATGGCGGTAAAAAAGCGGTTACGACTTATCGGGTTTTGGATAATGTCGGTGAGAAATTTGCTTTGGTTGAAGCATCTCCTTTGACGGGGAGAACCCACCAAATCAGGGCTCATTTAGAGTATATAGGGGCTCCGATTTTGGGAGATGACCGTTATTTTGGTTTGGAAAGACAAAGATTTTCACAATTATCAGATAAACTTCATCTACATGCATACAAAATTGATTTATCGGCTATATATAATAAACATCTGGAAATAAAGGCCGAGCTTCCGGAGCATTTTAAACAAAGTTTGAAAGCCGTCGGAATAAATTTTAAAGGATAGAAAAATGAGAAGATTTTTGAAAGTTGCAGGTGTTGTATTTTTGGGTCTGGTTATTCTGGTTGGTATTCCGGGATATTACTTTATTCACAGTTTTGACTTAAACAAATATAAATCTTATGCGGCGGAATTGGTGGAGAAAGAACTGGGTCGCAAGCTTTCCATCAACGGTGATGCCAGCATAGGGATTTCTCTGGTTCCGACAATTATCATTAATGATGTGGAATTGGCAAATGCGGAATGGGCTTCTGCTCCGCAGATGATTAAAGTTAAATCTCTGGAAGTTAAGTTTGCTTTGGCTCCGTTGTTCAAAAAACAAATTGTTATTGATAAGGTTCTTCTCGACGGACCGGAAGTTTTTCTGGAAGTTGCCGCAGACGGAAGAGCAAACTGGGATTTTTCCAAGAATAAACCGGTTGTAAAAGCCGATGTTAAAAATGTTTCTTCTTCTGTTCCTGTTGCTGATAAAAAAGCAGTGCCTGTGGCTGCCGCTTTAGCCGGATTTGCCGCCAAAAATGTTTCAATTGACAACGGGGTGGTTCATTATAGCGATTTGCAGGCAAAACAGGATATTAATTTGGTTATCAATAATATCAGAATGTCGGCAGAAAGCATGGACAGTGATTTGACGGCAGAATTTAATGTTGTTTACAATAACGACAAAGTAACGGGAAATGTTATTTTAGGTTCTTTGAATTCACTGCTTTCCGGGGAAGATGCTTATCCGTTTTCATTGAGCGTTAATGTATTTAATGTCGATGCGGAAATGGCCGGACATGTTGTTGATATGTTTGGTACACCGGCTTTTGCTTTTAATGCCAATATTTATAATCCTGCCGGAAATTTCGGGGCTCCGGAAACGACGCTTAAAACCGCCGTTGAGGGTAATTTGACCAAAGTGAAGGCAGATATTCAGACTTTGAATATTGTCAATAATTTGATTACGGGGACGGTTTCTGCCGATTTGTCCGGTAAAGTTCCGAGTATTGTCGCAGATTTGAAAAGCAATAAAATCAATTTGGCTAATTTCAGCCAGAACAGCAATTTTGCCTTTGAGTTTCCGTCTTTAATCAGCGAGGCTCAGGCGGTAACCATGGTTCCGGATGCGGCAATTCCTTATTCCGTCATGAAAACGCTTAATGCCAAGCTTAATTTGAATGTGAAAGAATTGGTTATTGAGCCGGGAATGTCTGCTCAAAATCTGGTCGTCGGAGCGGTTTTGCAAAACGGGGTTTTGACGGTTAATCCGTTGAAGCTTAATTTTGGCGGCGGAGATATTAATGCCGATTTGAAGATTAATGCCAATAATCAAACCATGACGTTGAAAGCTGACAGCAAAAACATGCTTTTGCAGAATTTACACAAAGAATTTGTTGTTGAGAATAAGAATGATTTTGGTATTGTTTCCGGCGGAAACGTGGATTTGTATGTTGATGTTTCCGGAAGCGGAGCGACTTACCGCCGTATGAGCGAATCCTTGAAAGGACAGGTAATAGCTATTGTCGGAGAATCGAAAGTCAATTCCGGTACTCTGAAATTTTTGGAAGGAAATTTCATTACCCAGATTTTAGATGCTCTGAAACTGAATCAAAGCAAAAGTCAGGAAATTGATTTGAAATGTGGAGTAATCAGAACGGATTTGGGGAGCGGCAAAGCTTTGTTCCCGAATGGAATCGTTTTTAATGCGGCACAGTTGACGATTGTCAGCGACGGCAGCATTAATTTGGTTAATGACAAGATTGACTTCAGTATTCGTCCGTTCAGCGGAAAGTTGGTTGATACAAATATTACGCAGGCTTTGTCTTCTTTTGTAAAAATTAAGGGGACTTTAGACAAGCCTTCTATTGCGATAGATGATAAACAAGCAATTAAAACGATTGTCGGCGTGGCTGCCGCAGGTCCGGTGTTCTTAGGAACACAGCTGGCTTTTGATGCTGACGGCTCGCCTTGTTATACGGCTTTGCAGGGAACCCCTTATGCTTCCCGTTTCCCGAAGCCGAAAGGTGTTCAGGCCACAGGGCAGAATATTTATAAAGACACATCTGCCGTTGTTAATCAGGGGATTAAGGATTTGAAAAAAACGGGACAAGATATTATTGATATTTTTCGTAACAAAAAGAAAGGGAACTAAATGATGCACTATCTGGACGGAGCCGTTGAGGATGTAAGACTTCATAGAGAGGGAATAATAAGCAGGCTGGTCCAGTTTTCGGAAACAGATTTGCTGCTTTTTTGGGGAACAGACCAAGAACTTGTTTCCAGACAAGAAAAAGTCTGGTCCCCGATTATCCGTTGGGCGAATGAGGTTATTCATGCAGAGTTTAAGCATACGAATATGCTGGACATTCCGGAAGGGAGCAAAGAATCTGCTTATCAGTTGAAAGTTTTTCTCGAAAGTCTTTCCGATAAGGAATTAGCGGCTTTCTACTCGGCTGCGTTGAATATGAAATCCGTATTGTTGGCAATGGCGATGGTTAAAGGAAAGATAACTGCGGAAGAGGCTTTTCAAGCTGCGTTTCTGGATGAGTTGTGGCAAAATGAAAAATGGGGTTCGGATGAAGTGGCGGTTAAACGTCGTGAAGTCATAAAAAAAGAATTGTCCGATATTGAGGCTTTTTTGAATAAATGAAAGAAGTTTATATAAAAATTAAGGGCAGAGTTCAAGGTATCGGGTTTCGTTATTGGGCCGTGAAAAAAGCTCAGGAGATCGGAGGTATTTCCGGCTGGGTTCACAATGAAAGCGACGGCAGTGTGGAAATCTTGATGAGGGGAGAAGAAACTCGCATCGACAAGATGATTTTAGCTTGTCATACGGGGCCGGCATTAGCTCGGGTAGACAGTGTTAATTTTGTGGTCGGGCGGTTGAGCGGTTTCCTTCCTCCGATTGCGGACGGCGTTTTTAAAAGAGTTTGACTAATCCTAATTGACTAATTGTTTTCAGGCAAATCAAGCATACTTCTTTATTAGTGGTAAAACAAATAAAGGAGTATGAATATGCAAGTTGAAAAAAGCAAAGAAAACCTGAAATTATGCCAGTGTATGCATTGTCCGTCTTATACAACCGGATGCAAAATCAAAAACATGGCTTCCAATCTTTACAAATTGATGGAAGGATTTGAGGATGCCGAGCATTTTGAAGGCATGTATTGTGCTTTTGATAAGAGCCATTGTATTCATGAGGACAAAGGCTGTCTTTGTGAAGACTGTGAAGTTCATGCCAAGTATAATCTGAAAAAAGAAGATTATTGTCTTAAAACCGGTGGTCTTAATTAAAAAATCCTATAGAGGTGGTTGCAATGAGAATCAACGAGAGAATCAAAACCAAACCGGTAGATTTGCTTCAGGCTTATCGAGTGGCGAATACTGCCGCGGACATGGCATCTAACCTTGATGAAAAAATAAAGGCCTATGATGCCGTTATTAATTTTTGTTTTAGTTCCCGAGACTGTTTGATGGATGACAGTACAAAGCGAAATATGGTGATGTATTGGACATATAATAACATCGGCGATGCGTTGGTTTCCAAAAATGCAAAAGGATCAGGATTTCCTTTTGATGCTGCCAATTATACAGCGGCTTTGAAGTATTATGAAGCTTCTCTTCAAGTGGCCAGAGATGATGCAGAGAAAATGAGTGCTTTGCAGAGAATGGCCGATACTTATAAAAAAATGGGAGATAAAGATAAATGGCTGGCAGCAAAGGAACACATTATCGAATATATGGATGACGGGTATAAACGCCGAGCTTATGCCGAGTTGGCCGAGAAAATCGATGATGGAGAAATCTATGCCTCTCTTTATGAAAAAGCTTTGAACTATGTAACGAAAGAAGAGGTTTCCGTATTGGCCAAGTGTCAGAATACTTTGGAGATTTGTGACAAACTGAAAGCTGTGTATCGTGCCGCCGGAAATAAAGAAAGTTTAAAAAGGCTGAGCGATCTTTCGGACAGGACGGCTTTTGTTGCAATTAATGCGTTAGCCGAGCGTGTTGACAGTGAACAAGACAGAAACAAGAGATTGTCTTTGTTTGCTAAAATATTGGAATTGGAAGAAAAATATTTGGGAAGAGATGCTGAATACAGGCTTCATATTTATCGGCAGTTGGAAAAATTGCTGGAAGAAGGTGATGTATTGAACGTCAACGGAATAAAATATTCCAAAGATAAAATCCATCAAATGTTGAAGAACTGAAGATAACGCCCTCCGAAGAGGGCGTTAGTTCTATTTGCCGCAAAGTTCGCAAAATTCGGATTTTTTATGTTTCAGCATTTCGGCGTTTTCTCCTTTAAGGGGAGAAAGTTTTCGGGCAATGACATATTGCGGCAAGAGTTTTTTTATCTCATCGGCAGATCTTCCGAAAGCTGTTGCCGGAATCCTGATTTTTTTGCCTTGTCCGGCGGAAACCTTCTCGGTTGTTTCTCCTGTTTCCGCGTCTGTGAATTCGGTTAAGGTTAAGCGAATGTTTTCAAGACTTTCCGGAATCAAAAACTCAATAAATTCCCCTTTGTCAATATAGTTGCGAACTTCAAATACAGCGTCATCTCCCTGCCACTCAATGATAGAACCGGCAAAGAGCCAATCTCCCAAAGTGCGGGTGTATTCATAGTTTTGGCTGATGTTTGTCAGTTTGCCGTCATGAAAACCGAGGCAATATCCGCGGTTTTGGAGGGTATACAAATCATCCATGTATTTTTCGTAATTCCATGTGTTTGGAGAATTGTAATAATCGTCTATTGCCTGGCGATATGTACGGGCAACAATCGCTGCGTAATATTCGGTTTTGTTCCGGCCTTCCACTTTAAGCGAATCCATGCCGATATTCAATAAATCCGGCAGACGAGGCATTAAGCACATATCTTTGGAGTTGAGCATGTAACCGCCATGTTCGTCCTCAATAACTTCAAAGTATTCCCCTGGGCGAAATTCCTCTTCTAGCAGAAATTCAAAAGCGTCTTTGTTTTTCTCATTGATTTCAATTTCTTTAATTGAACCGTCTTTGAGTCTTAAGTGTAATTTGTAGTGCCAGCGGCAGCAGTGGGCACATTTGCCCTGATTGGCACTGCGGTCAGCCAGATAGTTTGAAATCAGGCAACGGCCGGAATAAGACATGCACATAGCCCCGTGCATAAAACATTCCAGAAGGATGTCAGGGCATTTTTCTCTGATTTCCTTCATTTCCTCAAAGGTTACTTCTCTGCCTAAGACGCAGAGTTTGGCTCCTTGTCTCTGCCAGAATTTGACGGATTGGTATGAGCAAATATTTGCTTGGGTAGAGACAAAGAGATTGAGTTCCGGAGCGTTATCTTTAACATATTGAAAAACGCCGGGGTCGGCAATAAGAACTCCGTCGGGTTTCAGCTGCCGCAAAGTATCAACAAACTGAGGCAGTTTTTCAACATCGCGATTATGCATGAACAGGTTTAAGGTCAGGTAGATTTTTTTGCCGTGTTGATGAACAAATTCTATGCCTTCCTTTAAGTCTTCAATTGAAAATTTGGATTGTGATCTCAGACACATATCCGGTGTGCCGGCATAGACGGCATCCGCACCGTATAGTATGGCGGTTTTTAATTTGACCAGAGAACCGGCCGGTAGTAATAATTCGGCTTTGTCTAACATTATTTGTCATCCTCAACAGTGATATTTTTTGTATAAACTTCCAGTTTGCCCAAAGGAGTGGATTCAATTTCTATTTTTGCGATGAACGGGGCTTTGCCGGTTTTATCTTCCAGAATCCAGAAGTAAATCGGACGTTCGGAACTGACTTCCCACAGCAAATCTTCGGCCTCGCTGCCCAATTTATCTATATAAAGAGAGCATTTATGGGCTGTTCCCTGAAACGGGGAATGTTCGTTTGGTTTCAGTTCTTCCCGTCCCTCGTCCCGAAAAATAACATCAAAACGTCGTTTCCCGTCAAAAACCTCCATGCGGGAATCGCAGAATTTTACCTGACTATATTGTCGGGCCATTTCCGCAAAAACGGTTTGCAGGTCGGTTGTGTCGGTATTATTTATGTTTGGTTCAATGTTGACCTTTTTTTCTTTGCCGTTTTTGGAGCTGATACGGTAGACGGGTATTCCGTTGTCATCATAAACCAAAATTTTTTCCCGACGGTTGAAACGGGATTTTGATTTGTATTTGTAGCTGGTGGTTTCCAGTTTGTTGTTTTTAATGTTTCCCGTGGTGGCATATTCGGCCTTAAACGGATATAAGGTGTCGAATATTCCGAAAGTTTTTACTTCTGATTTTACGTGATAATTCTTCGGAGAAACCGCGTATTCAAAACTGGTTTCGCTGGCGTTAAACGGGCCGATGAAAACGGTAAAGTCATGTTTGACTTTGAAGGCATGGGCGTTTCCGGCAAAAAAGCTTAAAAACAGCAGAATCAGACAATATTTTTTCATGTTATTTTAGTCTTTCTTAAATAATTTCGGATAAGATAACATAAAAAAATATTTAATAAAGGGATTTTATGAAATGTCTAAGAAAGTTTTGGTGCTGATGGGCGGCTTTTCGGCAGAAAGAGAAGTTAGTCTGGTCAGTGGAAAGGGTGTTGTCGAGGCTCTTAAAAAATCCGGTTATGATGTGGTCGGGCACGATTTGGTTTCCGTGCCGGAATTTATTAA
Source organism: Alphaproteobacteria bacterium (assembly GCA_048463395.1). Lineage (GTDB taxonomy): Bacteria > Pseudomonadota > Alphaproteobacteria > RF32 > CAG-239 > JAGAJR01. The sequence goes on along the minus strand of DBFWPL010000023.1, from coordinate 17,580 downwards.
GTTTTTGGAAAAAGAGAAGCCGGATGTGGTGTTTAATGCTTTGCACGGTAACTACGGAGAAGACGGCACGATACAAGGCTTTTTGGATATGATGCAAATTCCTTATACACACTCAGGAGTTAAAGCATCTGCTTTGGGTATGGATAAAGATTTAACCAAGCAGGTTTGCCGGACAAACAATATTAATGTTGCCTTGAGTGAAAAAATGACTTTTAAAGAATTTTTGAAGGAAGGAACGGTTGTTTCCGTTCCTTACGTCATTAAGCCTGTCAGCGACGGTTCCAGTGTCGGCGTTTATATTATTAAAAATGAAGCAGATTTGGACAATGTGCATTATGACGATGAAAATACGGAGATTCTGATTGAAAAATATGTGGAGGGTCAGGAACTTACCGTGGCGGTTCTTGACGGAAAGGCTTTGGCGGTTACGGAATTGCGGCCGACCGTCGAGTTCTATGATTATGAAGCCAAATATACGGACGGAATGACCCGTCATATTTTGCCGGCTGAAATTCCGGCAGAGGTGGAGCGGACGGCAAAACGCTATGCTGAAAAGCTGCATAAGGCTTTGGCTTGCAATACGGTTTCCCGTAGTGATTTTCGCTATAATGAAAAAGACGGAGTGGTTTTGTTGGAAATTAACACCAATCCGGGATTGACGCCGTTGTCTCTAGTGCCGGAGCAGGCAAAATATTGTGGAATTTCTTATGAACAACTTTGTTCCAAGCTGGTGGAGAATGCTGCGTGCCGAGTGATTCCGCAATTGTCATAGCCGGTCCGACAGCCTCGGGAAAGTCCGGTTTGGCTTTGGATATGGCCGAAGCGTTAAACGGAGTGATAATTAATGCCGACTCAATGCAGGTTTATCAGGGAATGCCTGTTTTGTCGGCAGTGCCTTCAGTTGAGGAGCGAGCCGGAGTTTCTCATCGTTTGTATGAGATTTTTGCTCCGTCGCAGAATGGTTCCGTAGTTGAATGGCTTAATCAGGCTGTTGCGGAAGTAAAAAAATGCCAAGAGGAAGGGAAAACGCCTGTTTTAGTCGGAGGAACGGGACTTTATATTGAGAATTTGGTTAACGGAACAACGCCGATACCGGAGGTTTCTTCTGATGTTCGCGATAAAGTTATGTCTATGCTTGCGGATTTAGGGGTAAATGAGCTTCATCGCCGTTTGGAGAGTTTTGATAAGGAAGCGTTTGTCCGTTTGAGTGCAAATGACACGACAAGAGTTCGTCGGGCATGGGAAGTTTGGCTTGATACGGGAAGGAGTTTGTCGGATTGGCATAAAGAGCCGATGATTAAACGGTTGCCGGATATTCATTTTGTCATAGTAAAGATTATTCCGTCCAAAGCTGAGCTTGATGAACGATGCAATGTTCGCTTTGATTTGATGATGAAACAGGGAGCCCTTAAAGAGGCCGAGTATCTGCACAGCTTGTGTTTGGATCGGAAACTGCCGGCAATGAAGGCTTTGGGGGTTCCTGAACTGTTTGCGTATTTGGACGGAGAAATGTCTTTGGAAACTGCCGTAGAGCTGGCAAAGCTGCATACACGGCAATATGCCAAAAGGCAACGGACATGGTTTGCCTCCAAGCCTGAAACAGACTTGATTCTGAAGGAATGTTATAAAGGGCAAAAAAATATTATTAAGGATGTTAAAAAACGATTATAACTGTTGCACAATAAGCAATATGGTTATAAAAGTTTATTAATAAATGAAATTTGTGTAGATAATCCGGAGAAGTAATAAATGATTTCAAAATTAATGGGGTGGTTGTCAGCCGATATGGCGATTGACTTGGGTACGGCGAATACTCTGGTCTATGTGAAAGGCAAAGGTATCGTTTTGAACGAGCCTTCCGTTGTTGCTATTGAAGAATATCGCGGAAAAAAACAGGTTTTGGCGGTTGGTAACGAAGCTAAACAAATGCTTGGACGTACGCCGGGCAATATTCATGCTATTCGTCCGTTGAGAGACGGTGTTATCGCCGATTTTGAAATCGCCGAAGAAATGATTAAGTACTTTATCCGCAAAGTTCATAATCGCCGCACGTTTGCTTCTCCGATGGTTATTGTTTGCGTTCCTTCCGGTTCTACTGCCGTTGAAAGAAGAGCTATTCAGGAATCTGCCGAGGCTGCAGGTGCCCGTAAAGTCTGGTTGATTGAAGAGCCTATGGCTGCCGCAATCGGGGCTAATTTGCCGGTAACCGAACCGACAGGAAGCATGGTCGTTGATATCGGCGGCGGTACGACAGAAGTTGCCGTATTGTCTTTAGGCGGTATTGTTTATGCCCGCTCAGTTCGTGTCGGCGGAGATAAAATGGATAGTGCCATTATTTCTTATATTCGTCGTAATCATAACCTGTTAGTGGGTGAAGGCAGTGCCGAAAAGATTAAAAAAGAAATCGGTTCTGCTTGTGCTCCGGAAAAAGGAGAAGGCCGTACGGTAGAAATTAAAGGTCGTGATTTGATGAATGGCGTGCCGAAGGAAATCGTTATTACCGAACGTCAGGTTGCGGAAAGTTTGGCCGAACCCGTTTCCCAAATTGTTGAGGCGGTTAAGGTTGCTTTGGAAAATACGGCTCCGGAACTGGCTGCCGATATTGTTGATAAAGGTATTGTTTTGACCGGCGGCGGAGCCCTTCTGGCTAATTTGGATCAGGTGCTTCGTAATGCGACAGGCCTTCCGGTTTCTATTGCTGAAGAGCCTTTGGCTTGTGTCGTTAAGGGTACCGGACGTGCATTGGATGAAATCAGAAAGCTAAAAAGCATCCTTTCCACAATGTACTAAATTAAGAATAAAAGGGGCTCTCTCCGGCTTTTTCTTGCCGTATGTAAAGAAAAAGGAATGTGTAGTCCCTTTTGTTGTTCTTGCCAGATTTAATGTAGTGGGAATTTTATATGAAAAGGCGGAAGGTTTTATTCATTCATCTCAGCAATATCAGACTTTTGGCGAAAAAGTTTGCTATTGTTATTTTATTTTTATCTGCATTTGTTTTTATGCTCATTAATAAGACAGATACCGTAATTATTGAAAAAACTTCTTCCGTAGCTACGGATGTGGTCAGTCCTTTAGTTGATGTTTTGGTTATTCCGGCTCGGGTTGTTGCGGGAATTTATGATTATTTTCGCGATTTGAAACAGGTTTACAAGGAAAATCAAAAATTACGAGATGAGAATAAGCGGCTGATTATGGTTTCCAGTCGGGCAAGGGCTTTAGAAATTGAGAATAAGTTATTATCCGGTTTGTTGAATTATACGCCGCCTTCTGAGGCAACTTTTATTACTGCAAGGGTTATTGCTGAGGAAGGGGATGCTTTTTCGCACTCTCTTATTGCCTATACGGGATTATCCAACAACGTGAAAAAAGGACAGGTTGTTTTGAGCGACAGCGGAGTTGTCGGGCGGATTGAGCAGGTAGGTAAGATGTATTCTAAAATTATTTTGATTACGGATATTAACTCCAAAATTCCGGTCATGGTGGAAAGAACCCGTGTTCGCGGTATCCTTTCGGGAGATAATACTTCTGTTCCCAAAATGATTTTTATTCCTTTGGAAGCTTCTTTGACGGTTGGCGACCGGATTGTTACTTCCGGTGTGGCCGGTGTGTTCCCTTCGGGGCTTCCGATCGGAAAAATTGTTTCCACGGAAAAAAACAATGTTAAAATTAAAACCTTCAGTAATCTGGATCGTTTGGAGTATGTGAAGATTGTTGATTACGGTTTGGATGATGTGACGGAAAACGCCGAGCAGAATAAAGCTTTGGGAAAACAAGATGAGTGATGACTGGAGTGAAAATCTGACATTGTATTTTCAGCGGATGCTTCCTTTGTTTTCATCCCTGTTATTGGTCTTTTTATCTTATGTTCCGCTGGATATTGCCGGTATGGGCGGAATTCGTCCGGCGATGGGGATGATTTGCGTTTATTTTTGGCTGATTCACCGTCCGGATGTTTTTAATCTGGGGTCTGTTTATTTTTTGGGGCTGGTTGAAGACATTATCTCTTCAGCTCCATTCGGGTCCAATGTTTTTGCTCTTTTGATAATGTATGTGTTGGTCAGTAATCTTTCCCGTTTTTTAAACGGAAAGCCTTTTGTGGTTATTTGGTATGGCTTTGCATTGTTATCGTTGATTGTTTTTTTCAGCCGATGGCTTTTGGTATCGGTGTATTACAGCCAGTTTATTCCGTTGCCGTCAGTGCTGTTTTGTTATCTGTTTTCAGTGGCCGTTTATCCTTTTTTAAGTTTGGTCAATGCTTTTGTGCAGAATGCTTTGATGAAAGATGAGGGCTGATGAACAGAGACAACGATAAGGGAAAAGTTTTAATCTTCCGCTCTCTGATAATGGCCTTCGGAAAGCTTGCGTTGATGTTTGTTATTATCGGGAGGTTGTATTACCTTCAAGTGTATCAGGCTGACCGCTACAAAACGCTTGCCGATGAGAACCGGATTTCTACCCGTTTGCTTATTCCGCCGCGGGGAGTGATTTATGATCGCAATCAGGTGCAAATCGCAACCAATAAGCAAAATTTTCAGGCTTTGATTGTGGCTGAACAAACTTTGAATGTGCAGGAAACGCTTGACGCTTTTAAGAAAATTATGCCGTTGAGTGATGCGGAAGAAGAGCGGATTAAAAAAGATTTGAGGCGTAACCGCAGTTTTGTGCCAATTAAGATTAAAGATAATCTGACATGGGAAGAGGTCTCCAGAATTCAACTCCATGCCTCTGATTTACCGGGGATTATCATAGATGAGGGGTTGAGCAGGTATTATCCTTTCGGTGAGAAAATGGCTCATGTTCTGGGGTATGTTTCTTCCGTTTCGGACAAAGATGTTAAAGATGATCCGTTATTGGAAGTTCCCGGATTTAAAATCGGGAAATCGGGTGTCGAAAAGCTGTTTGAAAAAGATTTACGCGGACAGGGCGGAAACCTGAAATTGGAAGTGAATGCCTACGGCAGGATTATGAAGGAAATTGAACGTAATGACGGAATTGCGGGAAAGCGTAAGGACTTGACCATAGACAGCCGTCTTCAGGAAAAAGCGTTTGATTTGTTTGGTGAAGAAAGCGGGGCGGCGGTTCTTCTGGATGTTCATACCGGAGAGATTTTGGCGTTTGTTTCCGTACCGTCTTTTGATTCCAATATTCTGGCTCAAGGACTTAACAATGAAGAGTGGAAGGCTCTGACCGGAAATATGAAAAAGCCTTTGTCCAATAAGGCTGTTTCTGGTTTGTATTCTCCGGGATCTACTTTTAAGATGATTGTGGCTTTGGCCGGTTTGGAAGCCGGAGTTATTAAACCGGATACCCGTTCTTTCTGTGCCGGAAAGATGTTTTTGGGAAATCATGCTTTCCACTGCTGGAAAAAGGTTGGACACGGGTATATTAATGTTGTTGAAGCCTTGCAGCATTCTTGCGATATTTTCTTTTATGAAACGGCTCAGAAACTGGGAATCGAAAAGATTGCCGAGATGGCGAGACGATTTGGTTTGGGCAGTAAAATTGATATTGGTTTAGATAATGAAAAGGCCGGTTTGATACCGGATAAAGAATGGAAACTTAAGCGTTTCGGTGAGCCTTGGCAACAGGGGGAAAGCCTTATTTCCGGTATCGGTCAGGGTTATATTTTAACAACGCCGCTGCAGTTGGCAACTATGACGGCTCGATTGGTTAACGGCGGTTATGAGGTTAAACCGACTTTTACCAAGCTTTCGGAAAAAGAACTTCAAAACCTCAATAAAATTAATGTCTCGAAAGAACATTTGGATATTATTAAAGAAGGAATGTTTGCCGTGGTTAATAAACCGGGCGGAACAGCTTATCTTTCCCAATTTGATTATAAAGGACAGAGAATGGGCGGAAAAACCGGAACGACCCAGGTTCGCCGCATTTCAATGAAAGAACGGCAAAGCGGAATTTTGAAAGAATCGGAGCTTCCGTGGCATTTGCGTAATCATGCGTTGTTCGTCGGCTATGCTCCGCACGATAACCCGAAATATGCGGTGGCCGTTTTGGTTGAACATGGCGGCGGCGGATCATCCGTGGCGGCTCCGATTGCAAGTAAAATTTTGCGGGCGGCTATTGAGCTTGATCCGACGAAAGAAGAGGTAAAATAGGGATAATCTTATGTATAGAGCTTATGAAACCAGTTTTAGAAATCAGACGCTGACACTCAAAGAAAAATTTTTTAACATTAGTTTTTCTTATGTGATGTTTATCGTCATTCTCGCCGCAATCGGGATTATTACGCTTTATTCCGCAGCAAACGGGCATTGGAAGCCTTGGGCCATCAATCAGCTGCTTCGTTTTTCTGTCGGGTTTGTGATTATGATTGCTCTGGCTTTGACGGATATTAAAATTTTAATGCGTTATGCCTATGTTTTCTATTTCTTTACACTCATTTTGTTAATTGTGGTGGAAATTACCGGACATATCGGAATGGGTGCTCAGAGATGGATTAATCTGGGTATTTTTAAATTACAGCCGTCTGAGTTAATGAAAATTGCCATGGTTTTGGTTTTGGCTAGATATTTTCATACGTCTTCTTTGCAAAGTATTGAAAGTATTCGCGGTATTATTCCGCCATTGCTGATGGCTCTTTTTCCGGCGTTTTTGATTGTTACACAGCCGGATTTGGGAACTGCTTTGATGTTGATTTTTACGACGGCAGGCATCTTTTTTGCCGTGGGTGTCCAGATATGGAAGTTTGCTGTTTTGGCTTTGGGAGCTTTGGTTATGATGCCGATTGCCTGGCATTTCCTTCATGAGTATCAGCAAAATCGTGTACTAACTTTTTTGAATCCGGAAAGAGATCCTTTGGGAGCAGGGTATCATATTATTCAATCGAAAATTGCTTTGGGTTCGGGCGGTGTTTTCGGGAAGGGTTTTTTGAAAGGAACGCAAAGCCATTTAAACTTTTTGCCCGAAAAACATACGGACTTTATTTTTACCATGCTCTCGGAAGAGTTCGGAATGGTCGGCGGTGTGGTTATTGTTATTTTGAATATTCTTATTTTGGCTTATACATATTCTTTCGCTTTTAAGAGCAGCAGTTATTTCGGAAAACTGGTGGCAATTGGTTTGGCAACTAACTATTTTATGTATGTTTTTATTAATATTGCCATGGTTTTGGGGCTTTTGCCGGTTGTGGGCATTCCGTTGCCGCTGATTTCCTACGGAGGAACGGTTATGCTTTCCATTATGGCCAGTTTCGGCATTATTCTTTCGGTACATATTAACAGGAATGTGCAAATCGGCAAAGATTAATAAAACCTGTCTAATGGACAATTAGAAGCATTTTGTGCAGTCTCGAAAAATTCACGTACGTCTGTGTACGCTAAAATTTTTCTCGCTTTCTAAATACTTCTACTTGTCTCATTCTCCAAGGTTTTATAAAAACTTGTCTGGCTGGTAACTAATACAGATTGTGCGAGTTGAAAGTTTCCTCACGTACTAGTTTGTTATCTGGCTCTTTTAGCCTCCCAGGCTTTTCGTTTTGCCGCTTTTACAGCTTTGATTTTATCTTCAATTTCCTGTTGTTCTTCAGGGGTTCTGGAGGCTGCGTCAACACGGGTATCATCTTTGGCAAGCAATCTGCCGCGGATAGGGTTATTTTTGAGTTTTTGTTTGTTTTTTTCTACTCGTTTGCGAATGTTTTGGTTGTGTTTTTCCAGAGCTTCTTTTGCCCGAGGAGGGATATATTCCAGATATTCGGCGTTCATATCCACCAATCCCGGTTCATTTTTTACCTGTAAGCCTAAAGACAAAGCTGCGGCTAATGCCAGGGTTCTGAATTCTTGGGTTTGTGTCTGATTAAATTCAATGCAGTCAACACCGTTTTGTTTGGCAGCTTTGAACAGAATGAAAAAGTCTTTATATTGTTTGGCTTTAACTTTTACGTCAATTTTATTTTTTTGTTCACTTTCCTGAAACTTATAACGAGCCGGTTTTTCATATCTTTTCTTGTTTTCCGGATTTGGAGTTAGTTCTACATCCAGAGCTTTATCTTTGATTTCGCCTTTGCAGATACGGCGTTTTTTATTGCTTTTTTTATCAATATCCCGATCTGAAATTTCTATCATGGATTCAAGATATTTTTCCTGCCAACTTCTTTCGTCCGTATCAACGGTTTCTTTTTTTGTTTTGTCTTGTTGTTTTTCTTTGATTTGTTCTGCAGGAGATGTTTTTTCCTCTGTTCTTTTGTCATCGGTTATTGTTTGTTCAGAAGTTTGTTCCTGTTTGTTTTGCTTTGGTTTTGGTGCGGGTTCCTCATTGAGAACAAGAGTTATGCTCGGTTTGTTGCTTTTTTCTTTTTGGTGAGTTTTTTCTTTTTGAGATTTTTTTTTCGGATTAACAGGTCGTTGCGGAGCAGGGGTTTTCTTTTCGCGAGGGGTTTCTTTTTCCTTTAGTATTTCTTCGCTTAAATCGCTAAGGCTGTGTAAGGTTGTCGGTTTTTCTTTTCTCGGAGTAAATCTTTCAACCGCTTCCTCTAAAGAAACGACGCCGCCTTTTTCTTTAACATATTTCAAAACATCATCAAAAGAGATTTTTAAGCCCATGTCTTTTAATTTTATATGTAAATCCAGAGCTTCTTTGCTTGAAGAGTTTTCTTGTTCGGTTGTTGTTGGTTTTTTTCCGCGGTTGCCATATTTGGTTTTGAATTTATCTATTTGGCTCATGACTTCAGGCTCCAAAGTTTTGTTAAATATGATTTATCGTATCACAAAAAAATGTTTTTGTCTAATTTTTGTGTAATTCAAATGTTGAATAATTTTTCCAGTTCTTGTACGGATTTTGCTTTTAAATACGGATTTACGGCTTTTTCTTCCGATAGTTTTGTGGGGGAAACCGGTAATCCTTTTGATAACCGTTCTTGAGCGTAGGCTAAATATTTCTGCAGTTCCGGATTATCAGGTTCAAGGTATTTGGCAAAGCCGATCCCATGGATTGTATATTCGTGTCCGGGGTAGAAGGAGACATCATCCGGCAGTTGTTTTATTTTGTTCAGGGAGGAAAACATTTGCTCCACCGTTCCTTCAAACAATCCGCCGATACAGAGGTTGAACAACACGTCTCCGGTGAACAGGGCTTTAGCTTCTGAAAAGTACCAAAGAATATGTCCGGTGGTATGGCCGTCTGCACGGATTATCTCGGCACGACTTTCTCCAAGGAAGAAGATATCTTCGTCTTTTACTTCAATGTCTATTCCGGGAATACGATAGGCATCGTCTGCCGCACCAACGATTTTGCAGCCGTATATTTCTTTTAATTCCATATTGCCGTCGGTGTGATCAAAATGATGATGTGTGTTAAGGATATATGTCGGGGTTGTATTTAATTCCCGACATCTGTTGACGATGGGAGCAATTTCAGAAGGGTCAATGATTGCGGAGATTCCGGTTGTTTCGTCAATCAGCAGATAGCTGTAATTGTCCATTGTACCTGCCCGACAAAGGATTGTTTCTATTTTGAGTTTGCTCATAAGAACTCCTTCTTATAAATAATCTTCGGGATTAATTTCGTCAATTTGTTCCGGAGAGATGTATTGTTCGGCATAGTCCATGTAAACCTTGTTATTTATGAATACATGATATAAATCAGGGTCAATATGTCCGCTGTTTTTCATTTCTTTCATAATGGAAAGGACTTGGCTGAGCTTTTTAGGTTCCTTGTAAGGGCGGTCATTGGCGGTCAGAGCCTCAAAAATATCGGCAATCGCCATAATTTTGGCAGGAACAGACATTTCGTCTCCGGTTAAACCGTTCGGATATCCTTTACCGTCAACGCGTTCGTGGTGGGCTCCGGCATACTCGACAACTTTGGAAAGCTCTTTAGGGAACGGGAGGGCTTTTAACATATCAATCGTAACGACAATATGTTCATTGATTTTTTCCCGTTCTTCTTTATTAATTGTTCCCCTGCGGATTTCCAGATTATAAAGTTCTCCGTGGTTGTATTGTCCGAAAATCTGGTCTTCGCGGTTTTGGAGCAGATTTTCCCGACAAGGATGGGAATATAATTCAATGTCTTTTACATTATCCCGTTCCGCCCAAGAGAGACCTTTCATCCGATTAAAGTAGCGGGTAAATTGTATTTTGGAAATTCGTTCCAGTTCAGCAATGTCGTCGTCATTTAAGGCATTGTCTCCGATATTGCAGCGGGCGATAAAATCAAAGTCTTTTTCCAACTGTGCAATTTTAGAAACAAATTCGGCCTGAAGGTTTTCCTGCGTATCGGTATCGGCCAGTCGTTTTTGCAGATATTCTATATGGGCGTCCCGTCTTAAGATTTCAAAACGATTGCGGATTTCGTGGATGCGATTGTAAATGGTTTCCAGTTTGGTCGCCTTGTCGACAATGTATTCCGGAGTGGTTACTTTTCCGCAGTCATGAAGCCAAGACGCAATGTGTAAAGCGTACCAGTCTTCATTGCTCATTTCAAAATTCCGAAGCGGTCCGCTGTCTTGTTGAACGGCAGCCGTCGCCAACAGTCGGGCAATGACCGGAACTCTTTGGCAGTGGGCTCCCGTGTATGGGGATTTGGCATCAATAGCCCGGGCTAAAACTTCAATAAATGATTCCAGAAGCTGTCCGTAGTTTTCCGCTAATTTGCGGTTTTCCAAAATAATCCCGATAAGATTACAGACGGCCTGAACGGTGTTTTGATGCTCCAAGGTAAAGGATATTGTTTTGCCGTTGCCGTCAATGGGATTGGTAAACTGAGCAATGCCGACAATGCTGTCTTTGCGTCCCATAATCGGGAGCGTTAAGACGGCAACCGTGCTGTAATTATTATTTTTATCGTAGTTTAGAAAAAATTCATTATTAATATCCGGGTAGGAATAAATGTTGGTCGCATTTATGACTTCGTTGTTGATGGCACAGAGTTCGGCGAAAGATTTTGATTTTTTACTTTTCTTTTCCGGCAGAAAAACCGTCGGCATCAAAGAAAGGTTGTCCGAACCGCTTTTAGACAGGCGTTGACTGGTGTTATTGCTGAAATTCAGGCTTAGAAAACGCTCATCGTTAATCGTATAGAAAAAACAACAATCTGCCGAACAGATGTTTTGGGCTGTCAGCATGATTTTTTCAATAATCTTGGTATAATCTTTTTCTTTGATAATCAGATTATTGAGTTCAATGATTTCAGATATTTGTTTTTCTGTTACGGACAATGCGATCCCCTGTTAAGATAGTCTTTTGAATTATATTATATAAATATGGTTAACAAAGAATCAATTAACTTATTTTTGAAATGAGGTAATCAATGTCTTCTTCATTTAATTCTTCTCCGGCATTACCGACTGTAAGAATTCGTTCAATAACTTTATGAGTGAAAGATGTTCTGTCGCTTTTTCTGCAGTCAAAACGGATATCCTTAATGACGTTTAAGGCACTGAATACGGCCGGAAACATTGATTTTGGAATAAAGGCTTTACGAAGCAGATTGCGAATCATAAAATCCAGCTGAATGTTGGAAAGTATTTTTCTGACTTCCGTAATCGGTGTGTCAGACAGGTAAACCAGAGCATATTCAAAGAATTTCAGGTCTCCCATGCAAACCGCACGGACGACAAGGTTCGGGGTTAGGCGGTTTGAGGTGTAAAGCTGGTGAACCAACTCTTCGATTTGTTTGTCGGAGCTGTATTCTTCCGAAATTTTCAGGGTAGCCTTTTCTTTAACCTGTTCGACGATATCGGTAACAATATTGTTTGGCAGATTGTGGGCAATGAGCAATTGTCTTTGCAGTTCTTCCGAAAGAGAGTTGACGATTTTCTCAATGACGGAAATCGGAAGGTCGGAACGATATACCAGGCGTTTTTTGATATTTTCGCTGTTTGGGTGTTTATTAACGATGGTATGAAATGTTCTCTCAACAATATTGGCAGAATCGTTGGAAATTAAGACGCCGACAACTTCTTCCGGACATTTTTCGGCAATGTATTGAGAGATGTCTTCAGACAGGTTTTTACGCTGAGCAACAGCCTTTTGTTTGTCGATATTTTGTGTTTCTAAGATACTAATTAAATCTTCTTTGGTAAGATTTGTGTAATATTTAATAAACGGGATGGCGACAGAGTTTTTGTCGTTAATCAGTTTGTTGGCAATGTCTTTAGGAATGTTTTTGCAGTTTTTTAAGCTTTCGGAAAGAATTTCGCGAACTTTAACGGTAACGTCTTCCACCATAATACGGAAAATGTCTTCAGCCAGACGCAATCCTTTTTCGGTTATTTTTCCGCCGTTGTAATAAGCCGTAACTTTTTGTGCCGTGACTGTTTTGTTTTCAACAGACGGATTTTGGGATAAATTCTTTACATCCTCTAATGTCAGTTTAGTTTTATCCATTGTTTTTATCCCACACCAAGTTGCCTTGTTTTTATGATATGTTATTATTTTATATAAGTGTGATTAATTTTTTGTTACAAAATTAACGTTATCCACTTTTATTGTCCTAATTTTCGTGTCTTATCGGGAATTTCATCGGTTCCGAGGAGGGCATCGTCAAAATTATTCAGTTCATAGAATGTGATTGTATAATCAAGAAGTCCGGCATAGTTTTTTAACGGAGAGGCAAAAATCATCGTATGAGCCATGGTTCGTCCCAATACCGGTTGTTCCCGCCAGCGGTATTCAGACCGGAGAAAACGCATGTATTCAAAGTTAACGTCGGTGTTTATTTTAAGAGCGTAAGACTTCATGGATTCATATAAATCAGGAAAGATTTTTATCCGATAGCTGTCGTCTTCGTTTTCGCCTTCGGGCTTGAGTCCTTCATTTGTGTTCCAAGCCAGTTCTTTGTAAAGGTTATTGCCCAATCTGACCGGACGGGACATCCCCCAGTTGCTTTCAATCGCGGCTACGCCGATTAAAAGAGACGGAGGCACTTTGTCTACTTTTAACAGGAGTTGTTTGAAAATCAATTCATAGCGTCTGCTGCCTTTCAGTCTTGTGAAAATGTCATATTTTTTTGCTTTTTCTTCAATGAACTTTTCTTGTTCCGGTGTCAGATCCATATTTTTTTTGAATTCATTTTGAATATCGATGATTTCATATCTTTCACGGAGAGTTTCGTCGGCGAGTTTCAGGGCCAAAGGAGCCAAGATTTGTATGAACAGTTTGTTTCGTTTTTTGGTATCTTTCAGGCTGTAATAATCTTGAGGAAAATTTTGCAGAAAAATCGGCGGATAAGTCCAATTCGGCATAAAGATATAATCTTTATACTGATATACGGAATAAATTTTTTCCAGTTCCTCTATGTCAGTATTTTTAAGATAAAGGCCGTCCGGGCGATATTCCTCGACCTTATCGGAAGAGGATGTCTGAACGGCTGCTCCGAGAATGAAAACGCCGAGCAGAAGAGATAGTATGTTAAGTTTTTTACTCTGCATCTTTATCAAAGTTTTTTACGGCTTTTACTTCAGGGATATATGCCTTAAGAACTTTTTCAACGCCTTCTTTAAGGGTTACCAAAGCATAAGGACAGCCGGCACAGTTACCTTTCATGACTACGTAGACAATGCCGTTTTCAAATTTTTTGAACTCAATATCTCCGCCGTCTTGTTTTACGGCCGGGCGGATACGTGCATTAAGCAAACCGATGATTTTTTGAATGACCTCCTCATTACCGGATGTGTTTCCCTGAGATAAAATAACCGCCTCTTCTCCGGTAGAGATAAAGTCCATAATTTCGGCCAGTATCTGAGGTTTTAGATCTTCCCAATCCCCATTATTATCTTTTGTAACGGAAATCATATCTGACGTGATAAAGATAGAGCGGATGTTTCCGAGGTCAAACAGTTTTTCGGCCAAAGGAGATTTTCTTAAAGATTTGGCATCGACAAATTCAGCAGAACCTGTTTTCAGAATCTGAACCGGCGGAAAAAAATTAATGACGTTTTCGTCGGGGGTGCTTTGGGTTTCTATCAACATTATCTATCCTTATCTTTTTTGCGGATTGTATTCCAGATTGCGGGAAATCTTAGAGACCAGATGTTGAGCCTTAAGCGTATAGAAACTTAAATAGCTTAAGTGGTTTGGTGCTGTCGAGCTGCTTAATTCCCCGTTGCGGACAACCATCGGTGCAAGATTAATCCCGCCTTCTATCACGTTCAGAAGTTTAGTCCAATTTTGATATTGTCCGGTGTTGACGATAATGTCTTTATAGTCGATTCCCAGAGCTTTGAGCAGTAAGAAGTAGCCATATAGTTTACCTTGATTGTAGTAAAAGATATTATCAGACTTGAAGTCGAACCAATCGCTGCTGTTTTCGCGAATGTGTGTTTGCAGGACTTTAAGACTGATACCTAAGTCGCGGCGGATTTTAACCAAGAAAAAGGCTAAATCTTGAGGATTTTTGTAGAATATATCGGTTCCCTCGCTTAACCTCTGATTGAATTTAATCAAGCGTTTGCGAGCTCTGCGGTATTGGTTGTTGGCGGAAGGTGCCGGCATAAGTTTGTTGTCCGGAGAGAACATCCAGACTGTTCCCGGATATTTAAGAAGTTCGGCGGCTTCTTGCAGATATTGGCGTTGTCCGACTTTGATTTTTTTATCTATTCTTTTGCTGAAAGATACGGCAGTGTCGCTCAAAGCTTCAAACATTCCGAGCTGAAAATTCGGCATGTTGTCGAGAAAGTAGGACGGAAAAAAGAACGGCAGGTTCGGTGTCCAGATTTTTTCGTTAACTTCTCTGTCGACCATGAAGGACATCATTTCAACCGTGGCGGATTGTTCCGGGTGTTTGGTGTTGATTTCATAATTTGTGCTGCGGTCAATATTGCTGACAAGCAGCCCGCCTATCGGATAATAGATGAAAACCAACACGGCAAGGAAAATGATGATGGCGTGCCACCAAGAAGTCAGAAAATCCAGAGCTTTTTCAAAAGGATTGTTCATCAGACGTTGTCCCAGCTCTTTCCATTTGATGTTTTGGCAGAATTTGGCGGCAGTGATGATTTTTTCTTTTGCCAAAGAATAAGCTTTTTCAATTTTATCTTTAAGCTTTTTGTTCTGCATTGTTTTTTCCTTTTCTTTTTAACAAAGATTTTAAGATATCAGCGATATTCAATACCCCTGTTAGTTTAGTCATTACCAGAAAAGTTGCAACACCCAAAATTCCTAAAAATGCAAAAATAATTAATTTAGGCAGGACGGGACAATTCAACCAGTTGCCGATATGACTGTTTATGACAAATTCGGTTCCGTACATGATGCTTCCCATAATAACGGAGCAAAAAATTATTTTGCCGATTTTCTTTACCAAAGGAATCGAAAATTCCCAATGTCCGCGTTTTTTGAGACCGTGGACATATTGGTATAAGGAAACAAAGGCGGCAATGGTCGTGGCACAGGCAATGCCGACGTGTCCGAAAGGTTTCATCAGAATAAGGCAAAAAGCCAGATTGGTCAGTAGAACGACAATACTGTATTTGACCGGTGTTTTAGTGTCGCCGCGGGCAAAAAAGTTTGGTGCGAGGGCTTTAACCAAAACATAAAGCGGCAGTCCGACGGCATAGGCGATTAAAGCTTGTGCCGTCATAACCGTATCCGTGTCGTTGAAACGTCCGTGCTGAAACAAAATATTGATAATCGGTTCGGCGAGGATAATAAGTCCCACAGCGGCCGGCATGGAGAGCAAAGCTCCGTATTCAACGGCTTTATCTTGAGTTTTTTTTGCTTCGTCGATTTCTTCGGCTTTGAGTTGTTTGGACAATATCGGCAGAAGAGCAACCCCGATGGCTGCTCCGACAACTCCGAGCGGGAGCTGTTGCATTCTGTTGGCGTAATACAACCAGGAAATGGCTCCGGTTCCGACCAAAGAGACCAATACGGTGTCGACAAACATATTCAGTTGATAGACACCGGCTCCTAAAATTCCCGGGGTTATGCGTTTGAACAAGGTTTTTATATCCGGTTCTCTGCTGATTTTGGCAATGTTGAAGCGGGGTTTCAGGTATACGTTTTCTTTGTGCAGAAACCAACTCAGCCAAAAAATCTCAAGCAATCCGGCGACAGAAACGCCGATGGCAATACCGTGTGCGGGGGTAATGCTGAATGGAACAAAAATGAAAACGGAAATAATCATCATTACGTTCAAAATAACCGGAGCTGCAGCCGGTGCGGCAAATTTTCCGAGAGAATTTAAAATTCCTGATTGGAATGATACAATCGACACGAATAAAAGAAACGGAAACGTAATTCGGGATAATGTGGTTGCTAATTCAACTTTTCCGCCACTTTCTGCAAATCCGGGAGCTAAGACGGCAACAACCTGCGGCATGAAAATTTCCATAAGCAAAACGAACAAGGCGAGATAAAAAGCCAGAACGGAAATGGCTTCAGCGGCAAAATTCATGGATTTTTGTTTACCGTCGCTGACCAGTTTTTGCGAGAGCATAGGGACAAAAGCGGATGTGAAAGCTCCTTCGGCAAACAGACTGCGGAAACAGTTGGGCAGTTTGAATGCGACAAAAAACGCGTCTGAAATGGCTCCGGCTCCCAAAAAATTTGCCAGAATCATATCCCGTCCGAAACCGGTGATGCGGCTGAGCAGGGTGAAGCCTCCGAAAGTGGCTATGGATTTGAATAAAGACATAGTTTTCAGTATTTTTCGTAAAAATTTGTTACTTGTTAATCTTATTTTATTGATTTAGACGGATTATATTGTATAAAAGCAATAAAGTCTATGTGATTTAAGGGTTTGTGATTAAGATTTATTATTGACAGAATTAATTTTTATTGAGATAATAGACAAAATGACAAATTTAAATGATTAGGAGAATCTAGATGAGTATTTTATCAGTGGTACGTCTGAAGTACTTGACAAAAGTATTGAAGACCGGCAAGCAAGCCGCCGCTAAGATTGCCGGAGGCGTTAAGCTTTTGGCATCAGGAGCTTGCAAAAAAGTAGAAATGGCTTGGATGAAGTTTGCACAAAAAACACCTATCAGCCGTTTGGTGGGAAAATTAAATTCCGGTATGGCTAACAATCTGGCTCCGGCATTAACCGCCGTTCGTTCAAACAGCAGGCAGGAGTGAAAATGTTGAAAAAGAATCCGGTTCATAACTCAAATTGTAAGGGAAATGTGCAAAAGGCATCTCCTTCGTTTGAGTGTGTGAGCGGAGTTCTTAAAAGTTTTAGTGCTTCCAAGGCTTATGATATGATGATGAAGGCGGAAGCGGAATATTTGGAATCATCAAAAAAAGATTAATTCTCCTGATTTTGAAACCTTGAAAAAAGCCCCTTGAAAAGAGGGGCTTAATTTTTATCAGACAAGTTCGATTTTGATTTTCTTTTTGAAGAATTTGGCAAAACGGGTCAGATAGGTAAGGGCGAAAGTCGTGCCGTTTTCAATCTCAATCCAGCGGTCGGGCTGAAAGTCGAGAATGTCGCACAGTTCAGCAACGGAATAGTTGTTGTATGTGCGGATTTGTTCAATCTGCCGACCAAGGACAAGGGTTGTTTCGGGATTGCGTTCGGCAAAGTTCGTGTTAAACGGACGGTTTTTTCTTTTACTCATTTTCAAACTCCTTATTTGTTCTTAAAACAAAACCGCCCTAGGAAATCTAAGGCGGTGGAGCT
>DBFWPL010000022.1:0-113197 GCA_048463395.1 Alphaproteobacteria bacterium | reverse complement strand
CAATGTGCCATAACACCCTGTTAGTATCAATGTGCGTGCTGAAAGTTAGTGCCATAGAATTTTAATTGCAAATTAATCTTTATGCTTTATCATCCTTTGTGCAGTTCAGAGGTGGACTGCGGAGTGTAGCAGCTCCATTATAACAAACAAACTACTCCTCTTAAGGGGAGCTGGGGATATAAGGCTGTGCTCGAATAACCCAGACTGAGTTATAACAGTTGCTAACTCCCCGCCTTAGATTTTCTAGGGCGGTTTTGTTTAACTAAAAACAAAATAAGGAGTTTGAAAAATGATGACTGAACATAAAATCAAAACTAATTTTTTCTACCAATCTAATAACAAGTCTGTTTCCAAAGCCATACAACGGTCTTTAGGAATGCACTTATTTCACATCCGACAGAAACGGAAGATAAATTCTTCTATTGTCTGTATGGACTTGCACATCAAACAGCGGGATTTGGACAATGTGGAAATCGGTCGGGAGGCAGTTAACTGGCCGCTCATTCAAAAACTGGCGGATTATTACGGACTTCATGTCTACGCCGGTTTCTTTGCAAAAACAGAATAAAATAAAGCCCCTTCGTGGGGCTTTATGTTAAATTATTCCCTGTTGCTGGGCGGTTACCACGGCCTGTGTCCGGTTGGTTACCCCCAAAGAACGCAGGAGAGCGTTGATATGCAGTTTAACAGTTGCTTCACTGACGCCCATTTCATAGGCGATTTGTTTATTTGACATTCCTTTGGCAACAAAGCCCAAAACCTCGGACTGGCGGTTTGTCAGTGTTTTCCCTTTGCCTTTGCCATTGTTCTCAGACATATTCCCTGCCGAAGAATTATTATTGTTTTCTAAAATAGAAGTCGGGAAATAAGTTCCTCCGTCCAAAATCAACTGCAAAGCACTGTTTAAGATTTTCGGATCAGAACGTTTCGGGATATAGCCGCTGACACCGGCGTCAAATGTTTTGCGAATGCACCGGGCATCCTCGGATGCAGAAATTACCACAAAACGGGTGCCATCCGTCTTTTTCTTTATCTCTTTGACACCTTCTTCCCAATGCATATCCGGCATATCCAAATCCAGAATAACCAAATCAAGCTTTTTTTCATCATTCACAATTTTAAGTGCCTGAGTAAAATTTGCCGCTTGAAAAATGACAGACTTCGGGTCTATTTGTTCCAGACGCATACTTAATCCGTCACGAAACAAGGCGTGGTCATCTGCTATAAGAACTTTCATCCCAATCTCCCAATTATATACTTTACCTGTGCCGCATAGCACAAAAGTTTTAGTTTTGCTAAATTTTATTAGTATATAATTAGGCAAAAAGACTTTTAAAGGGCTGTTTCGTCAAATTTACGGATTTATTTTTTTGCCGGAAGATACTTACACTCCACTCCGGCTTCTTTAAACATTTCCTGAGAATAAACCAGTTTGTCCCGCCAAGTGTTTTGCGGCGTTTTTTCATCAATCAGCACTTCATGGGTTACCACCATTTTTATTCCCGACTGGATAATCGCACGGGCACAATCCGTACACGGAGCATGCGTGGCATACATCACACAGCCTTTCAACGAAGTTCCGGTCAGGCAGGCATTATAAATCGCATTGCGTTCGGCGTGTTCAAAAAAGTCATATTTCGTCGGACGTTCCATTCGCTCCGGACGGTTGTCATCCACTCCGCGAACCAATCCGTTATATCCGGTGGCTCTGATTTCCCTGTCAGGTCCGACGACTATCGCTCCGGTTTTGGTGGACGGATCCTTGGACCACGTGGCAACCAGTTCGGCCACTTCCATAAAACGCTGATGCCATTTATCTGAAAACATTATGTAACTCCTTGAACGCATTGGATTTATCGCTGCCATTATCCGGTATTTTTTTCATAAATTCAATTTTCTTTTTCTTATGTGGTTAATAACTTGCAAATCCATGTAGTTTTACTTGACATCGGAACAAAAATAAACCAAGTTATACGCAGTTCATTTTATAAATTAATTAGGAGAAAAAAATGAGTGCTATTATCGATATCCACGCAAGAGAAATCTTAGATTCACGCGGTAATCCGACTGTTGAAGCCGATGTCGTTCTGCAATCCGGTGCTTTTGGCCGTGCCGCCGTTCCTTCCGGTGCTTCTACAGGTGTTCATGAAGCTGTTGAATTACGCGACGGCGACAAAAAACGCTATATGGGTAAAGGCGTTGAAAAAGCCGTTAACAACGTTAATGACGAAATTTATGATGCTCTTGCCGGTTTGGACGCTGAAGACCAAATTGATATCGACCAGACCATGATTGACTTGGACGGCACTGAAAACAAAGGCCGTTTGGGTGCAAATGCCATTTTGGCCGTTTCCATGGCTGTTGCCAAAGCTCAGGCTGAAGAAGCCGGTTTGCCTTTATACCGTTATCTCGGCGGTACAATGGCTCGCACTTTGCCGGTTCCGATGATGAACATCGTTAACGGCGGTCAGCATGCCGACAACCCTATCGACATTCAGGAATTTATGATTATGCCGGTTTCCGCTTCCTCTGTTAAAGAAGCTGTTCGTATGGGTGCCGAAATCTTCCACACCTTGAAGAAAAATCTTAAAGCTGCCGGACACAACACCAACGTTGGTGATGAAGGCGGTTTTGCTCCTAACCTCAAATCTGCAGAAGAAGCTTTGTCTTTCATCGTTAAATCTATTTCCGATGCCGGTTACAAACCGGGTGAAGACGTTGTCTTGGCTATTGACGCCGCTTCTTCCGAATTCTATGAAAACGGCAAATACGAAATGAAGGGCGAAGGCAAATCTTACACCAACACTCAGATGGTTGAGTTCTACAAAGATTTGTGTGCTCGTTTCCCTATCTTCTCTATCGAAGACGGTATGGCCGAAGATGACTGGGAAGGTTGGAAAATGTTGACAGACGCTATCGGCGACAAAGTTCAGCTCGTCGGCGACGATTTGTTTGTTACCAACCCGAAACGTTTGGCTATGGGTATTGAAAAAGGCGTTGCCAACTCTATTCTGGTTAAAGTTAACCAAATCGGTTCCCTGACAGAAACCATGAAGGCTGTTGACATGGCTCACAGAGCCGGTTACACCGCTGTTCTGTCTCACCGTTCCGGCGAAACAGAAGATACAACAATTGCTGATATTGCCGTTGCTACAAACTGCGGTCAGATTAAAACAGGTTCTATGTCCCGTACAGACCGTATGGCTAAATACAACCAGTTAATCCGTATCGAAGAAGAACTGGGCGATATGGCTGTCTTCGCCGGAAAATCTATTTTGAAAAAATAAATTTTCTTTAGAAAAATTTTAAGGGAGATGAGGTTTCATCTCCCTTTTTTTGTATTCCGCCAGGGAAGATGATATTTTTTCATGGAATATTAATCTCTTCCAGTTATTCTGATATAGGTGTGAAACAGATATAAAGGATAAAATTATGAAAAAATATGTAGGTGTGTTGGCAATCTTGCTTGTTGCCGCCTTTTTTGTAAATTTCGCATCCGCCGGCATTAAACCGATTACGGATGACAGCGGCCGAGACAGCACAACAATTAACGGCTCCTCCGAATAAAATTTAATTTGAAACAAAAACTTTTAAGGCAGAGTTTTCTGCCTTTTATTTTAGACAATACTCTTGCATTCCTTACTGTTATTTGCTACAACACTTCCATTAGTTACGTATTTATTATATATTTTTTATGGGAAAATACTTATTTATCTTCAAAAGACAGCAAGTTCAGCTATTGCTGATTTCTGTCGCAATCGCATTTGGAGGGGTTATTTTTACGGCCTTGTGCACCATGCTTTTATATGCTTTATTCATCTCAAATAGGACTGAAAATCAAGCAATGTTCACTTCCGTCAGTATGTTTGCATTTATTGTTCCTTGCGGGGTAATGTATTGCAGGAAAAGGATTTGTCAAAAATTTAACAGCATTGTTCTGTTTTTGCTGCTGGCAACGGCAATGTCCTTTCCCATGGTTTGGATAATTGCCAGAAACACAATTAACGTCGTCGTTTTTGGTTGTATTCTGGCTTTAGTGATTTTTATGCTCTCCTTGTGGTGGGGAATGAGAGTTGCAAGATTTCTCCATTTCCGAGGACTTTGTTACATTATGTTTACCTGTGTGGCTGTTTCCTCACTCATTGAAGCCTTTTTTGGGGTCTTTAATCAGGAGCACTTGAAGCTGCATGTTACCTTCTGTCTAATCACTCTGATTTTCGGGCTCTATAATGTTCATGACGTGCTTCGCTTCAGAGAAGAGTTACCGGAATTTGCAGGGACGGAACAACAGCAAATCAGGCAAAACATTATTGAAACCGCCATTCAGTTATACCTGAACTTTATCGGAATGTTGTTTATTGTCGATTTTATGAAGTTTCTTGTAAAAGTGTTTGCGGAACAACCATCGCAAAAGAGTGCCTCTTAACAGAAGCACTCTTTTTTAGCTCCTCGGCTTATCCGAGGGGATATTTTTTTAGATTAGAAATTGGCTATTCTTTCCAGAGCCTCTTCTACTTTTGCTTTGTTTTCCAATGCCTCGGCCTGACGACGTTTTTCTTCTTCAACCACAGCAGCCGGAGCTCTTTCAACAAAGCTCGGGTTTCCGAGTTTGCGGGCATAGCCTTCCAAATTTTTGTTCAGGGTTTCCAGCTCTTTGGAGAGGCGTTCTTTTTCAGCCGCAAAGTCAACAACACCTTTCAACGGCATTAAAATAACCGCTTCTTTGAAAACCTGTTGAACCATGTCTTTGCTGATTTCCTGATTGCTTCCGAAAGCCTCAATTTTTTCCAGACGGGCCAAAGTGCAGATTATTTTATTCAGATTTTGCAGATTAACCAAAGAAGACTCATTGGCGTCTTTGAGATAAATCGTCAGTTTCGCACCGGCCGGAATATTCATCCCCGAACGCAGAGAACGGACTGCGGAAATCAAGTCAACCGCCCAGTCAATTTCGCCCAAAGCTTCGGCATCAATCTTTTCGTTTAACGGCCATTGGGCATGGATTAATTTAACATCCCTTTCACTGATATTGTTCCATAATTCTGTGGTAATAAACGGCATAAACGGGTGCAAAATCATCAAAATTCTATCCAAAACCCAAGCGGCTGTTGCTCTGGTTTCTGCTTTTTCCGCCTCATTTTCACCATAGAAAATCGGTTTGCTTAACTCGATATACCAATCGCAGAATGTTCCCCAGGCAAACTGATAAACCGCATTGGCCGCATCAGAAAAACGATAAGCGTCCAGATATTCGGTTACTTCTTTGCTTGCCTGTTTGGCTTTAGCGACAATCCATTTGTTAACCGGAAGCTTGACGCTGTTTTCATCAAAGCCTTTAACCGGTTTGCACTCGTTCATCTCACAGAAACGGGCAGCATTCCACAATTTTGTGGCAAAATTGCGGTATCCGGCAATACGGGATTCAGACATATTAACATCTCGTCCCTGAGTTTCCATTGCCGCCATAAAGAAACGCAAAGCATCCGCACCGTATTTCTCAATGGTTTCCATCGGGTCAACGGTATTACCCTTGGATTTGGACATTTTCTGACCTTTTTCATCGCGGACAAGACCATGAATATAGCATTTTTTGAAAGGAACTTTCTTCATCATATACATACTCATCATCATCATGCGGGCAACCCAGAAGAAGATGATGTCAAAACCGGTTACCAAAACCGAGGTCGGATAAAACTTATCCAAATACTCAGATTTATCCGGCCATCCCAAAGTTGAAAAAGCCCACAAACCGGAAGAAAACCAAGTATCCAAAACATCGGTTTCGCGAGTTAATTCGACTTCTTTACCGTAATGTTTGGCAGCAGCTTCTTTGGCTTCCGCTTCATTCTCCTCACAGAAGATTTCTCCGTCCGGACCGTACCAAATCGGCATTTGGTGTCCCCACCAAAGCTGACGGGAAATGCACCATGGCTGAATGTTTCTCATCCATTCAAAATAGGTCTTTTCATAAGACTTCGGCACAAACTCCATTTCGCCTTGTTCAACCGCACGGATTGCTTCTTTTGCCAAAACCGGAGCATCAACAAACCATTGGTCAGTCATCAGCGGTTCAATAATCACGCCGGAACGGTCTCCGTAAGGAATAACCATCGGGTGATCTTCAATTTTTTCCATAAAGCCGAGTTCTTCCAACTTGGCAATGGTCTTCTCTCTGGCTTCAAGGGTTTTCATACCCTCAAACGGCGTGTTTTCATTCAAAGTAGCATCCGGATTCAAGATATTAATCAACGGCAGGTTATGACGGCGGCCGACTTCAAAGTCATTAAAGTCATGAGCCGGTGTAATTTTAACCGCACCTGTTCCTTTTTCCGGATCGGCGTGCTCATCGGCAATAATCGGAATGCTTCGGTTAATAATCGGGATAATGCAATTTTTACCGATTAAGTGTTTCAATTTTTCATTTTCAGCACTTACGGCAACAGCGGTATCGCCAAACATGGTTTCCGGTCTGGTCGTGGCAATATGGATAAATTCGTTCTCTGAACCTTCAATCGGATATTTGTAATAATACATTTTGCCGAGGGTTTCTTTTTGAATAACTTCCAAATCGGAAACGGCGGTCATAAACTTGGAATCCCAGTTAACCAGCTTTTTGGCCTTATAAATTAAGCCATCTTTATACAGATTAACGAAGATTTTGCGAACCGCACGAGACAACCCCTCGTCCATGGTAAAGCGTTCTCTGGACCAATCGCAGGAAGCACCCAAACGACGAAGCTGTTTGGTAATTGTTCCGCCGGATTGTTCTTTCCATTTCCAGACAGTTTCAATAAACTTCTCTCTGCCCAAATCATGACGGGAAACGCCTTCTTTAGCCAGATTTCTTTCAACAACCATCTGCGTGGCAATACCGGCGTGGTCTGTTCCGACCTGCCATAAAACATTTTTGCCCAACATACGGTTATAACGAACCAAAATATCCTGCAAAGTATCATCCAAAGCATGCCCCATGTGCAGGACACCGGTTACGTTCGGCGGAGGAATAACAATTGCAAAATTATCTTTGCTTGAATGCATATCCGGTTTGAAGTCTCCGGATGATTCCCAATCGGCATAAATTTTTTCTTCAAAATCTTTCGGGGTATAAGTTTTATCCAACATTCGTTTTATATCCTTGTATTTAAGCTTAAAATTTTTCGTATAATACTCACAAAATTGCGAGCTGTAAACCGCAAAATGCCCTCAAACTTTAAATTGTTTGGGGGCAAAAATGTTTTAGGCCGGTAACCGTATAACGATTATCTACCAACCTTTGCCATCACTCGTTCAATTTCTTGCTTAACAACAGCCTCTACCAGTCTCGGAAGATTGGTATCCAGCCAGGCTTTGGTCTGACGGCTGATTTCCTGTGTTGCAACATCATTAACCAACTGCAGATTTTTTTCTACAATTTGGCTGACAGTGTTTTTGACAATATCTTCCAGTGTCAGATTGCCGCCGCCCAAAGGCATTGCCAACGATACATCCGCATTTGCCGGACTTTCAACAACAGGAGGTAAAGCTTCCTGCTTAGGCTGTTCTTCATTTTTATCGGCAAACATTTTGGCAAAATTACTGATAATGCTGGCGGAAACATCTATCGCATCTGCACCTTTTTCTGTTTCCGGAGCTATTTCGACTTCTGGTTCAGGCTCTTCTTTAACTGGCGACTGAAGGTTAAGAATCTCATTTAAGGTATCGTTGTCAACTAAAGGTTCCTCTTTTGCCGGAGTTTCTTCAACGACAGGCAACTCCGGTGTTTCATCATAAATCTGATTGGCGTCAAATTCCTTTTTTACGGTTTCTTCCGGAGCAAAGATTGGTTCAGCCTCTTCTATTTGGGTAAAATCAGCCTCTATTTCCGGAACGTTTTCCGGTTCTTCTGCTTCAGCTTCATCCAAAACAGCTTCTAATTCCGGTTTGGCTGCCGCAGCCAGCAAAGCTCCGTCTGTCGGATCCTTATCATCTTCTTCTGCAAACTCTTCAATTTCAGGAAGAGAAACTTCCGCTGTCTCTGTTTGTTCAGCCTCTTCCGTTTGAATTTCATCGGCAACCAAGTTGGCCAAAGATGTCGTAAAATCTATGTCATCGGCGGTAAGTTCCTGAGGTTCTTCAATTTCCGGAGTTGAATCAAACATGACGGAGGCAGGCTCTGCCGTTGAAATTTCCGGTTCAAGCACATCGGTATTCAACGTTTCTTTCTGAGGCTCACCGTCAATAATCATTGATGATGACAAATCCAAAATATCATCATCCAAGGTCAATGGTTCCTCATCAACCACCGCAGGAAGTTCCGCATCAGAAAGTTCCATAGGGCTCAAATCTAACGGTTCTTCTTCAACAGAAGGCACCCCGTCCATATCAATATCCGGAAATGCCGCCACATCTTCCGACAGTGGAGATACTAACGTGTCATCTTCAACTTCGGATATTTCATTTTTATGGGCTTGCTGGTCGGCATTATCTTCTATCAATATATTACGGATAGAGGACAAAATGTCTTCCATGGATAAATCTTCCTGAGTTTCTTCTGCCATATTTTTACCTATTTGCTACAATTATTTATCAACGGACAAGGATAACCATTTTCCACGGGTTTCTTTATAATATTTCTTTGCGTCATACAAATCAACATTCAATTTCAATTCTTCCGCAGTCAATTTGCCCATTGACAGCAACAAGCTCATGCCGGAGACATAGAAATCTCTGCGAGCTTTGACCTCTTCAACATTAGAGTTCAATAACTCCTGATAAGCATCCAGCACGTCCAAAATGGTACGGTTACCGAGAGCTTCTTCTTTCTGAACACCGTCAAGGGCGACTTCATTGGCTTTGACCTGATCTTTAATGGATTTGATTTTGGCCTTATTGGACATCATGTATTCCCAAGAGCTGGTAACATCGGAAACGGCTTGTCTTTCAGCTTCCATAACCTGTTCCTGAGCTTGCCATTTCTGATATTTACTCTGACGGATTTTAGCTCTGGTTTCCCCTGCGGAATAAAGAGGCACTTTCATATTGACACTCCATTGAACATTATCTTGTTCCGGATTAGTGTCATACATATCTCCGCGGGTTTTATTATTGGACACTTCGCCGTCCAAAGTTACTGTCGGCAGCAAAGCACCGTTATTGACCGCCACATCATAGGTCTTGGAGTTCAAATATTCTTTGGCTCGTTTAATGGAATAGTTGTTCATACGGGTATACTCTAAAGCGTCATTAAAGTTTTTCGGCAGCAATTCCCGAATATCGGACGGATAATTCAATTTTCCCGGATTTTCACCGATAATCCTGGTATAAACGGCTTTAGAAGCTTCCAAATCTCCTTCGGAAGCGATACGATCGGAAATTGCTTTAGAATAGCGGGCCAGAGCTTGAGATACGTCGGTTCTGGTTACTTCCCCGACATTAAAACGTTCTTTGGTTTCATCCAATCTTTTCTTAAGCAATTTTTCGTTATTTTTCTGCAGATCCACAATGGCGGAGTTTTTAACCACATCCAAATATGCGGTTGAGGCCTCCAAAAACACCTGCTGTTCCACATTATACAGGTTATTTTGTTCGGAACGAACATAACTGTCGGCTGATTTCACGCCGTTCATGGTCGAAAAACCGTTAAAGAGGGGCTGACTGACTTTTGCCGCCAAAGAGGTTCTGGTATTATCCTGATTTTTAGGAGCGACATTACTGTCGACATCCGCGTCGGTATAGCTCCCCTGCAGATAAATATTCGGGCGGTATCCCGATTTTGCAATTGCGACATTCTCATCCACTGCTCTCAAATAAGCTCTTTGTGCCTGAAGCGTCGGATTGGTATTGTATGCAGAACTTAATGCCTCAAATATACTCTGGGCGTTTGCTGTCCCGGAAAGTGCCGAAGCAATCATCAGAACAGACAGAAATGTTTTTTTCATAAAATCTCACCTCTATTTTTAGTTTTTGGTCAAAGTATATTAACTTACCGATAATTTTGCAACTTTATTTCTTAAAATTCTCATAACGTGTATTAAATCTGAAAAATTGTTATATATTATTAACCATATTTCAAACAATTTAATTTAGCGTTTGGGATAAAATCGTATGTTTTAAAATAGAAGGAGAATGAGGTTGAGTAATAAAGATTCTGAGATTATCAGCGAAATTGACAAAGCCAGACTCAAATTGTCTATCGAGCATTATATCAAATATTTTATCGGCAAACGGGCAAGCGAACTCAACAAAGACGAAGCCCTACAGGCCATTGCCCTCGCCGTTCGCGAATTTGCCATGGATAAAATGTATGAAACCATGGCTCGTTACAATAAAGCCAATTCAAAGAGAATCTATTACCTATCCGTAGAATACCTCATCGGCCGTTCTCTTGAAAACAATCTGCATAACCTCGAATTGTTTGACATTATCAAAAACATCAAAATCGACGGAATGCCTAATTTCTCACTGGAAGAAATTTTTGATGCAGAATATGATCCGGCTTTGGGAAACGGAGGCCTGGGAAGACTTGCCGCCTGCTATTTGGATTCAATGGCCTCTTTGGGTATTCCGGGATTTGGCTATGGTCTGAACTACCAGTTCGGTTTGTTTAAGCAGAAATTCGAAAACGGTTATCAGATTGAGCAGGCCGACAGCTGGCTGGGCGAGAATTCTCCTTGGCTGCTCTCTCGTCCTGACCGTTCCGTTAAAATTCCTCTTTTCGGTGAAGTCGAAACCTTTACCAACGCCAACGGCGAAAAAAGCTATGTGTGGATGAATACCAAACATCTCTATGGCGTACCATATGACTTTCCTATTGTCGGATATGCAGGAAAATCTGTTAATTATCTGAGATTGTTCTCTGCTAAAACCGATGATGAGCTGGATATCAACATTTTTAACGAAGGCGGTTACATTGAAGCGGTTAAAGAAAAAATTCAGACCGAGACCGTCTCAAAAGTTTTGTATCCGTCCGATGCCGTTGAGTCCGGCAAAAAACTTCGCTTGACTCAGCAGTATTTCTTTGTCTCTTGTGCCATTCAGGACATCATCCGTCGTTATCTGGAAAAGAGTAACGACTTCAAGGGCTTGCCTGATATGGTTTGTATTCAATTGAACGATACACACCCGGCAATCGCCATTCCGGAAATGATGCGGCTGTTGATGGACGTTCACGGACAAGATTGGGACACCGCTTGGGAAATTACCACCAAAGTATTTGCCTATACCAATCATACTTTATTGCCGGAAGCTTTGGAAACCTGGCCGGCAAGACTATTCTCGCAAATGCTGCCGAGACACTTGCAGATTATTTATGAAATCAACCGCCGCTTTATTGAATTTGCCAGAGAAAAATTCGGCAATGATTCTTCAAAGTTGGATAAAGTTACCATTGTTTACGGCGACGGCGACAAACAGGTTATCCGTATGGCCAATCTCTCCATTGTCGGTTCATTCTCCGTCAACGGTGTGGCCAAACTTCACTCTGAATTGATTAAAACCTCTCTGGTTCCGGAATTTTATGAGCTGTGGCCGGAAAAATTCACCAACGTTACCAACGGCATTACTCCTCGCCGCTGGTTGTTACATGCCAACACGGCTTTGGCAACCTTGATTACGGATTCAATCGGAGAAGAATGGGTTACTAATCTGAATTTGCTTGAAGGCCTTCAAAAATTTGCCGACAACAAAACTTTTATCAAAAAATTCATTGATATTAAGAAACATAACAAAGAGCGTTTATCCAAGAGAATCTTCGACTCTTCCGGCGTTATTGTGGATACGGACAGCATGTTTATTGTCCACGCCAAACGAATTCACGAGTACAAACGTCAATTGATGACTATTTTGCATGTTATCGGCGAATATCTCGCCATTATCAAAGACGGTGTCAAACCGATTGTACCAAAGACTTATATCTTTGCCGGGAAAGCCGCTCCGTCTTATAATTTTGCAAAACTAATCATCAAATTAATCAACAATGTCGCACAGGTTATCAACGACGATCCGAGAGCCAACACCATGCTGAAGGTCGTCTTTATTCCTGACTATAAAGTTTCCGTTGCCGAACACTTAATTCCGGCAGCGAACGTCAGTATTCAAAGTTCTACCGCCGGTTTTGAGGCCAGCGGTACCGGAAACATGAAATTTGCCCTCAACGGAGCTTTGACGGTCGGAACTTATGACGGAGCCAACATCGAAATCCGCGAAGCCGTCGGGGAAGACAACTTTTACCTCTTCGGCTTGAGAGAAGAACAAATTCACGAGATGCGGAGCAACAACGGCTATAATCCTCGTTCTTATTATGAGAACTCCGATTACATTAAAAGAATCATGAATGCTTTGAACTCCAACATGTTCTGCGAAAAAGACTATGTTTTGCTCTTTAAAGTCATTTATGAAGAGTTGCTGAACAGAGATTATTATTTCGTTTTGGCTGACTTGGAAGCCTTTACAAACGCCATTCATGACGCGGAAAAGGATTATCTCGACCAGAACAAATGGGCTAAGAAAGCCATTTTGAACGTTGCCCGTATCGGAAACTTCTCCAGCGATCGCTCCGTTATGGATTACGCAAAAAACATCTGGCATATCAAACCGGTTGACTAACCAGTCTTTGTACCATTTGAAAAAACCTCCCCAAGCCCGGGGAGGTTTTTTGTTTTTACCTTCCGCCTCGAGATGGGGGAGTTGTTCTATTGTTTGAGTTATTATTGCTGTTAGTGTTATTTTGCTGTCTTGCAGGAGAATTATATGTCGGAGTTTTGAAACTCGGAATAGTCAGTTTTTTAACGCCCTTCTCTTCCAATTTGTTAGAAACCTCACTAACTTCATCGCGGGCATCACTAACCATACGACGAACAATTGCTTTGGGATTCTCTCTCTCCCCTGGTTCTAACCTGCTGTTATCATACAAAGCATCATCCAAATCCTTTCGAGCCTGTTCTCTCCCTCCGATAGATACAGCATTATACAAAATCTCCATTTGCTGGCTGTTTAAGTCTCTCATTGGTTTATTTCCGGCTTCCGGATTTTGTTCTATTGTTGCTTTGGCGGCATTATAAAATTCTTTTATTGCTCGAATTTTTCCCGGATCAATGTTTTCTTTTTCAATATTTGCAAGATTTTTACCAATTTCTTCAACAGCCATTCCTAAATTACCGTTTTCATAAAGGTCATAAACTGTGGAAACGGCTCTGGCGGCGGCAATAACATTTTCAGCTTTTCCGTCTTTGATTTCAGCCTCTAGACCTTTACGCATGATATCTTCATACTTTTTACGGAACGGAGTAAACTCATAAGCAGCTTTTAATTCTGCAGCATAAGCAGCATCACTTTCGTTCGTTTCTGCCAAGCTCTTTTCTCCATTGGATTTCTTCAGAGCGTTTCTTTCCATCTGCAGAGCCAGCTCATATCCATATTTCAGGATTTCTTCATCCGAACCGCGTTCTTCGGCTTCTTTCATCATTTGTCTGACTTTGCGTCTGTCCAGACCGATACCGACAGGGACAACCAAAGCTCGTCCGCAAGCCTTGCGGAAAGCTCCTAAATCTCCGTTCGGGATATTTTTCAAGCTAACATGACTGTGCCCCTGTGCTTTTTGGATAGCGATAACTTCATCTGCCACATCTTCGCTGACCTGTTTGCCGTTCGGCATGGCATAACCGACGTCAACCCCTTTGCCGTTCTTGCTAGGGCGAACATATAAACGGAATTCATAGGTAGAGTTAACGTTGCCGTCTTTATCCCGCTTACCGTCTAACTTGAGGTTATTTTCATTGCCTTTCGGGTAACAGCTGTAAACCGTCCAACCGCCATGTCCAAGCAGCCAAGACCCCGGACGTTTGAAATAACTGTACTCGGATTTTTTATGCAAACCCTCGACAAGCATTTTCTCAATATGAGCTTCGGCTTTTTTCATACATTCTTTCTTTGAAGGACTTTTGTTTTCAGTTTCGTTCTCTGACGATTGACTTCCTCCAGAAGGACTTCCGCCGCTGTTCCCCTCATTACCTCCGGAAACGTTGCTTCCTTCAGCCATTCCTTCTGCTCCGGCAGGAACTTCGGAATTATCAGCACCTCTATTTTCTCTCGCCCAGCGTTCAGCCGGGCTTAACATGGCCTCTTCATCCGTAAGTTCCGGGGTATTTTCATCGCCATCACTTGCCAAGCCTTGAACTGAATCATTTTCAGGCTCTTTCATCTCTTCATCAAATTTCTCTTTGGCTTTATTGAAACTGTCGGCAATTTTCGGCTCAACCTCCGCTCCTTTAGGCAGCTCAAAATCTCTGATCCCTCTCCGCCACAAGAAATCCATAATCATTTTCATCTGATCCGGAGAAACTTCTGAATCCGGAAAAGTAACTTTTCCGTCACGAAGAGCAAAACTAAACGGGCTGCCTTCCATCTGCATTTTAACAGCCAAGCACATTTCTCCGTTACCGCCTCTGGCAATCATGGTTTGAGTATCCGGTTCCTTTGCTTTCACTCCGGTTCTTTCTTCCTCACGATCTTGCTCGGATTTTTTCGAATTTTGATGAATGGCATATAAATTAGAATAAAGCTGCGGATTTTCATTGTACATTTCCTTTTGCTTCAGACAGGAGTTTCTTTCTTGCACAACGGCGTTTTTTTCAGCAACAATGGCTTTGGCATCTTCTCCGTTTTCCATTACTTCATTTAAATGGGCATTTATGGCCTCCAGTTCTTTTTTGATCTCCTCTTCTCTGTTGGATAATATATTTCCAACCTTTTCCGGGCTATAGCTGCTGCCAACATGTGCAGTTGAATATGTAAAAGATCTCATCGGTTTCTCATCAGCCATTGTAAAAATCCTTCCTGAAATGAAATTCAATTGTTTTTATCTTAGCATATTTTTCGAAAAAAACAACCCATTTTGACAAAAATAAAGTTTTAAGTCCAAATTATATTATCCCTTATTTTTGATATTATGGCTGATTGGTAAAAATCGTGTAAAGAAATTATACAAAAAACCCCGCTGTTACCAACGGGGTTTTTAACCTTGCGGCAGGTGTTATTTTTTCAAAACAACAACACCCGGAAGTTCTTTTCCTTCCATCCATTCCAAGAACGCACCGCCGGCCGTAGAAATATAAGAGAATTTCTTAGCCACTCCGGCATTCTCCAAAGCAGAAACCGTATCACCACCGCCGGCAACCGTCATCAAACGGCCTTCACCGGTCAAGACAGCGGCTTTTTCGGCAACTTTGTTGGTTGCGGCGTCAAACGGTTTCAACTCAAATACGCCGAGCGGACCGTTCCAAACCAAAGTTTTGCATTCTTCAAGCTTTTTATTGACGGATTCAACCGTTTTATTACCGACATCCATTAAAATCCAACCTTCGGCAGGAATGTGCTCCAAATCAACCGTTTTGTGTTCGGCATCGGCTTTAAATTCCTTAGAAACAACAACATCCAAAGGAAGAATGATTTCACAATTGTTTTCTCTAGCCGTTTTCATGATTTCTTTGGAAGTATCCAGCATATCCATCTGAACCAAGGAGTTTGCCTCATTAACCGTGTCAATTCCGCTGGCCTTCATGAAGGTATGAGCCATACCGCCGGAAATAACCAGTTTATCAACCTTTTTAACCAGATTGTTCAGCAAGTCCAGCTTGGTAGAAACTTTAGAACCGCCGACGATAGCCATCAACGGACGTTTCGGATCGTTCAAACCTTTGGACAAGGCGTTGACTTCTTCCGCCATCAAAAGTCCCATTGCGGCAGGACGCAACTTGGCTGCGGCCACCATAGAAGCGTGAGCACGGTGAGCTGTTGAAAAAGCGTCGGAAACATAAACATCAACCGGTTTAACCAATTCTTCGGCAAACTTCTCATCGCCTTTTTTCTCTTCGTTATAAAAACGAAGGTTTTCAAGCAGCAAGATTTCGTCATTACGCAAAGATTTAACGGCTTCTTCCACTTTCGGGCCGATACAATCGTCAACAAAAACAACTTTTTTCCCCAAAGATTTTTCCAAATCTTTTACGATATGAGACAGAGAGTTCTTCATATCGCCTTTGCCTTCCGGACGGCCGAAGTGAGAAACGACAACCACTTTGGCCCCCTTGTTCATCAGTTCCTTTATGGTCGGAACCGTGCGGTCAATACGAGCGGTGTTGGTTACGTTAAAATTTTCATCCATAGGAACGTTTAAATCGGCACGGAGCATTACTACTTTGCCGTTCAAGTCGCCCAAATCATTGATTGTTTTATATTCCATTTACTTATCCTTAAATAAAAATTCCCTGCCGCCGACCTTCGGCAAACATTAAGCCGCCGAAAGCCAAACAGCAGGGAAAATTCAAACTATCCGTTTACTTTAGCCATGTGGGCAACGAGATCGAGAACTTTGTTAGAATAGCCCCATTCGTTGTCATACCAGCTTACAACTTTAACAAATGTAGATGTCAAAGGAATACCGGCTTTGGCGTCAAAGATAGATGTGCGGGCATCACCCAAGAAGTCAGAAGAAACAACCTGATCTTCAGTATAACCCAAAATGCCTTTCAATTCGCCTTCGGAAGCTTTTTTCATAACTTTGCAGATTTCTTCATAAGAAGCAGGTTTCTCAAGGTTAACCGTCAGGTCAACAACAGAAACATCCAAAGTAGGAACGCGGAAAGACATACCTGTCAATTTGCCGTTCAAAGAAGGGATTACTTTACCAACAGCCTTGGCAGCACCTGTAGAAGAAGGGATGATGTTGCCGGCAGCGGCACGACCGCCTCTCCAGTCTTTGGCAGACGGGCCGTCAACGGTTTTCTGTGTAGCTGTTGTAGAGTGTACGGTTGTCATCAAACCGTCTTTGATACCGAAAGCATCATTCAAAACTTTGGCAATCGGAGCCAAGCAGTTTGTTGTGCAGGAAGCGTTGGAAACAAACTGTGTGCCTTTAACGTAAGAATCGGTGTTTACGCCGCAGACGAACATCGGAGTATCGTCTTTAGAAGGAGCAGACATAACAACATATTTTGCACCGGCGTCAATATGGCCTTGAGCTTTTTCTTTGGTCAGGAACAAACCTGTAGATTCAACCACATATTCGGCACCGACTTCATTCCATTTCAAGTCGGCAGGGTTCTTTTCGGCAGTTACGCGGATGGCTTTGCCGTTTACAACCAATTTTCCGTCTTTAACTTCAATTGTACCGTCGAACTGACCGTGCATTGTGTCATAGCGAAGCATATAAGCCATATATTCAACATCAATCAAGTCGTTGATACCGACAATCTCAATGTCATTTCTTTTCTGAGCCGCACGAAATACCAAACGACCGATACGTCCAAAACCGTTAATACCGACGCGAATAGTCATATTATTATCCTTCCTTAATATTATTTATGTACGGAACGCCCCGTACAGGCATTATTTTAATCGGTGCTAATGTAGCACTAAATTGATTTTTTTCAAGTTAAATATGCAGTTATGCAAAAGCCAATGTCTGACTTGGCGAAATACCTTATTTATTCTTTTTAAGGCCCAAGCACCTATCCCCTTTTGCGAAATTGACAAAATTGTTTTTATTGACAAAAAAGTGAAATATGAATATTATTATGAAGAATATTTTAAAATTTGGAGAATGCATATGGCTACGCAAGTACAGGTTCGAACAACAAGCGGAAAAACAAAAACCGTCAACAGACATCCGGCTCGGACTCAAACCGCAACATCTCCCCGACGGCCGGATGAATGGGAAGACAGAGAGATAAAAGAAACCCACCGCAGTTTAATCGGATATCTCCCTCAATATGGCGATGCTTCAGAAAAGAATGTTATTGAACATGAGTCCTTACTGTATGTAACATATAGTACAACAAGATTTATCAGAGTGAACAAAGTAACCGGGCAAACAGTACCTGCTCTGGGGTTACCAAAATTGGAAATCCAGGGTTTCGATTTAGAAATGAACGACTATAGAAAAGAGGTTGTTCAAAAGGCCATACAATCTTTTCAAAAAGCCGGCACCAATGTTCAAACGCCTGATTCCGGACAAAGAACCGCCCTTTTCTCTTCTTATCATTTTGATGCGGACGGCCGTGTACTTAACGGAAAAATAAACGCTCAAGCTCTTGTAAATCTATCTCCGACAGAACACAAGGCCAGCGATCTTTTTTCCGTCATTAGCGGTCATGACCACAGAGGTTCTTTTTCCAGAGTTTCTTTAAAGAATGATTTTATCGGGAAAAACAGGTTTATAAACCTCAGTTTTTCTTCTGCTCAAAAACAAGTACAGCATTATTTCAGCGAAAGCGGTAAAATGTACCCTTCTTATGAAATAGAAGGAATGAGACGAAAAGCTATTGAAGAAGAAAGCAGAATACAGATCGAAAGACTCCAACAACAAAGACAAGGATTTTTTGACAGATTAAAAGGACATCAAAAAACAACTGATACACAAACCTCAGAACAAACAGACGAAGCAAAAAAATCTTCAAATGCAAATAATAGAACCAATGCCGCCCAACCTGTTTCCGAACCAAACAAACGTTCAACTACTTCCGGCAAAGGAATTAATACTTCTGAAGGGCTCAGACCGTCCGCAGATAACAGCCATCCCTCCCAAACAACTGCAGAAAACGTTGAATATAAAGAACAATGGCAATCATTCAGTAAGGATATTGCCGCCAAGAATAATCTTTTGTATGAAGAAACTTCCAACTCAAATATCTTTTCTGCAAAATTAAAAAGTAAAACGGATAACTCTTATACTCAAATTTCCGCGTCGTCGGCAAATAATCTGGCCTTAACAGCCGTGGACAAAGACGGAAAGAAAACCGTTCCGGACTTGAAAATTTTTGAGGCTTTGGCGGAAAAAGCCAAAAAAGAAGGCGAACCAATTAAATTCGGAAACATTAAAGACGCTGATTTCAAGGCAAAATTAATGATTGCTTGCCTGGCTAAAAATGTTGAAATGATAAATCAACCGGAACTCAGTCAGGAATTTTTAGCATCCTTAAGTCCGACAATTTCTGTCAGACTGCGAGCTGAATTTAATCGGGTTCAGTCTATTCAATCTCAAACAGCTCATACCACCAAAGAAAGGGATTCTGGAGACACACCGCAAGCTTCAACAAGTTTGCCGATGCTCTTTTTGAACAAAGAGTCTCACAGACGTTAACGGAATACACCGCCCTTGCTCATTAAATTTTCTAAGAAATGGTAATAAAAAACCCTCCACAAGGAGGGTTTTCAAACACTGTACCTGCTCCGGCTCGGTCAGAGCTTCGCTCTGATACCACTTAGAAAGTTAAATTCGCCTCGGTTGCTGTCGCCGCCCTTGCTCATTAAATTTTCTAAGAAATGGTAACAAAAAACCCTCCACAAGGAGGGTTTTTTGTTACCATTTGCCCCAATGTATTTTATCTGGGTTATATCTATCATCCGGCTGTTTCGGTGTTTCGGCAGGATAACCCATAGTTATAATGGCAAACGGGCGAATATTTTCCGGAAGATGCAGATATTCTTTCAAATCATCCACGACTCTTTGCATCGGAGCGGCACCGCAATAGCAGGTTCCTATTCCTTTGGCCCAAGCGGCAAGCATCAAGTTCTCCGTTGCAATCGCACAATCCACGTCAATAAAAGTCCATTTCTCATTTTCTTTATTGCGGCTGAATGATTTTTCCGTATCTCCGCAAACAAAGACCACACAAGCGGCGTCTTTGGCAAAAGACGTCCACCGCTGAATATGACGCAGATGTTCCAAAACTTCTCGGTCATCCACAACCAGAAATTCCCAAGGTTGTTTATTGTGAGCCGTCGGAGCATATTGAGCGGCTTTGATTATTTCTTTGATTGTTTCCTTGTCGATTTTTCTTTCCGTTTCATACTTTCGTACCGAACGTCTGGTCAACAAGCCTTCCATCAAATCCATAGTATATATCCTTATTTTGTTAATGTACGACCCTTTTCAGACTTTCCATTCTCGGCAAAACAGAATTTTCAATAATAAAACCTATTGCCCTGTTTACCATTTTGTCTGTATGTTCAAGGGTTTTTGCAATCTCCGACATATTTTCGCTCTTGTCAAGCTTTTTAGCTAACACACTGTAAACACTGGACAATTCGCTCAATGAGTCAATTATTTCTGCCAAATAAGCCGAAATTTTCAAATCTTCTTTTCCTCCCCAGAAACCTTCTACATACCCCAGTTCGACTTCATTAAAACGGCGGTAACATAAATTAATCAATTCCTCTTTGCCGCTCCATTTCACTTTGTCCAAAACGACCTTGTTGGCTTTTACCTGTTCAAAAACTTCATCCCACAATCCCATAAAGAATTTGAAAAACAAATCGGCTTCATCCTTCGTTTCGAGCCGGGGTTCTTTTCCCTGCTCCCAAAAAGAAGAAATGACATCCGTCGGGCGAAGTTCCAAGTTCGGACTGCAAATCGCTCCGGCAAATTTCATTTTCACGAGGTATAACGGGGTCGGGCAATTGTAGTGATTTAAGAGCTTAGTAAAAGCTTCATCTCCAATATATTTATTTTCCGGCATATTTTGACTTTTCATTTTATTCTTCTTCATATATATATTACTGTTAGTTTCTTAAATGTAATGGAGATTTAAAAATTGTCTAGGGTAAAAATTGCAAATCTTCTGGCTTTGCTCCTGCTTGTAAACGCCTGCTCCCAGTTTGAGCCGTTTATCGACCGACGCAGAGATGCCGGAGTCAGAAACATTGAAAAGCTTTATGTGGGCGAATCTCTTCCCGAGGCTCCCGCCGTTTGCTATAACAAACTCTGGACAGATTATGCTCAGATTAAAAAACTGGCGGATGAAGAATGTATCAGCAATAAAACCGGACGGTATGCGGAACCTGTCAAACAAACCGTGTTTACCTGCCGCCTGTTTGTCCCAAACCACTTTTATTTTAAATGTGTTAAATAACTAGGAACTTTTGAAATGGATTTATCAATCGAAAATACTATCAATCAAAAACTTCATGCAATTTTTCAGGACTTAAATTTAGATACTAAATTTGCCGTTGTCAAAGTCTCCGACCGTCCTGATTTAAGCGATTTGCAATGCAACGGGGCTTTGGCTCTTGCCAAACAGGAAAAGAAAAATCCAAGGGAAATCGCTCAATCAATTGCCGCCAAGCTGGAACAAGACAACGATATTGAAAAAGTTTCCGTAGACGGACCGGGATTTATCAACATTTCCCTTACCGACAGTTTCATCGGCCGGATTATCGACAATCTGGCTCAAGACGAACGCAAAGGCTGCGAAAAAGTCGCCTCTCCTAAAAAAATAGTCATGGATTTCGGCGGTCCGAATGTGGCAAAATCTCTTCATGTGGGGCATTTACGCTCTGCCGTTATCGGTGAATCCATCCGCAGAATTGAAACTTTTGTCGGCAATGAGGTTATTTCCGACGTTCACTTTGGTGACTGGGGAACGCCTATGGGAATGATTTTGGCCGAAATCATCAATCAGGACGGCAATCTCTCCAAAGTAGAAACCTACAATATTGAAGAAATTTCCGCTTTTTATAAAAAAGCCAATATTCGTTGCAAAGAAGACGAAACCGCCAAGGAAACCGCACGGGTTATTACCACCGAACTGCAAAACGGCAATCCGGAATACCGCAAAGCCTGGCAGCATTTACGCAAGGTTTCCATTGACGCCGTTAAGAAAAACTATGACGAACTGGAAGCTCACTTCGATTTATGGTTGGGAGAAAGCGACGCTCATCAGGCCAGTTCCGACATTGTTAAAATCGCTGAAGAAAAAGGTTTGTCTGAAGTTGACGACGGAGCGACCATCATCCGTCTGGAAGAAGCAAACAAACCGAAACCTCCGGTTATTCTGGTTAAAAGCGACGGCGGATTTGCGTATCAAGTTACGGATATTGCCACAATCAAAATGCGTGTCGACGATCTTAAAGCCGATGAAATTATTTATGTGGTCGATAAACGCCAATCCCTGCATTTTGAGCAGGTTTTCGAAGTGGCTCAAAAGCTGGGCATTGCTCCGAATGTTACGTTACAGCACATTGGTTTCGGCACGGTCAACGGTGCCGACGGAAAACCGTTTAAGACCCGTGACGGCGGCGTTATGAATCTTGAAGACTTAATTAAACTCTCCAAAGACAAAGTTCGCGAATCCATGCCGGATCCGGATGAGCAATACGATGCCGCTTATATTGAAAATCTGGTTTCCGAAATCGCCGTCGGAGCTATCAAGTTTCAGGATTTGAAAAACAATATTGCTTCCGGCTATGTTTTTGATTTAGATGATTTTGCAAAATTTGAAGGGAAAACCGGTCCTTATATCCAATATGCCATTGCCCGAATCAATTCCATTATCCGTAAAGCCGGAAACCTCAAACCGGGAAAGGTTATGATTACCAACCCGGAAGAACGGTCTCTGGCATTGAAAATCGCCCAATTGAACAATACGGTTATGCGGGCTCACGAATCGAAAGAACCGAGCATTTTGTCTGATTATGTTTATACATTGGCTCAGACGTTCAGCTCATTTTATAATGTTTCATCGATTATGAATGCGGAAAGTCCGGAAATTGCAGCTTCCCGTCTGAGACTGGCAACTTTGGTGAGAGATATATTGGCAATGCTGTTAAATCTGCTGGGCATAAAATCTCCGGAAGTCATGCTTAAAAAAGCTTAAACATAAAAAAGTCTCCCGTTGGGGAGACTTTTTTATTATGGATGAGACCTTTTATACTTATAAAAAGCTGTAAGAAAAGATACCAGAAACAATATCGGGAAGACTCGCCTGAAAATCTGCACAAGCCATTCCATTTGTTCCTCCGTGTAATTGACAACGTACCCACAACAAATAAAAACAGCTAAACACAACAAAACAAAATACGGAATCCAACCAATATTTTCCAAATAATAACTTACTTGAGGAAATTTGTTTCGGATAATTGTCAAAAACCTTGGCGTTTTGTTTAAACATAGCAAAATATTACCAATAACAAATATACCAAACAAAATATCTGCAATAATTTCAAATAATTCATTTGAAGTATAAGCCAAAGGGATTGCAACGCCTCCGTACATACCACTTAGCAACAAAGCATTCTTTGAACATAATTTCATGGGCGGTCTCTTTTTATAGAGTTTTTACGTGATTACTTCTTATCCACCAAAGTCAGGTAGATATATTTTGTCATCAGGTGAGGCTTGGTTATCACAATGCGAAAGGCCATGCGGCTTCCGGCACCCAATCTTTTTAACGGGGCTTCCTGTTCCTGTTCATAGAGCATATCCGTTTCTTTATCCAAAAGTTCCACTCTGATTACCGGAATATTTATTGTCTGAGATTTAGTATTAGCCAAAAAGCCTTTAATTTCCAGCTTGCGAACATAATCTTCTTCATACTCGTTGCGGATAACGTTTTGAAACTCCAACCCCTCACCCGGAATGCGGGAAACAATTCCTACCGCGGAATACACCTTTTCCATTTCCGGAACCAAACGCACGACATCAAAACGGACATAAAACATCAGCAACAGAAAAAGCAGTAAAAACGCTCCCGCAAAATAAACTTTATTGGCGGTTTTATGCAACCCCAGAGCAAACTTAACCTTTGTCCAAAAACGTTCGTGAATCGGCAGAGCCTTTTCTTCTGCAAAAATACTTTCCGTCTGCTGAGACAAACGGGCAAAAATCTCTTTCATCTCATCCGGAGCCTGTTTTTCAGGTTCGGCGGTTACACCCGTATCAACCGTAACACTGCTTTCCTCTGTTTCAACAGGTTGGGAGGAAGCATCTTCAGACACGGCTGTCTTTTCAGCGTTTTCTTCAAGCGGAGACTTTTGTTCCATCCCGGCTTCAAACAAGTCCTCTTTATGACATACCCAGATTTCCCCACATTTTGCACAGCGGAGCTTGCGGCCGTTTTCCGGTATTTTATCAGCCTCAATGGCATAGCTGACTTTACATTTTGGACATGATACAAGCATTTTTTACCCCTTTTGTTTCACTATATGCATAAAAACCATTTAATCAAAGAAAAAAAAGATTTTATTAAATGTAATATTGCTGTATCGTATGAGAAGTTTTTTGAGGAGTTGCCAAATTGCAGAAAAATACGACCACACCTTCAATTATTGAAATGCAAAACGTCGGAATCCGTTACGGACAAGGACCGGAGATTTTAAGCGACATTAAATTATCGCTCAAGAAAGGTTCATTTCACTTTCTGACCGGAAAAAGCGGTGCCGGAAAAACCTCTCTGCTAAGCATGATGTATCTGGCACAAAAGCCAAGCCGGGGCGTTGTCAGTGTTTTCGGGAAAAATGTAAACTTTACCAACAGAGACAGTCTGTCCATGCTCCGCCGCAGGATTGGTGTTGTGTTTCAGGATTTCCGTCTGCTTGACCATCTCTCTGCTTTTGACAATGTTGCCTTGCCGCTGAGAGTTTGCGGCATGGATGAGCGAGAAGTCAAAAAACGCGTTACGGAGCTTCTGCAATGGGTTGAACTCGATAAGCACATTCTGGCGACTCCGGCTACGCTCTCCGGCGGAGAAAAGCAGCGTATCGCCATTGCCAGAGCCGTTATTAACCGGCCGGACTTGCTTTTGGCCGACGAGCCGACCGGAAACGTCGACAATGATATTGCTCCGAAGTTGATGAAGCTCTTTGTTGAACTCAACAAACTCGGCACAACCGTTGTTATTGCCACCCACAGTGAGAAACTGATCGCGGATTTCGCTTATCCGTGCCTGCATTTGCAAAACAGAAATCTGAGGATTTTATATCCGTCATCTTCACTCAGAAACACCGGAGGGGTCAATGGTCAATAAAAATCTTATCAACCGCAAACAGGAACTTCCGTTGAAAGAGGACAGTTCCAGCCTGTTCCTGCAAGTTATGATTTGTATTGCCGTTTTTCTTTTTGCGGTTACGCTTGCCGGTGTTCTTTCCATTAACTCAATGTTGGTTACCTGGAATGAAAGCATTCTCGGTTCTCTGACGGTACAGATCATGCCCGTAAATGATGCCAATGTGCAAAAAGCTCAAAAAGAAACCTCGGAACACCAGCAAAAAGCCATTGAAGTTTTACAGTCTCTTCCTGAAGTGGAAAGTGTTACCCCGCTGACGGATAAACAACTGCAAAAGCTTATTCAGCCTTGGCTGGGAGACGGGGTTGAGTTGAAAAAACTGCCGATACCGAGAATTTTAGATGTTAAGCTGAAAGCCAATGCCGAGCCGGATTTTGTAAAACTGGCAGAGAAACTGGCCGAAGCTTCTCCTTTGGCAACGCTTGACAATCATAAACTTTGGCTCAACAAGCTGATTAAGTTTGCCGACGGTTTGAAAATGTTGGCTTTGACGGTTTTGGTTCTGGTAATTGTCGTTACTTCCGGAGCCATTACCTACAGCACCCGCACCAGTCTTGGGCTGCATCAATATATTATTGAAATTCTGCATACTCTCGGAGCCAAAGATGCTTACATTGCCCAGCAATATGCCAAACACATCGGCATGCTCGGGTTTATCGGCGGCATTATCGGCATTATGCTTGCCGTTCCGACGATTTTTATGATTTCCCGCCTTTCGGAACAAATTGAAGGAGGCATTATCAGCGAAGCTCGACTTTCCGTCAATGATTGGCTGGAGATTTTGAGTTTGCCCGCTTTTGCTGCCGCAATAGCCATGATTACCGCCTACTACACCGTTAAACGCACATTAGAGAAATTGATGTAAGCCGATGAAAAAACTTTTCTGCTACTTGATTGTTTGTTTATTTGTCCTCTGGTCGGCTGGGTTTGTTTTGTTTAGCCGAACAATCAACGCTTATCCCCAAGATAACAAAACAAAAACCGATGCCATTATTGCACTGACCGGCGGAAGGAACCGAATCTCAGCGGCAGTTAAATTATTGAACCAAGGATTAGCTCCCCGTCTGCTGATTTCCGGCGTGCAAAAAGACATTCCGAGAAAAGACATTGAAAAAATCAATGCAATTAAACTGACCGGAAAACCGGAAATCGAAATTGAAGACAAATCACAAAACACCGTGGAAAACGCTATTGAAGCGACTGACTGGATTAAGAAAAACAATATTTGCTCCATCCGTCTGGTTACCTCTAATTACCACTTACCGAGAAGTATTCAGGAATTTCGGAGTTTGAATAAAAACTTGAAAATCATTATTCATCCGGTATATTCAGAAAAGGTCTCGGCCAAATGGTGGAAAAATTTCGGTTCGTTTCTTTTGGTCGCTTCGGAATACAACAAATTTTTATTTGTTTATGCAAAAACCAACTTACTGTCAGGAAGCTAATAATGATTTTTATACGCTCGCTTGTTTTTAATATTATTGCTTACTCTACTTTAGCCTTGGGCTGCACGATTACCTCCGTTATCGGGCTGTTTAACTGTAAAGCCACGATTAAGCTGTGGAATTACGGATTCATGCCGTTTATTTTATGGTGTTTAAAAATCATTGTCGGCTTGAAAATTGAAATCCGAGGCAAAGAGTATATGAAACAGGAAGGCGTTCTTTACGCTTCAAAACACGAATCGGCTTTGGAAACTTATTGCCTCTCTTCTTATATAACAAAATTGGTATTTGTTTTGAAAAAAGAACTGACATATATTCCGCTGTTTGGATGGGCACAATATTTTTACGGTATGATTCCCGTTGACCGTTCCGCCGGCGGGGCCGCCATGAAAAATATGCTCAAAGAAGCCAAAGACAGAATCAAAAACGGACGTCCGATTATTATCTTTCCGGAAGGAACACGTGTTAAACCGGGAACCGTCAAAGGTTATAAATCGGGTCTTTTGTTCATTGCCCAAAACTTACATGTTCCGGTTGTTCCGGTGGCTTTAAATACCGGATTTTTCTGGAAAAAAGCCTCTTTTATGCGGTATCCGGGCAAAGTTATCATTGAGTTTATGGAGCCAATGCCTGCCAATCTTGATAAAAAAGAGTTTATGGATGAGCTGGAAAAACGGATTGAAGCAAAGTGCAAAGAGCTCAATGAAGAAACCTTAAAGAATTATCCTTATACCCGTAAAGCTTTGGGATAAGAGGAGGTTTCCCGTGATTGAAGACAAATCTGAAAATCTTTCCGTTCAACAAAATAAATCTTATTTTAACGGTACATTGCTGCTTTCTGCCGTTATCAGCGGATTTATTACTTTGTCGCTGCTGATTTTTTGTTTTGTCCGTAACTATACGATTTCCATTCTCAAACAGGAAGTTGTCAAATTTGAAAAATCCGTATCAGAAGCAGGTTATGAATTTTCTTATGAAAATCTGAGTTTCAGCCGTTTCTCCCCTTTCAGTATTCTCACCGTCAACGGCTTAAGAATTTATTCTTTGGACGGGAATAACTACTATGAATGGGATATTCCGGAATTGAAAATCAGTTCGGGGTTGTTCAGT
This sequence comes from Alphaproteobacteria bacterium, assembly GCA_048463395.1. Taxonomy (GTDB): domain Bacteria; phylum Pseudomonadota; class Alphaproteobacteria; order RF32; family CAG-239; genus JAGAJR01. Next base: position 85,827 of record DBFWPL010000022.1, on the reverse strand, counting down.
TCTCAAAATTTAAAGATTTCCTTCAGTCCGGAACAACGTTTTCAAAAAGGATTAAACGTTTATCAGCTTTCAGCTCCAACTTTGACCACAAAAATCCGTCTTAACGAAAACGGTATTAAAGATTTGGACATTTTAGCCAAGGATTTTCAAATCACTAACGTATTATCCGCGGAATATTTAAGCATTTCGGCACAAAAGACCGATTCAGAAGACGGGCTTAAATTTAATCCGTTTTTTGAAACCAAAATCAACATTAAAAACATTCGTTTGGATGATACGGTTGAACTGCCTTTGGATAAAGATATTTTCAGAATTTACATGCATGCCAATATTGCCGGAAAAATGCAATCTGCCGAGACTTATCGGGAAAGTATTGACGAGTGGCTGCATTCCGGCGGAATGATTGACATTAAAAGGTTGATTGTCAATTGGAATCCGTTGCTCATGGTAGCCAGAGGCGATGTGTATTTCAACGAAAAGTTGGAACCGAATTTACACCTGATGACCTCGTCCAAGGCCTTTATTGAAACGCTTGATTCGCTGGAAAAAGCCAATATGCTTGATAGGAAAGGCGTTTTTGTCGTTAAAATACTGCTGAACAATAAGGCGTTTAAACTCCGTAAAGACGACCAGTATGATACCATAACTACCCCTGTCAACATTAATTCCGGAGAAGTTTTGATTGAAAACATTCCGGTAAAAAAATTATAGAACAATCGGCTTGGCGTAAGTTCCGACAATAGTAACGGTTTTGAATATTTCGACTTCTTCGGCTGATTGAAAACAGCTTTTATCAGAAGTGATGTATCCGTTTACTTCAACCAGACAAAACTTGGTTTCATCGTCAACATTGGCAACCAATACGGCTTTGACTCCGTTAAAACCGATTTTTTCTAAGTTCTCTACTACGGTGGAGGCACTTATGTCTTTATGAGTTTCAACATTAATCAGGCTGACATCCGAACCGCTTTGATCCGTCGGAGAGAGGGCCACCACATAAGCCTCTTCGCAATCTTTGTCTTCCTTATTGCGAAGAAACGGGAGTTTAGCGACAATTCTCAAGCTCTCCGCCGTGTCGGCAGAAAATCCCACCCACCACGGTTTGGCGTTGATAACGGGGTTATCGCAAGGGATAACCGCCAAACAGGTATTATGAGAGCTGAGTTCATTCATAACCGCCCCGAAGGAGTTATAAGTAACATAGTCAATATAACTGCCGAAATGTTCCTGAATAATCCTAATCAGGGCATCATCATCGTCTTTGGCAAAGACTGAAATTTTCAGTTTTTCTTTCAAGCCGGCACTGGCACTTAAAATCTCCCGCCAGATTTTGGCAATCACATACTCAGGAAAATCGCTTTTATGATTTTTCAAAAGCATTTTGATAATGGCGGCTTCTTTTCCCAGAGTGTTTTCAATCGCATTTTCCGGCTGTTGCTTAACCAGTTCGGTTCTTTTCATCAGCAGGGTATACAACTCTGTGTCAAGTTCATTGATTTGTTTTTGTAAATTTAAATTTTTAATGCCGCTCATATTTCTCTCCCAAAACGAGAGAAATATTAACACCAACAATCTAAATTTATCAAGATTTTTAAATATTTTTCAGCCGCAAAAAGAAAAACTTTGCCAAACCGTAAATACGTTCATCAAGGACATCAAATGTTTCAGGAATATTCAGCTTTTCTGTTTTTTCCACTTCGACGATGCACAAAGCCACTTCATCCAGCCAGCCTTTGTCGTAAAGCTCAGCGAGAGCCGGTGCACTTAATCCTTTTTGGTAGGGAGCATCCATAAAAATCAAATTATAGCGGCGGGAAGCCGGAGGAAGGCTGAGAGCATCTGCCGTTATCAATTTTATATATTCCTTCTCCTGAGGGAAAAGTCCTGCATTTTTGGCGGAAAGTTTGGTATTTTTATCAATCAGGCAAATACTATTTACTCCTCGAGATAAGGCCTCCAAAGCAAAGGCTCCTGTTCCAGAAAAGACATCCAGCAAATTATATTCAGTCCAACGATTTTCCAGTTTTGACGCCAAAATATTGAACACGGCTTCCCTTGCCCGATCCGCTGTCGGCCGGACATCATTATTTTCGGGTGTAAAAAGCTTTTTCCCTCTATACTTTCCGCCGATAATTCTCATAGCTTGAACTTGCTTCCCAGCTGCTCACGCAAAACCTTTTGGTGAACTTCCCTGACCTCGCCTTTTTTCAGGCTTCCGAGCTGAAACGGTCCGTACGACAGTCGGATTAAGCGGGCAACATCCAAACCAACGGATTTCATCAGTTTGCGAATCTCTCGGTTTTTGCCTTCATTCAAAGTTACAATCAGCCAAGCGTTAGTGCCTTTTTCCGTTTCAATCTCTACTTTTACCGGTCCGTAGTTGATTCCGTCCACCGTTACGCCCTGCCCCAAGGCAGCCAGTTTCTTTTTATCCAGAAAGCCGTGGACTTTTACTTTATAACGGCGGCTCCAACCATTTTCAGGAAGTTCCAGCTTGCGGGACAACTCTCCGTTATTGGTCAGCAGCAGCAAGCCTTCAGAGTTCAAATCCAGACGTCCGACAGAAATAACCCGCGGCAGGCCGGCCGGAAGATTGGCAAAAACCGTCTGGCGGTCCTGTGTATCCTTATGAGTTGTCAGCAGGCCGACCGGTTTGTAGTATAACCACAAACGGGTATCATCAATCCGAGGAAGTTTTTCTCCGTCTAACAGGATTTTTTCGCTTCCATCCACATTAAACGCCGGAGTTTCGACAATTTCTCCGTTTACGGTTACCCTTTTTTGGCGAATCAGTTCTTCCGCATCCCGACGGGAGCAGACGCCTGATCTTGCCATAAATTTTGCTATTCTTTCCGCCATTTTAATTTTTCCTTATGATTTTGCTGTTAATGTAATATAAATTCGAAAAAAAGCAAAGGATATTTATGAGCAATAACCCATATATGCTGAGATGTCTGGAATTGGCTCAAAAAGCAGCCGCTGAGGATGAAGTTCCCATCGGGGCAATTGTTGTCAATCCTCAAACCGGAGAAATTGTCAGCGAAGCATATAATTTAAGCGAACATGTTCTTGACGCTACGGCACATGCTGAGATTTCCGCCATCAGGCAGGCTTGTGAAAAACTCGGTACCAACCGGCTAAGGGGAATGGACTTGTATGTAACGCTGGAGCCCTGCACTATGTGTGCCGCGGCAATTTCCTTTGCCAGAATTGAAAATCTCTATTTCGGAGCTTTTGACAAAAAAGGCGGTGCCGTTGTCAGCGGAGTTCGTTTTTACGAAGCGGCAACCTGCCACCATAAACCTCATGTCATCGGAGGGATTATGGAAGACAAATGCTCTGAAATACTGAAAAATTTCTTCAAAGAAAAACGAAAAAAGAAAGAATTGTTACAAAAAAATTAAAACTAGACGAAATTTCCGAAAAATGTATTGAAAACTGATTCATTTTAGGATATACTGAATTTAATAAAAAACTTACCGGAGTGAAGATTATGTCAGACACCAAAGCTTTACCAGAACATACAGAAGACAGCAACAGCAATGTTGGAGCAGCTCTCGTATTACCAGAGCTTCAGAATGATGAATTCTTAAAATGGCTGGAAGCCAACTCCCTCAGTCAAGAACAATATCTGTCTAAAACACCTGAAGGACGCTCTACTCTTAAAGATGCTTTTGAAAGAAGCGGCTTTGCAAGTAAACCTAAAGATAATGGCGAGAAAAAGGGTATAGAAGTTGCTCAACTGACTGATGGTGATTTAGCTAAGACTGAAGAGAAAACTGAAGAAAAAGCTGAAGAGAAAACTGAAGAAAATAAAGGTAAAGGTTTGACTGTTGATGAAAAAGAAGCAGGTGAACACAACAACGAAAACAAGAAGGAAACTTGGCCGGAATGGGCTCAGAAAAATAACTACGCCTATGACAACAAACGTGACGGCGAAGAAGTTCCGGGATACCATAAAGTTACTTCTCCGGACGGTAAGGAAAGCGAAATCCTTGAAGAAGGCGACACTCGCAAGGTTAAATCTCAAGACTTCAGTGTTTATCAAAAAATTGTCAAAGACGCTCAGTTCGACAAGTATGATTATATCACAATCGGAGAGCATATGTCTCCGGAACAAACGTCTTTACTGGCTGCCGCCTGTATTGAAAAAGGAATGAGCTTTGAACCAAAAGACAAAATGATTGACTTGTCATTAGACTGCATGAAAGGTTTGTCTCCGGAATTGGTTGAAAAAATCAATAAACATAACGAAGAAGTAAAAGCCAATCAGGAAAAAGGAAAAGACAAAGAAGGACCTGAGGCAGATAAAGCTGATGACAAGAAAAAAGAGGGAGATGAAAAGGCTCCTGAAGCAGGAAATGCCGGTCAAGAAGGCGATAAAAAAGAAGAAAAGAGTGAAGAAAGAGCCATGAGCGGTGAAAAGATGGCAGATGTCAGAGCCCATGTAGCAGCAAAAAAAGCAGAAATGTTGAAAAGAAGAGAACAACTTAAAGCTAACGGAGGAAAACCTGAAGTTTCAGGAGCTGTTATCGCAGATAAAATTGCAGAGAAAAGAATATCCGGCGAAATTAAGGAAACAGTTACTCCACAAAAAGGTGCAGAATTATCTGCCCAAATAAAACAAGAAATGATGAACCGTAAAACACAAAATAGATAAATGTAAAGCCCCTCAAGAGAGGGGCTTTTTTAATGGTATTTGTCATACAAAAAAAGGTCTTCATTTTAGAAGACCTTTTTTTGTACGTGAAATCAAGCCATTTAATCTGCCAGAAGATTATCTGCTTTTAACAGCTCTCTGATGAACATTATCCCCTTCATTGTCCAATACGTATGAGCACGGGAACGTTCTTGTCCGCGAGCATTTGTACCATAAACATACCACATCTCACGAGTATACCCCTTGTTTGCGTATTTTTGATACAGTACCCACACATCTCCGTGTTTATACTGAACTTTCTTGCTTTGAAGGTATTGATTCAGTTTAATGGCACTCCAACCGAAGCTTTTAGCCACAATATTCACGGGAAAATACGATTCAGAAGAAATCAGCTCATCAAAAGCTTCCGCTTTGATTTTTAATTTGCCATTTTCGACCGTTAAACGTTCATTCTCTACCATCAGTCCTTTTTTCTCTTGTTGAAGTTGTTGGACCTGAGATGTTAGCTCATCAATTCGGTTCTTAAGAGATGATGTTGTTCCTTTTTTGGGAGGGAAGTTTTTCTGCTTAGCAGCCATTTCCTCTGCGATTGGATAGTCAGGGAACAAACTACTGACAAATCCTTCTTCCTTTGGGCTTTTTTTCTTTGCCATACACGATAATATTTAATGTAACACATAATTTTTATAAAACATATTTTTAGCTGTATAATAAAACAGGCTGTTTGTCAACTCAACAAACAGCCTGTTTAGACAAAAATTAATGATTAGCTTCGCTTAAAATACGTTTTTTATCACGGTTCCAATCCCGTTCTTTGATACTTTCTCTTTTATCGTAGATTTTTTTACCGCGTCCCAGACCAATTTCCAGTTTGGCACGTCCCTTATCATTAAAAAACAATCTTATGGCTACCAATGTCGTCCCTTTGCGAGACAAATCATTGATTATCTCAATAATTTCCTTCCGACGCAAAAGAAGTTTTCTATCCCGTTTTTCGGCATGAGAAGTATAACCCTTATTGGCATATTCGGCAATAAACATATTGGCCATGAAAAGTTCCTCATTTTTCTCAACACCATAAGCGTCATTGATGTTCGCATGCCCCAAACGCAATGATTTGACTTCCGTTCCGGTCAATTCCAATCCCGCCGTATACACTTTTTCAATCAGATAATCAAAATGAGCACGACGGTTTTGAGCGACCAAACCGGTACTGATAAAATCTGATTTTGTACTTTTTTTTGCCATTAATGATCCTTTTTGCATATTATGGTATTTGTTATACAAAAAAAAAAGAACGGAGACAATACATAATTGCTCCGTTTTTTTATTAACTGTCTTAACTGTTTTTATTTTTTCTTTTGAGAGGCATCCTCAATCATCAAATCAGGTTTGGATTGTTCTGCCTGTATCGGGGCTCCGGCCCGAATGCAATGACCATCAATATAAGCTCCCGGTTCAATCGCTATGGAATTATGCATCGCATCCCCCAAGAGTTTAGCCGTTTTAGAAACAAAAAGCTTATCAACGACAGCTTTGCCCTGCAGCACACCATATAAATGCAGATTGGTTACATTAACAGAACCGACAACGGCTCCTTTAATCCCGATAACCAACTCATCACAGCTGACATCGCCTTCCACATGTCCGTCAATATGGATAATTCCGTTGCTGATAATATCTCCTTTCACCTGTGTATTCTCACTGATAATACTCGGTACGGGAACACTCGGACTTTGTTTGTTCATCCGGGCAAACTTCAAGTACAGCATACGTTTCAAATTTTTCATAAGCTTATCTCCTAAGATACTTTCGCTTTTATAAACGGCATAGGGTCAACATCTTTCCCCATATAAATCACCTCATAGTGCAGATGCGGACCGGTTGATCGTCCCGTGGTTCCGACTTCGCCTATTGTATCGTCATACTCCAAATAATCGCCTTTTTTAACATAAATTTTGTTTAAATGTGCATATTTAGTTTGAAAACCGTTTCCGTGATCAATAACCACCAGTTTTCCATAGCCGCCGGCCATCCCGGCTCTAATCACTTTTCCTTTGGCTTTTACTCTGATTTTGTTACCCGTACGGCTGGCCAAATCTACCCCTTTATGACTGGCGGCTTTTTTATTAAACGGATCAGACCGGCGACCATACTGAGAGGTTACCCAATAACTCCATACAGGTTTTCCCAACGGGACCGTTTTAATAACTTCGCGGTAGTATTCCAGATTATCCACGCTTTCAAAAATTTTGGAAATTTTCTTATCTATTGCCTTATCTTTAACCCCATGCTTACGGTCAGGAACATACAAGCCCCCTTTGCTGCCTTTTTTGCTGTTTGCCAGTGCATTAAAATACAGTCCTTTTCTTTTCAACGGAACATTAATGGTATTAAAGGCACTTTTGACTTTAGAAACTTCCTTGTCAGCAATGGACTGAACTTTTTTCAGCACTTCCATTTCGGCGTTTTTAAGTTCTTTTATCGTATCTTCCATAGCGATGAGCTGCTTTCTCAGTTCATCTCTTTCCGAAGCTGCAATATCCCGTTGCAAAATGGCTTCGCTCAGAGAGGTTTTTTCACTTATTTTCTCATCACTGATCCATTCTTTTTCGGAGGTAATTTGTTTGATTTTATCTTCCAAAACCAAAGCCTGTTGCTTATAGCTGTTTACTTTTTTCTTATCACCGCTTCCTTCCATTGAACTCAACATCCCGCTGATGTTCTTGTGAAGGGTAACAAAATCCGTCATCAGATCCACATAAGCGTCTCTGGTTTCAACCAGTTCAACATCTTTTTTATGAATAATCTTACCGGAACGATTGTAAATGTAATAAGAATATAAACTCCATACGCTGATAAAAAAGAAAAACGCCAGAAAAATTACCTGAACCTGAGACGAGATGGTCCAGACCTTGGCCCGTCCTCCGCTGCGGAAGATGACTTCTTTACTGGAGAACAGCGTTTGCTTTTTAGTACAGCTCACGTTTTCGATAATATCAGTCATAGGTGTTTCTATGTTATAAGCCTATTTATATAAATCCAACGTATAAAGTCAGGTAGTTAAAACAAAATTTTTTAAACGTATAACAAAAAAAAATGCAAAAATACAGCTTTTTTTGCAAAGTTATCCCTAAACCTATCTATCTATTTGTTTTTATGCTAAAAATAAATTTGTTTTTTTTATGATTTTCAACGAATTATTCATTTTCTGCCGTATCTAAAATGATAAATTCATCATTTCCGGCAAAATTCAGCACAATCCTTGCCCGCTCTTCCAGCATATCCAAATCCAGGCTGTTGGAAGAAAGAAGGCGAACTTTGTCTTCCAGTTTCTTTTTTTCGGCATTGTATTGGTCGGCAATTTGGCGGGCATGGACAATCTCCTTGCTTAAATACATGTAGCGGAGAAGTCCACGCTCGCCGTTGATGGTGTAAAAACTGAAATAAAAGAACAGAAGAATACACAGGATTAAAAAGCCGGAGCTTTTCAACTTATTTTGCAAATCCAAAAATAATCCCATAATTCACACCTTAATTTTATTAAGACTCTGTGTCTTTTAACGTCGTTTTTCAAATTGCACCATATTTAAGTTAACATTTAGTTACGGGTGTCGTTTAATTTAAATATTAATAAGCGACGCAATTATTTCCTTTCCATTTCCAACCGGCAACATAACCGTTTTGAATCAGGAATGACGTTTGGCAAATCTGTTCGACCTTGTAACCAAACGTTTCTCCATAAGGCGTGAAATCGTAATCATTGGTAAACGGAGCATAAACCGTTTCTTGTCCCGGAAGCATGTCCGGATTGTTTATGTAAAATTCTGACGGAACGTATATATCGTTGGCTTTGGTATAAGTAAGAACTTTGGTTCCGTTATCCATAATTTTACTGCTGCTCGGTGTTCCCCATTTTTGAACCAGCTGAGTTTCCGTCTTTCCGACAAAACTTTGCAGCTTGTTGTCATATTTTTGCTGTGTGGCACACGCAAACAGAAAAAACAATAAAGTCAAACAGAAACAAATTTTTCGCATTTTCCCCTCCTGTATTAAAAATTATGTTCCCCTGACTCAGATAATCTTTCAAAACCTCTTTTCAATCTTATTACATATATCTAATTCCTCCCGAAGTTTATTTATCCGCCCTATCCATTCCCACGTATTGGGATATTGCGTTTCTTCCAGGTTTGAGAGTTCTTCGGCCACGGATTTTCCTGCCGCAGGATAAACCGGACAAGTATTATAACACTCCGTCGTACATGAGCTTAAGCAATTTATCACGACCGGCATTAGGGCGAGCATAAATCTTCGATTTTTCTTTAAGCACATACTCTATTTTCTCCTTTTCCTTAACAATTTGTTTTAGTTCACAGCGTTTTTTTCCCTGAGCATACGCCCACAGGCACAAGATTCCGGAAACAGCCAGACAAGCCAGATATTTGAACATTTTTTCTCCTTTCTTTTATTTAATAGATATCTCCCTGTAAACCGGGGGTGTCTGCAAAGTATAAAAAAAATCCGCTTTCGCGGATTTTTAATACATTGCCGGTAAACACTTCTAATTATTTTCATAACATTCTTTGGGATATTCCCATTCTCCTTCCAACTTAAAACAATTTTTCAGTTCAAATTCAAAATCACAATATCCATATTTCAAATTCTTCGGGGCTTTATACTTTTTACAGAGTTCATCATTAAGAACATCCAGTTTTTCTCTGTCACACTCCGGCGTTTTATCAGCACAAGCTATAAATAAAGCCTGATATTCTTCATTTACATAAATACACCCGTTGATTTTGTTCCAAGTCAGGCAATCCTTACGGCAACGATTTTCATCGTAATCCCAAACATAACCGTCGCTAAGACAATCCCCATCCCTATCCAACCAAAGAAACAACCATATTACAGCAATAAAAAAGCCCAATGTTCCCCCGACAATGCGAACAAAAGGCCCCAGTGCCGCCATAATTATTCTGAATGTAATAATTGCGATATCAGATGCTTTTTTCATGTTTTTCTCTATCTAAACGTTTTTACCAATATATTTTCGGTAGAGATTTATTTCTTTCTCGAAAATCAGCACAAGCTTCTTGTGCTGTTAATTGCCTATTTTCTTTTGCTCTTTCTCTTCCTATCTTATTAATGCTCAAATCATGTTTATAATCATCATAGGCTTCTTGCTTACTTAATCCTTTATAAAAACGATTTTTATAATAGTCAATTTTTTCTTTTTTATTACCTAAAAACTCCGCTGTCTTTTCACCAATTTCTCCTCTTCTTGCGGCTTTATAATTTGCTTTGCAATGATAATAATCATCCAAATACTGATAGTCATGACTTCTCATTAATCTATATTCATCATACATATCTTTTGTTGCTTTCGCAGCTTCTTCTAAATTTTCTAACAAACTTTTTCTAGGTAGACTTACATTCGAACTCAAATTTTTATCAATTCCCCCCATTACAATCTCCTTTCTTTGATTTAAAACAAAAAAAATCCGCTTCCGCGGATTTTAAATACACTGCCGGTAAGTGGCATTAGGGTTTATATAGCAAAAAACAGTTTAAATGTCAAGGATTTTATTCCTATTTGCTTTTTCATAAACTTTTCTCATCAATGTTGAGAAGGCATAGTCCGGCAAAGAAGACAAGGCTACAAAATGTCCGTTCGTTTCAACCCCATCTCTTTTAAGGCTATATATTTTCAACACTAATTTAAAATGCGTAAAAACATGAGAAACTTCCAATCCTGTATCTTGCGGCTTATCTGCAACAAATAAGTCTTTTTCATCGCTCCACGGAAATTCGTAAAGTCCGGAAAGCAAGCCTTTCTCATTTCTTTTACGGATGAACACTTCGCCTTTGTTGTTTTGGATGAGGTAGACTTTTCCTTCTTTATATTTCTTAGGAAGTTTAGCCCGAGAAGGAATACTCTCCAGCTTCGGATTATCTCTGCTTTGGCAATATTCCCGCCATGGACACAACAGGCACTGCGGTTTCTTCGGAGTACAAATCATTGCTCCCAAGTCCATAATCGCAGAAGCATAATCCGCCGGATTTTCTTTATCCGTCAATTCTCCGGCTTTTTTCCGAATTGTATCCATAATTTCTGAGATCGGAGCTGTCAGCCCATACATTCGGCAGATTACCCGAATAACGTTTCCGTCGACAACCGTTTCCGGCTGATTAAAAGCCAAAGTCAAAAAGCTGGCAACCGTATATTCGCCTATGCCTTTAAGTTTCAGGACCTGAGATTTTTCCTGAGGGAAAACTCCGTCAAAATCATTGATAATCATTCGGGCGGTTGTATGCAAAGAGCGGGCTCGAGAATAATACCCCAATCCCTGCCAATAAAGATAAACCTCCTCTTCCGAAGCTTCTGCCAACGCTTTGACGGTCGGAAATCTTTCCATAAAACGATGAAAGTAAGGGATTACCGTTTTAACCCCCGTTTGCTGCAGCATAAACTCCGAGACCAGAATAACATAAGGGTTGGGATGAGCCCCGCCTTTTACCCGCCAAGGCAACTCTCTTCCACAATCGGCATACCAAGCTAACAACTGTTTTGATAATTCTGCTTTCGCCATAAAATCGTTATTCCACAAGTTCAATAAATTTGGTATAACGCCCTTCGTTTTGTGTATCCTGCTTGAGGGCGACTTCTCTCATAATCTTATTTTCGTACTGTTCAACAAAATAAGGTGTCGAAGTGCTGGTCAAAATCCCCGTTGTTTCATCATATTCAAGTTCCAAGCCAATCAACGAAGACTGAATTTCACAATTCTTCAACTGTTCATAATATTCGGGAGCAATTTTAAATCTGGTTGCGGGAATTTCCGTTTTTCCTTCTTCTTGGGCCTTCACCAGAGTTCCGGCGGTTTGATAGCGTATGTAGGTTCCTATCAGAATCGGATAAAATTCTTCTAAAGGCGGCAGCATGTGTATCTCCTTTATATCCGCTTATAAAAAATCCTCCTTACGGAGGACTTTTAAAATGGTGCCGGTTAAGTGACTTGAACACTCGACCCACGCATTACGAATGCGTTGCTCTACCAACTGAGCTAAACCGGCTTTTTGCAAATCAGTTTTGATTTGTATCATCTTTTGTTTTTTTTGCAAGCATGTTTTGACGTTTAAGAGCATAAAATTGACTTTTATCCGCAACTTTATCGCCGGAGTGGATAACCATTTGCGGAAACGGTATCTCAATACCCTCTTCAACAAAGCGGCGGTTTATCTCATAACGCAAATCGCTCGGAATAGACCAACCGTTCCAGATATCCGTCGTATAACAACGCAATTCAAACTCCAGACTGCTGCTTCCGAAATCTTTAAATATAACATAAGGTTCCGGTTTTTTCTGTACCCGTTTGTGAGCATTTGCACATTCAAGCAGAATTTTTTCCACCAGACGCGTATCTGAACCATAGGCGACTCCCACTGTTACGGCAAGGCGGGCCGCATTGTTGCTGTGGGTCAAATTGGTTACCGTTGTTGACAACAGGCTGGCATTCGGAATAATCAGACTTGCTTTTCTGAACGTTTCAACTTCGGTAGAACGAATATTAATTTGTTTTACCCGACCTTCTTCGCCATTGATAATCACCCAGTCTCCGACTTTGATCGGACGCTCAAACAAAAGGATAATTCCTGATACAAAGTTATTGACCACATTTTGAAGTCCGAGACCGATACCAACAGACAAAGCACCGGCAACCAAGGCCAGATTTGTTAGGTTTCCGCCCATGATTGCTATTGCCAGCAGGAAAGAAACAACATAGCCCAGAAAACCAAAACCGGCATCCAGAGAATGTTTGATTCCATCGTCTATTGCTATTTTGTTCAAAACATTGTTCATTAAACGAACGCGGAGAGACTTTACAAGCGTAATCGAAATAAAGAAAGCCGCAATACCGATAATAATGGAAAGCAAAGAGACTTCAACTCCTCCGATTTTAAATCCTAAGAATATTTTCTTAATGCTTTGAATTAATAAATCCGTCGAAACTCCCCAAACACTCAAAATGCTGAAAATGGCTCCCAAACCAAGCAACGGATCAACAATAAGATTTGACCAGAAATCCAGTCTGCTGATAAGACGGCGGCGTAGTTTGAAGGTTTTTACCCAAAAACGCAACAACAACAGACGATGAATAGCTTCGTTAAAGGTTTTGCGGATAATTAGGAAAATTCCGATAATTAAAACAGACAGAATTACCCGATTGAAAATGAAAGAGGAAAGTTTCGGATACCCGAAAACGGCCAAGGCAAACACACCTAATGAAAACAGAGATGTGAAGAAAATAATCTTAAATGACGAACTAATTTCTTCATCTTCCTCAATTTCCTGATTTTCTTCCTGTTCATCCGGAACAGTCTCATCATCCCACAGCAACCGTTTTAATATCAGGACGATACAGAACCCTTTACCTCCGGAGGACAACGCACTGATAAACGAAATCAGTTCCAAAGAATAATTTGCAGAAACGGCTACATGCTCCAAAAACGCACCGACACCGATAACAACCGCCGTAAAATATAGAGCGGCCGTTACCCTTTTGGCTTTATCCGTACTGACATTAACCAAACGCCATTTTTCATTGTAAGGAGCAAACAAAACTCTGGAAATTGCATTAGCGAGCAAAACATACAGCGAATAATAAAGAAAACTGTTTATGACCAGACCGAAAAAACCAATATTCATAACTTTGGTCGTATACATCCAAATCATAAATCCGGCAATAATCGTGGCCGGAATTACCCCATAAGCCACGGCAACGAAAATAGCCGCCGACACTTTTGTTCCGTAACGAGGATGTTCAATGTCTTTTTTATAGCCGAATTTTCGCATAATCCACAAACGCAGATACACGCCCAACCATAAGGAAAATAATACCAATATGGCGACAGGTATCAAATTTGCCTTAACATATTGCTGTTTTTCCAACCCGATTTCCTGATACCAAATCAGCGGAGACTTTATAATATCAAAAAAGAACTCCACAAAAACTTTGGTTGAGGCAAAAAGCACATTCGGATAAATTAATGGTTCCTGTCGAACCAAAAGGTTTCCGATAAGTTCCTTGTTACGGACATTTACAATCAAGACATCCAGTTCATCAATCTTTGCCAAAAGAATATCAGCCTCGGCAACACGGGCTTTTTGGAACGCTTCTTCTTTACTGAATTCTTTACGGCGTTGCGTAATTACCTCAAGTTCCGTTTCGCCTTCTTTGGGAGCCTCCCCCAAAAGTTCCAAACGTTTCTGAGCTGATTCCAGTTCTTTTTCTGATTGTTTTTTGGCATCGACGATACTGCTGCGGATTTCTACCAGATATTTGACTTTGGCACTGATATCCTCTCTGGAAATCTGGCCGCTTTTAAGCAGATTTTCAATCTCGGACAATTGTTTTCCGGTCTGTTGATAGTCCAGTTCCTCGGATGTCAGACTGTCAACAACCTTAGTTGTTGCATCCACATCTTTGGTATTTGCCGCCTGTAACGGCTGAGTGCACAAACCGATTAACAATCCTACAAGAGAAAAAAGTCTTAAAAAACCGCCCATAGATAAGCTCCTATTGTTTGATTTCCTTAGTCAAAAGTTTTTTCATTATTGCAAACGCGTTTTTAGCAACGCCAACTCTCAGGTTATCAGCCACGCACCAAAAACTGAAACCGTTTTCCACCGAAATATCCTGACGTAAACGGCTGACGTACACATTGTCTTCTCCCTGGACATCGGTCAGGCAGACATAACCGCCGTCGACATGTTTGTCAAAAACGACCACATCCTTGACCTTTTTCATCAAAGAGGCAGCCTCGTCGACATCAATATCTTTTTCGCATTCTACATTGACAAACTGGCCGCAGCCGATAAATGCCGGCACAAAAGCACAGTTGGCATGAACTTTAACATCACCGCCCAGCACTTTTTTGGTTTCGGCGTTCATGGCCCATTCACATTGGGTTTCATCACCGATAAATTCACCGACCTGCGGAATGACATTGTAGGCGATTTGTTTGTTAAACACCTGCTGATCATCAACCAAGCTGTCATTCATAAAAATTTTACGGGTCTGGTTAAACAGTTCATCCATAGCCTCTTTGCCATAAGCCGAAGTTGAGGTATAAGTCGAAGCGACAATCCGTTTGATTTTATACTGTTCGTTGACCTCCTTTAACGGAGTCAACATCTGCGTTACAGCTGCAGACGGAACAGATACCAAACCTCTCGGAGCGTCATAAACTTTGTCTTCGTTGATCCCGGTAATAATCATCGGTACATCTGCCTCGGCGAAATAAGCACCGGAGCAGTCAACAACTTTTACCCCCTTAGCCAAAGCTTTGGGAACATATCTCTTTGAAATTTCATCAGAAGACGCAAAAACAGCAACATCAATATTCTGAAAGTCAAAATCATCCAGATTCAAAACATCTAAATCATCATCTTCTCCGTAAGAGACCATATTTCCGAGCGGAGACTTCGGTTCCAAAGCTACAACGTCAGCAGCCTTTACGCCATCCTCTTCCAAAAAACTCAAAATTTCGCGGCCAATACTTTCCTGGACGCCGACAACGGCTATTTTACTCATTTTCAAACCTCTTTTCATTAATATAATTGAATTGCTTATAACACAAAAACCTTTATAAAATAATAATCTTATAAAGCATTTATAAAATAAAAAAAACAAATTATTTTGGAATCTGAAAAGGAATGCACACAAACTTTTTATAAACTTTGTTGAAAAGGTGTTAACCCTTCATACAAATTAGATATGTTCGGGAGCTCAGAATTGACAACAATGTTTTTGAGTGGTATACTGTTTTTAAGTTCTGAAGCTGGCGTGATATATCCACCGCCCGTAGGCTTCAAAACCCGACCGCTGATAGATATATTGTCAGCGGCTTTTTTTAGCTGATTTGAAATATAACTTTCATCAGCAGGAAATTTATTGTAAAGTTGTCCATCCTTTTTATAACAAAGTCAAAAAAAGACTGTTCCTTTTCTTTACTTATCCCATTATATTTCTTAACTATATAGTCCCGACCATTTTGTAAACATACTATAACTCTGGAAATCGTATCAACCAAAACATCATTATTCTTGACCACATCCCAAATTTTTGATAGATTGATGTTACTTTCTCCTGAGGGACTTATCCCCATATCAGACAGAAAGTCGCCACTGACAGATAAGTTGTCTACTGGCTTCTTTGTTTCCTTACCAATATTTTTCCCGTTCAAATGAATCTTACACATAGGATTGAACAATATTTCTCATTACCCGCCATCTGTTCTCATCAGCTAAAGCCTCAACAAATGACCTTTTAAAAGCAGGGTTGATATTTTCAATATCTTGTGTTATCTTATTTACATAAGGAGTTTGAAAGTCAGAAATTCTGTCAGCTGCGGGCGTGGTTTTTATTGAAAAATCATCAGCGGATGGTGAGATTGACAGGCCACCCAAACTCCTATTTTTTTACTCAGATTTGAATCTTTCTTTTCTGAAATATAGTTAATGTCAGATTACTCATGCCAAACCAATCCCCTTTAGGATACCGTTCAGATAATCCTATCTATCACATTATCCGTTTTTAACCATAAATTCTCTTATATAATTTTATTACAACAAAAAACCCCGCCGGATGAGCGGGGTTTTGTTGAAACAATATGCCGAAATTAAGCGTTATTGCTGTTATTTTCAGCTTCACGAGCTTTTGCGGCTGCAGCCAAGTCATCGGCAATACGAGCAGAACGACCACGCAATGCACGCAAGAAGTACATTTTTGCACGACGTACTTTACCGATACGAGATACTTCAATTTTAGCTACGTTCGGAGAGTACAACGGGAATACACGCTCAACGCCTTCACCGAAAGAAATTTTTCTAACTGTGAAAGAAGAGTTCAAGCCGTCGTTTTTACGAGCGATACAAACACCTTCATAAACCTGAATACGTTCTCTGTCGCCTTCTTTTACTTTTGTGTGAACCTTAAGAGTATCACCGGCTTTGAAATTAGGGATGTTTTTTCCCTCTGTGAGCTTGTCCATCTGCTCTTTTTCTAAATTTTCGATAATGTTCATAAGTCTTACCCTTTATAAATTTTTTTAACCTTATATACCTAAACCTCTTTAGAATCAAGATATTTCTTATAGAGATCCGGTCGTTTTTCCTTTGTTAACTCTAATGCTTTTTCTTTCCGCCATTTGGCAATATTTTGATGATGTCCGCTCATCAGAACCTCTGGCACTTTTCTGTCTTCCCAAACTACCGGCCTGGTGTACTGCGGATGTTCCAAAAGACCGGTTTCAAAACTCTCGTCTTCCAGAGACTCTGTATTTCCCAAAACTCCGGGAATCAACCTCACTACAGCATCCAACATAATTTGTGCCGCCTGCTCACCTCCGGTTAGGACATAATCTCCGATGCTTATCTCTTCTATGTTGAAGGCTTCAATGACTCTTTCGTCAATCCCTTCAAACCGACCGCAGATTATGGTCATATCCGTCTCTGAACTCAATTCGTGGACTAAAGTCTGGGTAAGAGGCTTCCCTCTCGGACTCATATAGATTATTCTTCCGCCGTTGTAATTGGCTTTAATCGCCGCCCCCAACACATCCGGACGCATAATCATACCAGCACCGCCTCCGCAGGGAGTGTCATCCACCGAACCATGCTTGTCAAAAGCATAATCCCTGATGTTTACGGTTTCCATAGACCAAAGCCCTTCTTTCAAGGCTCTTCCGGTTAACGAATATCCCAGAAATCCCGGAAATAATTCCGGAAATATGGTTAATACCTTAACCTTCATTGTCAATGTTTTCTCCCTCTTCTTCAGCAAAGTTCAGCTGAGCAGATTCAACAATAATATAACCATCTTTAATTTTTATCTCAGGAACATATTCTTTGGTAAAAGGTATCATCTCAAGCTTGCCGCCGTTGAGTTTTATTTCCAAAACATCTCCGGCCCCGAAATTATAAATTCCGCTTACTTTGCCGATACTTTCTCCGGTTGTGTGAAGGCGAACTTCCAATCCGATTAAATCCGTATGGTAAAATTCCTCTTCCTCCAAATCCGGCAAAACGTCTCTGGAAACATAAAACTCCGTGCCAATCAGGCTTTCGGAAGTGTTACGGTCGTCAACGCCTTTGATTTTTACCCTCAATATTCCTTTGGAATAACCGGTAACTTTTATGGTAAACTTTTTTGTTCCGGACCTGTCTTCAACCGGACCATAACTGTCAATGTCCTCGGCAACCTCAGTAAAGCTCTTTACCTTTACTTCGCCTCTGATACCGTGAACCCCAACAATGGTTCCCAGACAAATTCTGTTTTCATTTTCCATAACAGTTTCCCGTTTTGTGCAAAAAAGCATTAAATAATAACAAAATTACTCAGCAGATGCTTCTGCAGGAGCAGCTTCGGCAGCTTTTGCTGCTTCAGCAGCGGCGGCAGCTTTCTCGGCTTTTTCTTTCATTCTTTCCTGAGCTTTAGCTTTAGGAGCAGATTTTTTAGGCTGTGCATTGATTTTAGGAGCTGCACAAAGGCCCAGATTTGCAAACAATTTCTGCAATCTTTCTGTCGGCTGTGCCCCTTTGCTCAACCAAGATTTTACTTTATCCTGATCAACAACCAATCTTTCTGCGTGCTCTCTCGGCAACAGAGGATTGTATGTACCCAATTTTTCGATATATCTACCATCGCGAGGTGCTCTTTGGTCAGCAGCAACAATACGATAGAAAGGACGCTTTTTAGAACCACCGCGAGATAGTCTGATACGAACTGCCATTTATATTCTCCTTAAATTTAGTTAACTTGAAGATTTCCGCCTTATGGCTTAAAACGGAAACCCTTTTCCCATACCGCCGAGCATTCCGCCCAACGGACCGTTTTTCAGAGCAGAAAGGGAGCCCATGCCGCCCATTTTGCCCATTCTTTTCATCATCGTCGACATTTGCTCATAAGATTTGAGCAGCTTGTTGACTTCATGAACTTCCACCCCGGCACCCGCCGCAATTCTTTTTTTGCGGGAGGCTTTGATGATGTCGGGATTTCTTCTTTCTTTGAGTGTCATAGAAAGAATTATCGCCTCTTGTTTTTTTATCAGATTGTCGCCGACGCCGGCCTCCTCAATCTGATTTTTGAATTTAGACAACCCCGGAAGCATTCCGATAATGTTTCCGATACTGCCTATCTTCTGAACCTGTTTTAACTGGGCAAGCATATCTTCCAAATCAAACTTGCCTTTCATCATTTTTTTTGCCATCTTCTCGGCTTCGGCATGGTCTACGTTTTCAATGGCTTTTTCCACCAAAGAAACGACATCGCCCTGTCCTAAAATCCTGCCGGCCAAACGATCCGGATGAAACTCCTCAAACTCGTCAATTTTTTCCCCGGTCCCCAAAAACTTGATTGCCGCACCGGAAATCATCTTCATCGACAAAGCCGCACCAGCACGGGCAGAGCCGTCTATTCTGGTCAGAACAATACCGGTAATGCCGACTTTTTCATTAAACTCTTTGGCAACATTGCAGGCATCCTGACCAATCATTGCATCAGCAACCAGCAAGGTTTCCGTCGGATTGGCGATTTTTTTAACCTCAACAACCTCGTCCATCAATTCATTATTGATGTGCAGACGACCGGCTGAGTCAAGGATTACAACTTCAAAGCCGCCTTTTTTGGCTTCACTCAAGGCTCTTTTTGTGGTTTCCGCCGGTTTTTCCCCTTTGATAATCGGCAAAGACACGACATTAATCTGAGAAGCTAACTGAGCCAATTGTTCTTGAGCGGCCGGACGATAAATATCTAAAGAAACCAGCAATACTTTCTTTTTGCCTTTCAGCTTATTGGCAATTTTAGCCGATGTAGTGGTTTTACCGGAACCCTGCAAGCCAACCATTAAAACACATACCGGAGGCTGGGCGGCTAAATTAAGCTCAGAGCTCTCGGCTCCGAGCAATTTAACCAACTCATCGTGAACAATTTTAATTACCATCTGCCCCGGCTTGACAGACTTAACAACCTTTTCGCCCAAAGCCTGCTCTTTTACCTGAGCAATAAAGGATTTAACCACCGGCAAAGACACATCGGCTTCCAGCAATGCGATACGGATATCCCGCATGGCTTCATCAATATCCTTTTCATTCAAGACACCCCGAGAAGTTATCTTGGAAAAAGCCGAATTTAACTTATCACTTAACGCTTCAAAAATTGTTTTAATCCTTCACTATCTCGAAACAAGTGCCTACATACTATTGCACGCAGGCACGGCCTGAGCGATTACCACTCCGCCTCTTGCCCCGACATCGCGTTGCTACCCACAAACACTATCTCGAAACAAGTGCCTACATACCATTGCACGCCAGTGTGCGAACCCTCGCTGACTGGCGGCACGCCTTGGCGTGTTATATGTTTTGTCTTGTCTTAATGGTAAAAAACCTATTAATTTGCTTGTTTTATATAGGTAATCCTTGCAAGAGTCAAGCAAAAAAAACTGTATAAATTTTGTTTTCAGAATTTCTTTGACAAAACATTGGACACAATATAATATTTTAATTCAACAATATGATTTTTATGTCTCACTCTAAATGTACAAAACAATGAAGAGATTATTTATTTTCGACGTTGACGGCGTTCTTCTTAACCTGTGGGGGCCTATGAAAGATGTCTTTGAGGAATTTACCGGACAAAAATTATCTCAAAGACTTTGGGATGATGTTATTTTTGACTATCTCAAAAATCCGAAACCTTACATGGAGTTCGGCCGCTATTTTGACAGCTCCGACATTTTGACCCGGCTTCCCGCCATGCCCGGTATGCCTGAACTGGTCAAAGAACTGAAAAACAGAGGTTTCGACCTTGCGATTGTTACCAGCGTCTCCGACAAAGAGGAAATCAAAAGCAAACGTGCTTTGAATCTTTCTCAAGTTTTCGGCGATGTTTTTGACAAGCTTGTCTGCACGGAAAGAGGCGGTTCCAAACAACAAGCTCTTCAGGAGATTGTTAAGGGATATGACCAGACTTTCTTTTGCGATGATCATCCGAAGAATGCGGCTCTGGGCAGAGGTGTTGTAACCTACCCTTTATGGTTTCAAAACCAATACCACGAACCCATTTGGGAACAAATCGACCATTCAGGCATTATTCCTGTAAAAAGTGTTGACGACATTCTCAAGCTGGTTTGATTTACAAACTTCCCACTTTCAAGACAGCCATCGTGCTGTCTTGATTTCTTTTAAAGCAGGCATACATATACCTCATGACGCATCTGTAAAAAAATGACAAAGAAAGGATGTATGTAATGAGAATATTGATTGTCGGAGGCGGTGCCGCCGGAACAACTGCTGCAACAAGATTAAGACGCTTAAACGAAAATGACGAAATTCTCATTCTGGAAAAGGATGACGAAATTTCCGTATCCAACTGCGGGCTTAATTACTATTTAGCAGGCACCGCCGGACGCGATGATCTCATTTCCGCATCTGCAGAATTAATGAAAAAGCTTTATAATATTGAAGTTCGTCTCAATTCAGAAGTTATCGATATTAATCGGGAAAACAAAACCGTCAGCATTGCCGGACAGGCGGATGAATATTATGACAAGCTTATCGTAACCATCGGCTCTGCCCAATACCGCCCTGACATTGACGGCGTTTTGACAGACCAAGTCTTTACCATTCACAATCTGGCTTCTGTTGAACGAATTAAAGATTATATCAAATCTAACGAAGTAAAAAAGGCCGTTATTGTCGGAGGCGGCTATATCGGCGTGGAAATGTCCGAAAGTCTCAGACAACTTGATATTGACACTTCTATTATCGAAAGCTCAAATCATATTCTTCCGGCTTTGGACTATGACATGGCCGTAACCCTGCACAATCATCTTCGCGAAAACGGCATTCGTCTGTATTTGAACGAAAGCGTTTCCTCCTTTGACGAGAAAAAAGTTTCCTTATCATCAGGAAAACAACTGGAATATGATATTGCCATTATTGCGACCGGCACAAAACCGGATGTCAAACTCGGTATTCTTGCCGAACTGGAAATCGGAGAAAGCGGTGGATTGAAAGTTAACGAATATATGCAAACATCCGATCAAAATATTTATGCCGCCGGAGACGATGTCGAGGTTACCAACTTTATTACCCACAAACCAACCCGTATGGCTCAGGCCGGACTTGCCGTCAAACAAGCTCAAATCATTGCCGATCATCTGGGCGGAGAAAGAAGCAAATTTACTTATGCTCTCAACACCGCCATCAGCAAAATTTTCCGCTATACCGCCGCCGCGGTCGGAGCTAATGAAAAAATTCTCAAAGAAGCCGGAATTGCTTACCAATCAATCTTACTGTACGATTGGACACATGCTCCTTACCTGCCAGGGAGCGAGTTGATTTTATTAAAACTGCTTTTTGATAAAAATGGAAAAATCCTCGGGGCTCAGGGCATTGGCAAAAACGGCATTGACAAACGTTTGGATATTATTTCCATGGCAATTAAAATGAATGCCAAAGTTTGGGATTTACAAGAGTTGGAAGTTTGTTACTCTCCACCCTTCAGCCGTGGGAAAGATGCGGTTAACAATCTGGCATCCATGGCGGCCAACATTCTGGAAAAAAGAATGAAAACCGTATCTTTTCAGGATATTAACGGTGATCAGGACATGATGATTATTGATGTTCGTGCCAAGGCCGATTTTGACGACTATCATTTACCAAACGCCGTTAACATTCCTGTTGAAGCTATCCGCGACAATCTGGATTCAATTCCTCATGACAAAAAGGTTGTCTTATATTGTATGAGAGGGCGGACAGCTTATATCGCCTCCTGTATTCTTACCAACAGGGGATTTGACAACATATATGTTCTGGACGGCGGATTGATGCTGTATTCTGAAGTTATACAAGACAAAACAGAAAATAAAAAAATATAAATCTAACCAAATTTTCTATTGCAGTCTCCGGCAAAACAGAGTAAAAATAAATACAGGACTTTTATATTTTCTGTATTTACTATGAATCAATACTATAAATTTTACGCCATATGGGAAATTTAATTGCATCAGCTTTGGGATACATATCAATTGCAGTATTCTTTGGCATGATTTTTCTCGGTTTTGTTCAGTCAATTATGATGCTGTTTGACGAAAAAACCGACCCTCAGGTTTGTAATGACATCCAAGAATCAATACTTTAATATTGATTTCTGCTAAACAACTAAGAAAAACGCTTAAAATTGCTCCAACAAATTTTAAGCGTTTTTTGTTTTAAAACTGTCATAAAAGTGCAATATATTTTGTCAATTTTGTCCTTGCCGGGTTATTAAAAATATGATATGGTTATTACATTACAAACTATAATTATTTTTAAGACTATGCTAAAATTTATTTTCAAACCACTCAAGTGGTTCGTAAATCAAAACATTGCCACAAAGGCTCTCGTTCTCGTGATTATCGGCTTCCTCGGCTACGCTTCGATCCTCGCTGCAGAATACTTCTACAACATTCAAATAGACGGCCTCTCCGGAGAAATTCTCCGCGAAGGCTTCGGTCTCCTCCTCTCCGCTTCTGCCCTCACGCTCTTTTGCTTGGCTGTTGCGTCATCTTGGAAAGAAAGAAAAGAATGTTGGGACGACTGGGATTACTGGTATCAGAGCATCTGTCTCACCACTGCCGCATGCGGACTTGGATTTATCGTTCTTGCCCATGTAATCATGAGTATCGCAGAAACATTTGCAGGCATCACTCTTCCTCTTGAGGTTTTGTGGTATTCCTGCATTCCCTCTGCCTTCTTCCTCGTGATTAGCATTGTTACCTTCTTGGTAAAGTTGTCAAAGAAACTTTGGAAGAACATCTCCGAATACGTTGAAGATGCTTGGAGAAACGCCTAACGCAATGACAAAAAAAATCCCCTCCGTCACTTAGTGATCGGAGGGGTTCCTTTTTATAAGGGATTTAATTATTAAAATAATCGCGTAAATACTGCGGCAAATCAGCCACATTAACCCGATGCTGTTCCATGGTATCTCTGTCACGGATAGTTACGGATTCCGGCTGTTGCTCAATGGTCTCAAAGTCAACCGTAATACACAGCGGTGTGCCGATTTCATCATGGCGGCGGTATGCCTTACCGATGTTACCGGTGTTTTCCAAAGCAACGCGTCCGATACCTAATTTCAACAGATTTTGTTTGATTTCATGACATTTGCTCATAATCCGTTCATTATTCTTTTTCAAAGGAATGACGGCAACTTTAATCGGAGCCAGATGTTTTTTCAGTTTCAGGACAATACGGCTGTTGCCTTCGCCTAAATCTTCTTCCGTGTAAGCTTCCGTCATAACAGCCAAAACACCGCGGTCAACCCCCATGGACGGTTCAATCACAAAAGGAACCACCCATTTGTTGTTATCATCCATAATGCACAGTTTTTGAGTAGAATCAGAATTAGCATGGCAATGAGATGTCAGATTCATCTCCTCCTGAGCCTTGGTATGGTTGCCTAAGTCATAGTCAGTACGGTTGGCAATGCCTTCCAATTCCTCCATACCGTGTGGAAACTGATATTCGATATCATAACACGCTTTGGCATAGTGAGCCAAATCTTCTTTCGGAGTGGTATAGATATTGATGTTTTCTCGTTTCAACCCTTGTTCTTCCCACCATTTGATACGGGCTTCTTTCCAAATTTCATGCCATTTCTCGTCTTCCCCCGGCATTACAAAATATTCTAATTCGGCTTGTTCAAACTCTCTGACACGGAAGATAAAGTTTCTCGGCGTAATCTCATTGCGGAAAGATTTTCCGATTTGGGCAATACCGAACGGTAATTTACGGGATGTTGAATCTACCACATTCTTAAACTGGGTAAAAATCGCCTGAGCGGTTTCCGGACGCAAATAACCGAAAGAGCTTCCGTCATCAACCGGGCCGATTGCCGTCTTAAACATCAAATTAAACGGACGCGGCTCGGTTAAATCCGTTGAACCGCAGTTCGGGCATTTTCCGTCTTTGATATGATCGGCACGAAAACGTCCTTTGCACTTCCGGCAATCGGTCATTGGGTCTGAAAAAGTATCTTCATGTCCGGAATAATGCAGAACTTTCTGGTTGGTTAAAATAGCAGCATCAAGCCCTTCCACGTCATCACGCTCATAAACCATGGCTCTCCACCAAGCGTTTTTTAAATTATTTTTCAATTCTACGCCCAGCGGACCATAATCATACACGCCCTGCAAACCGCCGTAAATATCTGAGTTCTGAAAAATAAAACCGCGACGCTTACAAAGGGAGACCAATTGGTCCATAGATGTTGCTACCATATTTAAATTCCTCTTTTATATATTAAATTTTAACTTATTCGTTTTATAATACCTGAATCAAAAATGCAAGGGAGATAATTATATCATGGCGAAAAACACCACAAAAGTAGCATTAATCTACGATTTTGACGAGACCTTGAGCTCATCTTATATGCAGGATTTCAGCCTCATTCCGGCCTTGGGAATGAAACCGAATACTTTTTGGAAAAAAGCCAACCTATGGTCTGCCAATAACGGAGCAGACCAAATCACGGGAAGTATGTATTATTTTATGAAAGTCGCAAAAGAAAAAAAGCTTAAATTAACCAGAGAAGCTTTAAATAATTTCGGAAAAGACGTCGAATATTATAATGGGGTTAATGACTGGTTTGAAAGAATTAACAATTTCGGAAAAGCTTTGGATTTGGAAATAGAACACTATATCATCTCCTCCGGCTATGAAGAAATTGTCGAAGGAACATCCATCCGACAATATTTCAAAGACGTTTTTGCCTGCTCTTATGCTTTCGGCGAAGACGGCACTCCCGTTTGGCCGGCAAGAATTATCAATTACAGTATCAAAACCCAGTTCCTTTCAAAAATTAATAAAGGGCTGAGTAAAAATGACGATATCGCCGTTAACGAATATACTCCCGATGATGAACGCCCCATTCCTTTTAACCGGATGATTTACTTCGGAGACGGAATGACAGATATTCCCTCTATGAAGCTTACTAAAGAAAGAGGCGGAACAGCCATTGCCGTCTATAAACCAAAAAGCCATTCTAAGAAAAAAGCTATGAAACTCCTTATTGACAATCGTGTTAACTTCGCACTGCCGGCAGATTACAGCGAAAATAAAGAAATTGATCTGGTCGTTAAAACAATCTTAGATAAAATAGCTACCGAACGAGACTTGGATGTGTTAAAAGCTAGGGAAGAAAAGAAAAAACAAATGCAAAAAAAGCGTTTGAAAAAATAAAATATAAAAATCTCTAAAAAAAGCTTGCAATAATAATTTTTTTGCCTTAGATATAAACTCACAAAAGATAAATATGAACAACGCTTGCCTGTGTTTGAGTTTTATCAAGCTTGTTGGCAGAAATACCACTTCTGCTGTTTTGAATGAAAATTCAAAACTCGTAAACA
This sequence comes from Alphaproteobacteria bacterium, assembly GCA_048463395.1. Taxonomy (GTDB): domain Bacteria; phylum Pseudomonadota; class Alphaproteobacteria; order RF32; family CAG-239; genus JAGAJR01. Next base: position 59,714 of record DBFWPL010000022.1, on the reverse strand, counting down.
CAGTTTTTTTGTTGGGGTGTCGCCAAGTGGTAAGGCATCGGCTTTTGGTGCCGACATTCGTTGGTTCGAATCCAGCCACCCCAGCCAGAATCAAGGTAAACCTTTGATTTTTCAGAGAATTTACCAATTTCAAAATCAAATTTTTAGCACCTGCTAATGTCGGGTGCTAATTTTTTTATCAAAATACTGCTAATGTCATCGTCAAAAATTAGCCTTTTTGTGAAAGGGCTGATATGAAACTTTACAATAGAAAAACCTCTTACTATACTATTATTACAATTCCAAAGTGTTTGGTTTCCTTATATGGCAAAAAACAAATATGGAGATCGTTGAACACCAAGGATTATAAGTTGGCTAAACTGCGGGCGGAGCTTGAAACAATGTCTATTCGTCAAAAAATATTAAATGATCTTAAACATAAAAAACAAGATTCTGACTATACCATGGATTTTGATGACTTTTATGATGATGACTTCACTCGTGTAGATTCTATTGATTACAGCCAGTTTACTGACGAAGATTTCCTAAAAATCGAAGCTTTAGACGCTTTAGGAAATATGTCTGAACAAACATATCAAAAATATCTTAATATAAAAAAGAAACATAAAGAACAACAAAAACATTTACTGGTGCTTGAAAAGGAAAAAGCCAATAATCAAATACGCAGCAGTATTCATGATTATACTGAAAATGAAGCTGAGGATTTGGCTTATAATTGGCTAATTGATAAAGTAGAAACTGAAAAAGAACGTATAAAAACATCAAAAAACCCCTCTGAAGATAAACGCTTTTACCGCGAGAATCTAAGTTTCTACGAAAGTAGATATATCAATAACGAATATTCTGCTATTGATGAAGAAATGAAACTATATTTATTTGAAACAGTTCATCCCAAACCGTCTGCAGAATCTCTGTTTGATATGCATAACGCATTTATGCGAGCTAAAATTCAATTTTTAAGATACATTTACGAATATTTAAATGGTGTACGCCGTGAAATTGAACCCGAGTTAATTGATCGCATATATGAGAATCAAATTATTATCAATGAAACTCTTAAAAACCGAAAACCACAAAAACCAGATATGACATTATCTGAAATTGTCGAAGCCTATAATCAAACGCCAAGCAGAGATAATACATCTAAAGCAACAAAAGAAAGAGTTTCCGGCAAAATAAACTTGCTTGCAGCTATAATCGGTAAGGACAAGGTGATTCGCCAAATTACTGCCGATGACTTGCAAAAACTTGTATACACGATCCCATTCATTCCCAGTCGTTTTGGTAACGGTGCTACTGCCAACAAAACTATTCAACAAGCTATAAAGATGACACAAGTCAATGAGAACATCCCTCGCCTTTCCGTCAAAACACAAAATGACTACATCCAGACCTTGAGCTCAGTCTTTATGTGGGCAAAACAAAAAAAGTTTATTGAAGATAATCCCTTTGACGAAGTTGAAATGCCGGCACAAGATATTCGAGCCAAACAGGGTGAAAAATACCTACCTTTTTCAATAACTCATTTACAGACCATTTTTAATATACCTGTTTATCGTGGTTGCATGAATAATAAACTTGGACGAATGAAGCCTGGCAAAAAAATTTATAGAGATGCTTATTTTTGGGTTCCTTTAATAGCTTTATATACAGGAGCTAGACTTAATGAAATTTGTCAGCTTTATGTAGATGATATTCAAATTAAAGAAGGTATTCACATTATAAGCATTAATAAAAATAACGACAAAAAAGTAAAAACACTTGCCGGAATTCGTGAAATTCCAATTCACCCGGAACTCCTAAAATTAGGACTATTAGAGTATGCCGATCAACAATACAAAGACAAAAATAACAAATCCAAACGCTTATTTCCCGAATTAAAGCCTAATACTCGAGGCGAATATTCTGCCAGTATATCACAATGGTTTAACCGAATGTTAAAAACCATTAATAAAAATATTTTAAATCTAGATCAGCAGTTTCAAAAGAAACACGTCTTCCATAGCTTTCGCCATACAGTCAGAACCGAATTGAGAAACCATTCTGTCCCTAAAGAAAGAGTCATCCGCATTGGCGGTTGGGAAGGAGATAATGGACTTGATGAACATTATGGAGCTATTTCGATGAAAGAACTCTATAAAACTATTTCAGAAAACATAGTTTATGATGGTTTAGACTTAAGTTTTCTTTATATTAAGGAGATATGAGATGAATGAAATTGATTTTCCCTATTTGAAGCATAAAATTTCCCCGGATTCTTTAGAATATGCCAAAGAGAATGTCTGGTATCATCTGCTCCCTTATATTGTCGCAAAAACAGATGATGAATTACAAGGCTATAAATCCATCATATCCCTAAGTTTGCAATCATCAATCCTTGATGAATTAGAAACACAACAAGAGAAAAGCCAATATAAAATTAACGCTATCAAAAACAAAAAAACTAATAAATACCTTTTTGATCTTTATTTATATGAACATCAATTTTATGAAGCTAACGGGGGTGATGATACCATTTTAATGGGGTACACCTTACGTGACATGGAAAATATTTTACGCAATGACGCTTCTATTCTAATACTTATATACTTTCGAGTATTAAGTTTATTACGCCTAGCCCAATATACACCTGAAAAATACAGCATTAATCGCAGTTCTAAAATGGTTTATGACTTGTATACTGTCTTAGATAAAAATGAAACAACCAGACGTTTTTGGAGCTATGATAAAATAGAAAAAAGTTGGCAAAGATACAAATCCGTTTGTCATATCATTTATGCTTATATTCAAACACTAATAGATCATAATTGTCTCGACCTAAACGTAAACATTGATACATCTACAGATATACCAACTATAATATCTGATTATAATGAATATGATTCTTTTGTTGATTCAATCTTGGGCTATGCTATCTATGCACAAGAAATTTTAACAAATTTCAAAAGTAAAAATTCTGAAACACCTCTCAATTTGATAATCGTTCCACCCAAGATTTTGAAAAAATTTAAACTCAAAAGCATTCAACCGAAATTGCAACCATTCTCTATCTTTGAAGAAAACCTATATAATCTTACACGAAAGACCGCAACGAATATCGTACGTAAATAAAAAAAGCATCTAAAATCTTTAGACCATACATAATATTTCTATGCATGGTTAGTCCACCATACACAACCTCTAACTGACTGCTCCGCTTTGGTTTTCATCTTTTTTGAAACTCCAGTAATGCTATTCTAAAAGTACATTAAGCGACAAAACTTAATGGATTTTTATGAATATTATCATGGAGAATGCTATGCAATATGACATAAAAAAATTAAAAGGGTTTGAAAGCATCAAACAATGTAAAGAACGAAATCTGATAATAATTAAAGCCTTATCGCAAAAAAACAAATTATCAGATTTAGGGAAATACATAAAGGACTGTTCACCGTACAATCGTTGTCAACATATCTTATGTAGTCATTGCAAACGAGAATTCAGGCTTCAATACGTGCCGAAAATTTGCGAATTTATCGCCCGACAAAAAAGTAAAAGCCGCATTTACGCTGTAACTTTATTGGAACCTCTCGATGCAAATACTACAAAGAAAATTGACATCCGTACGCTAAAAAGCACCCTTTACCAACGGCTTAAACGACTATTCGACGATGATGTCATTGCCATTGGTGGCTTTGACATTGTTTTGAATACAGATGCTGAAAATAATTGGAAGCCTTTCTTTCATCCACATTGGCACCTAATTTTTATAACGAAATTAGATCAAAATGTGATTAGAGAACGCTTAAAACGCTATTACTATCCAACAGACATTATCAAAAGACCTGTTAGGGTTGTTAAAGTAAATAGTTTCATGCGTGCTGTTTCTTATATGTTTTCACCATACTTTTCCAAACGTGTCCGTTTTCTGAACACGCAAAGAAAAGGTCGTAATCCATTTTATGATGGTAAAGAATATAAGCTTAATAGAAGTGAAGTCCTCAAACTAACTTTCAAACTTAAAAATAATAAAGTCAAAGATATGTTGTTCTTATATGGCTGTCGAAAATATACAATCAATAAGAAAAATCCTGTCAATGACTTTGAATTTAAAATCACTCAAAGAACAGTCTAATTGCCTGTTTAACCCAAACGATTAATCGTTTGCTTAAAATTGAGTGTAACACAGCATCTCATTGCTGACTAATATCAACCTTGAACGGTGTACGGGACATTATTTGAATAAAATTTATTTTATTCAATTATGGCTTTCATTAACCAAAACCAACCGTACACCGTTCATTTTTTGTAAAGATTATATCCATGTATAAAATCACATCTAAAAAACTAATTCGCAAATCAGATAAAAAGATTATTAATGAACACTTTTCTGTTATAAGAGGTATTAGCTCTTTAACCAGTGATACTTCAATCATTATAACTTTTAACAATCTTCGTAATGATAAAACTGAAATAGCTATGAGCGTGACTGATTATGAAAACCCAAAGTTTCTACTAAAAACGTTGAAAAATAAAGGATTCACATTTTTTGGAAACGCGGCTGAAGATGAAAACTTAGCTAATTGGTTAAGCTCATACAACTTTGATAAAACTTATTTGTTAACCCCTCAAACCGGATGGCATATTAATGAAGACAAATATGCCTATGTTTTACCACACAAAACTTATGGTAAAGGTACTAATGTGAAATTCTATAATAAAGCTAGTTTTGCAAAGAAGATTAAACAACAAGGAGAATGGGATGAATATCAAAAATTGCTACAACAGGCAGAATGTAGTCCAGTTATTATATTTACAGTCGGTGTCGGACTTGCTGCATTGCTTATAGAACCATTAGGACTAGAAATATTTGGTATTCATTTATTTGATAAAAGTACTGCAGGAAAAACCACAGCCTCTAAATTCCCGACATCTTTTTTCTCTAACCCCAATGATCACAATACTTGGCTTAGTACATCGGGTGGTTTCGAAAAATTAGCAATGGCTCACAATGGTAGACCATTAATTTTAGACGAGTTAAAAATGGTCTCCAGTGATGACAAGGTACTATGTAAGACGGTAACACAACTTTCATATTCCTTATGCACTGGGAAAACAAAAGAAAGAAGCGATGCTTACATTGAGAACTCAGGGGCTTTTGAAGGAAAATCTCATTTTACATTTATTAGCAGTGGTGAGTTTAGTATCATCAATAAAGCCCAAGAATGTGGCTATATAAAAGACGATGGTGAAAAATTACGTTTAATTGACGTACCTGCACGCATTAGTGACGAATATGGTATTTTTTCCTATATCCCTAAACCTTTTAAAACTTCAGAAGAGTTAGCTCTTCATTTAGAGGCCGAATTAAATAAAAATTATGGATATATGGGGCGTAAGTATGCTGAAAAACTTGTGCAAAAATTAAATACGAATGGACGAGATGTTTTCTTAAAAGCATGCAAAGATTTTATTTATAAAAAAACACAGAAATTGTCATCACATCAAGCGACTGGCTATACTAAACGTTATACCAAACGCTTTGCTATAACCCAACTTGCACTAGAACTAGCACTCAAATGGAAACTAGTTCCTTGGGATCAGAAAACAATCAATACCGCGATCAAACAAATGTATTTAAAATCTGTAGAATGCATTGAAACTGATGAACAACTGCTAGAAAGAGGAATTCGTATTTTGAAAAATAAGTTAAAAAAAGATGCTCAAGACTTATTATATTTAGAAAATATTCCTAAAAACAAGGAATATATAAAGGAACAAATCCAATGTCAAAAATATTTTCTTTCTGAAAAAAAAGAAAAACAATGGATTATACCTACTGAGACATTTAAAAGTTGGTTCATAAGTAAAAGAATCTATAGTCTTGTTATGGAATATCTGGGCGACCTGCTTCCTAAAAAGGAAAAAAATGCTTACCCAGCAATCCTTATTGGTAAAGCTCGGCTTCGAGCAATCACACTTAACTATAAAAAGCTCAAAAAATTATTATCTGAATAATAGAATTGGCGGTTGGTAAAACTAACCGCCTTTTTTACAAATAATTATAAACAGTTCTTCTCGATACGCCGTATTGTTTGGCGATTTTGGTAATCGGTGTACGGTCGTTAATGAGGACTTTGATTTCCTCAATTTGTTGGGCGGTTAGTTTAGGCTGACCGCCTTTATATTTGCCATGCAGTTTTGCAAGGGCAATTCCTTCTCTTTGGCGTTCTAAGATTAAATTGCGTTCAAGCTCTGCAACAGCCCCTAACATTGTCATCATCATTTTTTGGTATGGGTCTTGTTTATCAGGAGCAAATATCAAATTCTCTTTATGAAAAACGATTTTAGCACCTTTACCGGTTATGTCTTCAACCAGATTTAACAGGTCTTTGGTATTGCGGGCTAGTCTGTCCATTGAATGCACATTCACCACATCATCGGCACGAATATTCAGTAACATAGCCTGTAATTCGGGGCGGTCGGTGTTTTTACCGCTGACTTTTTCGATATAAGCCCTATCGCACGAAACATCTAAAAGCTGACGTTCGGTGTTTTGGTCGGTGGTCGATACTCTTTTATAGTTAAAAATCATATTTTAGCTCCTTAGTGTGAAATTGATATTTATAGCTTTGGTTTACATCTGTGCAATGAACCGTATTTTTGATATAGATTGCACACAAAATTATCTGTGAAAGCACGGTATACTTTATTTGCACACGTCCTCAGCTGTTACGACAACCGTATTTGTAACAATTAAATCATAGCGTGTAGGCATATTTTTAATATACAGAAACTTCAGACCATCTGAATCATTAAGGTAAATTCTATCGGCTGTTGTTTTTGCCACTAAGCTCCAATGTTCATACAAGCCGGTAATACCGATAATTACAGCTGTATTGGGTTGTTTGGATATGATTGATATTTTTTTGATAGCTGTCGCTGTTCGCGTTTTTTTCGAAAACGGCATATAATAAGTCAACTTTATATTGTCAGCCACTTGTGTTTGTAAGATTTTTATATAGCTCTCCAGCATTTTAACATCAGAACCTTCTCTATGGACTTCTAAGAGCTTGCGACGTTTTGATAAATCGGCAAGAATTGATTGAAACCAATATTGAACTTGTTTTCGGCTAAACTTAGCTAATTTATCAGTTGATAATAAAGTCGCATTAATTGAAGCATACAATCCGCATAGATAGTCTATATTGCCTTGATGATATACCTTTCTCAATATTCATCTCCACGCATAATAGTTAAGACGCGGTTGGTGACATTCGGGTCGCTTGCGTCAGGGCTAAGATAATTATAATCGGTGTCATAATAGTCGATTTTCCAGAAATATGTATCATTTTTGAAATTAATAGCCCCGAAGTCGTGTTCACCGTATGGATCGTTGTCCTTGGTAAAATTATCGAATGTTTGAACTTGTTTCAAAAGTTCTTGTCGGTCACTATCTGTCATAGACTGAACGCCGGTGGTGATGACAACACGACCACCACAAAAGGATTTTCGTAATTCATCATTAAACTGTCTGATTTTTTCAATGTTCATGTTTGTACCTTTAAAATAAAAAAAGAGCCTCAACATTTAGGTTGAAGCTCCGATTGTTGGATTGAGATGTAATTTGCCCTCTAACCAATTTATTTTGAGTTCATTAGTCAAGAGCCACATATAACACCTCACTTTCAAACATACAAAACCCTGTCCGTATTTCTACAAACTGCCAAGTTTTATACATTTCGTGATTTATAATAAAAACGAATCGAATCAATTTTTATTATGGTTAGTGTAACATATCCCATCATAGATTGCAAGTAAAATATTGTGTAAAATCAGATATTTAACTAAAATAATTTAGTCGTACAAATCAAATAAAAAAGGATTTTAACGATGAAAAAAGTTTTAAGCTCCCAACAAGATATTGAGCAAGCGAATTTAATTGCTGTTTTTCGCCAAGAGATGCAAAAGCTTCGTGAACAGCTGAATAAGAAAAAGGGCTTTGTCTGTCGATATTGTGGTAAACAAGCCCTTAAACCCCATGGTGGTAAATGCCCTCATAGCCCGCACGCAAATAAATGTCATGAGTTTATTGGGACTTAAAAAATAATATAGATATAAGTATCTTAGTCTAGCCAACCATTCTGATCTCCAACATCAATATATTGATTATTTTTAAACCTCTGGTCTGCATAAGATTTGTTAATACTTATTGCATCATTTTCATATTCTGATTTATAAAGCTGGCAAAGAACATATCTTGGTTCTTCTGTAAAAAAGAGTAGCTCTTTATGTTCTTTAATTTCTCCAATAATCCAACCGACAACAACACCAACTTGATTACTTAATTGTTTAGCTTTTTTGTAAGGCTCAAAATACGCATTATCTGCATACTGAGCTCTGCATTTTTCGATAAGTTCTTGATGTTGTTTTTGTTCATTCTTCTTTTCTTGAGCTTTGCGTTTTTTCACAACATTTTTATCGATAGCAATTGCTTCTTCATTAAATGCATTAGCCATAGCAATTGCTGTCGCTACATCTGCCATCCCTAAACATTCTAACCCACTATATTTTTTTAAGTGTTGTGGTTGTATCTCTTCAACAATTACAGTGTTTTCTTTCCTATTTAATAAGCATCCAAAACTTCTTATATGAAAAGCCTCTTGATATTTAAAACCTAAAAAATGTGCTCCACTTTTTCCATCATTACATTCAGACGCCATATCGAAATAAGTACGTTTTACTTTAACATTAAATTTATTATCAATTCGGTCAGCACACAAATTCATGTCTTCTTGTTGGCCGGCCAATACGTTTGTTGCCAATAAACAGAATGTCAAAACAAAAATAAAAGATCTCATTAGATTAATCCTTTCTCAGAAACAAATATTAAATTTGCAATAAAATTTTCTATTAACAATAAGATGACAAGCAATACTGTATAAATTACACTTTTTAACAAGCGTTTTCCCCATAAAACTAATGATGTAATTCTATTTTTGATAAAAAGTGAAACAAACATCATGAAAAGAGTTAAAAATCCAGCTATTGCGACAGAAAAAGTAAAAAATATTATTACTTGACCTAAAACATTGAAATCAGCAGCCGCTTTATCAAAACCGCTTATTCCATTCATTGATGCAGAAAAAGCTTGATACCCTAAAATTAAAGATAAAACAGTCCAAATAATAGTTAAAATATTAGTTATTTGCTCATATTTATTTTCGTTTGCAGCGGATTTTTCTATGTTAGCGTTTTCTGTTGATAAGATTTTTTCTTTAGGTTCTTTTGACATTTATCCAATCCTTCCACCTAAATATAAAGGTTCTTCATTGTCATCAATTCCCATTGTCATACCACCATAATTATCTAGCCAATTTATAAGCTTTTGGCAATTAATGTTTTGAGGATGAACTTGAGGTAGTCTATGAAATGCAGTATCATTTTTATCAAAACTCTGTTCTTCTCCCATTAGTAGTGTCAAAACATTTCCTTTAACACAAAAACGCTGGCTATATAATGATTGAATTTGTGTTGTTTTTTCGCTTTGAATTTCCATCCTGATAGTGTCGTTTTCATATCTACAACCGGTATCAACAGCCAAATTTACAGCCATACCATCACAAGAAGAATAAAGAACATTATTGTTTTGATTATTCTGTGAATGTGGTGATTGTGTTTTTTCATTGCGGATATGTTCAGTTTTTTTCCATTGATTATCAATTTTTTCATATAAAGTACAATTTTGGGGAATTTCATCTGTCATTACTTCGGCAGAAATCGTATCTCCTGATTTTTCAGTTTTGACCCAAATTGTATCAGAATCGACTGAAAAAGCATAATAAATAACTGAATTTTCACATTCAACTTTGTTTTTATTCTTTACAGTAGCCATTACGATATCGACCATATCATTAGTCGCTTTTATCCCTTCTTCTTCCATTCCTACACGCAGAACTTTTGAAAGAACTTCTTTGGCTAATTTCAATCTATCGTTTTCATAATTTGAGTTATAATTTAAAATTCCATAACTTATCGCTACGATGAATATTCCGACACCAAATAAGATTTTGATTGCTTGTTCTTTTTTGCTTTTGGGAACTACCGTTTTCTTTATATCAATATCTTTGACAGACAAAACTTTTTCTTTAGTTGTTTCCTCGTTAGTATCTTTTAATATAGCATTCCCTTGTTTAATCTGTAAAAACTGATACATCACTATCCAAAACGCTAATGCTTGAAAGAATAGCATACCAATGATAATCCCCCATACCGGAGCAACATGTTTATATTTGTATGTTTTTAATTTTGAAGCATAAACAGACAAAATAATTGCTATTGTTAAGTTTGCAATAATTGTACAAGCTCTAGCTATACCTTCATCTATAGTTGACATGATTCCAGTAATAAAAAGCATGAATACAGTATATATTGAAGTATATAAGAAAGATACTCCAACATTTTTCCAATTTACACTTTTCTTTTTTCCACCGTTTATAGGATCATTGCTTTTATCAGTGGGCAATTCTCTTTTTACCATAGTTAAATATTCCTTTCGTTTAATAGTATGGAAATTTTTATATCATATGTTGCAATTATCATGTCCTCATAAACTATTGCTTATCACTACGTTGAAATAGTTTACTGCCTTTATTATTATAGCACTCTATATAGCTACCCCGCTTGATGGTAACAGTTGTAGATGTAAATCCAACTAAAGTTCCTTGTTTGTAAAATAAGGAGCATCCTTGTTCGTTATAGACATAAACATTTGAGCCTTTTTGTACAGCACTTGCAATGTTTTTTGAAATCATAGCTTTTCTCCGCATTACGCAATTATAGTTACTGTAATTATAATTACATTTAAATAAAGAAAGTCAACAGGTAAGTTCAACTTATTATGAAAAGAGTTGATGCTGAAACTATCGCCCAGAAAGTTGTTGAACTTCTCGAAAATGAGCGAGTTAAAAGAAACATAACTAAGACCGAGATAAATAATAAAACTGGTCTTAGCCGTACTGCTTGGACACTTATGGTTTCGAAAAAAAATAGTCCGACACTCCGAACTCTTTTAATGGTCGCAGATGTAATTGGTGTTGACTTAAAGAAAATTATTGATGAAGCAGAAAAATAACAAATAAAGTCTTATGAGAAAAATATTTCTTATATTAACAATTCTCTTATTTGCGACACCATCTTTTGCCGCAGATAACCAACCGGTAGTTATGAATACAAAAACCTATATTTATCACAGTCCAACCTGCAAATGGGCTAAAAAATGCACAAAAAACTGTATCAAAACCACCAAACAAAAAGCCCAAACTCAAGGAGCAAGGGCTTGTAAAGTCTGCGGCGGGTAAAATTACCAGTCAGATGGAATCAAAGCATTTTGCTTAGTCCAATAAGCTACTTCGTTTTTATTTGAACAATTTTCCCAAATATTTTTTCCTGCATGATCCATAACAATAATTTGTAATTTTGAATTATTTTGTTCTATTGCTTCATTCATAATTGTATACATATTGCGTACATGCAAAACATCTTCACCTTCTTCTAGTAAATACATACCAGTACTTTTATCAAGTTTTGCCGAAGGAAAATAGACTTGACTAGGTTGATCTAAAACCAAAAAATTAAAAACAAATGAATTCTGTTGAATAAAATATTCTTGAAATCCTAAAACTGCAGCCAAATGATAAGCAACCCAGTTAGAACCACTCCCTGTTTCTGATAAATATGCTATACCATCATTATCCGTCCATAATTTTAAAGTTAAATCAGTAGTATCAAAATCAGCTATTTTTTTGAATTCTGCTGCATTAGGAACATATTTTTCCATTTTTGTAAGTATTTTTTTTAGAACCGGCTTAGCATCTATAGTAATTTCATTCTTTTTTACATCATTCTCTTTCTCAATAATTTTTTTATCAAGTTCTGAATAATCTACTTTAAGAAGATTTATGATATTTTTAGCTCGACCTATATCTATAAGAAAGTTTTCTAATAAACTTTTTTCATTATTAATATTTTTGAGATCATTGTATTGTTTTATTAATGAGTTTATTTTTTCATTAATTTCTAATATCTTTTGATCTGTTTTTATTAACTCTCTTTCATAACGGCTATTTTTTGAGGGAATATTTTTCCTAATCTCAGTCTCTAATACTTCAATTTTATTACAAATTAAATCCAAATCTCCTATTATTGAACAATCCTGAACATTCGTTAAACAAAACTCACGAATAAATAAGGCTAAATTTAATCGTTGTCTTTTCACTTTCATGTTATTTAGATATTTTTGTCCCAGCTCTACAAATTCTTTAATGGAATTGTACTTTTTTTGTAGTTCTCTAAGCTCCGTATATAATGGTTGAAGTTTATTATCTAATTCGATGAATTTAGTAACAATCATCTCATTACCTAAGGAAGTTAAAGATAATTCTGAAAACGACATATTTGTTAATTTCTCTAAGTTATAAAGAATCGATTGCTGGTCATTCAATATTACTTCATCTTTTTTTAACAGCCCATACCCTATAGCTTTAAGTATTAAATCTTGCTGTTTCATTGTTTCATTAAAAATAAATTCTTGCTTTTCTTTTTTTTCTTTTCTCAATACCTCTAGTTCTTGTTCATACAAGATTTTCAGCTGTTTTTTTCCTAATGTTTCTGCTGTTTCTACACCAATTGCAAAATTAAATATGTTTCTCAGACGTAATCTATATTTACTAATGTCTGATTTGTACAATAAACAATTAGGATTTGCTATAATATTCTGAGGTTGGAAATTAAAAGCAACTAAATCTCGGAAACTTGGACGATATATTTCTTCATCAATTTCAAAAAATGGAATACCTAAGATATTATTAACTTTTGCTTTTAATCCATTCGTATCTGTTTCATTTACAAACGGTATATGGGGAAATTCTGCATCTTTATCATAGTTAAAATATAATTTTCCACTACCTCCGTCTTTATTTTCTCTTGCAAAAATCATCACATTATTGCCTATTTGCAATTTTATGCCAAACCAAGAGCTTTTCTCTCTGATAACTCCCACAGGAATATTATTCCTTGAAGAGCAGAGACAATAATCTATTATTGGAACTATTGCCGATTTACCTGTTTGTGAGGCTCCATGAATTATATTTAACTTTCCAGGAGAAAATTTAATTACTCTTTTTTCTTTTTCCGAATTTAAAGGCCAAATAACTAATTCTAAAAGTTGAACATTCATTATACTTGTATCCCTGTATAGCTAATAAAATTTGATAAATCGCCTGTTGCAAACATCTTTCCTAAAACATTTGCAGCACAAACAAAAACACTTGGATTGGAATGTAATTCTACAGGAACCTCTAGTTCAGCATCAGAATTTATTTTTAATATTCCCAGACGGAGAGCAAAAATAAAGGAGGTCATTGTATATTCTCTATAATTCATTATATTGTCGTGTAATATGCCAAATACTTTATCATCATCCGCTCCAGCACAAAGAGCTTTAATCAATCCAGCTAAAATTTTATGAGGCTTTCTATAACTGTTTGTAACAATTAATTTTCTTATACTTTCCCTCATAATCATTGGCATTATTAGAAATAAAATAAATATATTAGCTTTATTTTGACTTTTATCATTATAAGATTTTACAAATGTCGATAAGATATATGCTCCTAAAGCAGGGTTTTGCATATCATTACAGTATTTTGAATATATATTACTTGTTTCCATTGTTTAACTTCTCTTCGTATTTAGGATGCCAACCTATTTTATATTCATTAGTAAAGTTGGCCATGTGATTATGAACACCTCTAGAGACCCGCCTAGGATCTTGAAACTTAACGTTATCAACCACAACATCTTCTTTTATAGATTCATTATATAATTTCATTCCTTTTTGCGTATCATCAATAGATGAATCTGCATATATTACACACTTATTTTCATTCCACCTTTCTTTCAAACGTTCATACATTTCATTGAAATTTTGTTCAGTACTAATACCTTTGGAGCGTTCTTCATCTCTTAGTAAATTCCATTGTATCCTTGCTTTCATTGCGGCAGTCAACATATCTGAATCAATCTTAATCAGCTTTAATTGTTTTACATACCGTTCTGAAAGCTCTTTCTTTACTCTATTTTGTATATCTTTTATTTCTGGTAATTTTAAACAACGTGCGTATCCACCAAAATCAAGTAAAAAAGTATCCCAAAAACTGCGAGTAAATGATGTTTTTTGTACTCTTTCATTAGAATTAATTGCAAGACTATAAAATCGTCCTTTTAATTGTTCAACAAAACGAGGTAAATCATCACCTAAATTATTTTCATAATGTTTTATTAAATAGTTATCAATATCTTCCTCAGAAGAAGCCCCTTTTGGATGTTGAACTGTAAAATTAGTGATAATTTTATATAATAGCTCGCGGTTCTTTTTAAAAAAATCTTCTTTTGTTACATTAGCTTTTGTTTTCCAATTTATTTTATTTATCCAATCATCTACAACTTCTTTGGCTTCATTAAAAGATGATGCTGCAAAACATTTTTTTATCATTTCATCCTGGCTATTTTTATTTTCTAAAAACAACACAAATTTCGTATTGACACATTTGTCTTTAGATTTTATGCAAAGATCCAGCCAATTATGGAGAGTATCTATGAAGTCAGAAGATTTAAAGGTTAATTCACTAACGTTAATAATCTTTAACTGCTCGGCTTTAACAATATATTCATTGTCAACAATACTAGTATCATCTTCTTTCTCTATATGCACTTCTTTTTGTTCAGTAATCAAATGATACAGAGCTCTCGATAGTTGCCCCGCATACCCTTTAAATGTTGGAAGATTTTCACCTCTGTATTTTACCATCTAATTTCCACTTATGTTACTAAATTAGCGTAATTTTATATCTTGGAATCATTATTGTCAAACAAGTTACTTTGAACAAACAACTATTTTTGAGATTTAAACTTAAAATTTTTCTCTCAAACTTTTGCTCAAATACATAAATTTTGTTCTAAAATGATAAATCATACCTCAAAAACTAAAGTGCACATTAACTAATCACGGAAATACAAATAACACCAATCAATTAATCTTCTTGTAACAACCAATCAAAAACGTTCAGGCGTTTGATACCATTGTTCTCTCCTGAACCGTAGTCCATTGACAGTAAAAATTTAGGGTAATTATCATCGATTGCTTCTAACGACGCTAATTCTCGCTGCAAAATTTGTGGTTCAAGAACATTCAAAGCCACTTGATAATATTCAACCAATCCCCCACTCTTCTTGGCAACAAAATCAACTTCGATATTTTTACCACTTTTTACCAGTTTACCTACAGATACCTCATAACCTCTACGTATGAGTTCTAAATAAACCACATTCTCCAGAATATGACCGGCATCCATATCTTTTATACCGAGTAAAGCTGTCCTTAAGCCAATATCAGCCACATAGTACTTAGCATTACTGTCTAAATACTGTTTTCCTTTAATGTCGTACCGATCACATTTGTACATCAAAAAACTGTCAACTAGCCCTTGAATATATGTATCTATCGTTGGAACTGATATTTTACGCCCACTAGCTTCTAAATTTTTTGAAATATTACGAACAGAAGTTTCGCAACCGATATTATCAAACAAATACTTAACTACCGCATCTAATTTATTGGTATCAGCTATATTAAATCTTTTCACAACATCTTTCTGAATTGTATTCAAATAAACGGTATCTAACAAATAATCGCTTATAAGCTGTTTATCATATAACAGATTAAGTGTTTGAGGGAAGCCACTTTCTTTGATATAATGAGAATAAATATCCATAGGCGAATATGAATTCAAAATCTCACCATGAAGCATTACTTCAAATAATGCAAATTGCGGATATGCACCCAAATATTCCTTAAATGACAAGGGTTGCATTTTGATTTCGACATAACGACCACCTAATTGATTTGCCAAATCACTAGAAAACATATAAGCATTAGATCCTGTCAAATACAAATCAACATTATTTTGTAAACGTAAGGTATTCGCAACAAGCGTCCAGTCTCTTAATAACTGTATTTCATCAATAAAAACATAATTCATCTTCTGTGGATTCAGACGAACAACCACATAATCTAACAGCCTATTATAATCAATTAAGAAGTTTTCTTGATCATAATCCAAACCAATTTCTCTAGTTTGCATAAGATCTTCAAGATTAATATTGATAATCTGACTATCATCTACAAGCTTATTTATAATTAAATCTTGCTGATAGAGATAAAACAACTTAGATTTACCACAACGTCTAACCCCAGTAACGATTTTGATCAAATCGGTCTGGCTTTGCCATTTTTTCAATTGTTCAATATATTGCGGTCTACTAACCATTCTTTCTGATACCATTTGCAAATTCCTTTCCATATATTTATTATAAATATACTTAATAAACTTGCAAAAATCAAGATAAATATAAAATATGTTTTACAAAATGATAATTTCGCAAATTTCGTAAAATATATTTCAAATAATTACATCATAAACCTGCCCCTGAAAATTAGAAAACTCCTATTTATTGTAATGTGAAATTTTATAAATTTTTAATCTTTCATATTACATCTGGCTTTAATTTTACGACAACAACAGGTTTTGCATATCTTAGGTCTTTTGAAAAAGTCGCTTAAAAATTTAAAAAAATTCTTAATTTTTCTAAACCATAAACAAACATTACAATAAATATTAGGATCAATTCGCCAATATACATCAAATTGAGCTTCTCTATCTTTTATAAAACATATACTATCTTCACTATGAATACGCTCGGTTATTTTTGCTTCTAATTCAAAATTGTCTAACGTACCATCATAGCTATATGAATTAAAATATTTGGTAAACCCTTTTACAAATTCTTTATTAATATAATAAGCTCGAGCACACAAATGTTCAAACTCATTATAGAGAAACATAAAACGTCTTTTTAAGCGTTCATACTTTTCAGGAAAATCTTGCTTCTTATTATCCAAAGTATACAAAACACCAAATACATCTTGGTAGTAACCTTTAATTTCCTCTATAGTAGAGCAATCTATTTTAGATAAAAGGGATAATTCAGTCAAAAAACATCTGTTATATAAACTTACGAAATAGTGTTTTTCATCAAAAGAAAAATCACAGTCCGGAATATAAGACGTCCGCAGTGCTTCTTTAAAATCATCTCTTTCAAAAGCCTCTTTTACACAATCTAAATAGACTTCTTTAAAAAGAAAAAGATTATTTAATGATAAAGCAACTTTATTCCATAATATGTTATAATTTTCTATTTTTATTTTTTTATCTTTCTGTTGCTCTTGGCGATTAGCAAATCTATAAGCAAAATACGCACCTAAAAACACTGATAAAAAAGTTATTATATGTCCAATCCAATCTGTTTTTTGAATTAAGTCATTAACCATATTTTCAATATCAACATTCATTAATTTTACCTTCTACTTATATCTCTAAATATTTCATTATTTTAAACAATCATCTGCTTTTGAGATAGCTCTAAATTTTAATTTATAATAAAATAAGCCAATCAAAATACAAGTAATGATTTCGTAAATGCAAATACTTTCCAAACGACTAATTTTTTCTGCTAATGTTTAACACCAAAATACAAAAACAAAAATCTTCTGAAAGCCATTGTTGACAAAGATTATAGTGCTAATGTACAATCAAAAAAACTGCTAATGTTTGGTGCTAATTTTTGATGACTTTGACCCCAGACAACATAGGTGTTAATTAATTGATTTTGCAGTATATATGACAATTAGTATCTGGGGTTTTCGAATCCAGCCACCCCAGCCAAACTTGACAAGAGCCTATTTTAGCCAGTGCTAAAATAGGCTTTCTTATTGAAATAGCTACATTTTTACCGTCCAATAAAATTTCCGAACAAAGTAATTTTAAAATCCTCTGTTTTTTGTCGTTGTTCAGAAAATCCCAAATCTGGTCTGACATCAAAAGCAAGCCAGCCAAGTATTTGAGTGTAATTAAGCCTTGCTTTGTCAGGTGATTATAGTCACCTATCTGATTGTAAATTATCTGGAGATAAACTAATTTACACGATAAATAAACCTTTTGATAAATTCATCTCAGCTCCTTCTCCAAAACTATGGACAACTATTACCATGAATAATCTGGAGGAATTTGGTTGAATAACAACAAGATGATTTAAAGACTTCCTTTTTGTTTAGTAATAAGTCTATTTACAAACTTCATCTTAAAATGCCTATTATTAGTTAAGTATCTATGTGTTTGATATATTTCATATTGTGCCATAAAAGGCAGCTCAGTTATTCTTTTTTCTTTCTCTGTGAGAATACATAGAATAATTGTATAATCTGTATCTAATGGTGTTTCTTCGGGAACTATAGCTTTAAATTTATTATTATCTTTTTGATAATTTACTTTATTCGAATCTTGAGAACTATTATCAATAAAATCCCTCATTTGTTTTCTTGCTTCATCATCTGAAATAAAAACATCCGTATAGTATTTAGCTTGAACAAATAAATGGCTGATTGATGCAGAACCTGTTTCAAACCTCTTTATATGTATTAATTCTCTATTTAAAGATAATAAGTCACACATTTCCCCATAATTAGTTCTTGACCGATCAAACATAAACAAACTCTTGCTATTTTTTGCACATATTTCGTTATAGATAGCTTCTTTATATTGTGAGTCTTTTCCGCTTTTTCCATTCCAGATAGACACATTATTTAAGAGAACAGAAACATCATATTCTTCAAAATCAATTCCTTCATTTTTAAAATAACTACTTACCTTAGCTTGTACTCCCTTATCAACCTGACGCCAACGTCCATTGAATAGTATAAATTTGTTATTGTTATAATCAAGCTCTGCTACTAAACAGTTATAAACTGACGATAGTTTTGAAAAAAATTTCTTCTCAATATCATATTTAAATATATTCCAGGTCTTTAATGTATCAGCAGTTGTTGTAACTTTGATCTTGTACCTAAAAAAGCATTCAGATAGGGATAACTCACTAAATCTCTCTATTTTTTCAATATCCTCTTTTTTATCTGGTTTATTATATGAAAATTCGAAATTTTCATAATCAAAAAAATCTGGTGACGTTAAATATATATTATCAATGTTTTTCTCTTTCAAACATTTTAGGAGTTCTTCATCTAAATCATTTTTTAATGGGTCTTTATTGTTTACAAATTTAAAATTATCATAATTTTTAAATGTTTCTTTATATTTTTGAGAAAGATATAACTCATCTAACTCTTTAGTTATCTCTCCTAGATTATCCCAGTCTAATTTTTTATCCTTCCCAAATTTAATTTGGACGGCTTCTGCTCCTGTAATAACAGATATATAACTGTATTTAGGTAAAGGTTTGGTTGCAATCTTGCGTAAAAATTCCTTTTCATCATCTATATCAAAAATCGATAATCTAGCCCCATTATTTATTTGTTTTTCTGAATGAAGAGCTATTGCTTCAACTTTGGAAGATAAGACTCTCCTCAACTTATCTGGATCACATATATTCATGGCAACTTTAATTCCAAAATCAAATACAATGTTATTTTTATTAATGAAAGCATCAGCCCCTAGCCCAAAAGTCATCACATAAAAATCTTCTGTATTATTTAATTTATAAAAGAAAATACCCCTAGGGTAAACATTACAATACTCTCCACTAATCTTACCTTTAATTTTCTCATTAAAAAATTTAATCCAAGATATATCTTCTTTTTTGCTTGATGAACAAATTTGATCATAATAAAACATCCCAATTAATGAAGAAGTATTTATATCAACAATTTTATCCTTGGATATTTTTACCGACATACATTCAGAAAAATCTTTTACATTTCCACTCATTTTGTATATCGAAACTTTATCAATCTGTTCGTCCATTAGTTCAACTTTCAAAAAATTTTATTTTCTTGTTATTTAGGGATTTTATTTCTTTAAAGCAAGAGCTTAGGCAAATAAATCGCAAAATTCCTTAAATTACACTTAATAAATTTAGCTCGCAAATTGCACGATGTCTCCAGCCAGACTGAACAGAGGTTAGATTTCGAGATCTAACCTCTTGTTTTTTTAACGATGTTTTTCAGTTCTAATGCAAGTATATTGTCATTTCCTATGTTTTTGCTCTCAATTCCTTGAAGCCCTTTAATTTCCAAGGGTTTCACGAGTTCTAATGCATCTTTGCCCTTTTGCTTCAAATTGGTTGTTTCAAACTCGCTGAACGGGAAATTCAACTCGTAGGTTAGTTTTCCTTCGGTAAGCCATAAGTGCTTAAAAACAAAGTGCAGTAAGAACCTTTTGAGTTCTATATTTTGCGAACAGGAGAACAAATATCTGGATTCTGTTGCAATGTCCATGAGTTCTAATATTGTATTGTTAGAGGTATTGTCTGTCTTTTCATGTGCGACAATATTATTTTTTAACCGACTCATCTTTAATTGCAGTTCGTTTCGCTTGATATCAAAGGTTTCTCGGTCAAGCTCGCCGTCAAGTCTTAAATCAAACAAATTGTCTAATTTATCTTTAATCTTTTCTTGTTCGGCTTTTAGCCTGATAACCTCTTGACGACAATACTGTCGTTCATTAGCTTTGGCTTTTTAAGCTCTTCTTTCAGTTCTTCAACCACATTTTCCGGCAACTTAATCCTATTTAAGATTGCTTCAATATCAGTTAAAATATTTTGTTCCGGCACATAACACCTTGAACCATCGGCTTTATAGCTGAAAATATAGATGTATTTTCTCTTTTTTATCTCGCAAACACACAATTGGTTGGTCAGACCACATCTTATTATTCCTTGCAGAACAAACGGCTCTTTTGTTAATTTCGGATTACGAATGTTTAAATTGTGGTCAGCCTTTTGTGCTTGGCACATAATCTCTTATGATTGAAGCTATGATATTCCCTATGATTACAATTTTGTGAGCGATATTGTGCCGGCGATTAACAACCTGCTTCCGGATGCCGAAAAAGCACCTCTTCCTCGCGAACTAAAGAACATTAAGGTCTTTTTCAAGGAAGCCTCATCGGGATTTGTTTCAAAGGCTTTGATTTTGGAGATGTACAATCTGCCGGAGCTTTATTTGGTGCGACAAGTTCGCCTTATATCAGTACACTATTTTTCATTAACTGCCGATTTGGGGTTAATGACGTAATTGATATTCTGCCGGCCGGTATCGGTTTTTATGATTGTGTATTTGAAGAGAATTACAACATCCGCATTCGTGATGATAATCCGGACGCCCCCATTGAATTTAATAACTGTGTCTTTAACGGCAGTCTGAACTTTGACGACATACACGCACGCATTCCGGTAGAGATTGATCGTTGTCTGTTTAACGAGAACAGCTGTTTAAATATGAAGAATTTTAACAATACGGCGGAATTTGGCTTATATCACCTTGAAATCAGAAACACGATTTTTAAGGGAAGCATAAATTTTGACGGCAGTATAATCCCGACCAAGAGCATCTTGGAATATTTGACTTTTTTCCGCGAAATCAGCTTTAAAAATACGAAAATTGAAAAAGATGTCAAAATCCAAAATCTAAGCTTTGCACCGTTTATCACCAAACCGGCCAAAAACGGTTTTAAGAGCTTTCTTAATGCCCTGAACATCAACGGATATAATAAAGAAGCTAAGTTTTATGAGCAAAATGTCGGTGCGGAAGCTGTGGAGCAGAAAATTGACAAGAACAAACTGGAGATTGCCATCAAATCCAACCTATTTGGCTTAGGCAAATGTAATTCTAAATCAACAAATCTTTTAAGATATCCTTCACCATCCATGTCAGAACCATATAAAGCTGAAATTGTATGTTTCAGTTGAGTTCTATCGATTCCTAAAATAAATATGACATTAGGAATATCAAATATATGTTTAATCGTTTCTAATACTTCAACAGCATATGTTGGACGACACCTTTCCAGTTCATCAACAAATATAAATAATTTATTATCTTTAATTTTCTCACAAATCGTATTTCTGAAATCATTGATAAGTTTTTGTTTTGCTTCATATTGTTCAATTTTATTATCAGGATTTATAATTTGAGCTATTTTTTCTAATGTATTTTCTGGTCCTTCAGAACATTCAATAACAAAATTGCTGTAGTCTTTAACAGATTTTAATATTCCTATGCTTTTTTCTTTAAGTATTTCTCCTATATTTCGAGGAAATGAATCTATAATTGTTTTTACAAAAGGAACTAACGGTTCTTTTTCCCAATCTGTATTCCATGCATTAAAAAAGGCAACTTGATATCCATCTTTTTTTAATTTTTCACGCCACCTATTCAGAAAAAAAGTTTTTCCCATTCCATATGAAGCATCCACAGAAACGACAAAAGGTTGCTGAGTATCCGCTAGTATACGGGTAAAGTCTTCTGCAACTTCTTTACGGTTAAGAATATCATCTTTCCAAATATCTTGTGTATCTATTTCTAAATCCTGAATTTTTTGACAAATACTCATATCGTTCCCTTTTATTGCTATCAATATCTGTTAAATTAACACAGAATTTCATTTGATAAACTTTAATTTATTAGATATTAAAAGCTTTATAAGAATTTTATTGTAATGAGTTTGGTGTATTCCACTTCCCTCCCCCAAAATGTGCTTTTTGTAAAGAAATTGCACTCTTGACTTTTATTTTAACAGATAATATAATATCCGTAAATAGCAAATAATAGCGTTTGGAGATAATATATTGTCTTTTGTATTAAAATCGCTGCAAGAAGTTACGCAAGAGATTGCAACTAGAGCCAAAGATAAGCGTTTGGAGCAAAACCTGACGCAGGAAGGCTTGGCTTTGCGTTCCGGGGTTAGCTTGGGAAGCATTAAACGCTTTGAGAGAACCGGCGAGATTTCATTGAAATCGCTGATTGATATCGCCTTGACTTTGGGTTGTTTAGAGAACTTTGAAGCTTTGTTTGCTGACAATGCACCGCGGGGCAGTTTGTTTGAAAGCAAAGAAGAGAAAAAGCGTAAGCGAGGGAGTGTCAAATGAGATTGAATGTTTTTTTGAATGCTTACGGCAAGCGGTACTTTGTCGGGATTTTAGAAGAACAAGGCCAACGTATCTTTTTTGAATATGCCCCCGAATTTATTGCGACCGGAATAAATTTGTCCCCCTTTATGCTTCCGTTGAAATCGCAAATCTTTGAAGACACCAAACGAACCTTTGACGGACTTTACGGTGTGTTTAACGATAGCTTACCCGATGGCTGGGGCTGTTTGCTTTTAGACCGACAATTACAAAAGAAAGGCTTGAGCCTGCAACAAATTACGCCATTACAGCGTTTGTCTATGATTGGGCTTAATGCTATGGGTGCGTTGGAATATGAACCGATCACCGAAAATGACAGCGAATTTGTCGGCGATATAGAACTGGATTCACTTTGTTTGGAAGCTAATCATATTTTGGCCGGCAAGAGTTCGGAAGTTCTTGATAAGCTTTTAACGCTTAATGGCTCATCCGGTGGTGCACGCCCGAAGATTGTAGCTTTGGTTTCAGATGATAAGCAAAACCTGATTCATGGAAACTTGGCGGAACCTGGATATAGCCCGTGGTTGATTAAGTTCGCCTCATCGCTCGATAATAAAAACATCGGCGCACAGGAATATGTTTATTCAAAGATTGCCAAAGATGCCGGTATTGAAATGCCGGAAACGCATTTATTCCCCTCAAAAAACTGTATCGGACACTTCGGCGTTAAACGTTTTGACCGGATTGGTGCTGAAAAAGTGCATACTCATACGGCCTGCGGTTTATTGCACGCCAGCCACCGAACATCAAGCATTAACTATGACGCTTTGTTAAAATTAACCTCAATACTCACCAAAGATATTCGGGAAGTTGAGAAAATGGTGCGGCTGATGATTTTCAATGTCAAAGCCGGAAACAAAGACGATCACAGTAAAAACTTCTCTTTTATGCTTGATAGAGACAACAACTGGAAAATGACACCGGCGTACGATTTAACACCTTCGCAGGGTATCAACGGCGAACAAACATCTATGGTAAACGGTAAAGGAACGGATATTACCGACAGTGATTTGATTAAAACCGCCTCACCTTTCGGATTTTCGGAAAAGAAAATTTCAGCAATCATCGAACAAACAGATGACGCACTCGCAAATTACGGCAAATATATGAAAGAGCTCGGCGTAAAGTAGAAAACGGTGCAGATGTTAAACTTTATCGCTAATCCGAACAAAGTTTAACATTTTGCCGCGAGGGCTTTGGATCATGATTTTCAAACTCTATATTTTTCAAGGGTTTTGAGAGAAATGTTAAAGAATGTGCATTGATTGATATTTTTATAATATTGTGATATAAAACTTATTGAAAAAATGAAATTTGTATTCTGATGAAAAAATATCGTATGGAGAGATAATATGACAGATTTATACTCAATATGCCCTTATAAAACATACTTTAAAGACATTAATGGACAATGCAAATATCTCAATAGCAGTTTCAGTTGTCCTTTAGTATCTCAATTTAATAATATAATTGAGGCCGACAGGAACATAACAGCTAACGATATTAATTTATTCATAAATATGTCTTTTCAACCTACTCTTGATAAAAAATATGATGATGCTTGTCGTTTCTTATCTCAGTACACTCAAAATATTTATACTCAATACAAAGAGAAACAAGGAGTTCTTTCTTTAAGAGATGTATTAATGGATATTGGCAAAGAAGTACTGATTGAGTTGTTTCCTGATGAACACATTAAATGCGTAGCTTCTGGTATTGGAATCATTGATTCACTCCACAAAGCAATCACAAGTGAAA
Organism: Alphaproteobacteria bacterium; assembly: GCA_048463395.1. Taxonomy (GTDB): domain Bacteria; phylum Pseudomonadota; class Alphaproteobacteria; order RF32; family CAG-239; genus JAGAJR01. Next base: position 34,877 of record DBFWPL010000022.1, on the reverse strand, counting down.
ACAAAACATATCACTCTGTAACTTGTGCATTAAAAATATGCAAATTTGTCTATAAACTTTTACCCAAAAACAACTGATATTTTTAATCATCTGACTTTCATCATCTCTCTTATCAACTTAACCTGCTCTTGCATACCAAGAATTTCCTCTCTATGAGCCTGAAAGAATTGGAAATTTATAACTGTTTTCTCTCCTAAATCTAAAAATCCTTTCCAGCCAGACTGGACAAGAGCCTATTTTAGCACTGGCTAAAATAGGCTTTCTTATTGAAATAACTACATTTTTACCGTCTAATAAAATTTCCGAACAAAGTAATTTTAAAATCCTCTGTTTTTTGTCGTTGTTCAGAAAATCCCAAATCTGGTCTGACATCAAAAGCAAGCCAGCCAAGTATTTGAGCGTAATTAAGCCTTGATTAGTCAAGTGATTATAGTCGCCTAATCTTTCTTCCAGCTTTTTCTTATCTTGTCTGTATTCTGTTAGTTTTTTGGTATATAAATCCTGTGTAATACTACCTTCCGTAAACAGGTCTACCAAACGGCTTTCTTTATCTGCAAAACCAGCTATTTGCCGTTGCAATGCTTTTTGGGCTTCTATTTCCATTTTATGGTCTTTATAAATTTCTTCATCCAGACAGGCAATCAATTTCTCAACAACGCTTTTAGGCATGTTTTTAACCAAGAGAAAACTTCAGGGGGCAGCTCGCCTTTCTGCTCTTCTTAACAACGATGCTAATAATATATCTGCCGTAAATCCTTTTGTTTTTTATCTTTGACATGTTCATGAACCTTGTCAAACGCGTCAGCCACACCGGCTATAAAATACTCCAGCCAAGAAGTTACCAAATCTCCCTCGGCCTAACCGGGAGCGGGGATACAATAAAAGCGGTGTATTTTTACACCTCTTCAAAAAATTAATCGCCAATGATTGACTCCACTCGACTTTTTATTGTCCACGGGTCATCAACGGCTTCAAATTTTACTTTTGATGTTCCCGTTCCCGAGAACCAAATAGTGGCATACCCCAAAATTCTTCCCAATATTGATTGTTTAATCTCAATAGATTCAACTTTTGCATTTTTCAATTCTTCTGTTTTTATACTAATAATTCCTTTTCTGCATATAACTCTCTTATTTGTTATAACCATTTCGGTTGTATATAGTTTCAGGAAATCATATAATGCCCATATAACAAAAAGCATAACAATCCATTTTGTTCCAGGGGCTTTTTGTAATTCGGCACCGGCAAAATAAGAAATAACAAAAAGTAAAGCAATAAAAGCCAAAATACCTGTAAAAATATAATTAAACCAATGCAACTTCACAACTTCTTTAATTTCCTCATCTTTTGACAGAGTTCCTTTTACATATGACATGTTTAGATCTTCCTGATATTCAAAAAACATACCTTCTGTTCGGTTTTAGTTTATCCTGGTTATTTTAATTCTCTTACCTGTACGGACATGGAGATTTTATGTTTTTCTCCGGGTTGGAGCGTTACAAACGAATTTCCCTGATTAGCAGGTTCCACACAGACAAAGTTTTGGTATTGTCCCGGGCTCATTTCTGCTAAATCTTTATTCGGGTTCCAGACAACTGTCGTATTTGACCCGTTTTTTTCCAAGGATATAACACGATTAAACACCTTATCGGCAATTTCCACATTCCCCGTATGGTTTATAAAAGCTGCGTCAAACTCGTTTTGAATTATCAAATCATTTTCCAACGTATAAATTTTGCTGTCCAAAGCATTTCGATACTGATATCCGGAAAGTCCTTTTATTTCGGTTTTATCTCTGGAACCAATATTAAAATACGCATGAAGGGCTTCGCTGAATTTAAATTCTTCTTTTCCGTTATTTATTGTTTCCAAACTGCATTCAAGTTTGTCTGTAATCTTGATAAAAAGATGAGCATTCGCATTAACGTCGAATTTTGTATCCGGAATCAAAAATAATTCCGTTTCCATTTTTGTCTCATCAACAACAACTTTTTTCAATTTCCAATCAGAAAGTCTGGCAAAGCCATGCCGAGGAAGGTTTCCGTTTAATTCTTCTTCCGCAAATCTTGGCCAGCAGACCGGTATTCCGCCCCGAATTGCCTGAGCTTTATCAAATTTATTTAAATCTCCGAGCCAAAAGACATCATGTTTCTGAGATTTTGGACGATATGACACAAGATTTGCTCCCCAAAGGGAAATTTTGCATTCAGCCTGCCCATTGCTCAAAGTTATAAGACCTTCATCTTTGCCACTCATGTCTATTGTCCCTTCCCTTAACACAAAATATTTTGTAAAAATATCATACCCATAAAATAATATCAATAAGGAACAAATTAGCCCTGCATATTTGTCTCAATCAAGTTTACGAATTTTATCAGATAAAAAGCATTACCTTGGGAATATCTCGTCATCAGAAAAGAACTCAGAAATCTCTATTTTAAGCTCTGAGACGGTTTATATCTAATGAATGAAGATATTTCCAGGGCTTTTGCTATAATATATTTTTTTAATAAGCCATGCTTCTCGCTCTCATGGTGTTTTGTAACTGCCTGTGAAATCTGACTTTTTTTGCCGGTTGTTCTCGCGATAAAGAGACTTCCGGAATTTCAGGAGAAGTTACAGTCAATCCTGTAGAGCTGAGAAAAAGCGTTTTTTCCGGAATAAAATCTCGAAACTTTCCGCCTACTTTGACCTGTGGTTTTTCGTAGCAAATAATATCCCCTTCCTGCAAGTCATACTGCGTACGACGGACGTAGCCACTCTTGGTTTTTACAAGATAAGGGTTTCCGGCATCCAAACCTTCAATAGTCGTTAAGTGTTCCATCTGGTGGTTATCATCTTCCCAAGCATCCCATTGCATACTTATCGCCAGATTATCCTGATTATTGTATTCATTCGGATTTTCCGAACTGACGGCATATTTCAGCGGATCGTTATGGTGTATCGTCGCCTTAGACATTTTTCCTTCAACTAAAAGCCCTGCCACCAATTTTGCCGGATTATCTGCTTTGGCATTAAACTCGGCAGCCAATTGTTCAGACATTTTTTTATTTTTACTTTTAAATTCCTGCCATTTATATACATCTTTTAGTTTTTGTACTTCAGCTTTATTTGACATATCTACTTCTCGGTCAAAACACAATTGTACATAATTGCCAAACAAACAGTCATCCATATTCCAACCGGATTTATGCTTGACAACATTCAACATTGTATTGTTCGGTGTATTTGTTGTTTGAGAAAATACTTCATTTTCCACCGTTTCATTTTTCTTATCCATCCCAAGAGCTGCAAGCAATCCTAAAGTTTTGTATCGTTTCTGATATGGTGTTAAAGCCAATGACTGCTTACGGTCTTTTCCCTCAATCACATCACCGACAAGCGGTTGAAAATTTGGCTCTTCGCCAAACAATTCCTTTAGTTTTGCATAATTTTCCTGAATATATTTTCTATCTCTGGCATCAAATCCCGACTGTTCCGAGTTCAAGTCCAGTTTTCTTCCGTCTGCCAAGCATCTCAAGGTAGCCGTAATCAGCTTAGACCGCAACTGTCTGCCTTTTTTTACCGGATATTCCTTCAGTCGGATATGATAGCCGAGTTCGCGAGAGAGCTCATCCATCTTATCTTTCTGCACAACGTTATCTTTAGCCAAAGCATGCAGTTCAATACTTCTTATCAAAATTAACTTTGTAACCTCAGGGGGAAGGTTTGCTTTGTTGGCGGCAAGAACTTCTTTCACGCTCTTTTTACCGGAAAAAAGGTCTTCCGTCATGCTTTTGTAATAATTATCTTCCGCTCTTCTTTTTATATTCTTATAGTAATTTTCCGAGACATTCTCCCACAGGCTCAAATCTTCTTTCAGCAAATTAACCAAAGAACGACGACTTTGATGAAGCAACGGCCATTTTTCGGAAGAGAATGTCTGTAACAGCCGATTAAAGTTCTGTCGGCGTTTTTCTTCGGTCTTATTGTTTCCTCGTGCCGGAGCAAACATATTCAAAAGCTCACTCTCCGGTAAGGACTGAATGCTGTCGGCAAGTGCTTTCTCAATTGCTTTTGTTTTTTGGGCTTTTATCTTTTGGAGATTAAGTTTGTCTTCCTGAAATTGCTTTAGTTTCTGCTGATTTGACATTCCGGTATATTTTTCCTGCAGCATTCCCAAAACTTCTTGAGCTTTATCTTCCAAACCGGAAGACACATAAAATTCATAAGCTCTCCGTTCCTGCTCCAATGTTTTAGATTGCTGTTCCGAGAGTTCCGGAACAGAAAGAAGTTTTCTAAAGGCTTTATCCGTTATCGTTTTGGACGATTTTTTCTTCTCAGTTTTTTTCTCTTCTCCAAATGTTAAGCTTTCTCCCTCCTCCAAAAGCTGATATATCTCCGTTACCTTGTTTTTGTCTTTTATTTTATCATTGGAAAAAACATATCCACCTTTATAACCCCAAAATCTTAAATCGACGGACTTATCTCCGGGGAAAAACGCTCTAAGATATTTGTATCCTTTATTTTCCACCATTTCCGCCCGAACAATTTCATTAAGATGATTGGCGATATACGTATCATCTTCCGTCTTGTCTGTTTTTTTCGCTAAACGGGATTGAACCGAATCTATTATAACACCTTTAAGCTTGCTGTACTTATTCTTTTCACTTTTCTGTTTAGAGACCTCTTTTTCTTGCTTAGAAGCCTGTTTTTCCGCCTCCTTTATCAGCTTTTCCAATCCTGTCAGAGGTGCCGGCGGCAAATTAGAAAGTTGAGCCAGTTTCTCATCCAGTTGATGTTCCAAAGCCACAGATTGTAAATAAGCATTCATCTCCTTATCAAGTTTTTCACTCTGTAAAGAAGAAAGCTCCGGAGAGGATAATAACTTTTGCAGAGAAACAACCTGAGAGGACAGCTCCTTTTCCGAATCGGCTTTAAATTTTAAAGAAGCCCCTAACTGCTCCTTTAATTTTCCGACAATCCAATCCATTCCGGTTTTATTTTTTTGGCCATACAAAAGATAAGCATCCAGAAAATTTTCCAAAGCATCTTCATAAATCGCTTTATTTTTGTCCAAATCAGTCTCATTTACACTGTTCAGAAACTGCATATTGTGCTTTAGTTCGTAAAAGATTTCCAACTCATCAAACAATGGCATAGAATGAATCCTGTTTTAAATGTTAATTTGATTTATATTATGCCTTAAAACTTAATATTTTTAAAACAAAAAATCGACAAAATTTACGAAAATTTTATCTTGCATTATTCCGCAATTTGTGATATTAGTATAACGATATAAATATAAGACTATGGATAAATTTGAAGAACTCTCGGCCAATCAGGCTGAATTTATGACCATCTCCTTTTTTGCCGCACGTTTCGGCATCAAAGAGGAATTTTTAGAATGGGGACTGGAAAAAGTAGAGGTGGACGACACCGTTCATTATTTGCCTATTCTGAAAATAGACGGAATGGCAAACGCATTCATTGACATCAAGCAGGACAAGTTATCCATTGCCACGAATACTTTCGGCAAACAGATTACTCTCCTGAATGCTATGATGCGAGAAGAAAACGGTATCTATCTTTTCTCTTCTTCGGAAAAAGACATCTCCCTTGACAAAGCCGAAATCGAAAAGCTTTATCAGGGAAAATATCTTACTCCGGATGTAATGTAATCCCCTGTGCTTTCTTTCCTAGAACCGCCGGCCGACATTGTTCCGCCCGCGGTTTTTTGTATTTTAAAAAGATAAAATAAAAAAATTTTTACCTTAAGCGTTCCTTAAGTTTAACGTGTTGAAGTAAAAATGCATAAAAACATTTTAACTTAACTTTTAAGGAGAGAAATTATGAACAAAATTTTTGCATTATATGCTTTAGCTATGGCTTTTTACCTGTCAAGCAATGCCCAAGCTCAAAATATTCAAGGAGGATTTACCGGTCCTACCATTGCTCCGACAACCGTTGCCGAAGCACTTAAACTCAGTGACGATACTCCTGTCGTATTGGTCGGAAAAATCGAAAAAAATCTCGGACACGAAAAATATTTGTTTAAAGATGCCTCCGGTTCGGTTATTGTGGAAATTGACGATGACGATTGGAACGGTGTCAATGTAACCCCCGCTGATACCATTGAAATTCGCGGTGAAGTAGACAAAGAAATGCTTAAAGAGACCGAAATCGACGTCGACAGCGTTATTTTGAAAAAATAGATATAAAAAGGATTAAAATATGCGTATTCTCCTTATTGAGGATGACAGCCTTATCGGCGACGGACTGAAAATCGGTTTGGAAAAACTCGGTTTCAACGTTGACTGGTTTACCGACGGAACTGACGGAAAAGAAGCACTGCTGCAGGCTCCGTATGATGCTGTTGTCCTCGATTTGGGGCTTCCGGGACAAGACGGCCTTTCCGTTCTTCGGGAATGGCGTACGGCTGGACGTAAGGAACCTGTTTTAATTCTGACGGCAAGAGGAGATGTAGATCAAAGAATTGCCGGCTTAAACAGCGGTGCCGATGATTATCTCGGAAAACCATTTGCACTATTGGAGGTTCAAGCCCGACTTAACGCCCTTATCCGCCGACAAAACGGTCATCCGACACCCGTTATCTCGTATAAGGACATTACTTTCAATCCCCTGACCAGAAATGTCGCAAAAAACGGACAAAATGTTATCCTTTCACCCAAAGAAACCTCTTTACTTGAGCTTTTGCTGCTTAACAAGAACAAAGTTCTTACCAAAGAAGCTATTGAAAACAAACTTTATTCCTGGGATGATGATGTTCAAAGCAATGCCGTGGAAGTTCACATCCACCATCTGAGAAAAAAGCTCGGCAAAGAACTTGTCCAAACCATTAATAAAATCGGTTATCTTTTGGGGGAAGTATGAAAAAATCCAGTTTATATCTCAGGCTTATCATTTTCTTTGCTCTTATTTCCTGTGTGGTTTGGGCTGTCGCAGCCCTTGTTTCCTGGAAAGAAACAAGAGAAAATATAGACGAGTTCTTTGATACCTACCAACTGGCTTTGGGAAGACAACTGGCTGCAACGGATTGGCTGCATATTTCTCCTCAAGCTCAAAACATTACCAATAAGATTATAAAAAACATATACAATGCCGATGATGATGACGAGGCTATCGGTTTTGCCGTTTTTAATCTTCAGGGGCAAATGATTTTTCATGATAACGAAAACGGTAAGCATTTTTCCTATAGTCCGGTTACCGGAATGTTTAACAAAGAAAATATTGACGGAGATGATTGGCGAATTGTCCGGATTCCCTCATCCGATGAAAAATATATTATCGCCATCGGACAAGAAATTGAATATCGGGATGATATTGCCTCAGATATGGTGGAAGAATTTATGCTTCCGTGGTTTATCGGACTTATTCTGCTCCTTGCTTCAACCATCGCCGTCATCAGCACAGAATTTCGTCCTCTGAAAAAACTGGCCGAAGAAATTGGAGCACGTAAAGCAGATAATCTTGCTCCGATTAAAACGGAAAATCTTCCAACTGAAATTTTACCCTTGATTAAAGCAATGAACTCTCTTCTGCAACAAGCGGAAATAATGCTCAAAAGAGAAAGAAGTTTCATTTCAGATTCAGCCCATGAACTCCGCAGCCCGCTGACGGCTCTTAAGGTTCAACTGGAAATTGCTCAAATGTCGAAAGACGATCCGCAGACTTTAGCTTCAACTCTCAAAAAGCTTGAACTGGGGATTGAACGCTCTTCCCGATTGGTGGAACAGCTTCTGGCTTTTTCTAAAATAGAATCATCCTTCGCTCAACAGGATTATACACAGGAGGTTATTGATTGGTCAGAAATCACAGAACAAATTATTGAAGAATATCGTCCCGAAGCCGAACGTCGAGATATCTCCATCATAACAAATCTGACACAAGAAGGCCCTGTTAATAAAGGGAATCTTGTCTTATGTGCTCTTTTGCTGAGAAACCTCATCGACAATGCCGTCAAATACAGTCCTGACAATGCAAAAATATTTATTTCTATTCAAGACGGAAAACTTAAAATCATTAACTCGGAAACAAAAGTGGATGAGAGTATTCTTTCCCGCTTAAGTGAAAGGTTTTTCCGTCCGGCGGGACAAAAGCAAACTGGAAGCGGTTTGGGACTGGCAATCGCCGATCAGATTTCCCGTTTTCACAACTGCCGCCTGTCTTTTGAAAATACACAGGAAGGCTTTACAGTTTCTCTTTGTTCCTTATAACAACGAAGCCCTCTGTTCAGAGGGCTCAGTTTTTTATTCGACCGTAACGGACTTCGCCAGATTACGCGGTTGGTCGACTTCCCGTCCCAAGCTGTCCGCCATATAATAAGCCAAAAGCTGTAACGGAATATTTAACAACAACGGAGACAAATGCTCTTTGGTTTCCGGAACAGGCAGAATATATTCAAATAAATTTTCAGCAGCCTTATCCCTCACCGCCGTTACCGCTATTAACTTGGCATTGCGAGCTTTTACCTCTTCACAGTTGGAGAGCATTTTGGCGTAAGTAATCCCCGGAGCCAAAACGGCTACAACCGGCATGTTTTCATCCAAAAGGGCTATCGGCCCGTGTTTCAGTTCTCCTGCGGCATATCCGTTAGCGTTAATGTAACTGATTTCCTTCAGTTTTAACGCCCCTTCCAGAGCAGACGCCTGATTGGCTCCACGGGCAATATAAATCAGGTTCTTGTACTTGTTCAATTCTTCGGCAACCTGCTGTATGTTTCCGGCATTGCTCAGTACTTCTTCCATTTTTGCCGGAAGCTCCAGCAATCCCTGTTTTAATTCCGTCAACTGTTCAGCCGACAATGAATTTCTTTGTTCGGCAGCGTAAAGCCCGACCCAATACATTGCCAAAAGCTGAGCCGTGTAAGACTTGGTGGCGGCAACGCTGATTTCTATTCCGGCTTCCAGCGGCAGAACACTGTCGGCATAGCGGACAATGCTTGAATCTTCGCGGTTGGTTACGATTAGAATCTTAGCTCCTTTTTCCTTAGCCTGCTTAACGGCCGTAATTGTATCCGCCGTCTCACCTGACTGGGAAATTCCAATCACCAAAGAGCCTTTTCCGGTGGTGTTTTTGCGGTAGATATATTCACTGGCGGCTTCTACATTAACCGGAATGCCAAGCCAGTCTTCCCAGATGTATTTGGCGACCATGGCGGCGTGCAGCGATGTTCCGCAAGCGATAATCGAAATATTTTCAACCTTATTCCAGTCGATGTTCAAATTTACGCCATCAGCATCTACCGGAGACACAACATCTTTCACATGGCGGGCCAAAACCTTGCGGACAATATCCGGCTGCTCGTTAATTTCTTTTAACATAAAATGTTTGTAACCGTGTTTGCTGATAATTTCAGGATTAAAACCGATGTTTTCGGCTTTCTTTTCCAAAACATTTCCGGACAAATCACTGACAACAACTTTATTGCGGGTTACTACCGCCAGTTCTCCGTCGTTGAGGTAAATGATTTTCTTCACTTTACCGATAACCGCCGGAATATCACTGGCAATATAGTTCTCATTTTCGCTCAGACCGATAATCAGCGGAGCATTCTTGCGGACGGCGATAATTTTGTCAGCCTCGTCTTTGTGCATAATGCAAAAGGCAAAAGCTCCCGAGAGTTTTTGCACTCCGCGTCTGACCGCTTCCTCCAAAGAACCACACTTTTTATATTCACGGTCAATGACATGAACGGCGGTTTCCGTATCCGTCTGGGAATGGAAAACAAATCCTTCTCGTTGGAGTTCTTCTTTTAATTCTTTATAATTTTCAATAATGCCGTTATGCACCAAAACCAACTTTCCGTCATTGGACAAGTGCGGATGAGCATTGTCAATCGTTGCTTTGCCATGGGTTGCCCAACGAATATGTCCGATACCGCTGGTCGGATTTTTTATCCTTTGGGAATCATTACGGATAACATCAAACAGGTTGTTCAATTTTCCGTCTGCCTTAAAAACATCAAATCCGGCATTGTCATTTAAGGCAATTCCTGATGAGTCATAGCCCCTGTATTCCAAACTTTTTAACCCGTCCAACAAAACATCCGCTACTGCGTTATTTCCGATATATCCAACTATTCCGCACATGATATTCTTTTCCTATTTCCTATAAAATTAAAAACAATGAATTTATCGTGAAACAGAAAAAAACGAAAAACAAACCAAAAAAAATTACAAAATATTACACAAATAAAAAACATTGCAAAATTGCCGGAATTAAAGTAAATTTTGTTGTGTATTTATCCGGAGAAATCTCATGAACAAATATATCCTGCTTCTATGCACATTTCTGTTATCATCTTGTTACGGAAACGCCCAGTACAATCCTCATTGGCTGGATGATGCCATGGGCAGAGACCATCATCCGGACAACAGCTCCAACAGGGTAAACTGGAACAATCCAAAGTTATATAATGACAATTACAACAGTTCTACAATCTGCACCCAACAAATGCAGGAGGCCTGTGTGGATAACTACTCTTCAGAAAAATGCCGGCTCTGGCATCAACAATGCCGGGGATATTCCACCGACTATCCTTATCGGGAAAATGTTCCACAACCTGAGCCGGAACAAAGCAGATATTTGAAATATTACTAAAACAAGGGAGAAATTATGCAAAAAATTTATCAGTATATCCTTAACGGGAAAGGCATCGGCTTGCTGTTTTTGCTGCTGCTTTCTTTAATCATGGCCATTTATTTTACCATTGTCATCCGCAGCGGAGGAAAAGCATTCATTCCCGTGGCTCAGAATACCGCAGACCAAATTCTGCCGATAAAAATCGAAAACGGGATTGTTGTTACACCATCCGAAACCGTTAAAAATATCCTGATTAAATTTAATAAAGAAGGCACGATTTCTTATCCTTTGGTTATTGACACCACTCAGGATACTCTGGACACAACGGCTTTGAAACCGGGAATCTATTTGAGCAAAACTTCTCTGTACACCGTTAAGGACAATGAAGTTCGGGTAATAAAACTGCAAAATGATTTGGAAATCCCGCAAGGCGATTACACAGAATTTTTCCAATCCGTGCTAAACTGGTTCTCCTTGTTTGTCGGATTATTCGGGGCATTAATTTTATTTGCCGTTTATTTGCTTTTGGGCGTTTTCTATGCCTGGTGCTCTTATCTCGTTTCGGCTGTTTTCTCAAAAAAATATGATTTCAACCAGAGAATGCGGCTGGGAATTTTATCCATGCTGACGGTTTATCTTATTTTTCTTCCGCTTAACATGGTTGTTGCCACACCGTGGTTCCTGTTTTTTATCTGTGTTATTCTCCTGCAAGGGATAGTTATTTATCAGCTGCCAAAACAGGATATTTAAATCGAAATCCCCTCTTTTCGAGGGGCTTAATTTTTAATTGCAAATTAATCTATTTGTTTTATCATCTCTCTTGCAGTTCAGAGATGAATTGCGGAGTGTGGAAGCTCCATTAATACAACAACTCCTCTACTGGGGGAGCTGCAGGTATAAGCATATTTATATGTCGAAGAATGCAGACTGAGTATTAACAGTTTCCAACTCCCCCGCCTTAGTATTTCTGAGGCGGTTTTGTTTAATAAAAACAAAATCAGGAGTTTGAAAATGAGTAAAAGAAAAAACCGTCCGTTCAACACGAACTTTGCCGAACGCAATCCGGAAACAACCGTTTTGCTTGGTCGGCAAATTGAACAAATCCGAACCAATAACAATTATTCCGTTGCCGAACTATGCGACGTTCTTGACTTTCAACCCGACCGCTGGATTGAGATTGAAAACGGTACGACTTTCGCCCTGGCTTATTTGACCCGTTTTGCTAAGTTTTTCAAAAAGAAAATCAAAATCGAACTTATCGGATAAAATAAAAGCCCCTCTTTTCGAGGGGCTTTTTTCAGTCTACGTATAATACTTCATCGTTGTTATTCCCGTTCACACAGCGGCGGTTTATGTTTCCCGTCGTTTTTGAAACAACGACAAAGCATTTTTGCGGATTTTCATAAACCACATAGTTATTGCCGTTTGTCGGACGGTTGGATGATATCGCGTTACCCACGGCATATCCGATAACTCCCGCTGCGGCAACGATTAGCGGTTCGACATGGTGTTTATGCGAATGTTTGAGGACAATTGGGGGACGATGATGCGGAAAAAGGGGGCGGAACGGAGCGGCAGAAACATCTGCCGCACTGAACAAAACCGCCAAAGCAATTATCAGAAGTTTTTTCATTTTCTTTACTTTCTTTATTTATCAGACTTGCTTTTATCTTTTTTGGAAGGTTTAGTTCCTTTTTTTCCGTCATGTTTTTTATCGTGCTTTTTATCCATTTTATGAGGTCTTTTTTCCTCTTTTATTTTTTCAAATTTCTTTTTCTGATCCGGTGTCAAAATATTTTCAAATTCTTTCATGTTTTCTTCCCGAATCTTATCCATTTTTTTGCGAATTTCTTTCATTTCCTTCATAAGCGGCTTTACTTTTTCTTTTCCATCCTTGCGGATTTTTTTAGCCTGCTCACGCTGTTCGTCGGTCAAATCCAAATCTTTTGCCAATTTTTCGGCCATCTTTTCGTGTCTGGCTTCCATTTCCTCGTGAAAAGCCGGATCTTCATGAGGCGGAAAATCAGGACGTCCTTTGGCATCGGCCGAAGCTGCAAACGCAATCATAGACACGGCACAACATAATGTCATTAATTTTTTATTCATGGTTATTCTCCTTTTAAATGTTGTAATTTTTCACTTAAGATTTTTTTGGCATTAAATAATCTTGACTTAACAGTCCCCACCGGAAGTCCGGTCTTTTTGGAAACCTGTTCATAGCTCATTTCTTCAAATTCTATGAGATAAACAATTTTCCGCATTTTGTAAGGAAGGCTGTCTACCGCCTTCAAAATTTGCTTTTGCCGGATTTGGGCATCCAAGCGTTCTTCTTGATTGTCCGGAGAAGCAATGTTCTCCATTGCTTCCTCGTCATTCATTTGAGAAGTCAAAATTCTATATTGACGGGATTTAAAATAATCCCGGCAGACATTGGCGGTAATCATCCCTATCCATTGCGAAAACTTTCCTTCCTCCTTATAATTTTTAAGATTTTTCCAAGTCTTAATATAGACTTCCTGTTCAATATCTTCGTTATAAGATCCGGTCAGCTTTCTGATTATGGCTCTTATCCGGCTTTTATTTTGTTCTATGAGCTGTTTCATTTAACCAACCATCAATAATCCGTATTCATCCGTCGGTAAGCCCATTTCTTCAATAACAGAGCCGTTTTCGGTTACCGAAACTTCCGAAGATATAATGTCGTACGCACTGTAATTTCCCCAATCATAATCATATTTTTGAGGATAAAAAGTACTTAACCCCAAAACACAAACCAACATGCACATTACCGCTTTTATCCGGTTGTTGCGTCTTTTGCGGGCAAAGTACATCGGCTTGGCCTCTTTCAGTAATTTTGATATATCTTCCATCGTTTCATCTCCTTTACACAGACTATAACGATACTTTCTTAAAAAAAGTTCATTTAAAATTAAAAAAATGCCGAAAAATTTCCGGCATTTTTAAATTTTATGCAATATTAAGCACTTATCTTACGGGAATAAAAATATTCAACAATCTCGACAGCCCCGTACAGAATGACATACAATCCCATCAAGGCCGTTAAGGTAAGAGCCCCTATACTTGGGTAAGCCAAAATCAAAAAGGCAAATAAAATACCCAGCATACCGGCAACAGACGTCCATTTCCAACTTTGTCCCTGTTTGGACATCCGGTAAGCCGTTGCCACCTGGATAATGCCCACGGCTAAACACCACAAAGCAAAAATAACCGGAAGAGACGCGGCGGATACACCTAAGTTGCCGACAAAAATAACACCGACAAAAATATCCAGCAGACCAACCACCATATACCATCCGGAATCCAAAGAAAATGACGCCATAAAGTAACCGGCACCGACAACAATAAAAACAATTCCCAGATAAAGAGCCATGGCAACCAAAGTTGCGGCCGGATTCATCCAGATATACACTCCCAACAGTGCCATCAGAATACCGGCAACCAAGTGCCAGGCATTGCTTGTTTTAAACATACTTGTTTCAGGCATAGTGTTTCTCCATTAATCTTGTTAAATACATCTTTTATTTAACCATTGACTTAATATTTTCAAACCCACACCTCGCCTAAAGGCTTATTTTCTTAAACCTCTTATTTTTTCGGCAATTTGTTTTGAAAGCTGCCCCACCATAATACTTTGTTTTTCAACCAAAACATCATATCCGCTACTTAAAGGCTCGGTTAGATCAGTTTGTTCTTTAACCAGAATTTTGGAATTTTTATCGGCAATATACCACCAAGCCTCCAATACGGCATTTTCACCAAAAACACCGCCTAACCGATTGATTTCAACAAAAACCGTATAATCAAAAACCTCTCTTCCATAATTCTTTGGCTTGATTAAGGTGTTTGGCAAATATACCGCCATGTCATCGGCTATTGTCCGCTGCAACATTGAGGACAACGGTTCACTCCAGCGGTTTAGTTCGGAAATATTTAATTCCACGGAATTTTTACGTTCCGTTACAATCTGCGGCTTATCCATATATGCAGGTACTTTTACTTCCTCAACCCCTATGCTGAGTCCCTGGTAAGAAGTCAGAGGCTTTTCAACCGTGCTAACAGGTCGGAGGCTGTAAAATTTTGACGGAGGCGTTCTTCCCGTACCGATACATGCCGTTAACAAAAGCAACAAAACCGCACTTAAACTTTTTTTCATCTTAATATCCTCCTTTTCCTTTGAGCAATGCTTCCGGATGACGTTCAATATAATCGGCAAAGTTTCTTAAAGCTTTGGCGGCTTCATTCACATTTACCAACGTCCGGTTTAGGTTATCAAACATATCAGATGTTGACGCCGTATTGTCTTTTATCACCGTATTGACATTGGTTACCACGTCTTGAACTTTCGGCAAAAGCGTCGGCATGTGTTTATTCAACTCCGCAAAAAACTTGTTAAAATTCTCAACGCTTTCTTTTATCGGAATATTTTGTATTCCGCGAGATATTTCACCCATCGGAGACAATGTCGTCGGAACTTCCAGATATCCTTTGACGTTGCTTTCCGGATGCAGAACAATCGGTGTATCCGGCAGCATTTCCAATTCAATCATCAATTGTCCGGTCAGGTAACTCTGGGAGGTCAATCTTGCCCGCAATCCTTTTTTTATCAACTCATCCAAAAGGCTTTGTTTGGTATAGTACTCATCCACGGAAGAAATATTTTGTTTAGCCTCCAGTTTTACATAAACGGGGATGCGGAAATTAAGATCCTTGGCATCGGCAATCAAGTCTATTTTAGCCACTTTTCCGATTTCCACGCCTTTAAACACGACTGAAGACCCAACGTTCAATCCGCTGATAGATTCCTCAAAATACATAACGAGAATATTTCCGCTGTCGGTGAAAATTTTCCCTTTCAGGTATGTTCCGAAAATAATCAGCAATACGGAAATCCCTACAATCATAAATAAACCTATTTTCTTTTTATTCGGTTCCTTATGCATTTTCTTTAGCCCCTCTGGTTAAAAAGTTATATACTTTGTCGTTCGGCGGATTTTTCAGCAAATCTTTCGGGTTTCCGCGACCTTGAATACTTTTTGTGTCGCCGTCCAGAAAGATTGAATTGTTTCCGATGGCAAAAATTGATTCCAACTCGTGGGTTACGACAACAATTGTTGTTCCCAAACTTTGGTTTATATCTAAAATCAAGTCATCCAAGAGCTTGGAACTTATCGGGTCCAAACCCGCCGACGGTTCGTCAAAATAAACGATTTCGGGATCCAAAGCCAAAGCTCTGGCCAAACCGGCTCTTTTCTTCATTCCTCCGCTGATTTCGGAAGGATAAAAGTCTTCAAATCCGGCCAAGCCGACCAATGCCAGTTTTAAAGATACCAATTCTTGTATCAATTTCTCGGAATAGTCCGTATACTGCTGTAAAGAAAGAGCTATGTTTTCCGCCAAAGTCATAGAACTGAACAAAGCTCCGCTCTGGTACAAAATCCCGCATTTTTGCATGATTTCGTTCTTTTCCGTCTCATCCGCCCGAATAAAATTCTTTCCATCAATAAAAACTTTTCCCCGACGTATCGGCGTTAATCCGGTCAATACTCTCAACAAGCTGCTCTTGCCGCAGCCGGACCCTCCCATAATCACAAACACATCACCTTTATTGACATCAAAGCTGATTTTATCCAACAGGACAAAATCGCCGTAAGCAATCGTGAGGTTTTCCACCTTTATTTGCGGTTCTGTTTTTTTCATATTCCCATCACCTCAAATCCCCAAGTAATAATACCGGTTAAAACAATCATCCAAACGATTGACGAAACAACGGCTCTGGTTGTGGCAAATCCCACACTGTCGGCGTTGCGGCCGCAATTGACCCCGTAATAACATCCGCATAAGGCGATAATTATCCCAAAAACAAGACCGTGGAATAATCCGACTAAAAAATTTCCCATCTTTAAGGCATTAAGCGAATATTTCCAATATTCCGTCGGAGCAATATCCAACGTAAATACGCCAACCGTCGCTCCGCCCAAAATTCCCATAAAATCCGCCAAAATCGTTAAGAACGGCATGGTAATTACCAAAGCCAGAATTCGCGGCAATACTAAAAAATCCGTTACCGGAATACCCATGGTTTTTAAAGCGTCAATTTCCTCATTTACCTGCATGGTTCCGATTGTTGCCGCATAAGAGGCTCCTGTTCGTCCGGCCATGATAATCCCGACCATAATCGCTCCCATAATGCGACTCATGCCGATTGCCACCAGACTGGCAACGTAAATCTGGGCTCCGAACGTTTTTAACTGAATGGCTCCGACAAAGGCTAATATTAACCCGACCATAAAACTGACCAGAGAGACAATCCCTATCGCTTTATAAGAGCACTCTTCCATTGCAAACATAAAGTCGACCTTCCGCATTATGGCCTGTGCAGTGAAAAATCTCTCCACTGACGCAAAGGTTTGACGCATAAACGTCCAGCCTTTCAGAATATCAGCGTAAATCTCCAAGCCCCAGTTTCCTACCGCGGCCAAAAACGGGAGTTTCTCACTTTGCGGCAGGGAGGGCTTACGATTAACCTTTAGAGCCAGAACAATCAGGCGTTTCAAATTATCGGGAAGGCTGTCCCCATTTACCTCAATTCCTTTGGACGTGGCGATTTTACTGATATCAAAAAGAATCACCACCAAGGTTGAATCCCATTTTTCCAATTGCTTTCCGTCAAAGACGATTTCTTTTATCTGCTTGTTTTCCATAGCCGTGAAAAGTCCGGCCTTTGCGGTCTCATCGTCAAAATTCTGATAATCTCCCGAAAGGTTTATTTTAATTTGTTTGTTTTCAACAACATAGTTTAGTTTCACGATGACGGCTCCGAAATATGAGGAATCTCCGAACCACTGCCTTAGTATAATTTCATGTCCGGAGATTGACAAAATCTGCTTTATCATATACTTATTGTGTAGTAAGATTTCAATCTGACAGATGAAAAGAAACCGGAATATGCCTGAAAATTTACACCATAAGGAACTTCATGAACATAACGGTCAGGACTTGAAAAAAGTTCTGGAAAAAATGCCGAGAGAAAATGATTTTTTTAAGGCTTCCGATATTTTTCAACAATTGTGCGACCCTACCCGTCTGCGGATTTTATGGCTGCTTGCCCATAGCGAACAATGCGTTAACAACATCGCTCTGGCTGTCGATATGAGCACCTCCGCCGTTTCGCACCATCTTCGCACCCTGCGGCAAGTCGGACTTCTGGTCAACCGTCGGGCAGGAAAAGAGATTTATTACAAACTCAGCGATGATAAAACCGCTCAGCTTATTCACAAGATGATTGACGATGTTTTTGAAATGAACTGTCCTTGGTAGGTTTATTTTTTATATCTCAACGTCCGCATAGCGTTCAAAATCGCCAATACGGAAACACCCACATCCGCAAACACGGCTTCCCACATGGTTGCCATTCCGGCGACACCCAGTCCCAAAACAATAAATTTAACACCCAAAGCAAAAACAATATTTTGTTTGACGATTTTTAAGGTCTTCTTAGAAATACGGATCGCCGTTCCGATTAAAGACGGTTCATCGGTCATAATGATAACATCCGCAGCCTCTACCGCCGCATCAGATCCCACGCCGCCCATGGCAATTCCGATATCGGCACGAGCCAAAACCGGTGCGTCGTTAATACCGTCTCCGGCAAACACCAGTTTTCCGCTCGGAGACTTTTGCGACAGCAACTCCTCTACTTTTTCAACTTTTTGAGCCGGCAAAAGTTCCGCACAGACTTTGTCCACACCTATTATTTGAGCCACGTTCTCCCCTGCCGAACAAGTATCTCCGGTCAGCATAACAACCTGTTTCACCCCGAGGTGTTTCAAATCAGCAACGGTTTGTGCCGCATCTTCTTTTATCTCGTCATCAATGCGTATCCAACCCAGGCAGATTTTATCCGCAGCCACATAAACAACCGTTCCGCCGAACGAAGCTTCCTGCCATTCGATATTCAGGCTCTCCATTAATTTTGCATTACCGACATACACTTCTTTTCCCGAAACATAAGCTTTAATTCCTTTTCCCGGTATTTCCTCAAAACCGGACACTTGTTTGGCGTCAGGGAGGTTTTTGACGATTTGCCTGACTGAAACAGAAACCGGATGAGAAGAATAAATTCCGGCTCCGGCAGCCAGTCGTAAAAGTTCCTCCTCAGAAACCTTTTCCGCTTTTATCTCCACGACGGAGAAACTGCCTTTAGTCAGGGTTCCCGTCTTGTCAAAAACAACAATTTCCGTATCCGCCAAAGCTTGAAGATAATTTCCGCCTTTGACAAGAATCCCGTTGCGGGAAGCGGCTCCAATTCCGCCGAAAAAACTCAAAGGTACGGAAATAACCAAGGCACACGGACAGGAAATAACCAAAAATGTCAAAGAACGGTAAAACCAATCTCCAAATGAAGTTCCCGTTATCAAAAACGGCGGCAAAACAGCAATTATAACCGCGGATAATACTACCGCCGGTGTATAATAACAGGCAAAACGGGTGATGAACTTTTCCACTTCAGCTTTTTTACTGCCGGCATTTTCCACCAAATCCAAAATTTTGGCAACGGTTGACGCTCCGTATTCCTTAGATACCTTTACTTCAAGCACTCCACTGAGATTTATGCAGCCGCTGACGACCTCGTTTCCTTCCAGAACCTCTCTTGGTATTGCTTCTCCGGTTACTGCCGACGTATCTACTAAAGAATGTCCGGAAACGACTACGCCGTCCAAAGGTATTTTTTCTCCGGATTTGATGACAATAATCTCTCCCGGACGAACCTCTTCCGGACTGACTTTTTTCATTCCCTCAAGAGTTTTGAGATTAGCGTAATCTGGACGAATGTTCATCAACGCGGCAACAGAACGGCGGGATTTGTTTACGGCATAAGACTGAAAAAGTTCTCCGATCTGATAAAACAACATGACGGCTACACCTTCAGAATATTGTTTAAGAACAAACGCTCCGAAGGTGGCAATCGTCATCAGAAAATTTTCATCCAGGGCATTGCCTTTGAACAAATTTTGCAACGCTTTGCGGATAATCTCCGTTCCGACCAGAAAGTAAGCCGCAGCGTATAATCCCAAAGAAACCCACTGATTGCCTCCGCTGATAACGGCTAAAATATATAATGCCAAAGATATGATAATTTTATACAGTTGTTTCTTCAGTTTCATTGTATTCTACTTTCTGAAAGTTACATCCGCATCGACTTTTTTGACAACGGCTTCAATTTTATCAATCAGCCGTTCAAAATTTTCTTCTGCAGCTTCCACGGTCATTTTCTGTGTCATAAAAGAAACCGTAACAGAAACAATGCCCTCCAATGCCGCAACGGCATTTTCTATTTTTGCCGCACAATTAGCACAATCTAAATCTTCAAGTATAAATGTTTTTTTCATATCGCCCTCTTTTTATCATTTGATTAATTGTTTGAATGTTTATATTTTACAAATAACATTTTAACATCAAGCTGTCAACTATTTTTCAAATGAGAATAAGAAGTAAAATTATTTGCCATTTGGGTTGTTTTGAGACATAATGAGTGAGGGGGTGTTGATGTAAGTGTGATATAATAGCTTCAAGGAGGCAAAATGAAAATTATATTATATCCGCTTTTTGTATGTATATGTTTACTGGCACATTCGGTTTCTGTGGCTGCGGAAGAAAACAAAGTTTATACTCTCTCTTCCGAACAAGAAATTTCTCAAGACAAAATCCGACAGATAGCTACATCTTCCCCTGAAGAAATTATCAAATACATTAAAGCCGGAAATGATGTTAATATTCGGGATATCAGAGGGAACACTCTCTTACAGTCGGCTGTCGGAGAAAGCGAGTATCCGGAAGTCGTGGAAGCGA
The DNA here is from genome assembly GCA_048463395.1 of Alphaproteobacteria bacterium. Classification (GTDB taxonomy): domain Bacteria; phylum Pseudomonadota; class Alphaproteobacteria; order RF32; family CAG-239; genus JAGAJR01. The sequence continues at coordinate 14,423 of DBFWPL010000022.1, read as the reverse complement.
TTATTCAGGCCGGAGCCGATGTCAATGCCGCCAATGCCGACGGATTAACCAGCCTGATGATTGCCTGCAGACAAGCCAACAACTTTGAATATCGCCTCGGACAAATGTTAGATATGGAAGAATTTGAAAATATTAATCTGGCTGACATTATAAAAAACAATAACCTTAAAAACCTGAAAATAGTTGAAGCTTTACTCAAAGCCGGAGCGGAAATCAACCTTTCCAATGATGACGGCACTACTCCGCTCATGTATGCCTCCACCAGCAACAGCAATCAACAGATTATAAAACTCATGATTAAATACGGAGCCGCAATCAACCAAATTAACGACCAAGGAGAAAATGCTCTTATTTACGCCATTAAATATTCCACCGATCCGGAAGAAACTGTCAATTTGCTGATTGAAAACGGAATAGATACAAGCAGAAAAGACGTTTACGAAAAAAATGCTTATGATTATGCTGTTAAACGGGGAGGTTTTTCGCAAGAAACTTTACAGCGTTTGCTCTCCGGAAAATAATTTAAAAAAGGCCGCGGTCAGCGGCCTTTAATGTCTTCAATGATTTTCATAAAACCATGTTCAGTCAGGACTTCAGGCAAAACCATGCCATCCGGTATCATCTTACTGAACAAGACATAGAACGGCAGTCCTTTCCTTCCGAATTTTTCCATAAAATCAAGAACTTCTTTATTATAATTTGTCCAATCGACTTCAATCAGCACGAAGTTCTCCTCTCGCAATAAACGTCTTACCTGAAAATTCGAGAAGACCGCCACGTCGTTATACATGCAGGTCAGACACCAATCCGCTCCTACTGCCACAACAACAATCTTATCATCCTTTACATAGTCGGCAATTTCCTGATAATTAATAAACTGAAGCTTGTTTTCCAAATTAATTTTACGGTGTCTGTCAAAATGGCGACTAACATCCAACATTGAGAAAAAGACCAGCACCAGGCATACAAAAATAACAACAGCATTAATCATATGATATGCCAATCGTTTTATTTCTCCGTCCTCTGACAAAATTTCCATTTTTCTTATCATTGAACTTCTCAAAGCGATGATGACAAGAAACACCAGAAGATACAAGCTCAGATGAATAATCGCTTTAACGTCGGTTTGGGCATATAAGACGCTCATCAGCCAGATTAACGTCAGAATCAACATTAATATCATAAAACGGGAGAGTTTGTTCATCCAGGCTCCCGGTTTAGGCAGATAAATCGAGATGTCAGACACAAACAGCAACATCAGGTACGGAATTGATAAGCCTAAAGCCACCGCGGTCATAATCACAAAAATATCAACCACGGATCCGGACAAAGCAAAACCGACAGCCGTTCCGAGGTACGGGGCCGTGCAAGGGGTTGCCATTACAACAACCAGTATTCCGGTCAGAAAGTGCATTATTCCGTCTTTATCGCGGTTTTTGGACACTAAATGATTAACCCAGTCCGGCGTCCGAAATTCTATCAACCCGCAAAGCTGGGTAATGAATAAACTTACCACAAAAATCATCAAAACCAAGAAAAACGGATTTTGAAACTGCATTCCCCAACCGATGGAATATCCCAGATACTTCAGCAGGCTCAACACCGCCGAAATAATCCAGAAAGAAAGAAATATTCCCAAAATCGTCAGGAAAAATTCCCGCCGAAGTTTTCCCTGTGTTCGTTTTCCAAATCCGGTCAAAGAAATCAGTTTCACGGAGAGAACCGGAAAGACACACGGCATAAAGTTGAGAATAAAACCGCCCAATACGGCAATCAAAACTATTCCCAAGGAAAGCTTGTTTTGCATAAAATCAAACCAAGAGGCTTTTTCCGCAACTACTTTTTCTCGGAAAGAATCATGTTCATTATAACTTACCGTTATTTCAAACTCTTTTCCGACCAGATCATTTTGCTTTTCTTTCGGAATCAGGCGAACCGTGATTTCGTCGTCATTAATGGCAATTCGCGGACGCTGAAATTCCAAGTGCTCTTCACTATCTGCAAACACATCCACTTTTGCCGTATCGTGCAATCTTGTATAAACAAGCCGCAACACCTGTCCTTCCTTCTCATCACCCTCGTCGATAACCGCCGCTTTTAATTTTAAGTCGCCTGAGGTTTGCGGCAGAAGGTTAAAACTCTGGGCAACAAAATTACGCACGGCGGAACGGAAGACCATTCCCGGATGAAGCGTCATCTCCGGTTTGGCGTTTACTTCGCGGCATTCTCCCGTTTCTATCTTACACAAGGTAAATTTAACGTCTGCAGAAAGTTTCATATTTGACTGGTTATCTTTGACCTCAAATAAGACCGGTATGGCAAAATTTTCGCTATAGGCGATTAAATCATTTTCAGGGCTGTCTGAAATAATTCTTTCCGGATACGGACGGAAGATTGAGGCTTTTTCCAAATTTTCGGAACCGGAAAAGTCAAACGTCGGGGCCGGTAAATTGCCTTTTTGATAAGCGGATACGGCATATCCGTCGAGAATATGAAAATGGACGGCTCCCCGAACAGTTTTCTTATCGCCGATTTTGCTGTCTTCGGCAATCAGTCGAACCCAGTTTTCATCCTGTTTCACCCACTCGCCCATGCCATCGCGTCCGCTGAAAGGATCCTCATAAAACAGTCCGTAAAAAGGAAGTTTTTTCCATTCCAGCTTTTTCAACATACGGCTGAAATTTTCAAAAGCGTCAGCCGGCATATTTTTTTCGGAATCTTTAATGTATTTTTCTTTAAATGCTTTATAGTCTCTTGAATCCGGCCCGTAAGACAGCACTTTTTTGAAGTCTTCGATAACGGCCACCTCGTCCGGCTTAGTTTCGATATATTCTTCGTTGTATCCGGTATCATAATCTTCTTCGGCAACAACCAAAGGAGGTTCTTCCGGCATCAGCATTTTTTCTTTGACCTTACCATAAATATCCTTGACAAAACGGTAAAACCTTACCCCGTCCCGAACCCATTCCGAACGGTCATACAGTTGCTGAGTTGTTGCTTCCGGAAAAAACTTTGCCAGATCATCGGTTAAATCTTCAAGAATCATATCTCCCGGATAATTTTTTTCAAAAAAGTTTCCGACTTCCAAAACCGTGTTAATCTGATCCTGAAGCGTGATTTCCTGCGGCAAATCAGCATCAGTTAAATCCAATTCGATGTTTCCTTCTTCCGCGGCAGAACAGATTACACCATTCAGGAAAAAACAAGCAAAAAATATAAGATAAAAAATTTTTTTCATTTATTTGGCACTACTTTAAAAAATATGTTTTTAAAATACTTTATTATGTGATAGAATACAAGTGTTGGTTTGATGATAATAACAATCGGATGAAGCGTTATGATTATAAACGACGGAAATTATTTAAAGGGAAAATGTCTTGCCGCCATGCCGAACATGGATGACGAGCGTTTTTCCAATTCGCTGATTTATATCTGCACACACACCAAAGACGGAGCAATGGGTTTTGTGGTTAATAAAAAAATTAAAGAGTTCTCCTTTGCGGATTTAGCTACCCAACTTCCAATCAATACCATGAAACCCATTGAACCGATAGACTTGTATCAAGGCGGACCTTTGGAAAAAATCCGCGGTTTTGTTCTCCATTCCACGGATTATATCAAAGCCGACACAATTGTTATTGACGAAAGCATTGCCATTTCTTCTTCAATAGACATTATCACGGATATTGCCTTTGGAAACGGCCCGCGTGAAAATCTCATTGCACTCGGTTACGCCAGTTGGGCTCCTCAGCAATTGGAAAAAGAAATCATCAACAATTCCTGGCTGGTTACCAATCCGACGCCGGAGCTGGTTTTCCGGACAAAAGACGAGGACAAATGGCAAAAAGCCGTTGACACGCTCGGGTTTGACATTAATTATCTGTCTTGTCGAACCGGACGGGCTTAATCTTTCAAATTTTTCAAAGGGCGATACATAATATATTATGTATCGCTTTCTTTATTCTGTTCCAGATAAACTGTCCTTTGCGGATAAGGAATATTGATTTTGAGTTCACGGAAACGCGTAATGATTTTTTCTCTTATATCATCGGCTATCGCAGAGCGGACAAGAACATTTCCGGTCAAACAGTTTAACTGAAAATCAATGCTATTGTCTCCAAAATTAACCAAAGCGACAGTCGGTTCCGGATTAGCCAACACATCCATATTAGATGCGGCAATTTCCAATAACGTACTTCTGACTAATTGAATATTACTGTTATAATCCACGCCGACTTTTACGCTTATCCGCCCCATGCGGCCGGAATAGGTATAATTTATTAGGCTTTTGGAGAGAATGTCTGAGTTTGGAACAATTATGGTGGATTTGTCTCCCGCTTCAATTTCGGTGGAACGCATATTGATTTGTTTGACAGTCCCCTCTTGTCCGTTAATATTAACCAAATCGCCGATTTTTATCGGACGTTCCCACAAAATCGTCATGCCCGCGGCCAGATTGCTGACCATGTTCTGCAAACCAAGACCGACACCGAAAGACAAAGCACCGGCAATAATCGTAATGCTGCCGAGATTTCCGCCCATGACCGCAATTGCCAATAATCCGGATATAATAAATCCCAGAAAGTTAATGGAAGAAACAACGGAATTGCGAACACCGTCGCTCATTTCTATATTGCTCAATCTTCCGCCGATAAAACTGTTTTTCAGCATTTTAAACAAGGAAAGCATAATAAAGAAACTGACAATTCCCAATAAAATGGAGGTTATGGAGATATGAACGCCGCCGACATTAAAACCCACCAAAAAGTTTTTAATTTTAACCAACAGCAAATCTACGGAAACTCCCCAGACCGCCAAAACAGCAAAGAAAGCAACCACCCAGATAATCGGCGTCAAAAAAAGCCCGAACCAGAATTCGGTTTTTACCAACGTTCTGCGGTTAATGCGAAACGTCCGCACCCAAAAACGCAGCAACAGCAACTGATGAAACATTCCGAAAATAAACTTGTTGGAAATGTAAAAAACTCCGACAACCAGGGCTGAGACAATAAAGCGGTCAATAATATATTCCGACAAACGGATATAACCGAACAAAGACAAAGCAAACGCGATACTCATGGCAAAAGCTACCGCTAGGCTGACTTTGGATGAGGTTGTTAAATCTGCCACAGGCGTATCTTCGGAAATTTCTTCATCGGAAAGGCTTTTGCTGTCATACAACGCCCGTCTGGTTACCCAGATAATACAGAAAGCTTTCACGGCATTAGCCATAATCTTAAGCGAATAGATAATGGAAGTATTGTAATTCATTTTATCCGCCAAATCCTGAAAAAAAGACACGATACAAATTGCTGCCGCCGAAATTATCAATGCTGAGCTGACAGAACGTGCCCGTTCGTCCGTTACTTCAATAATCCGCCATTTGCTGCTGTAAGGAATAAAAACAACCTTTACAACCGCTTTGGCCAGATAATAATACAACAGATATATTGCCGATTTTTCCAACAAAAGTCCGAAAGAATCCGTATAAACCACCGGCGTATTTTTAAGCCAAAGCAAAAAAGCTCCGATAATGGCGGCGGGAATAACCCCTCTCGCTACAAACATCCAAATTCCGGCCCTAACTTTCTGAGAATAGTCAGGATATTCGACAGACTGACGATACCCCAATTCCCGCTTGATATAACGTCTGAGCAAATAAGCCAGAATTAATGCCCCTAACATACTGACCGCCACCAGCAGGATATTACTGTTTACAACTACCTGACGGTCAAGGGGCAGATTTTTATACCAAATCAGCGGAGATTTAATCAACTCAAAGACAAATACGGCAAAATCAGCCAGCGATTTTCCAAATTCCTGCGGATGAAAAATAGAGCTTTGCTTAACCAGAATATTATTCAGCAGTTGTCTGTTGCGGATTTTTAGAATCAGGTTATTTACATCATCAATTTTTGCGGTCAGTAAATCAATTTGCGTCATCTGCACTTTAGCTTTATCTGCCAAAGATGTGAATTCTTTGCGTTGAGAAGCAATGCCGACTGGTTCGGTGCCTGGTTTTTCGGGAGCATCGCCAAGGGTGTGGAGTTTTTTTAAGGCAGAATCCTGTTCCGCAACATAATATTGTCTGGCCTGAGACAAATCACTTTGCATTTGTGTTAAATCTTGCAAAATTTCCGAAATCTGCCCTTTCTTTGCCGTACCGGAATTTAATTTGGCGGCCATGGCATCCAGCTTTTTGCTCAACTGCGATAAATTTAAGGACGGCGGTTCTGCCATCGGCGTTTGAGCCTGTATGGGAAATGACATTGATTGAAACAATAAAAATAAAAAAGCTAAAACGATTTTTTTCATAAAATTCCCCTTCTCTGCATCCTCTGAATATGGGAATGATGATGAAATAATCAAGAGCCGCTATTTAAAGAAGGCTATATTTCTTCACAGATTTTAGAAAGAAGGAACTTATAATCCCGCTGCCGGAGTGCCCGAATAAAGTCAAATTCACTCTCTTCCAAAGCAAACCTTCCGGAAAAACGAAAATCTATATCCAACAAGGAACACGCCCGCATAAATACATACAATGTTATGCGTTTTTCACCTTTTTCGATTTTGAAAATATCATTCTCGTGAAGATTCAAACACAGAGCCACGCTTTTTTGCGACATTTTCTTTTTCAGGCGGTGTTTTCGCAAGACCTGACCGATACTTTGATAAAAATGCTGCTGATCCAATTGCCGTTTTTGCTTGTCTAACGCCTCAACCTCTCGTTCTCTGTCCCGTTCCAATTCCCAAATATGCCGATAATCAAAATTCTTCCCAAAGTCATCATCTCCATCAATCAGCATCGCGTCCTCCGAGTAAAAAAATCCCACCTTTCGAACTCAAAGGTGGGCAAACCGGGGCTATGTAAAGAAAGTCATACACAACGAATAACCGCCTGTTACTATAACATAAAATGTTATGCAACATACTTGCACCGGTTCACCCATAAACAAGGGTAACCAGTGATATATATAATCACCAGAAACGGTGTTAGTATCATTTATTAGGCGGTACTAACACCGCCCGTTGTGTATTAAGGACTCTTTACATCCCCGAACCCTTGGGTTCTAAGCTGTATTATCAGCCTGAATTAAACTTACAATAAAGTTTAGAATCTTGCAATATAAAAAAATCCCTGCTACCGATGAGATAACAGGGACTGTTTTTTAAGCAACCTGACCGTGGCAATGTTTATATTTTTTGCCGCTTCCGCAAGGGCATAAGTCATTGCGGGCAACCTTTCCCCATGTCTTGGGGTCTTTCGGATCAATTTCCTGTTTGGCATATTGGAACGGAACGGCCTTCTCCTCGCCGGAAGAATTACTGCCGACCAGAGCCTGCGGTTGTTCGTGGATTGCCTGAACATTCCGAGGGCGGGTGTTTTGCTGTTCCAAGGTATCGGCAGAATCATTCTGAATACTTACACGGCACAGCAAAAACGTTGTTTTTTCACGCAGCTGGTCAAGCATGAGAGAGAACATGTTAAACGCCTCTTTCTTATATTCATTCAGAGGGTCTTTCTGCCCGTAAGCTCGCAAAACAATGGTATGACGCATCAAATCCAACGTCGCGATATGATCTTTCCATAACTGATCCAAAACCTGCAAAAGAATGTTCTTTTCCACCAGACGCATTAATTCGGCAGGAACATCCTTATTTTTTTCAGCCAGATTTTCTTCCATGGCATTGATAATCCGGTTTTCCATTTCATCTGCGTCAATTTCTTTCTCTTCAGCCCATTCTTTAAGAGGAAGAGCAAATCCCGTGATACGGGTAATTTCCTGTTTTAATTCCTCCAAAGGCCATTCTGACGGAGTCAAATGACGCGGCAGGTAAGAGGATACGATGTCGGAAACATATTCCTGACGCATATCTTTCAACGTATCGGACACGTCTTCCGTTTCCATCAATTCTTTGCGTTGTTCGTAAATAACCTTTCGTTGGTCATTCATCACATTATCATATTTCAGGAGGTTTTTACGAATGTCAAAGTTACGCTCTTCAACCTTTTGCTGAGCTTTTTCCAAAGCTTTGCTTATCCACGGATGGACAAGAGCCTCTCCTTCCGGAAGTCCCAGTTTTTGGAGCATGGCACTCATTCTCTCGGAACCAAAAATACGCATCAGGTCATCTTCCAAAGAGAGGAAGAATTTAGAAGTTCCCGGGTCTCCCTGACGGCCGCCGCGGCCACGCAATTGGTTATCAATACGGCGGCTTTCGTGGCGTTCGGTACCCAGAATATACAGACCGCCGGCGGCAAGAACCTTAGCTTTTCCTTCCTGAATTTCGTTTTTAATCTTGTCTTTTAAAGCCTCGACTTGTTCCGGTGTTTCATTACCGGTCAGTTCTTCTTTCAAACGCATTTCCATATTACCGCCGAGCTGAATGTCGGTACCGCGTCCGGCCATGTTGGTGGCAATGGTAATCGCTCCCGGAACACCGGCCTGAGCCACAATCGCCGCTTCACGTTCATGATGGCGGGCGTTCAAAACCTCAAAGCGGACTTTGCTTCTGGCTCTCAGCATTTCGGCAATCAGTTCGGATTTTTCAATAGACGTTGTTCCCACCAAAATCGGCTGGCCTTTTTCATGACATTCCAAAATCGTATCAATAATCGCTTTATATTTTTCTTTGGCTGTACGGTAAATTTCATCGTGATGGTCAACCCTTTGTACCGGACGGTTGGTCGGGATTTCCACGCAAGCCAGACCGTAAATGTCGTTAAACTCGGCTTCTTCCGTCATTGCCGTACCGGTCATACCGGAAAGTTTCGGATACAGGCGGAAGTAGTTTTGGAAAGTGATTGACGCCAAAGTCTGGTTCTCAGACTGGATGTTTACGCCTTCTTTAGCCTCAATCGCCTGATGCAGGCCGTCGCTGTAACGGCGTCCTTCCATCATACGTCCGGTGAACTCGTCAATAATCACGACCTTACCGTCTTTTACAATATAATCGACATCGCGAATGTGCATTTTGTGAGCCCGAAGAGCCTGATTAACGTGGTGCACCAAGCTGACATTGGCAACATCATACAAACCGCCGTCTTTAATCAAGCCGACTTCTTTCAAAAGCTGTTCGACATGCTCCATACCGCTTTCTGTCAAAACAACCGTTTTGGCTTTTTCATCCATTTCATAATCAGCATCGACAAGCTTTGGAATAATACGGTTGACGCTGATGTATTTTTCAGAAGAATCCTCCGCCGCACCGGAGATAATTAACGGTGTTCTGGCTTCATCAATCAAAATAGAGTCAACTTCATCGACAATTGCATAATTAAAAGGTCTTTGCACCATGTCGGAAAGGGAAAACTTCATGTTATCGCGAAGATAGTCGAAACCCAGCTCGTTATTGGTTCCGTATATAATATCAGAATTATAGGCTTTGCGTCTTTCATCGTCATCTTTGCCGTGGACGATATAATCCACCGTCAGCCCCAAAAAGCGATAAACCTGCCCCATCCATTCGGCGTCGCGTTTGGCCAGATAATCGTTCACGGTTACGATGTGAACGCCCTTGCCTTCCAAAGCGTTAAGATAAGCAGCAAGCGTTGCGACCAAAGTTTTACCTTCACCGGTCTTCATCTCGGCAATCATACCATTATGCAGGACAATACCGCCGATCAGCTGAACATCATAATGACGTTGGCCGAGGGTTCTTTTTGCAGCTTCACGGACGGTGGCAAAAGCTTCCGGCAGCAAGTCGTCCAGAGTTTCTCCGGAGGTCAGGCGTTTTTTGAACTCCTGTGTTTTGTTCCTCAACTCTTCGTCGCTTAATTTAATAAACTCCGGTTCCAAAGCATTGATACGCTGAACGGTTTTTTGTTGTTTTTTCACAAAACGGTCGTTGGCACTGCCAAACACTGCACGGGCTAAATTACCTAATAACATTTATTTTATACCTTTTATATTATATACAAATTCCTTTTACATTTAGTGTTTATACACCATAAAGTCAATAGTTTGAACTTAAGTTATAAACTTATCAAAAAAATATCTTGGAATAATTTGCGGATATATTATATAATAATGAAAGTTATAATTTTTACCGGAGGATAAGATAATGCAGAATAAATATGTTGCTTTGGCCGCTTTCTCTCTGGCTTTGGGTGCCGTTTATACCGTTCATGCGGAAGGCAAAAACGGTGTTGCCGCCGTTGTCAACGGAGAAGAAGTCAAAGTCGCCGAAATCAGAGACAGCTATGACAACAACAAACAAATTAAAGGAAAAGTTTCGTTCGACGATTATTATTCCAAAGCGTTGGACATTTATGTAAACGGCAAACTTTTGTATCAGGCCGCCGAAAAAGCTGATATTGAATCTACTCCGGAATACAAAAAGCAGCTTGATGCCGCTAAAGAGGAAATCGCCCGCAAAGTTTACCTCGAAACAAAAGTAGAAAAGAAAGTAAACGATGCCGAAGTCAAAAAGCTGTATGACGAATATACCAAAACTTTCAAGGGTGAAAAAGAAGTCAAAGCCAAGCACATTCTGGTTCAGGATGAAGCAAAAGCCAAAGAAGTTATTGCCAAACTGAAAAAAGGCGAAAAATTTGACAAGCTGGCTCAGGAATACTCTAAAGAACCTGCCGAACTCGGTTACTTTACCAAAAACATGATGGTTCCGGAATTTGGGGATGCTGCTTTTGCCCTAAAAAAAGGTCAATATTCCCAGACACCGGTCAAAACCCAGTTTGGTTATCACGTCATTGAAGTTGAAGACATCAGAACTTCCAAGCCGGTGTCTTTAGAACAAGCCAAACCGCAACTGGAAGGCATGATTGTTCAGCAGGCTATTGCCGAAGAGTTTGAAAATCTTCACAAAAACGCCAAAATCGAAAAATACGACCTGAAAGGCAAAGCTCTTCCGGCTACCGCCCCACAGGCCGCAAAATAAGGAAAACAAACCTTAACAAAAAGCTGCTTAATTTAAGCAGCTTTTTTATTATTTATCCTTTTTTATGACGCCCTCGTTTTATCGTTTCAATTTTAGATTTCATATAGTCGTTTTGATCTTTGCTTTTGGCTCCGCTTGCAATACATTTCTCAAGAATTTCGATAATCGCGTCGGCATTTTTATCTTCATTCAAAGCTATCATGGACAGATTATAAACCGCAGCTCGGAAAATCTGATCATCCGACACTTGCAATTGATCGGCAATCATTAAATAAGGCGGCGTATAGCTGTCCTTTTCTTTTCTATGGCTTAAGTCATACGCAGACTTTTGAATTTTGCGGGCAATTTCTTCCGTAATTCCGGCATCCGGCTTGGAATTAAACATTTTTCCGGTCTTTTTGACCAGAGACTTCAACTTGTTAATGATGGCAAATTGCTTGGAAAATTGAGCCATGGCTTCTTCCTTTATGTTCTTTAATACCATAAAGATAATCAAACTTTATGAAAAAATCCATAATTTTGTGATTATTTATTCTTTTCCGCCGATGTATTGTTTCCAAAATTTTTCTAACTTATCCATAAAACCCAGTTTAGCTTCGCAAGTTTTAGTTTCCTTATTCCAGACACCGCCGCTCTCCTCGCATTTGACAATTTCTTGACGGCTGATGCCGTAATAACCGTAAACGCCCAATCCGACAACAACCAAAACCAAAACCAGTTTCAGCATATTTTTAGCCAAAATCCAGAGAACCCAAAGCAAAACACAACCCAAAGCCATTGCCTTATTGATAAAGGCCGAATTATCCAAAACATAGGCCTGAAACAGAAAATAACAACAAAGAACACTCAATACAAACGTAACCGGAGATTTCAGACAAGTCAGCAGGAAACGCAGGCTCCAATGTCTTTTCTTCTCTTCATCCATCTTTTTCTCCTTTCTTGCTCTAGTTTTTTATTGTTTTATAATAACGTCGAAAAAATATTGCAAGACTTTTTCATCAATGGCGATGTATACAAAATAATCATTTTATTAACCTTTTTGTGTTTTTCTAAGCTGAGGAATAATTGTCAAAGAGGAAAAAATGGATACTTTTTTTGAGATTATCGGCTATTTGGCAGGTTTTTGCATTTCAATCGCCTTTATCCCGCAAGCCGTAAAAACATTTAAGACTAAAGATGTGCAAGGTCTTTCACGGGTAACATACAGTATTTATAATTTAGGAATTCTGGGCTGGGTTGTCTATGGATTTTATATCCACTCCATTCCGGTAACGTTTTTTAACATCGTCAGCCTGTGCTTTTCCGCTCCGATTTTATATATGACATTTAAATATAAAAAAGATTAGTTCTTGTTAAAAAACCCGGCATAAAGCCGGGTTTTTTAATGGCGGGAGCGACGAGGCTCGAACTCGCGACCCCATGCGTGACAGGCATGTATTCTAACCAACTGAACTACGCCCCCATCAATTTCGCTTAACCTTATAACCAACAAAAAATATAATTGCAAGAACTTTTTTTAAAAAATTATAAAAAAATTAACATTGATTATTTATAATTATACTTATGCACACCAATAACATATTTTTGTTGGTATTTTAAGGATTATGGCATATATTCGTTTCTGATTTTTTGCCGGTGGCATTTTGTGCCTAATGTTTTATTTTTACAGTATTTTAATACATTAAAAGTTTGGATTTTAAATGAAGTTGAATAACATAAAAGATAAGTTAATCATTAATCGTAAAAACAAACATCGCGTCATTGCCGTTGGTTATGCCATTGCCGTTGCGTTTGCTTTTATTTTGTCATTAACAAACAACAATGACGTTAACGCCTCCATCTCTCCTAACGAGCGTTTTGACTATCTTATGCTTGAAAACGCCATTTCCGCGGGAATGGCCGATTCATCATCCGTTTATCCGCAAAGCTCCGTTGAAAACATAAAATCTTTATTTGAACTGGTTAACTACAAAGAAAAAGAAAAAACCGTCGAAAACGAAATTGTGGTCTCCAAAGGAGACACTTTTATGAAGATTCTCACCAAACTTGGTTTAGACTATAACACGGCAAACAATATCTATTTAGAGCTGAAAAAAGTTTATGATCCGCGAAATCTTCGTATCGGACAGAAACTGCAGATAACCACCATTATGGACATTCAGGAAGATAAAATTCTTTCTCTGGAAAATATCGTTATTCCGAACAAAGCCGGAGAACGTTTTATTTTAAGCAAAGACGAAAACAATAAATATATCGCCAAAGCAGAAAAAGACGAATTGCTGCAAGAAGTAAACAGTGCCAGCGGCAGCATTGAGGGAACATTGTCAAAATCAATGAACAAACAAGGCGTCCCGAACAAAATCATCGCTAACTTTATTAATATTTTTGCTTACAGCATTGATTTTAAAAGAGATGTCCGCAAAGGCGATAAATTCGAAATTATTTATGAGAATCATCTGTCTCCGGATGGACAACTTGTTAAAACGGGGAACATTCTTTATGCCTCTCTGACCTTGCGTAAGGATAAAGTTTCTCTCTATCGGTTTAAAGACAAAAACGGCAATGTCGACTATTATAACGAAAAAGGTTTAGCAATGAAGAAAACATTGCATCGCAAACCATTAGCTTTCCAAAATGCTCGAATTTCGTCTCCATTCGGACGCAGAAGACATCCGATTTTCAAAGACTTGCGTGTACATTGGGGCGTTGATTATGCGGCTCCGCAAGGGACGGCCATATATGCCGGCGGAGATGGTGTTGTTCAAGTTGCCAAATATAACGGAGGTTATGGAAACTACATCAAAATTCGTCATAACTCTGAATACTCAACGGCTTACGGGCATATGAAAAGCTTTGCCAAGGGAATTCATCCGGGAGTTAGAGTAAAACAAGGACAGGTTATCGGTTATGTTGGCAGTACAGGCCGTTCTACAGGACCTCACCTGCATTATGAAGTGGTTAAAAACGGTACTCGCGTTAACCCGCTGACAATTAAAGCTTCTGCCGGAGAAAATCTGCAAGGAACTAACTTGGCTAATTTTAAAAAGCAGGTGGCATCCATAAAAGAATCTCACAAAAATATGTTTGCTCAAGCTAAAGATGAAAAGTTAGCTTCAAAGTAACCTCAACTAAGATAATTGAAAAACTCCCTCTCGATTGAGAGGGAGTTTTTTGTACCGAACCGGCACCCGGCGGGTGGTCAGCGACCACCGGCGAAAATCAGAAACGCTGTTTGAAATGTAACAGAAATGTGAAATTGCATTTAAAAGCGTAGGTGTACACACTTTTTTGTTGCAAAAAAAAAAAATGACTTAGTATAGATGGTATAGGCTTTAGTTCTTATAACTGTGTGAGGTGTACTATGATTAATACTAAGTATTTGTTATGTATTTCAACCTGTCTGCTGATTTCAGGCAATGTACAGGCAACCGAGGTTAACTTAACTTACGATTCGTCAGGTACATTTCCCCACAGTTTAGCATTACACACACAACTACACACACCCAAGCTAAAGCCTATACCTT